>NZ_JBICVP010000006.1:0-17100 GCF_043199075.1 Streptomyces sp. NPDC048639
CCGCGGGGCGCGCCGGGCGCCCCCCCCCCCCCCCCCCCCCCCCCCCCCCAGCCCCCCCCCCCCCCCCCCGCCCCCGCGGCGCGCCCGCGGGGGCCCCCCCCCCCCCCCCGGCGCCGTTCTCAGGCGGGGTCAGGCGCGCCAGTCCCGCGTTCTGAGCCGCATGCCGGACGTGCCGGACTCGGGCGTACGGACCGCGAGGACCTGGTTGACGCCGATCCGGTTGCGCTCGAAGGAGAGCGCGGAGGCGGCCATGTAGAGCTTCCAGACGCGGGCCCGGCCCGGCGAGGTGAGGCGCACGGCGTCGGTCCAGTGCGTCTCGAGGTTCTCCACCCACCCCCGCAGCGTCAGCGCGTAGTGCTCGCGCAGGGATTCCACGTCGCGCACCTCGAAGCCGGCCTCCTCCAGCAGCGAGACGGTCCGGCCGACCGGGGCCAGCTCCCCGTCCGGGAAGACGTACCGGTCGATGAACGCGTCGACGTGGTAGCTCTCCTCGTTCGCCATCGGGCGCCGCCCGATCTGGTGGTTGAGCAGCCGCCCGCCGGGCTTCAGCAGGGCGTGCAGGCTCATCGCGTACTCCAGGTACCGGGCGGAGCCGACGTGCTCGGCCATGCCGATCGAGGAGATCGCGTCGTAGGGGCCGTCGTTCACGGTGCGGTAGTCCTGGACGCGGATCTCGACCCGGTCGGTCAGGCCCTCTTCGGCGATGCGCTTGCGGGCGTACGTGGCCTGCTCCGCGGAGAGAGTGATGCCGGTGGCCCGCACGCCGTACTCGCGCGCGGCGTGCAGCACCATCGAGCCCCAGCCGCAGCCGACGTCGAGCAGACGGTCGTCCTGCCCGAGGCCGAGCTTGCGGCAGACCAGGTCGAGCTTGGCGCTCTGGGCCTCCTCAAGGGTCGAGCCCTCCTCCCAGTAGGCGCAGGAGTAGACCATGGACGGGCCGAGCACGCGCTCGTAGAAGTCGTTGCCGACGTCGTAGTGGTGGCTGATGGCGGCCTTGTCGCGGCGCTGGCTGTGCAGCATGCCGCGGCGGCGGCGCATTTCCTCGCGCGGCGGGACGGGCGGGAGGCCCGGCCCGGCGAGGGAGATCAGATCGGCTGCCGCGGCGCGCAGGGCGGGGTCGCGGAGGGCGGCGGCTGCGGCGAGGGCTCCACGGGCCTTGCCACCGGCCGGACTTCGCTCCCAGAACAGTCCGGCGAGCCGGTCCAGCGTCTCGTACAGGTCCCCGTCGATCGCGATCTCACCGGCGACCCAAGC
Organism: Streptomyces sp. NPDC048639; assembly: GCF_043199075.1. Lineage (NCBI taxonomy): Bacteria > Bacillati > Actinomycetota > Actinomycetes > Kitasatosporales > Streptomycetaceae > Streptomyces > Streptomyces sp. NPDC048639. The sequence continues at coordinate 1,255 of NZ_JBICVP010000006.1, forward strand.
CCTGACGAGCCCGAGTTCGCCCGGCTGCCACAGGAGGCGGCGCAGGGCGCGGCGATGGCGTACGACAAGTGTGGGGGCACCGGGCGGGCCCGCCTCTGTGCCGTCCCAGGTGCGGATGCGGACGGGGAGCGGGGCGCCCAGGAGTTCCTCGGCAAGAGCGGTGAGCCGCGGCGCGGCATCGGCCATGTCGTACACCTCCATGCGGCGGGACCGAGGGGACTTCACCTTCGCCTACGTCAACCGAACAGACACCCTTCGCAGTCCTGTTGTCACGTAAGCGAACGGTAAAAAACCCGCCGATATCCATATGCCGTCGGGTACCGGGCGCCGCGCCGGAACGCCGAAAACACCCGAAAGGGCGCCCGCACCACGGATGGCGGGCGCCCTGTCAGGCGTGCAGTGCGGACGGCGGCCGGTGCCGGCCGCCGTCTCGGATCAGCCGGCCTTGGCCTTCTCCGAACCGGCCTTGGCCTGCTCGGATCCTGCGGGCGGCACCGTGCTCGCGGCGACGGGGCGGGCGGCCTCGTAGAACTCCTCGCGGGGGTTCTCCATCGCGCCGAGCGAGACGACCTCGCGCTTGAGGAACATGGCCAGCGCCCAGTCGGCGAAGACCCGGATCTTCCGGTTCCAGGTCGGCACGGCCAGGCCGTGGTAGCCACGGTGCATGTACCAGGCGAGGCGGCCGCGGAGCTTGATCTTCACCTTGCCGATGACGATCATCGCGACGCCCTTGTGGAGGCCGAGCCCGGCGACCGCGCCCTTGTTGGCGTGCTTGTAGTCCTGCTGCGGGAAGCCCCGCATGCCGGAGATCACGTTGTCGCCGAGGATCCTGGCCTGGCGCAGCGCGTGCTGGGCGTTCGGGGGGCACCACTTGCCCTCGCCGGCGGCGAGGTCGGGCACCTGGGCGTTGTCGCCCGCGGCCCAGATGTAGTCCGTGCCCTTGACCTGCAGGGTGGGCGCGGTGTCCACGTGACCGCGCGGCCCCAGCGGCAGACCGAAGCGGGAGAGCGCCGGGTTGGGCTTGACGCCCGCGGTCCACACGATGGTGTTGGAGTCGACCTCGAGCCCGTTGGCCAGCACCACGTGGCCGTCGATGCAGGAGTTCATGGAGGTGTTGAGGTAGACCTCGACACCGCGCTTCTGGAGGTGCTCCAGGCCCCAGCGGCCGAGCTCGGGCCCGACCTCGGGGAGGATCTTGTCGGCGGCGTCGACAAGAACGAAGCGCATGTCCTCGCGCTTCACGTTCGTGTAGTACTTCGCCGCGTCCCGCGCCATGTCCTCGACCTCGCCGATGGTCTCCGCACCGGCGAAGCCGCCGCCCACGAAGACGAACGTCAGGGCCTTGCGGCGGACGTTCTCATCGGTCGTCGAGTCGGCCTTGTCGAGCTGCTCGAGGACGTGGTTGCGCAGGCCGATGGCCTCCTCCACACCCTTCATACCGATGCCCTGCTCGGCGAGGCCGGGGATCGGGAAGGTGCGGGAGACGGCGCCGAGCGCGACGATCAGGTAGTCGAACGGCAGCTCGTAGGCCTCACCGACGATCGGAGCGATCGTCGCGACCTTGCGGTCCTGATCGATCGTGGTGACGCGGCCGGTGAGGACCTCCGCCTTGGGGAGCACACGCCGCAGCGGGACGACGACGTGACGAGGGGAGATGCTGCCGGCGGCAGCTTCAGGGAGGAAGGGCTGGTACGTCATGTACGACCGCGGGTCGACGACCGTGACGGTCGCCTCGCCGTACCGCATCTTCTTCATGATGCGGCGCGCTGCGTACAGGCCTACGTACCCACCGCCTACAACGAGGATCCTGGGGCGCTCCGTGGTGCTCATGTTTCGAGTATCCAGCACCCCAATGGGGGGTGCTCGTGAGCCCCTTCACAAGCACCCTTGCACCTTCTGCTACACTGCCCCGCCGCGGTGACCGAGACCATGACGCCGACAGGGAACTCCTTGCCGGGCAAGGCCGTTGAGGGCGCCCCTGAACTGGCCTTGTGCACAGTCGTGCGACTCCGGCCGGGCCCCGGACACCGGGCCGCAACGCCACGGAAACAGCATGCCTGAGCGGGATCACGCTCGGGTGGGCCGCTTATCCGGCGCTTACGCCGCCCGCCCGGGTCCCACGAGGCACTTTTTCATGTGAAGAGTTTCACGAACTTTCTTCGGGGAGGGTCCGCCCCTGGGCGCCACGGGCCGCTTTCCGGGCCCGAACGCCCCCGATACAAGCCCTTCTCCCCGCTCCACCACGGGCCCTGCCGCTGCCGCAGTCGGCCGCTGAGCATGGTCGGATGTATCGCCCTATCGTGAAAAGCACTGAACTATCAGGATCCATGAGCACGTTCAGAGGCGGTCCGCATGGGCGACAACGACGCCAGGAACACCGAGGAAGAGGACGAGTTCGCCCCCGACGAGCTCTTCGACGAGGACGACGAGGACGACGGCGAGGACACCGACGGGCAGATCTCCGGGCCGTCCGCCGATCCGGACGTCCTCCTCGACGTCCCGGTGGTCAAGGTCGACGAGATCACGCTGGACGTCGAGGATCTCCGCGCACGGGTGTCGCTCCAGGCAGATGTGCTCGACCTGCTCAAGCTCAGCGTGGGAGCGGATGTGTCGCTGGGCGGCCTGCATCTGGACATCAAGGGCGTCGAGGCCCAGGCCCTGCTCAAGGTCCGGCTTCAGAACGTCGCGGCGATCGTCGGCCGGGTACTGACGACGATCGACCGCAATCCGCAGATCCTGGAGCAGCTCGCCTCCAGCCTCGGAGCCGGGCTGGAGGAAGTGGGAAGCGGCGCGGGCCGGGCCGTGGGCGAGCTGGGAAGCGGGGCGGGGAAGGCCCTCGAGGACGTCGGCGACCACGCCGGAGAGGCGGTCGAGAGCCTCGGCAAGAGCACCGGGAAGACCGTCGAGGACGTCGGGGAAAGCGCCGGAAAGACCGTCGAGGACGTCGGCGGAAGCGCCGGAAAGACCGTTGAAGACGTCGGCGGAAGCGCCGGAAAGACCGTTGAAGACGTCGGCGGAAGCGCCGGGAAGGCGGTCGAGGATGTCGGGGAGACGGTCGAGGACGTCGGGGAGACTGCCGAGGAGGTCGGCGAGAGTGCCGGGAGGACCGCCGAAGGCGTCGGGAAGAGCGCGGGCAGGACGGCGGAGGGCGCGGCCGGCGAGGCCCGCGAAGGAGTCAGGCGCAAGAGTGCCCGCCGCAACACCGAGCGCGACGGCAAGAAGACCCGCCGGCCGGTGCGCCGACGGGAGGGGGAGCGCAGATCCGACGACCGGCCGCCCTGAAACGCGGAGTCCGCCGCCCCCGCCACCGGTCCGCCGGAGATCGAGATCGACGCCGTCGTGGCCGCGGCCCGGCTGCGCTTCCGCGCCGCGCCGCGCACGGACGTCCGCTTCTCCGGCTCCTCCGGCCGGCCGGGGATCTCCCGCGCCCGCCGCAGCAACCTCCCCGCGCCCGTGAGAACCGCGGAGATCTACCGGGACGTGCGCGTCGCGTATGTCCTGGCCCATCGGCTCGGCGCCACCGATGACGACGGAGAGGGCGCATAGCGCCGGACACGCGACCGTCGCCCCCGCTCCGCCCCGCGATCGTGCCTCAGGCCAGGCTCCATGCGATGCCGTGGAGGACGGCTCACGAACCCGACTTTTACGAGCCGACGTGATGCTGGCCCGCGAGGCGGAAGCAGTTCTGGCCGACGGCGAACCCACCACTTCCATGGCCGAGCTGCTGGCGGATCTGTTCAGCGAGCACAGTGAAGGCGCTGCGTGAAGTACGCGTTCCGGTTCACCACGGCAGCACAGCGGCAGGTCCGGGCCATCAGCCGACTCGAAGCCATGCGCATCCTGACCGCACTGACAGCGCTGGGCGACGATCCGTACGCGAGGACGCCGACGTCAAGAAGCTCACCGGCCCCTCGGGGCTCTACCGGCTCCGAGTCGGCAACTACCGGGTCGCGTATCAGATCAACGACGGTGAACTCGTCATCCTCGTCGTCAAGGTGGGCGACCGGCGGAACGTCTCCCGCCACCTGTAACGGCCCCCGCCTCCTACCGCGCGTCGAGTGCCGTGTGGAACGCGATGCCGTCCAGGATGTCGTGCTCGCTGACGACGACCTCCCGCGCTCCGGTCCGTTCCATGATCGAGAGCAGTACGAGGGCCCCGGCGGCGATCACGTCCACCCGTCCTGGGTGCATGACGGGGATCGCGGCCCGCTCCTCGTGCGTCGAGGACAGGAGGTTCCCGGTGATCTCCCGGACCCGGTCCACGGAGACCCGCGCGTGGTGGATCGCCTCCGAGTCGTAGGCCGGCAGCCCGAGGGCGATGCCCGCGACCGTGGTGACGGATCCGGCCAGCCCCACGAGCGTGCGGGCCTCGGACAGCGGCACGGTCTCCTCGGCGAGGTCCAGGGCCGCCTCGATGTCCGCCCTGACGGCGTCGATCCGGCCGGACTCAGGAGGGTCGGTCACCTGCCCGTCCCGTACGAGGTGACGCTCCGTCATGCGGACACAGCCGATGTCGACGGAGCGTGCCGCCCGTACGGAGACGTCGCCGACGACGAACTCCGTCGAGCCGCCGCCGATGTCGACGACCAAATACGGCTTCTCGACATGGTCCCGGCCCGTCAGCTCCTTGGTCGCGCCGGTGAAGGAGAACTGTGCCTCCTGGTCCCCGCTGATCACCTCGGGCTCCACGCCCAGGATGTCCACCACGCCGCGCACGAACTCCTCGCGGTTCTCGGCGTCGCGCGAGGCGGACGTTGCGACGAACCGCGTGCGGTGGGCGCCGAGTTCGCCGATCACCTCCGCGTACTCGCGGCAGGCGGCGAAGGTGCGCTCGAGGGCCTCGGGAGCGAGCCGCCCCGTGCGGTCCACGCCCTGGCCGAGGCGGACGATCGTCATCCGCCGGTCCAGCTCCTTCAACTCACCGGTTTCCGGGGCGACATCGGCGACCAGCAGGCGGATGGAGTTCGTACCGCAGTCGATCGCGGCGACCCGTGTCATACGCCGTCCTCCTTCTGCTCCTGCGCCGACGCGTTGTGCTCCCGCGCGTCCGACGGGCAGGAGACGCAACGCCCCTTGCGCCACCACTCCGGCAGCATCGCGAGGGCCTCGTCCCCGAGCGGATTGACGCCCGGGCCCGCGGCCAGGGAGTGGCCGACCAGGACGTGCAGGCACTTCACCCGGTCCGGCATGCCGCCCGCGCTGGGGAAGCCCTCCAGCACCCCGATGGCGTCGCGGCGCCGGATGTAGTCCTCGTGCGCGGCGCGGTACGCGGCGGCCAGCTCCGGGTCCTCCGCGAGGCGGGCGCTCATGTCCTTCATGACGCCCTCCGCCTCCAGGGTGCCGATGGCGGAGGCGGCGCGCGGGCAGGTCAGGTAGTAGAGCGTCGGGAAGGGGGTGCCGTCCTCCAGGCGCGGCGCGGTCTCCACCACGTCGGGCAGCCCGCACGGGCAGCGGTGCGCGATGGCGCGCAACCCGCGCGGCACACGGCCCAGTTGCTCGCCGATCGCCTCGATGTCGGCGTCGGTGGGCGGGGTGGGATCGGTCTGGGGAGGGGGCGTGTCCATGCCTGCGCAGATCTCTTCGGTCGAATGGGGAAGTCGGGTACGGACGGGGGGACTTGACAGGGCGGTCAGCCGCGGGCGTCGACGCGGTCGACACCCTCCCAGAGGTTGCTGTACCAGGCCCGGTCGGCCATGCCCCGGCCCTGCGGCCGGCTGCCGTCGTACGAACCGCCGCCGACCACGGTGTAGCCGGTCTCGCCCGGCCTGAGGAAGTGCAGATGCTCACGGGCCTGCCGCTCGACGAACGCCGGGTCCTGCCAGCGCGCCTTCTCGTCGCGCAGCGTCTCCACGGCACGGCGCGCCTGCTCGGCATCGCGCTGCTGCTCGGCGATCTCCGAACGCTGGGAGACCCACTGCCGCATCGGGTACGCCAGGGCGACGACGAGTGAGCAGACGACCAGCGCGAGCAGTGCGGCCCGGCCGGTGAGCCGGCTGCGCCGGGGCGCCTTGCGGGCCTGGGCCCGGTAGACCCGGGCGGCGGCCTGCTCGCCGAGCGCCTTGAGTCTGGTCGCGGTGGAGAACCGCTCCCGGTCCGCGCCCACGTCGCCTCCCTGCTGTCGGATACGTCCGTCCCCGGCCACGGTACGGGACCGCGGCCGGGGACGGACGAAGGCCGGAGCGATGGGCCCGAGGGCTCGTGCCGCCCGTGGGCCCGGCGCTCGTGGGTGGTCAGCCCTTGAAGCGCGGGAAGGCGCTGCGGCCGGCGTACACCGCGGCGTCGTCGAGGATCTCCTCGATGCGCAGGAGCTGGTTGTACTTGGCGACGCGCTCGGAACGGGCCGGGGCGCCGGTCTTGATCTGGCCGCAGTTGGTGGCGACGGCCAGGTCGGCGATGGTGACGTCCTCGGTCTCGCCGGAGCGGTGGGACATCATGCACTTGAAGCCGTTGCGCTGGGCGAGCTCGACGGCGTCGAGGGTCTCGGTCAGCGAACCGATCTGGTTGACCTTGACCAGCAGCGCGTTGGCGGTGTTGTTCTCGATGCCGCGGGCCAGGCGCTCCGGGTTGGTGACGAACAGGTCGTCGCCGACGAGCTGGACCTTGTCACCGAGCTGCTCGGTGATGGTCTTCCAGCCCTCCCAGTCCTCCTCGTTCAGCGGGTCCTCGATGGAGACCAGCGGGTACGCATCGACCAGCTCGGCGTAGTAGGAGGTCATCTCGGCGGCGGTACGGGTCTTGCCCTCGAACGCGTAGACGCCGTCCTTGTAGAACTCGGTGGCGGCGACGTCCAGGGCGAGCGCGATGTCCTGGCCCGGCTGGTAGCCGGCCTTCTTGATGGCCTCGACGATCAGGTCCAGGGCCTCGCGGTTGGAGTCCAGGTTGGGGGCGAAACCGCCCTCGTCGCCGAGGCCGGTGGACAGGCCCCGCTCCTTCAGCACGGACTTCAGGGTGTGGTAGACCTCGGTGCCCCAGCGCAGGGCATCGGAGAAGGACTCGGCGCCGATGGGCGCGATCATGAACTCCTGGATGTCCACGTTGGAGTCGGCGTGCGAGCCGCCGTTGAGGATGTTCATCATCGGGACCGGCAGCAGGTGCGCGTTCGGTCCGCCGAGGTAGCGGAAGAGCGGAAGGTCGGAGGCCTCGGCGGCGGCGTGCGCGACGGCGAGGGAGACGCCGAGGATCGCGTTGGCGCCGAGCGAGGACTTGTCAGGGGTGGCGTCCAGGTCGAACATCGCCTGGTCGATCAGCCGCTGCTCGGTCGCGTCGTAGCCGACCAGCTCCGGGCCGATCTGCTCGATGACGGCGAGGACGGCCTTCTCCACGCCCTTGCCGCCGTAGCGGCTCTTGTCCCCGTCACGGAGCTCGAGGGCCTCGAACGCTCCGGTGGAGGCACCGGAGGGGACGGCGGCACGACCCGTGCTGCCGTCGTCGAGGCCGACCTCGACCTCGACCGTGGGGTTGCCTCGCGAGTCGAGGATCTCGCGGGCTACGACGACGTCGATCGACGGCACGAGCATCTCCTTCTGGGATCTGACGCTGGGACGCAGGACTCGGTGAGTCCCTCTCTGCGGCATGAGCCTAACCGTCCTCGGATCCTCGGCCGTCCTCTGCCCGCCCGCCGAGACGAAAAGGCCCCCAAAGGCCCGTAAAGGTGACCTTTGAGGGCCTTGAATCCGCCGGCCGGCCGGGACCGGTCGGCCCACTGGCCGGCCGGGGGCCGGGTCAGCTCAGGTGGAGACGCTGGCCGGGGAAGATCAGGTCGGCGCGGTCGACGATCTCCTTGTTGAGCTCGTAGAGCTTCTTCCAGCCACCCTCGACGCCCTTGGCGTCGGCGATCGTGCCGAGGGTGTCACCGGGCTTGACCTCGTACTCGCCGTCACCCTTCTTGACCGGCGCTCCGGACGCGTCCTTCGGCGCGGACGGCCCGGCCTCGCCCCGGCGGTCGCTGCGGGCGGCGCGGTCGCTGCGGTCGGCGCGCGCCTCGGCGCCGCCGGCGGAGGTACGGGCGGTGTCCACGTCCGCGTCCGGGCCGCCGGCGGTCAGGCCGCCCGCGCCGGCGCAGGACCAGGCACCCGGCCCCTGCTTGTCGAGCAGCTTCTCCGCGGTGGCGATCTGCTGCTCCTTGGTGGCCAGGTCGGCACGGGACGCGTACTGGGTGCCGCCCGCGGCGGACCAGCTCGACTGCGAGAACTGCAGCCCGCCGTAGTAGCCGTTGCCGGTATTGATGTGCCAGTCGCCGCCGGACTCGCACTGGGCGACCTTCTCCCAGGTTCCGACGGAGGCGGCGCTCGCCGAAGTGGCGCCCATGAGCGGTACGGCGACCGCGGAGCCGGCGACACCGGCGAGTACTGCGATACGAGCCATGGTGGATGGGCGGCGATGCGCGCCGCGCGAGCCCTTGTTGCCGGAAAGCAGCATGGAACATCCCCTCACCGACGCCTGCGAGGTGAGCTGTCGGGTTCGGGCTGTGAGCGGCCCGGCCCGGTGCTCTCGCACCGGTCTTCACCCCTAGCCGTCCGGTCCGCTGTCGCGGCCCTTCCGGCACTTACCTTGGGTCCCCCGCTCCTGCCTACGGCGCTTGCGCGTCGACTGTCCTCCGGCCACCGGCAGGATTAGGCGTGATGGTCGGCGGCGCCCACCGTGCGGCGAGCGGCTTCGACGGTAAGCACACAAGTCCCACCGGTTCAAAAACCGACATCCGGCACCAGGAGCCCCTACTTTTCCTTCTGTTGTCCTTATCTACGCAGGTGGGGACAGGTGCGGGCACACCAGGCGGGCGCAGCACGCCCGTTGGGCCGATGAGATGCTTCTCTCAGTCGCTCCCCAGCGCTGCCCGCACCCGCGAACTAGCGCGCGGACGATTCGAGGTCGAGCGTCTGACCAGGGAGAATGAGGTTCGGGTCGCCGCCGACCACGGACTCGTTGGCCTCGTACAGCGCGGGCCAACCGCCCGCGAGCGAGTGCTTTTCGGCAATTCCCGACAGACTGTCACCCGGTCGGACGGTGTAGTCGCCTTCCTGCTCCGCACGGTCGGAGCCGCTGCCGCGGGAGGCGTGACGGCCGTTCTCGTGGTCCTTGCCCTCGTCCGCCGTGCGGTCCGAGTCGCCCGCACCGCTCCCGGACCCCTCGTCCGCGGGCGCGCCGCGGTGCTTGCCGGCGCCGGATCCGCCGGACGGAGCGGCCGATTCCGAGCCGCCCGGCTCCTGGTCGCCGTAGTCCTCCGAGGGAGCGCCGGATTCGCCGCGGTCCTCGGTGTCGTCGTCGTACGGGGACGATTCCGAGGGGCTGGGCTCGCCGGAGTCCCGGTCGGGAACGGCGGATTCACCGGGGAGCAGGGTTTCGATGGGCCGCGACAGGTCGACGCCGGGATCCACGTCGGGGGCCTCGCCGTCATCGGTGAGGCCGGCGTCCAGCGCGCAGTTCGGCCACGCCTGGGGCCCCTTGGCGTCGAGAATCTTCTCGGCGACGGATATCTGCTGGGAGCGGCTGGCGAGATCGGCCCGGGGCGCGTAGTCGCGACCGCCGTACTCCTCCCAGGTGTTCTGGGTCAGCTGCACTCCGCCGTAGTAGCCGTTGCCCGTGTCCGCGCTCCACAGACCGCCGCTCTCGCACTGCGCGACCCGGTCCCAGGTGTCGGTGTCCGCGGCCTGAGCGCCACCGGCCGCGAGCAGCGGCAGCGCGATCGCCGAACCTGTCACGCCAGCCGTGACGAAGATGGCCGGTGCTTGACGAGGGCGGCGGTGCCGACCGGTCCCGGAACGCATGTGGTGCCTTTCGAGCGAGCGGTGGTGCGAAGCTGCCGCAGAAGGTAGCGAGGTCGGCGTGCTGTCACAAGACGATGTAGTGGAGATCACGCGAAGATCACATAGTTGAAACCCGCTCAAATTTTAGAGGGGGTGAACTCGACCGGAAGCGTGCGCAATCCACGCATGATGAGCCCTCCGCGCCAGCGCAAATCGTCAGGTTCCGCCGCGAGTCGTACGTCGGGAAGGCGCCGGAAAAGTGTGGCGAGAGCGGTCTGTGCCTCCAGCCGGGCGAGCGGAGCGCCCAAACAGTAGTGAATTCCGTGGCCGTACCCGAGGTGCTGGTTGTCGCCGCGGGCGAGGTCGAGCGTGCCGGGATCGGCGAAGCGCGCCGGATCGCGGTCGGCGGCGGCGAGAACCACGAGGACGGGATCGCCGGTGGCGATGGACTGCCCGCCGATGGTGACCGGCTCGACGGCGAACCGCCAGGTGGCGAGCTCCACCGGCCCGTCGTAGCGCAGCAGTTCCTCGACCCCGCTCGCCAGCAGCGTCTCGTCGCCCTCCGCGAGGGCCCGGTGGAGCCGCTCCCGCTGGCCGGGGTTGCGCAGCAGCGCGTACGTGCCGTTGCCGATCAGGTTGACCGTCGTCTCGAACCCGGCGAAGAGCAGGATGAACGCCATCGCCGCGGCCTCGCTCTCGGTGAGGTGCTCGCCGTGATCGCTCGCGCGGATCAGGCCCGAGATGAGGTCGTCGCCGAGGTCGGCGCGCTTGCGATGGATCAACTCGGCGAGATAGCGGCGCATCTTCTTCACCGAACGGGCGACGCCGCCGCGCGGTCCGCCGCCGTGCCGGATCATCATCCCGGCCCAGTCGCGGAAGTCGTCCTGGTCCTCCGCCGGTACGCCGAGCATGTCGCAGATCGCGTAGATGGGCAGCGGGAAGGCGAATTCATGGATGAGGTCGACCTCGCCCCGTTCCGCGAACGCGTCGATGAGACGGTCCGTCAACTCACTGACGCGCGGCGCGAATTCGGCGACGCGGCGCGGGGTGAACGCCTTCGAGACGAGCCGGCGCAGGCGGGTGTGGTCGGGCGGGTCGATGTTGAGCAGATGGGTCATCAACTCGGCGCTGCGCTCACCGGGAATGCCGACCTTCCCCTTGGCGTGCGCCGACCGGCCCGCGGGCGACTCGGCGGACGAACGCTCGTGATGGCGTGCGGGGTTCTTCGACAGCCGCGGATCGGCCAGGGCCTGCTTGGCATCCGCGTACCGGGTGACGAGCCATGCGTCGACCCCGCTGGGCAGCCGGGTCCAGTGCACCGGGGAGTGCTCGCGCAGCCACGCGTAGGCCGGATACGGGTCGGCGGCGAACTCCCAGGTGAAGAGCGCGGGCGGGGTGGTCGGGGCGGGGTTCTCCTCGTGCACGCCTCGACCGTATCCCGGCGCTCGGCCGGGCGGTCCGCGGCGTCCTGCGATCCCATTCGGCCTAACGGCCCGTGACTTGCCGTGTCCGGTCGCGTTGTCGCGGATGCCAACGCCGCCAAGGAGGCGGATTGGTTCCTTTCTGCAGAGGAGAGAAAGAACATGTCACGGATGATCAGGACGCTTGCCGTCACAGCCGCCGCGGGCGCCGTGGTCGCCGGTGCCGCCGGCACCGCCGCTGCCGACTCCGAGGCCACGGGTGCGGCTGTCCGCTCCCCGGGCGCCATCTCCGGCAACGTGCTCCAGGCCCCGATCCACATCCCGGTCAACCTGTGCGGGAACAGCGTCGACGGCGGTGGCCTGCTCAACGCCGCGTTCGGCAACACCTGCATCAACGCCTCGGGCGAAGAGCACAAGGTCGAGAAGAAGAAGCACGACCACAAGAAGCACGACCACAAGAAGCACTCCAAGAAGAAGCACCACTGAGCGAAGTCTCCGCGCAGGTGGTGAGCTCAGGCTTGGCCCTCCCTCCCCGCCCCATCACCCCTGCGCCGGAAACCGGTGGCCTCCCGCGACGACGCGGGAGGCCACCGGCCTTTCCGGACGGACCACAGGCCGGTGGCCTTCCGCACGTGCGGAAGGCCACCGGCCTGTTTCGCGGGGCTGCGTCGTCCGGGCGGCTACGCCGTGACGGCACGCCGGGCTTCGGCGTGCTCCAGCCAGCCCGAGGTGATGAGGTACTGGCCGAGGAGGTAACCGGCCATGACGAGGACCTCGTGGGTCTGCCGTGAGGGCAGCTCGTAACCCGCGGCCTGAAGGCCGATCAGCAGGTCCGATGCGAGAAAGGAACCGGCACCCGCGGCGACCTTGCCGCCGACGCCGAGGGCGGCGGCGCCCATCACCGTCAGCGCGAGGCTGTACCCGGCGACGGGAAGGCGGAGCCGCTCCTCCAGGGACGGGGCCAGCAGCGCGTTGATCGCGGCCCAGCCGCCCAGGCAGGCGAGAGCCGGCCAGGGCTTCCTGACGATGCCGCGGAGCGCGCCGAGCCGGGTGTAGCCGGCGGTGTAGCTGACCTGTGTGCCCAGGAAGGCCGCCATGCCGAGGAGAAACGCGGACTCGTGCTTGTCGAAGAGCAGCGCGGTGTCGCCCGCGGCGGCGAAGGCGAGCCCGGCGACCAGCGCTTTGGGAACGGGCTCGGACGCGTCGTTGCGGCTGCGCAGTACGTGCCCCGCGAGCACGGGCATCAGCAACGGCTTCGCGGCCCGGCGCAGTCCGCGCGGGTTGCCGGCCACGGCGGCCACGTCGGCGGCGGCCAGGGCCCCGAACGCGGCGAGCGCGCCGCGCCCGTGCCCGTCCGGTCGTGCCAACCGCGACACGGCCGCGCCCGCCGCCTCGAGCACGCGCTTCCTGCGGTATCCGCTGCGCTGTCCGGTGATCACCATGCCCGGCAGTCTTCCGAGGCCGGTGACGCCCCGTCAACGCCCCGGCCCTGTGACCTCCCGCTCGCCCGCGGCCCCCGGCGGAGCACCGCACCCGGCGGCGGGGGGTTCGCGGTGGCGTCAGCCCGTGCCGTGCCCACTGCCGCCGCGGTCCCACTTGCGCCCCTCCGGCTCGCCTTCGTCGGCGGCCGACTCCGAGGGGGTGTTGTCGAACTCGTACGGCATGTGGCGCACACCGTTTTGCGGCACGTCGTGCGGCCTGCGGCGCTCCTGGAAGTCCGTCCGCGGGCGTGCCACGTCCTGGTGGCCCGGCCCGTGGTTCTCGGGCGAGGAGCCCGACTCGTGCTCCTCGTGCGTGCCCCAGGCGCCGCCCCGCGGCTGCGGGTCCTTGGACGGCTCCGGCTCGCGGGAACGCACCCGCAGACCGAGGATCACCGCTCCGACCAGCAGGATCACCACGAAGATCCCGACGACCAGAGGAGCGATCCCGACCAGGTAGTCCCGACGCGCGGCGAATTCCATGGTCAGCTCGAACATGGCTCACGAGTACCCGGGCCGGGGGAAGTCAGTCGGTCCCTTCGGCCGTACGGATGGCGTCGCGGTAGGCCCGGGCGGCGGCGCGCAGAGCGGACTCGGGATCCGTGCCCTCCGCCTCGGCCCGTGCCGCCAGCGCCAGGAGCTGCTCGCCGACGTCTCCCCCGCCCGGGGACGCGGGCAGATCGACCGCCAGGCCCGCAGTCCGTACCCGGGCGGCGAGCTTGGAGGCGAGCGCGAGCGCGGGCTGGCCCAGCGGAATGCCGTCCGTGACGGACTCGCGCTGCTTCTCGACGGCCTTGGTGCGCATCCAGTGCGCCTTGACGTCCTCCGAGGTCTCGGCCGTCTCGGTCCCGAAGACATGCGGGTGCCGGTGGATGAGCTTCTCGACGATCGTGCCCGCCACGTCGTCGATCGAGAACGGCTCGTCCGGGTCCTCCTCGGCGATACGGGCGTGGAAGACGACCTGCAGCAGCACGTCGCCCAGCTCCTCCCGCAGCTCGTGCCGGTCGCCTGCCTCGATGGCCTCGACGAGCTCGTACGCCTCCTCGATCCCGTACTTGGCCAGGCCTTCATGGGTCTGTGTGCTGCTCCACGGGCAGGCGGCGCGGATGGTGTCCATGACCTGGACGAGGTCCAGCAGACGGGCGCCGGGCAGGTCGTACGAGGCCGGCAGCAGTTCGAGGTCCGGCATCCGCTCACGGCCCGAACCGGCCATCCTGGCCAGGCCGTCGGTGAGGTCCGGATCGCCCTCGCCGGAGGGGATGACGACCGTGGTGCGTCCGCCCCGGCAGTACTCGACCAGATCGCGCGCCGAGGGGACCACATGCTCGATGTCCAGCCCCGCCTCGTGCAGATACGGGAGCTGCGGATGGTCCGGATCCGGGCACACGATGCGGTCGGCGCCGCGCAGGGCCTGCCATGCGGGCCAGGAGAGCAGGCCCGGGGCGACCCGGTGGCTGGTGGTGAGGAGGACGATGCGGCCGGCGGACTCGGCGGGTTCGTCGGCGCTGTTCACGGGTGGGCTCACGTTCACGGGTCGAACGTAACCCACCCGTCAGGCCCCCTGGAGCGACCTGATGTCGTCGATGTGGTCCTCGACCCAGCTCCGCACATGACCGAGCGGTTCGGCGACGCTGCGCCCCAGATCGGTCAGGCCGTACTCGACGTGCAGGGGGACGGCCGGGTAGATGGTGCGGTCGACGAAGCCGTGGTCCTCCAGGCGGCGCAGGGTGCGCGTCAGCACCTTGGGGCTGATGCCCTGCAGCCGCCGCTGGAGTGCCCCGAACCGCTGCGGTCCGTCCTCCATCGCGCCGATGGCCAGCGCCGCCCACTTGTTGGCGAGCAGTTCGAGCACGAAGCGGCAGGGGCACTGGTCGGCGTAGACGTCGTGGACCTCGTGCCGGCCCGTGGTGCAGTCGGTGGTCATGGCGGCTGCGCGCCTCCGTTCCGAATCCGTCGTCCTGAATCCTTCAGGACCGCTTTCCAAAAGATAGTAGACGCCCTTGCGGGTAACTACACCCATGCGGATACGTTCCTCGGCGTAACGGCCGGGCACTCGCCCACGGCCGTCGACCACCCCTTTCAGGAGATGCGTGATGAGCAACGCCCAGACGTCCCCGGCCATGCGCGCGGTCGTCCAGGACACCCTCGGCGGACCCGAGGTCCTGCGCGTGACCGAGGTGCCGCGGCCGGAGCCGCTGCCGACCGAAGTGCTGGTGCGCGTCCACGCCGCCGGGGTGAACCCGGTCGACTGGAAGACCCGGGAGGGCGGGGGGATGGCCGGAGTGCTGGGCGAGCCCCCGTACATCCTGGGCTGGGACGTCTCCGGTGTCGTGGAGCGCGTGGGCTTCGGTGTGCACACGCTGAAGGAGGGCGACGAGGTCTACGGGATGCCCTGGTTCCCGCGCCAGGCCGGGGCGTACGCGGAGTATGTGACCGCCCCCTCGCGGCAGTTCGCCCGCAAGCCCGCCTCCCTCGGCCACCCCGAGGCCGCCGCGGTGCCGCTGGCGGCGCTCACGGCCTGGCAGGCGCTCACCGACACCGCAGGGGTGGAGAAGGGGCAGCGCGTCCTGATCCACGCGGCGGCGGGCGGCGTCGGCCACTTCGCCGTCCAGTTCGCCAAGCACCTGGGCGCCCATGTCATCGGCACGGCCCGCGAGGCCAAGCACGACTGGCTGCGCACGCTCGGCGCCGACGAACTGATCGACTACACGGCGGTCCGCTTCGAGGACGAGGTGCGCGACGTCGACGTGGTCCTCGACCTGATCGGCGAGGGCCAGGACCGTACGAGCACCCGCTCGCTGGAGACGCTCCGGCCGGGCGGCCTCATCGTGGCCGTCCCCTCGGGCGTCTCGCCCGAGCTGGAGGAGGCGGCACGGGCGCGCGGCGTACGGGCGAGCGCCTACCTCGTGGAGCCCGACGGCCCGGCGCTTGCCCGGATCGGTGAGCTGATCGACGCCGGTGAGGTCAGCGTGGAGGTCGAGGACGTCCTGCCGCTGGAGCGGGCCGCCGAGGCCCACCGGCGCGGCGAGGAGGGCCGTACGCGGGGCAAGCTCGTGCTCGACGTCACCTCCTGATCACACGCCTCCGGGCCGGGGGGGGGGGGGGCCCGGGGGCCCCCCCCCCCCCCCGGGGGGGGGGGGGGGGGGGCGCCCCGGGGGGGGGGGGGGGGGGGGGGGGGGGGGGGGGGGGGCCGGCCGGGGCGGG
>NZ_JBICVP010000006.1:17110-77252 GCF_043199075.1 Streptomyces sp. NPDC048639
CGCCGCGCCCCCGCGGGGGGGCGCGGCGCGCCGCCCGGGGGCCCCCGCGGTCCCCCCCCCCCCCCCCCCACCCCCCCCCCCGGGGGGGGGGCCCCCCCCCCCGCCCCCGCGCCCCGGCCCGGAGGTACGGCGTTTGGGCCTCGCCGCGAGGTACGGCGTCGGGCCCGGCGCGGAGGTACGGCGTCGGGGCCGAAGCGGGCTCACGGACCCCGCTGGTGCGCGCTCTTGCGGGCCTACGGCCTCAGGTCTGGCTCTTCTCGCTCGGGGCCGCCCGCAGCCAAGGCGTCTTCGCCTCGCCGAGCTGCACCTTCTTGTCGTTCCACGCCCCGAAGCGGGGATTCACCTCGACCCCCAGCTCCCCGGAGGCCGCGCTCAGCGCGGTCACCAGCTTCTGGACGCCCTGCGGGCTGTTGCGGTCGGCGCCGAGGGCTCGCGCGAGCTTGTCCATGGCCACCTGGTTGCCGATGGCCTCGTCGACCTGCCCGGGCGCGATGGCGTACTGCTGGAGCCACTGCGCGTTCAGCCGGTCCTGGCTTCCGGCCTGCTTCACCATGGCGGTCCGCGCCTTCTGCACATCGCCGCGGCTGACGGTCACGCCCGCGTCCTCGGCGGCCCGGTTCAGCACCCGGTTGAAGATCATGCTGCCGAGGGTGGCGCGGGTGAGCTGGCCGCTGTTCCGGATGAGCTGCGCGGGCTGGGCCGAGCCGCGCTGCGCCTCCCGTACGTCCTCCACCTGCGACTGGAGCTGGGCGACGGTGATCCGGTCGCCGTCGACCACGGCCGCCGAGCCCGGGTGCGGGGCACTGCCGCAGGCGGCGAGCAGTGGCGACGCGGAGAGCAGCGCGACGGCGGAGACGGAGAGCGCGGTCCTGCGGCGGATCAGGCGGATCAAGTGAGCCTCCCGGCATGGAACGTGCGAGCGTACGACGGCTGTGACGGTGACCTGGCGGCGACCTGGCGGTGATCGACGTGCTGATCGATCGTAGGGAGTCCGCGTGGCCCGGGCCACTGATTCGGACAACGATTCGTACCCGACTTCGGATACGCGGTCATCCCGCGCCAAAGCGGGCGGGTGCCCGGGTCGGGTTGCCGCCGGTGGGCAGGCGCTGCTCGGGGCAGCCATCCAGCACGCGCCGCATCGCGTCCCGCTCCGCCCGCGTCACCCACAGGCTGTACTTCTTCTTCACGGCGACCTGCCCGGAGACGTACGTGCAGCGGTACTTCTTGTTCGGCGGCAGCCAGGTCGCCGTGTCGCCGTCGCCCTTGCTGCGGTTGGTGCTCGCGTCGACGGCGAGGAGGTTGAGCGGATCGTTGGCGAACGCGATGCGCTTGCGCGGCTCCCACTGCCCCGCGCCCTTCTGCCAGGCGTCGGACAGCGCGACGAGATGGTCGATGTCGACCTCGCTGCCCCCGCCCCGCCGGAACTCCACGCGCCGCCCGGTGTACGGGTCCTGGGCCAGCGTCCCCGACGTCACCGCGCACGAGGCGGCCCGGCGGTCCACATCGGTCAGGTCGCGCCCGAGGATGTCGTCGCGCGTCGGGCACTTGTTGCTGTCGGTGTCGGCCCAGGGCGAGCCGAATCGTTCCCGCGCGTAACCGGTCTTGGGCGCACGCCCTTTGACGGGCAGCCGGTCCACGGCGGCCACGGCCGGTCCGCCCTTCCCGGCGGGTTCCACTCCGCCGTGGCCGCCCGCCTCCTTCGAGTCCTCGGGCATGCATCCGGCGGTGGCCAGGAGGGCGGCGGTGACGGCGGCGGCCACGGCCGCACGGGGAGCGAACGAGGTGCGTATCAAGGCGGTGGTCCCGTCGGGAGTGGGGAGTCGGCCGTACGGGCCGGTGCGTACCGGCGGATACGCGCCCGGCCCCGGACCGCATCCTAGGACCGGGCCCCGCTCCGTCTCCCGCGCTTCCCCCGCTCCGGCTCCCGCCCGCTCCGGACTCAGCCGCCGAGCACGGTGGTGAGGAACTCCCCCGTCCACGCCAGCAGTTCGCGGCCGACCAGCGGCTTGCCGCCGATACGGGCCGTGGCCGGGCGCGGCACCAGCACCTGCTTCGTGGCCGGCTTGATGATCGTGCGCGGGTGGAGGCGCTTGAGGCGCAGCTCCTGCGACTCGCGCAATTCCACCGGCGAGAAGCGGATGTTGGAGCCCTGGAGGGTGATGTCGGAGACGCCGCAGGCGCGCGCGAGCATCCGCAGGCCCGCCACCAGCAGCAGATTCTCCGCGGGCTCCGGCAACTTGCCGTACCGGTCGACCAGTTCCTCCCGCACCGCGGTGATGTCCTCCTCGGAACTCGCCGAGGCGATCGCGCGGTACGCCTGGAGGCGCAGCCGCTCGCCGGGCGCGTAGTCGTGCGGGACGTGCGCGTCGACCGGCAGCTCGATCTTGACCTCGAGCGGGGGCTCCTCCTCGACGCCGCCCTCCAGCGAGGCGCGGTAGTCGGCGACGGCCTCGCCCACCATCCGTACGTACAGGTCGAATCCGACGCCCGCGATGTGGCCCGACTGCTCGCCGCCCAGCAGATTGCCCGCGCCGCGGATCTCCAGGTCCTTCATCGCCACATACATGCCCGCGCCCATCTCCGTGTGCTGCGCGATGGTCGCCAGGCGCTCGTGGGCGGTCTCGGTCAGCGGCTTCTCGGGCGGGTAGAGGAAGTACGCGTAGCCGCGCTCGCGGCCCCGGCCGACACGGCCGCGGAGCTGGTGGAGCTGGGAAAGGCCGAAGTTGTCGCCGCGCTCGACGATG
Organism: Streptomyces sp. NPDC048639; assembly: GCF_043199075.1. Taxonomy (NCBI): domain Bacteria; kingdom Bacillati; phylum Actinomycetota; class Actinomycetes; order Kitasatosporales; family Streptomycetaceae; genus Streptomyces; species Streptomyces sp. NPDC048639. Next base: position 19,855 of record NZ_JBICVP010000006.1, read on the forward strand.
AGGGTGTTGGCGTTGGAGATGTCGATGCCGGACTCGACGATGGTCGTGGAGACCAGGACGTCGAACTTCTTCTCCCAGAAGTCGACCACGACCTGCTCCAGCGAGTTCTCCGACATCTGCCCGTGGGCCGTGGCGATACGGGCCTCGGGCACGATCTCGCGCAGCCTGGCGGCGGCACGGTCGATGGACTCGACACGGTTGTGGATGTAGAAGACCTGGCCCTCGCGCAGGAGTTCGCGGCGGATGGCCGCGCCGATCTGCTTCTCCTCGTACGGCCCGACGAAGGTGAGCACCGGGTGGCGCTCCTCGGGAGGGGTGGTGATCGTCGACATCTCGCGGATGCCGGTGACCGCCATCTCCAGGGTGCGCGGGATGGGGGTCGCGGACATGGTCAGCACGTCCACATTGGCGCGGAGCTTCTTGAGCTGCTCCTTGTGCTCGACGCCGAACCGCTGCTCCTCGTCCACGATGACCAGGCCCAGGTCCTTGAACTTGGTCTCGGAGGAGAAGAGGCGGTGGGTGCCGATGACGACGTCGACCGAGCTCTCCCGCAGGCCGTCGAGGACCCCCTTCGCCTCGGCGTCCGTCTGGAACCGGGACAACGCCTTGACCACGACCGGGAATTGGGAGTAGCGCTCGGAGAAGGTCGCGAAATGCTGCTGCACCAGGAGCGTGGTGGGGACGAGGACCGCGACCTGCTTGCCGTCCTGGACCGCCTTGAAGGCCGCGCGCACGGCGATCTCGGTCTTGCCGTAGCCGACGTCGCCGCAGATCAGCCGGTCCATCGGGACCGACTTCTCCATGTCCTCCTTGACCTCGGCGATCGTGGTGAGCTGGTCGGGCGTCTCGGCGTACGGGAACGCGTCCTCCAGCTCCCGCTGCCAGGGGCTATCCGCGCCGAAGGTGTGACCGGGGGCCGCCATGCGCGCCGAGTACAGCTTGATCAGATCGGCGGCGATCTCCTTGACGGCCTTCTTGGCGCGCGCCTTGGTCTTCGTCCAGTCGGCTCCGCCGAGGCGGTGCAGCGTCGGGGCCTCGCCTCCGGAGTACTTGGTGATCTGCTCCAGCTGGTCGGTCGGGATGTAGAGCCGGTCACCGGGCTGGCCGCGCTTGGCCGGGGCGTACTCGACGACCAGGTACTCGCGGGTGGCGCCCTGGACGGTGCGCTGCACCATCTCGATGTACCGGCCCACACCGTGCTGTTCGTGGACGATGTAGTCGCCCGCCTGAAGCGTCAGCGGGTCGATGGTCTTGCGGCGGCGGGCCGGCATACGGGCCGCGTCCCGCCCGGCGGCCTTCTGGCCCGACAGATCGGTCTCGGTGAGGACGGCGAGCTTCAGGCCGTGGTCGACGAAGCCGTAGTCGATCGAGCCGCAGGCGACGTGGACGACGCCCGGGGTGATGGCGTCGAGATCGGCCTCCAGGCGGGCGGCGATGTCCTCGCCGCCGAGCACCTCGACCGTACGGGCCGCCGTGCCGTGGCCCTCGGTGACGTAGACCGTGCGCCAGCCGTCGGCCAGCCAGCCCTTGCTGTCGGCCAGGGCGCGGGCGGTGTCGCCGCGGTAGCTCTCGGGGGCGCGCATGCCGAGCTGGAGGGCGTCCCCGTCGAGCCCGTCCTCCTCGGTGTGCAGGTCGGAGACGAACGGGCTGACCGTCCACCAGAGCATGCCGAGTTCGCGCGCCCGCTCCCGTACGTCCGCGATGCCCCACAGGGACGCGGCGCCGACGTCGATGGGCGCTTTGCCCGCCTGCCGCCCACCACCGCCCTCGACGGAACGGGCTTCGCCCGCACGCCAGGTCTCGGCCGAAGCGGCCCACGAGGCCTGCAGGAACTCCTGCGAGGTCGCGACGAGGTCGGCGGCCCGGGTGCGTACGCGCTCCGGGTCGCAGACCACGGCCATGCTCCCCTCAGGGAGGACGTCGAGCAGCAGCTCCATGGAGTCGACGAGGACGGGGGCCAGGGACTCCATGCCCTCGACGGCGATGCCCTCGGCGATCCTGCCGAGCAGCTCGCCCAGTTCGGGGTGCTGCTCGGCCAGCGCCGCGGCCCGCCGCCGTACGTCCTCGGTGAGCAGCAGCTCACGGCAGGGCGGGGCCCACAGGCCGTGCTCGGCGACTTCGAGGGACCGCTGGTCGGCGACCTTGAAGTAGCGGACCTCCTCGATGTCGTCGCCCCAGAACTCGACACGGAGCGGATGCTCCTCGGTGGGCGGGAAGACATCGAGGATGCCGCCGCGCACGGCGAACTCACCGCGCTTCTCGACCAGCTCGACGCGGGAGTAGGCGGCGGCCGCCAGGGCGTCCACGACCTCCTCCAAGTCCGCGGTCCCGCCGCTGCGCAGCGCCACCGGCTCCAGATCGCCCAGCCCCTTGACCTGCGGCTGGAGCACGGAGCGGATGGGGGCGACGACAACGCTCACCGGGCCCGCGGACGGGTCGTCGGCGGAGGGGTGGGCGAGCCGGCGCAGCACGGCGAGGCGGCGGCCGACGGTGTCGGAGCGGGGGGAGAGCCGCTCGTGGGGCAGCGTCTCCCAGGACGGGTACTCGACGACGCTGTCCTCGGGCAGGAGCGAGCGCAGGGCGGCGGCGAGGTCCTCGGCCTCGCGGCCGGTGGCGGTCACGGCGAGGACGGTCCGGCCGGCGCCTGCGCCTCCCGGGGCTCCGCCGGTGGCACCGCTCCCCTTGGCGCCCGCCCGGGAGCGGGCGAGGGCGGCGACGGCGAACGGGCGGGCGGCGGGCGGACCGACGAGGTCGACGTGTTGCCGGTTGCCGTCGGCGGCGGCCTTCACCGCTTCGGCGAGCGCGGGATCGTTGACGACGGCGTCGAGCAGACCGTGCAGGCTCATGAAGGCTGTTTCCGTCCCGGGGTGATCACTTGAGTGCAACGCGAACCGCCCGACACGTCGAACGGGCCGGGGTGTCCAGCGTACGTCGCCCTGCCGACAACCGGCGTGGAGTCCCGGACGCGGGGGCCGGGAGGGCGACGATCGGGCCGGAATCAAGCGGCGAGGGCCCCGGGCCGCCCTACGACTCCTGCGGTCCCGGACGGCCGGCGCGATCGCGGGCCGATGCTTCGACTCCCGGGCGGCCTAGCGTGGACAGCATGCGGGGAGACCCGGTGACGCTCTTCCTCTGCGGCGACGTGATGCTCGGCCGCGGCGTCGACGCCATCCTTCCCTGCCCCGGCGACCCCGGGCTGCACGAGCGGTACATCCGGGACGCCCGCGGCTATGTCGCGCTGGCCGAGGCGGCCAGTGGCCCGGTCCCGCATCCGGCGGACTTCTCCTGGCCGTGGGGCGAGGCCCTGCACGTGCTCGACGAGACGGCTCCGGATGTACGAGTGGTGAATCTGGAGACCAGCATCACGCAGAGTGATGACTTCGCTCCGGGGAAGCAGGTCCACTACCGCCTGAATCCGGCCAATCTGCCCTGTCTGACGGTCGCCCGCCCGGACGTGTGCGTGCTGGCGAACAACCACGTCCTCGACTTCGGCGTGACCGGGCTGGAGGAGACGCTCGACGCCCTGGCCGGTGCGGGGCTGCGGGCCGTGGGGGCCGGCCGGAACGCGGACGAGGCCCACCGGCCTGCCGTCGTCGGCACCGCCGGGGGCGGGCGCGTCCTCGTCTTCTCCTTCGGGATGCCGTCGAGCGGGGTGCCCCGCCGCTGGGCTGCGACGGCGGACCGCCCGGGGGTCGGCTTCGTCCCCGCGCCCTCGTCCGCGGACGCGGCACAGGTCGCCGATCGCGTACGGCAGGTCAAACGGCCGGGGGACATCGTGATCGCCTCGGTCCACTGGGGTCCCAACTGGGGCTACGGCGTCTCCCGCGACGAGGCCCGCTTCGCGCACGCGCTGATCGACGGCGGCGTCGACGTCGTCCACGGCCACTCCTCGCACCACCCCCGCCCGGTGGAGGTCTACCACGACAGGCTCGTCCTCTACGGCTGCGGCGACTTCATCGACGACTACGAGGGGATCAGGGGCTACGAGGAGTTCCGGGACGACCTGCGGCTGCTCTGGCTCGTCACGGTGGACCCGGACAGCGGCCGGCTGACCGGCGGCCGGATCGTCCCGCTGCAGGCGCACCGGATGCGTCTGCGCCCGGCGGCGCGCGAGGACTGCGCGTGGCTGCGCGACCTCCTGGACCGGATCAGCCACGGCGCGGGAGTCCAGGTCGGCCTCGGGCCGGGCGGCGGCCTGCTGACGCTGGGGCGGGCGTGATGGCCGGAAGCGGACGCCGACGGAAGAACTCCGGGCCGTCACCGCCCTCTTCGGCCTCCTCGCCGGAGGACCTGGTCCGCGCCGCCCTGGCGGCCGGCGTCCGCGACAGACGGGTGCTGGAGGCCCTGCGGACGACGCCGCGCACGCGTTTCGTGCCCGCCGCCCACGCCGCCGCGGCCTACATCGACGCACCGCTCCCCATCGGCCGCGGGCAGGTCACGTCGCAGCCCTCGCTGTCGGCGCTGATGATCGAGGGCCTCGAACTCACCGGCACCGAGCACGTCCTGGAGATCGGCACGGGCCACGGCTTCCAGACGGCCCTCCTCGCCCGCGTGGCGGGAGATGTCGTGAGCATCGACAGATGGCCGGAGTTGGTGGAGGAGGCGCGCCGCAACCTCCTCGGCGAGGGCATCGGCACGGTGGAACTCCTCGTCGGCGACGGCACGTTGGGCGTACCGGAGCACGCCCCGTACGACGCGGTCCTGATCTCGGCCGCCTTCCTCAAGGTCCCTCCGCCCGTGACCGCCCGGCTCCGCCCGGGCGGCCGCCTGGTGGCGCCCATCGGCCCGGGTGGCAGAGAGGACGTGGTCTCCTTCGTGCGCACGGACGCAGGCCTGGCGCGCGAGGGGATCCTGACGGGGGCGAGCTTCGTCCGCCTCTACGGGCGGCACGGTTATCCGCCGTGAGACCGGCGTCGCACCGCGCCCGCCCGGACACGACGAGCCCCCGGGCCCGCTCCCGTCGAAGCGTTCCCGGGGGCCCGTCGCCGCGAAGGCCGCACCGCGGCCTCCCCGTTGCCCTGCTCCTTCTACTCCGTCGCGATCGCGTTCAGCACGTTCATCCGGCCCGCCCGGAACGCCGGGATCATGGCGGCGACCAGGCCCACGAACGCCGAGGCTATGAAGACCGTGATGATCGTGGGCCAGGGGATGTCCAGAACCTCGAGACCCTGCAGGGCCAGGAGCTTCTGGGCGCTGGCGCCCCAGCCCATGCCCAGGCCGAGTCCCAGAAGGGCGCCGAAGAGGGCGATGACGACGGACTCCAGGCGGATCATGCGCCGGAGCTGGCGGCGGGAGAGGCCGATGGCGCGCATCAGGCCGATCTCCCGGGTGCGTTCGACCACCGAGAGGGCCAGGGTGTTCACGACACCGAGCACCGCCACGATGATCGCCAGTGCCAGCAGGCCGTAGACGATGTTGAGCAGTTGGCCGACCTGGTCCTTCAACTGCTTCTTGTAGTCGGTCTGGTCGCGCACCGTGTACTGCGGGTACTCCTTCATGGAGTCCTTGAGCGCGGTGTACGCGGCCTTCTCCTTACCGGCCTCCGCCTTCGCGAACATGATCGTGTTCAACGGCATCCGCTTCTCGGGCAGATGGCGTTCGGCGGTCGCGATGCTGGTGTAGTTCACGCCCTTGTCGACGGAGGAGTCGTCGGACGTGATCGCCGCGACCTTCAGGCGCGCGGTCTCGCCGTCCTGGAAGGCCACCTTCAGCCTGTCCCCGACCTTGATGCCGTGCTTCTTGGCGTATGTGTCGCCGACCGACATGGCGTTCCGGCCGTAGGCGGCGGACAGTTCGCCCGAGACGGTCTCCCGCCGCAGGTCCTGCGCGTACGTCGGGTCGGCCGCGACCAGGCCGGCGTCACCCGTCCTGCCGTCCGGGGTGGTGATCCGCGTCGCGAGGTTCTTGTACTCGGTGACGTGGTCGACCCCGGTGGCGGTCCGCAGCGCCTTGGCCGCCTGCGGCTGGATCGGCTGGCCGGTGTCGGACTGGACGATGAAGTCCGCGCCGACCGACTTGTCGAGCTGGTCGGTGGCCGAGGCCACCATCGAGGAGCCGACCACGGAGAGGCCGGCGACCAGCGCGAGTCCGATCATCAGGGCCGCGCCGGTGGCGCCCGTACGCCGCGGGTTGCGCAGTGCGTTGCGCTCCGCCATCCGCCCCACGGGTCCGAACATCCGCAGCACGATCACGCTGATGACGCGTACCACGTAGCCCGCGAGCACCGGCCCGATGACGACGAAGCCGATGAGGGTGAGTACCACGCCGAGGCCCAGGAACATCGAGCCCTCGACCGCCTTGTCGGCCTTGGCCGCGGCGTAGAGGCCGGCCCCGCCCGCGCCCGTCAGCACCAGTCCGAGGACGGCGCGGACCCAGCCGGTCCTCCGGTCCGCCGGGGTGCCGACATCGCGCAGGGCGGCCATCGGCGAGACCTTGCCGGCGCGGCGCGCGGGCAGGTACGCGGCGAGGACCGTGACGACGACGCCCAGGGTCACGCCCACCACCGGAGTGGTCCACTTGACCGTCAGATCCGCGGTGGACAGGTGCATCCCGAGGAGGCCCATGAGCTTCATCAGGCCGACCGCGAGGCCCACGCCCGCCCCGACACCCACCACCGAGCCGACGAAGCCCAGCAGCAGCGCCTCGATCAGCACCGAGCGGTTGACCTGCCGGCGGCCCGCCCCGATGGCGCGCATCAGGCCGATCTCGCGGGTGCGCTGGGCGACCAGCATCGAGAAGGTGTTGATGATGAGGAAGATGCCGACGAGGAAGGCGACTCCGGCGAAGCCGAGCATCGCGTACTTCATCACGTCGAGGAAGTCGCCGATGCCCTCGCGGCTGGAGTCGGCGGCCTCCTTCTGCGTCTGCACCTTGTAGCCGCCGCCGAGTTCGGACGCGACGTTCTTCTTGAGCTGTTCGTCGGTGACGCCGGCGTCGGCGGTGGCGGAGACCGAGGTGTAGACGTTCTTGCCGCCGAGCAGCTTGCGCTGGGCCGTTTCCGTGTCGAAGTAGACCACCGCGGCACCGGGGTTGGTGACCTTGAAGGCCGCTATGCCGACGATCTTCGCCCGGAAGTCTCCGGTCACGGCGATGGTGCGCAGTTCGTCGCCGAGCTTCAGCTTGTGCTTCTCGGCGGTGTCCCCGTCGACCATGACCTCGGTGGGACCGCGCGGACGGTGGCCCTCCGAGATCTCCATGGCGCGCAGTTCGTTGTCGGTCCAGTTGGCCGCGATGGTCGGGGCGCCGGTGCTGGAGCCCATGTTCTTGTTGTCGGAGTCGACGACCGTCACGCTCATGCTGTTGACGGCGCCCTCGACGGACTTCACGCCCTTCGCCTTCTTCACCTCGGTGAGCGTCCGGGCAGGCAGCGACTCGGGCCGGCCGGTCCGCGGCACCTCACCTCCGCCCTTCTGGCCCTTGGGGCTGACGGTGATGTCTGCCGAAGTGGTGGCGAAGAGCTTGTCGAAGGTGGTGTTCATGGTGTCGGAGAAGACCAGCGTGCCGCACACGAAGGCCACCGACAGCAGGACGGCGATGGCGGAGAGCGCCATCCGCCCCTTGTGCGCAAGGAAGTTGCGCAGCGACGTTCTGACGACCGTCACGACACCCTCCCGCGGGCGTCGAAGTTCTTCATCCGGTCCAGGACCTGCTCGGCGGTCGGGTTGTACATCTCGTCCACGATCCGCCCGTCGGCCAGGTACAGCACCCGGTCCGCGTACGCGGCGGCGACGGGGTCGTGGGTGACGGTGACGATGGTCTGGCCCAGCTCGTCGACCGAGCGCCGCAGGAAGCCGAGGACCTCCGCGCCTGCGCGCGAGTCCAGGTTCCCGGTCGGCTCGTCACCGAAGATGATCTCGGGGCGGGCGGCAAGGGCGCGGGCCACGGCGACGCGCTGCTGCTGGCCACCGGACAGCTCGGTCGGCCGGTGCTTCAGCCGGTCCGCCAGACCGACGGTCTTCACGACGCGGTTCAGCCACTCGCGGTCGGGCTTGCGTCCCGCGATGTCCATGGGCAGCGTGATGTTCTCCAGCGCGTTGAGCGTCGGCAGCAGGTTGTACGCCTGGAAGATGAAGCCGATACGGTCCCGGCGAAGCCGTGTGAGCTTCTTGTCCTTGAGCTTGGTGATCTCGGTCTCGTCGACGAAGATCTGGCCCGAGGTCACGGTGTCGAGGCCGGCCAGGCAGTGCATGAGCGTGGATTTGCCGGAGCCCGACGGGCCCATGATCGCGGTGAACTGCCCACGGGCGATGTCCACGTCGACATGGTCGAGGGCGACGACGCGCGTCTCGCCCGACCCGTAGGCCTTCAGCACCTGACGCGCCCGCGCGGCAACGGCCGTACGCCCTCCACTGCCCCCGGTCCTGGGAATGGTCACAGCCGATGTCACGGTGTCTCTCCTCAGTCGTGTGCGGACGGAAGGCGATCCCCCCGTCCGGTAGGGCCCGAGTCTGCGGGTGCTCGGCCGTGCCGCGCACGGGTGCGCGGCACCGTCCGGGAGGGGGGTTTTCCCCACCCCTCCGCCGCGGGACTCCGGGAACTGGCCCCACTCCCCGGAGTCCCGCGGCCCCCCTTGGGGGCCCACGAGAAGGCTAGGGGCGGCACGTTGATCCCCTCCTCCTCCAGCAGGACGAACCCCGGCTGCCCCCAAGTACGGACCTCCCCCTAGGGGTCGTCCGCCCCTGGGCCGAGCCGGGCGTACGGTCCGAGCCTGCACCCTCCCGTAACCGGAGGGTCAAGCCCGGATCCGCCCCTATGAGGGTCCGGGGGAACCGACGGGTGGCGTAGGGGGGTCGGGGCCCCGGCCGGGCCCACGAGCGGCGGGCTCTCCCGCCGTCGGTAGGGAGCGCAGGCCCCCTGTTTCGGAACCCGGGCACCGCATGGAAGGGTGCGTCGTACACGCACCCGAGGGACGTACACGGAACCGAAGACGTACGTCAGAACCGAGGACGCTGTACACGGACCTGGAGAGGGGCACGGTGAGCGGCACCGCGAGACGTACGGGCCACGGCGCTGCATCCGAGGCCGCGCCCGCCCCCACCGCCCACCGCGGCCCCGTCGCCGCGGCGCTCATGCTCGGCATGGCGCTGGCCGCACTGGACACCACGATCGTCTCGACCGCCGTCCCGCAGATCGTCGGCGACCTCGGCGGCTTCTCCGTCTTCTCCTGGCTCTTCTCCGGCTACCTGCTCGCCGTGACCGTCACCCTCCCCGTGTACGGCAAGCTGTCCGACACCTTCGGCCGCAAGCCCGTCCTCGTCTGCGGCATCGTGCTCTTCCTCGTCGGCTCCCTGCTGTGCGCGGGTGCCTGGAACATGGGCGGCCTCATCGCCTTCCGCATCGTGCAGGGTCTCGGCGGAGGCGCGATCCAGGGGACGGTCCAGACGATCGCCGCCGACCTCTACCCCCTGAAGGACCGGCCCAAGATCCAGGCCAAGCTCTCGACGGTGTGGGCCGTTTCCGCGGTGGCGGGACCGGCCCTCGGCGGCCTCCTCGTGGCGTACGCCCACTGGCGCTGGATCTTCCTCATCAACCTGCCCGTCGGCGCCGTCGCCCTGTGGCTGATCAGCCGTCATCTCCGCGAGACCGTACCGGCGAGGCCGCCGCGGCCGTCACCGCGAACGGCGGGGCGCCGGCGCTCCTTCCGCATGCCCCGCGTCGACTGGGCGGGGGCGCTGGCCGTCTTCGCCTGCGGCGGACTGCTGCTGACGGCATTGGTCCAGGGCGGCGTGGCCTGGCCCTGGCTGTCGGCGCCCTCGCTCGGGCTGTTCGCCGCCGGCGCGGCATGCGCCGCCGCGACTGTCGTCATCGAGCGCCGGGCCGCCGACCCGATCATCCCCGGCTGGGTGTGGAAGCGGCGGACGATCGCCGCCGTCAACCTCGCCCTCGGCGCCCTCGGCCTGCTCATGGTCGCCCCCACCGTCTTCCTGCCGACCTACGCCCAGTCCGTCCTGGGACTCGGGCCCACCGCCGCCGGGTTCGTGCTCTCCGTCATGACCCTGAGCTGGCCGGTCTCGGCCGCGCTGAGCAGCCATGTCTACAACCGCATCGGCTTCCGGCAGAGCGCGCTGCTGGGCATCGGCCTCGCCACGCTGATCCTCCTGGCCTTCCCACTGCTCCCGTATCCCGGCGAACCGTGGATGCCCGCGCTGATCATGCTGCTGCTCGGGGGTGCGCTGGGCATCTTCCAACTCCCGCTGATCATCGGCGTGCAGTCCTCGGTGGAATGGGCCGAGCGCGGTACGGCCACGGCCTCCGTGCTCTTCAACCGGCAGATCGGGCAGAGCGTGGGCGCGGCGCTGTTCGGGGCGGTCGCCAACGCCACCCTCGCCGGGCGCCTGGCCGAGGCACCCGCCGCCATCCGGCCGGAGCTGCCGGACAGCCTCGACTCGGTCTCGCACGCCCTCGAGCGTCCCGGCGCGCTCTCGGACACCGCGGCGGACTATCTGCGACGGGCGGTCGACGCGGCCGTGGACCATGTGTACGTGGGAGCGGCGGCCGCCGCGGCCCTCGCCTTCCTGGTCCTCCTGCTCCTGGCCCCGCGCCGCTTCCCCGTCCTGCCCGACAGCGAGCCAGGGCCGGGCCGCGAGGACACCGATACGGGCGGGGGCGCGTAGTCCCGACACGGCGGGCGGACCCCGTCCGCATGAGCGGGTCCACGTGAGCGGATCCAGCGGATCCACGCGGGCGGATGCGCGAGCGGGCGATGGCCTACGGGTCCGCGGGTGCCGACGCGTTCCGTCCTCCGCGGCGCCGGTCCGTCCCGTCCTCCGCGGAGCCCACCCGTTCAGTCCTCCGCGCTCGCCGACGGCCCCGGCACCGATCCGGTCTCCGCCACCTCTTCCCTGCCTCCCTGGCTCCCCTCCGGGACACGGACCGACAGCGCCGCCAGGCTCCCCCGCACATGGTCCAGGTGCCGGCGGACCTCGTCGCGCCGCTCCGCGTGCTGCCCCAGCACCGCCTCGGTCTCCTCGACGACCCGCTCCTCCCAGGCCCGCGCCCGCGCCAGCAGGTCCGCGGCCTGGGCCTCCGCCGCCTCCTGCCCGTACCGGGCCGCCTGGTCGACCTCGGCGAACCGCCGCTGTGCCTGCGCCAGCCCGGCCTCCGACCGCTCCACCAGCTCCTCGACGCGGGCGTCGAACCCTGCCTCCTGCTCGGCCAGTTCACGCCCCGCCTCGTCCCAGCGGGCCGCCTGTTCCTTCTCCTGGTCGGCCAGGAGATCCCCGCACCGCTCCCGCATCTCCTTCAGGGCGGCGACCGCGTCGGTGCGCAGTTCCTTCGCGTCGCGCCGCGCGGTCACCCGCATCTCGTCGGCGACCTGCTGGGCCACGACCCTGCACCGCTCGGCCCACGCCTCGGCGTCCCCCCGCACGCGCATCGCCACACCGCGCGCGTGCTCCCGTACGGTCCGCTCGAACGCGTCCGCTTCCTCGCGCACCTCGTGCCCCGCCGCCTCGGCGGCGTCCCGCAGGTCCACCGACTGCGACTCGGCCAGGGACAGCAGATCCTGGGCGCGGGTGCCCAGCCCCTCGTAGGTCTGCTGCGGCAGCGACTCCGCCGCCTCCCGCAGGTGACGGGCCTTCTCCTCCATCTCCTTGACGAGGACGGTGAGGCGCGCCGCGCGCTCCCAGGTCTCGTCGCGGGACGCCGACAGCCCGCCGACGATGCGGTCGACCTGCTCGGGCCGGTAGCCACGCTCGCGGCCCCGTACCGCGGTGAAGCCCTGCGGTGACACAGACGCACTCATCCTGAAGCCCCTTTTATCCGTCATGGTGGTCATGCCGTGTTCTGCGGCGCACATCTTTCTGGATGAGAGCGAATACCGCATAACGCGACACTCCGCACGCGACCGCGCCAAGAGGTGGGGAAACCCAGCGGATAATGCGCGCGTGCCGCCCGTACGCTGGTCGGTATGACCACAACGGGGGCAGTCAGGGAAGCCGGTGCGCGAGGGGCGCCGACCGGCCCATGGTGGTGGGCGAGACGGCGCAGCATGGTGCTCGACGTCGTCCTCGCCGTCATCTCCGCCATCGAATGCGCGGTCGAGGGGATCCCCTTCGCCCACGAGGCGGACGTAGCGGTGCCCGCCGGGGTGGCCCTGGGCCTGGTGGCCGGGTCGGCCCTCGTCCTGCGGCGGCGCTGGCCGATAGCGGTCGTGCTGGTCTCGATCGCCATCACCCCGGCCGAAATGGGCTTCCTGCTGGGCGTCGTGGGCCTCTACACGCTCGCCGCGTCCGACGTGCCGCGCCGCATCACCGTCATCCTGGCCGGAATGTCCATGGCCGGGACCCTGCTGATCACCTTCATCAGCTTCCACCAGGACATGCGGAGCGACGGCTACAGCCCGCCGTTCTGGGTCTCCACCCTCGTCTCCGCGCTCATGGCCATCGGCCTGGCCGCACCGTCCCTGCTGCTCGGCCTGTACGTGGGCGCCCGCCGGCGCCTCGTGGAGAGCCTGCGCGAACGGGCCGACGGCCTCGAACGCGAACTCTCCCTCCTCGCCGAACGCGCCGAGGAGCGTGCGGAGTGGGCACGCAACGAGGAACGGACCCGCATCGCGCGGGAAATGCACGACGTGGTCGCCCACCGCGTATCGCTCATGGTCGTCCACGCCGCAGCCCTCCAGGCCGTCGCCCAGAAAGACCCCGAGCGCGCCGTGCGCAACGCCGCCCTCGTCGGCGACATGGGGCGGCAGGCGCTCAACGAACTGCGCGAGATGCTCGGCGTCCTGCGCACCGAGGACCGGCTCGCCGCACCGGCCCGGCTCGCGGAGTTCGCCACGGCACGCGGCGGCGCCGAGGCGGACGGGGACGGGATCGCGCTCGCGGCCGGGTCGCTGTCGGGGGCGGCCTGGCCCGTCGCTGTCGCCGTGCAGGAGCCGGACGGGCCCTCGCTCAGCGAACTGGAGGCCCTCATCGGGCAGTCACGGGCGGCGGGCATGGCGGTGGAGCTGTCCGTCGAGGGCGACCTGCGCACCTACACCGCCCGTGTCGAGCAGACCGCCTACCGCGTCGTCCAGGAAGCGCTCACCAACGTCCACAAGCACGCCGCGGGCGCCAAGGCCCAGGTGCGGCTCGCCCACCGGGAGTCCGAGGTCGCGGTCCTGGTGGAGAACGGGCCTCCGGCCGAGGGCGTGGCCGGCGCCCGCCTCCCCAGCGGGGGCAACGGTCTGGTCGGCATGCGGGAGCGGGTCACCGCCCTCGGCGGCGGATTCGTGTCCGGGCCCACCGACGCGGGCGGCTTCCGCGTATCGGCGGTCCTCCCGGACCGCGCGCCGGACGCCCTGCGGCCGGTCTGAGAGACCGGTTCGAGAGAGCGGTCCCGTGAGACCGGTCCGACAGAGTGGTCCGTGAGGCCGGTCCGAGAGAGCTGGGCTTCCTTCCCGGGCGCGCTCGCGCGGCACACCACGCGGCACACCACGGAGCCCGTACGTGCCTTCGCACCGGTACGGACCCGATGGCCCACGGCCCACGGCCCGTGGCCCGGACGGACCCGGTGGCTCGAACTGGCCGGAGTTGCGCGGCCCCGAGCTGCGCGGCCCGGAATCCGTACCGGCCGTCGGCCGTCCCGTCAGCCGCCCGTCGAGAGGCGGGCCGGGCGCGTGCCCGTGACCAGGGTCGCGAGCGCCTGGTCGATGTCCTGCCCCAGGAACCAGTCGCCGGTGTGATCGAGGCTGTAGACCCGGCCCTCGGAATCGATCGCCAGCACCGCGCCGGCGCCTCCCGTCTCCGCACCCAGTGGACACACCTCGGCCTCCAGCGCCCGCCCGAGATCGGCGAACGTACGGGCCATGTGCAGCCCCCTCATGGGGTCCACCACCAGCGCCGTGGGCGCTATGTGCCGCCCCGGCCCCGCGCCCGCGACATACAGCCCGCCGAACTCCGCCCACGCCTCGACGGCCGCCGGAAGGACCGTGTGCTCGTGCCCCGCGGGCGAGGCGTGGGCGCGCAGCGCGTCGGCCCAGATCTCCGCCTGCCGGATGTCCCAGCGGCCCGGCTGCCACCCCGCCTCGCGCAGCGCCGCATCGACGGCGACGGGAAAACGCGTGGCGGCGGTCCGGTCAAAAGCGCGCACGTCAGCTCCCGGCTGTCGCCGGATCGACCGCGCGCACCCCGAAGTGGGCCAGCAGCGGCGAGCACGAACGACAGGGCGGGGCGTACGCGCCGTGCTGGGGGTCACCGTCCTCGCGGATGTGCCGCGCGGTGAGCTTCGCCTGCTTCAGCGCCCGCCGCGCCTCCCCCTGCGAGAGCGGTTTGCGCGAAGCGCGCTTGCTGCGCGCTCCTTCCGCCCCCGAGAGGAAACGCGACAGCAGCACCGCCTCGGGGCACCGGCCCGTGAAGCGCTCCCGCCGGTCGGTGCTGAGCGTGTCCAGGTAGTCCTGCACCAGCGGATGCAGTACGGGCGGCTGGTCACCCTTGCTGGCCGTCGCCGTCAGCATCTCGCCGCGTACGGACAGCGCGGCCGCCACGGCCGGCAGGATCCCGTCACGGCGGTGACGGAGCGCGGGCGGGCCACCGGCGCCATCCGTGACGCTCCAGCTCAGCCGGGGATCGCCCGGCCGCCTGCCTGCCGGGCCGGACGCGTCGGCGGCGTCGATCTCTGGTGCGGCGTTCATGGTGGTGCTCTTCCCTCCCGTGCAATCCCCCGAGTTGCGGGGGACAGCCTGCCAAATGTGCTGGCAGATGGGGAAGTCACGGACGGCCGCTGGCGCGCCGTTCTCCTACCGGGGGGTTGCGGGCGGGACGGCGAGGCGGGAGGGTTCCGGACATGCGTACCCGGCCATCCGCCCGTTCCCGCAGCCGCCTTACCCGCGCCCGCAGGCGGCCTGTCCTCGCCTGCCTCCTCGCCGTACCCGTCCTCGCGCTGTCCGCGGTGGCGTGCACCGGCGGCAGCGGGGACCGCGCGGCGGAGGACCGGCCCGCGTCCGGGGACGGCAAGGACGGCGGAGATTCCGGCGGGTCCCAGAACAGCGATACGGAAGAGGACAAGGGTGTACGCGCCCTGACGAAAGCGGAATTGACCTCCGCACTGCTGACCAAGCGCGACATCTCCGGCTACGAGGTGGAGCGCACCAAGTCCGGCGGCATCACCGCAGAGGCCCCCACCGAGATCGACCGCCAGGAATGCCGCGCCGTCGCCGACGCCATCGCCTCGAAGCCCTCGCACCGGCGGACCGCGAGCGTCAACGCCACACTCGCCAAGGGCACGTTCGGCGGGGTCGGCACCTTCCAGGCGCTGCAGCTCTCCGCCTGGGCCGACGGTGAAGCCGGCGCCTGGCTGGGCGAGTTGAAGAAGGCGACCGGCACCTGCGCCGCGTTCACCGGCACCCGGAACGGCGGCGGCACCACCCGGTACACCGTCAGCGACGCCGAAGGAGCCGACGCGGGGGACGAATCCGTCACCTTCACCCTGAGCGAGAAGGGCGGCGGGGACGGGAAGAGCGGCGGGGCCGTCGTCGTCACCGTGGTGCGCAGCGGCGCGAACACCGCCACCTATCTCTCCATCCCGATGGCCGGAAAGGCCGCCCCGGTCGAGGAGAGCGTCGCCGCCGAGCAGCACGAGAAGCTCACTGCGGCGGCCGACGGCTGAACCGGCCCCGGACCCGGTCCGGCCGCCGTACGGAAGGACGCGTTCAGGACCGCCCGCGCGGGGACGCGGAGCCGGTCCACCGGGAAGAGACCCCCGCAGCGCCACCGCATAGGCTGTGCGGCAATAGCCAGACGCAGCAGGGGGCAACAGCCATGACGACAGGTCGGCTCGGGCACGCCGCGCCACCGAACTCGGCCTACGCCGGGCAGGTCGTGAACTTCCCGGATCCGGTCCGCGCCGCCCGCCACCCCAGAGGCGTACGGGTGGACGACCACGGCCTGCCCGACTTCTCCGCCTACGCCCGGGCGGCGGCTGAAATCGCCGAACCCCCCGAGGGGTTCGGAGTCGACGAACTGCGCCTGACCGACTACGTCTCGGCCAATGCCGCCCTGCACGCCGCCGGACACGAGCTGTGGGCCAGCCTCCCACCGGTGGCCACCCCGCACGGCTGGACCTGGCACCACGTCCCCGGCACCCGCCGTATCGAACTCGTACCCGTCGAGGTCAAGGCGCTCCTGCGGCACCACGGAGGCCTCGCCACCGCCGCCGTCGACCAGAACAAGCGCGGCACCCGGCCCCTCCAGGAGACCCGGCCCGCGCACTTCGGCCTCCCCAGCAGAAACCTGTCGGTCACCGAGGACCAGGTCCGGAACGCCGAGGAGGACCTCGGCTACCGGCTGCCCGGCGCGTACCGCTCCTTCCTCAAGGCGGCGGGGGGCTGCGCCCCGGTCGGCGTCGCGCTCGACGCCGAACTCGGGCTCCTGGTCGACCAGCCGTTCTTCACGGTGCGCGACGAGGCCGCCGTCAACGACCTCGTCTACATCAACAAGTGCCTGCGCGACCACTTCACCAAGGACTACCTGGGCATCGCCTTCGTCCAGGGCGGCGTCCTCGCGGTGAAGGTACGGGGCCAGGCACTCGGATCCGTCTGGTTCTGCGCGTACGACGACGCACGCGACCGCGACGGCACCACGGTCCAGGAGCGCGCCGAGCAGCTGCTGCTGCCGTGCGGTGAGGACTTCGACGACTTCCTGCAGCGCCTGGCGGGCAACCCGCCGGAGCTGGAGACCGTGGCGAACCTGATGGTGGACGGCGGCTTCGCGTACGCCGTCCCGACGGAGGGGTGAGGCGCGATGGTGACCTTCGCGCAGGCACAGGAGCGCGCGGAGCGCTGGGTCAACGGCGACGTACCGGCGTACCAGCACCGCGACGTAGAGGTCCGGGAGTTCGACCTGGGCTTCATCGCCTGGGCCGAGGACCACGAGGACCGGCCCACGACGGACGGCGGCCGGGCCCGGCTGGTCATCGCCCGCGACAGCGGCGAGGCCACGCTGTGGCCGGCACTCCCGGTGGGCGAGATCATCCGCCGGTACGAGGAGGAGTACGGCACCCCGCCCGAGGACGCGGGAGCGGCGGACGGCGACGCGGCGCCCCAGCGGATCGACCTGGAAGCCACGTCGTTCCTGCTGACACCACCGGAGTGGCTGCAGGAGGCGGCGGACCAGATCGGCATCCCGGAACGGCGGTCGGGGACGACGGCGGGGGCGGGTTTCGCTCGCACCGGCTCGACGGGGACGGGCGGTTCGGGCGGTTCGGTCGGTTCGAATGGTTCGCGCGCTTCCGGCGGCTCGGCCGGTCCTGACGGGGCCGGTTCGGACAGTTCGGCCGGTTCCACTGATGCGGCCGGTTCGGCTTCCACCGGGACGCCCGACGCCGGGGCGGCAGCGGCAGCCGCGTACGGCGCCACCCCGGAGGGCGAGCCACCGGGGTCCGCGACGGAAGCCGGTGCAGGCGCAGCCGCGGCCGGGGCCTCCTGGCCCGACGCCCACGCGCAGAACGAGGAGCCCGCACCGGCGTCGTACGAGACCACGGCCGGAACCTCAGCCTCCGCACCCGGACCCGGGACGTCCCCCGGCGGCACACCCTGGGCGGACGCCAACACCCACGGCCCCGACGACGACCGCTCCGTCGAGCTCCCCGCCACGGTCTTCGCACCGCCCCTGGTCGGTGACGACGAGGACACCCCGCAGCCCGGCGTACCGGCGGACGCCAAGACGGAGCTGATGTCGGGCGGCAGCCAGTTGCCCCGTACGGCAGTGAACCCCGCCATCGACGATCCGAGCCAGGCGGGACCGGGCGAGGCCGGGCCGGGCGCGCCCGGATCCGGTGCACCCGCGGTGCCCCCGCAGCCACCGCTCCCGCCGAACGTGCCGGGAGCACCCGGGACACCGCCGTCGCACGGCCAGGGCGCGAGCGACATCGCCGACGCCGCCACGGCCAGGGCACCCCGCAACCCGAACCGCGGAGGCGTGGGCACTCCCCCGCCCCCCGGCGCACCCGGCACCCCGGGGGCCGGCGCCCCTCCGGCCTCCGGACCGGGCGCACCCGGCGCCCCGGCCGGCGGCTACATCCCCACCCAGCTTGTCTCGGCGCTTCCGGCGGACGCCGCCCAGGACGGCCCCGGTGCGCCTGGCGCCCCGGGTACACCCGGAACTCCGGGCGACGGCGGACCTGCCGGGCCCGGCGGCCCGGGCGGCGTCCACGCCGCGGCGACGATGTTCGCCGACTCCTCCGGCTCCGGATTCCCCGGCACACCCGGATCGCCCCCGCCACCCGGGCCCCCCGGCGTACCCGGAACACCCCCGCCGCCCGGCCCGCCCGGCACACCCGGAGCAGGCGCGCCCAACCAGCCCGGCCCGCCCGGAACGCCCGGCGCACCCGGAACGCCCGGGACCCCGGGGGTCGGTGGTCCCGGCGGCGTCCACGCCGCGGCCACGATGTTCGCCGAACCGTCCGGCCCCGGAAACCCCGGCGCCCCGGGCGCGCCCGGTGGACCCGGGGGCATCCACGCGGCCGCCACCATGCTCTCCGGCGGTCCCGCCGGACCGACCGCCCCCGGGCCCGGAATCCCCGGACCCGGCATGCCGCCGGGCGCACAACCACCCGGCGCACCCGGCATGCCCCCCGGCGCACAGCCGGCCGGCGCACCCGGTGCCTACGGTTATCCCCAACCGCCCGCCGGTGTGCCCATGGTCGGCCCCGGCTACATGGCCGTGCTCCGCTACCGCGCACCGGACGGCTCCGAGCAGCAGCTCATCCGCCGCTCCGCACCGGGCACCCCCCACCCGGAGTGGCAGATCCTCCACGAGCTGAACGCCATGGGCGTACCGCCCCAGCAGGTCCTGGAGCTGCACACCGAGCTGGAGTCCTGCGAGCTGCCGGGCGGCTACTGCGCCCGCATGATCCGCGAGACCTGGCCGCAGGTGCGCATCAGCAACACGGCGCCGTACGGCCGCGACCATGCCACCCGCCAGCAGGGCGTACGCCATCTGATCGAGCACCAGGGCGAGTTGCACCAGGTCGCGGACGGCCCGGCACGCCCGGCTCCGAACCGGGTCCCGCTGCCGCACCCCGGTCAGGTGCAGCCCGCGCCACCCGTTCCGCCGCAGGGGCTGGCGCACGAGCTGGTGCAGGCGTTCGGCCCGCAGGCCGTCTTCCGTTTCGACCAGCGGGCGGTGTCGCGGCAGGGCGTACCGGAGGTGGTCGCCCAGACGCTGGTGTGGGCGGGCCTGCCGGTGGAGATCGGCCCGTTCTTCTGGGCCCAGGCCCAGCCGGGCCGGCCCGTTCCCACGCTGGCCGAACTCGCCGCGGAGCGCGGTGTGCAGCCTGCGCCGGACGCGGGCTCGTACCTGGTGATGGGCAACGACTTCGGGCGCCAGCTCTGTGTCCAGTACGGCACGGCGAACATCGTCGCCGTACCGGTCGAGGCGGGCCCGGACGGCCAGTCCGCGACACCGCAGTTCGTCAACTCCGGCCTGCCGGAGTTCGTCCGCTGCCTCGCGCTCCTGGGCCACATGTGGCGCCTGCGCTACGGCCTGACCCCGGAGCAGGCGGGCCGCTGGACCGTCGACTTCCAGGCCCAGCTCGCTTCCCTCGACCCGGCCGCGCTCTCCACCCCGGAGAACTGGTGGGCGGTGCTCCTCGAGCAGATGTGGGACGGCCTGCTGTAGCCGAACTCCCCGGCGCTGCGCCCGGTCTCGAACGAGAGGCCGGGCACGGTGCCGCTTCCCGGGCGAATACGGCATCCCCACTCGAACTGATGAACCGCCCATGTTTTCGAGGCATTGCGGCTTCCGCGCCGCAAGCATGGACGCATGGTTCAAGCGAAGCCGGACATGCGGAGACGCGCCCGCGAACTGCGCGGCGAGGGGAAGACGTACGACGAGATCGTGGCCGAACTGGGCGTCGCGAAAAGCTCGGTGTCGTTGTGGGTGAGGGACCTGCCGAAGCCGGACCGTCCGGCGCGACGTGTGGAGCACGCCCGCGCCATGGCCGAGGCCCGCTGGGCGGGGTATCGGCGCGAGCGGAACCTTGAGCGCCAGCAGACGAAACTCGAGGCGGCGCGCGGCATCGGCCGACTGTCGGACCGGGAGCTCTTCCTGGTGGGCGTGGGGCTGTACTGGTCGGAGGGCGCCAAGAGCAAGCCTCACCGGCCGAGCGAGCGCGCCGTTTTCATCAACAGCGACCCCGACATGATCAGACTCCATCTGGCCTGGCTCGGACTCCTGGGCATCGCCCCCGAGCGCCTGCGGTTCAGCCTGATGATCCATGAGTCCGCCGACGCCGAAGCCGCCCTGCACCACTGGGCCGCCGTCACCGGCGCACCCGCGAGCCGGTTTCTCAAGACCGCACCGAAGAAGCACAATCCGGAAACCCCGCGGAAGGACGTGGGCGAGGGCTATCGCGGCTGCCTCACCGTGCGCGTCCTGGACAGCGCCGGCCTCTACCGTCGCATCGAGGGCTGGTGGTACGGCATAGTGGTGGGGGCCAACTCGGCGATCTAGAAAGAAGTCCGGTTTGGCCTGCCTTGCCATCCGCTGTGGTGTAATTGGCAACACTGTGGGTTTTGGTCCCATCATTCCAGGTTCGAGTCCTGGCAGCGGAGCCTGAAGTTCATATCCGGGTCCTGACCATGCGGTCAGGACCCGCCTCGTTTCCGGTGCAAAACACCCCGGTATCCTGCGAGTGTCCACCACCCGAAGCCGAAGGGCACACCCGTGAGCGCCAACCGCCCGGCAGCCGTCGTCGTCCTCGCAGCGGGTGAGGGCACCCGTATGAAGTCGACGACCCCCAAGGTCCTGCACAGCATCTGCGGCCGGTCCCTCGTCGGCCATGTCGTCTCCGCCGCGCGCGAGCTCGGCCCCGAGGAACTCGTCGTGGTGGTCGGGCACGCCCGCGAGCAGGTCACCGCCCACCTCTCCACGATCGACCCGGACGTGCGCACCGCCGTGCAGCACGAGCAGAACGGCACCGGTCACGCCGTGCGCATGGCCCTGGAGGAGCTGGCGAAGTCCGACGCCGCCGGGCCCCTCGACGGGACCGTGATCGTCGTCTGCGGCGACACCCCGCTGCTCACCGGCGAGACCCTGCGCCGGCTGTCCGCAGTCCACGGCGCCGACGGCAACGCCGTCACCGTCCTGACCGCCGTCGTCCCGGACTCCACCGGCTACGGCCGCATCGTCCGCGACCCGGACGGCGGCGCCGTCACCGCGATCGTCGAGCACAAGGACGCCACCGAGGCGCAGCGGGCGATCGGCGAGATCAACTCCGGGGTGTTCGCGTTCGACGGGCGGCTGCTCGCGGATGCGCTGGGCAAGGTGCGGACGGACAACAGCCAGGGTGAGGAGTACCTCACCGATGTGCTCGGAATTCTGCGGGAGTCGGGGCACCGGGTGGGCGCCGCGGTGGCCTCCGACCACCGGGAGATCCTGGGGATCAACAACCGGGTGCAGCTCGCCGAGGCGCGGCGGCTGCTCAACGCGCGCCTGCTGGACGCGGCGATGCTCAGCGGTGTGACGGTGGTGGATCCGGCGTCGACCTGGGTGGACGTGTCGGTGACCTTCGAGCCGGACACACTGGTGCACCCGGGGACGCAGCTTCACGGCGCGACGCATCTGGCGTCGGGTGCCGAGGTGGGCCCGAACAGCACGCTGACGGACACCGCGGTCGGCGAGGGCGCGCGGGTGAGCTTCACGGTGGCGGAGGGCGCGGAGGTCGGCGCGGGCGCGAGCGCCGGCCCGTACGCGTATCTGCGGCCGGGGACGAAGCTGGGGCGGCGGTCAAAGGCCGGCACCTATGTGGAGATGAAGAACGCGGACATCGGCGAAGGCACGAAGGTGCCGCATCTGTCGTACGTGGGTGATGCGACGATCGGTGATCACACCAACATCGGTGCGGCGAGCGTGTTCGTGAACTACGACGGTGTGGCGAAGCACCACTCGACGATCGGTTCCCACTGCCGGACCGGCTCCGACAACATGTTCGTGGCGCCTGTCACGGTCGGGGACGGCGCGTACACGGCGGCGGGTTCGGTCATCACCAGGGATGTGCCCCCGGGTTCGCTTGCGGTCGCGCGCGGCCAGCAGCGGAACATCGAGGGCTGGGTTGCGCGCAAGCGCCCCGGCAGTGCGGCCGCTGAGGCGGCTCGTGAGGCGTCGGCCCGAGAGACGTCGGACGGCGAGTGACACGGCGAGCGATGACGCGAGCCGTGAGGCGAGCGATGAGGAGGGCACCGGCCGCGGCCGGGCGTCTTCGGAGGGGGCGTACCGTGAAGGGAACGGGTGCGCCCAGCAATCCCACACCCCATTCAGCGTGCAAGGAGACTGTGCTGTGACCGGGATCAAGACGACCGGCGAGAAGAAGCTGATGCTCTTCTCCGGCCGCGCCCACCCCGAGCTGGCCGAGGAGGTCGCGCATCAGCTCGGCGTCGGCCTGGTCCCGACAAAGGTGTTCGACTTCGCGAACGGCGAGATCTACGTCCGTTTCCAGGAGTCGGCACGTGGCGCGGACTGTTTTCTGATGCAGAGCCACACGGCTCCCATCAATAAATGGATCATGGAACAGCTCATCATGATCGATGCTCTGAAGCGGGCCTCCGCGCGGAGCATCACAGTACTTCTGCCGTTCTTCGGCTATGCCCGACAGGACAAGAAGCACCGTGGCCGTGAACCGATTTCGGCGCGACTGATCGCGGATCTGCTGAAGACGGCGGGCGCGGACCGCATTCTCACGGTCGATCTCCACACGGACCAGATCCAGGGCTTCTTCGACGGGCCGGTGGACCATCTCTTCGCGCTGCCGCTGCTGGCCGACTACGTGGGCTCGCGGGTGAGCAGCGACAAGCTGACGGTCGTTTCGCCGGACGCGGGCCGTGTGCGCGTGGCGGACCGCTGGTGCGACCGGCTGGCGGCGCCGCTGGCGATCGTGCACAAGCGGCGGGACAAGGAAGTTGCGAACCAGGTGACCGTGCACGAGGTCGTCGGTGACGTCGAGGGCCGGGTGTGCGTCCTGGTCGACGACATGATCGACACCGGCGGCACCATCTGCGCGGCCGCGGACGCGCTGTTCGCCAACGGCGCGGAGGACGTGATCGTGGCGGCGACGCACGGCGTGCTGTCGGGTCCGGCCGGGGACCGGCTGAAGAACTCGAAGGTGAGCGAGTTCATCTTCACGAACACGCTGCCGACGCCGGGCGAGCAGGAGCTGGACAAGATCACGGTGCTGTCGATGGCGCCGACGATCGCGCGCGCCGTGCGTGAGGTGTTCCAGGACGGTTCGGTGACGAGCCTCTTCGACGAGCAGGCGTGATCGACGCGTAACGGTCCGTGTGCGGTCGCCCGTTTCCGTGACGGGCGTCGGTGATCGATTTCTGAGGCGGCCTCCCCGCCGGGTAGACTCCTGGAGTTGCTCGGCGAGGGAGGCCGTACGCGTGTCGTGCGGCGCTCCGTAATCGGCGCGCTCTTCGTAGCAGGTCTGTCGTGGGCCGAGTGACGGCCGTCGTATATCTGCTATCTACGAGGAGTGCAGCATGGCTGAGGTCAAGATCCCCAGTGAGTTCCGCAAGGAGTTCGGCAAGGGCGCTGCCCGCCGTATCCGCCGCGAGAACAAGGTTCCCGCCGTCGTCTACGGTCACGGCGACGACCCGATTCACGTGACGCTCCCGGGTCACGACCTGTTCCTCGCGCTGAAGACCCCGAACGTGCTCATCGGCCTGGACCTGGACGGCCGCAAGGAGCTGGTGATCCCGAAGGCCGTGCAGCGCGACCCGCTGAAGGGTTTCGTCGAGCACGTCGACCTGCTGCTGGTGAAGCGCGGCGAGAAGGTCAACGTCGAGATCCCGATCCACACCGAGGGTGAGCTGGCGCCGGGCGGCAACCTGCTGGAGCACGTGCTGAACGCGCTGCCGGTCGAGGCCGAGGCGACGCACATCCCGGAGGCCGTGTCCGTCTCCATCGAGGGCCTGGAGGCCGGTGCCTCGATCCTGGCGAAGGACATCTCCCTGCCGAAGGGCACCTCGCTGGCCGTCGAGGACGACACTGTCGTCCTGCAGATCGTGGCGGCGCAGGCCGAGGAGCCGACCGAGGACGAAGAGGCCGAGGAGGCCGAGCCCGCCGCGGCCGAGGCTCCTGCCGAGGACTGATCCCCCAGCAGGAAGAGCTTGTCGTCCGACCGCTGTCCCGCGCCCGGTGCGCGGGGCGGCGGTTCGGGCGTTGTGCGGTTGGTCCGTCGAGGAGACACGCAGATGAGCGATGTGGACAGCCCGTGGCTGATCGTGGGTCTGGGCAACCCGGGCCCGGAATACGCGGCGAACCGCCACAACGTGGGTTTCATGGTGGCCGATCTGATCGCGGACCGGGCGGGCGGCCGGTTCAAGACCCATAAGTCGCGTGCGCAGGTGGTCGAGGGGCGTTTGGGTGCTCCTGGCCCGTCGAGCCGCCGGGTGGTGATCGCCAAGCCCATGTCGTACATGAATCTTTCGGGCGGTCCGGTCAATGCGCTCCGGGATTTCTACAAGGTGCCGCTCGGCAACATCGTTGCGATTCATGACGAGTTGGATATCGATTACGGGGCGTTGCGCCTGAAGATGGGCGGCGGCGACAACGGACACAACGGGCTCAAGTCGATGACGAAGGCGATGGGTCCGGATTATCACCGTGTGCGTTTCGGTATCGGCCGTCCGCCGGGTCGCATGGATGTGGCGGCATTCGTTCTGAAGGATTTCTCCTCGGTGGAGCGCAAGGAACTGGATTATTTCGTGGACCGGGCGGCGGACGCGGTGGAGACCTTGATCGTGGACGGCCTGGAGCGGGCGCAAGGCACGTATAACTCCTAACGGGACAGCCCATCCCAAGGCGAATGCGAAAGGTTGACCGAGGCCTGCGGATGGCCAAGGATCGCGGCCATGGCCAAAACCATGCGCATTCGACGGGGTCCTGTCCGCCGTGCCGGCGAGAGCGCCTATGGCCTGCTGCTGGTCGGCAGGAATGTGCTGTTGTCGGGCGTGGTGTTGCTGCTGCTGACGGCCGGTGTGTGGTCGTCGTGGAATACGGCGCAGCACGCGATGCTGACGAAGGGCCGCGAGCGGGGCACCGTGACGATCGCCCGGTGCGACGCGGAGACGTGCACGGGGTCCTTCGCCCCGGCGAACGACGCGGGGACCGAGCGCCCGAAGGTGTCGATCGACAAGTCGGTGACGCACAAGACGGGTGAGCGGCTGCTCGTCGCGGTGAAGCCCGGGACGAACGAGGTCGTACGGACGGGATGGGCCGGAATCCTGTACGCCTGGGTGCCGTTCGCGGGTGCGCTGCTGCTGTCGGCGCTGGTGGTGGCCGGCGGCCTGCGGATGCGGCGTACGGCGTGGGTGATCGGCCTGCTGGGTGTGGCTCAACTCGGTGTGACGTTCCTGCTGCTGTGACGACCACGCCGCGGTCCGGCGGGATGGGTACGAGCCCGCAGCCGGTCGCGTACTGCCCGCATACATCTCTGCCCCCGCGCCGATCGGCGCGGGGGCAGAGATGTATGCGGGCAGATGTGTATGCGTGGCGCGTCAGCCGGTGTTGCGCAGGCCCGCCGCGACGCCGTTGACGGTGAGCAGCAGGGCACGCGAGAGCACCGGGTCGGGTGCCTCACCGCGGGCCGCGGCCTTCCGCTGCCGGTCGAGCAGGGCGACCTGGAGGTAGGAGATGGGGTCGAGGTAGGCGTCGCGGACGCGGAAGGTCTGCTGGAGCACCTGGTTCTGATCCAGCAGTTCGCGTTCGCCGGTGATGCGCAGGACTTCCTGGACGGTGAGTTCGTGCTCGGCCTCGATGGTGGCGAAGACATGCTTGAGGTCGTCGGGCACGAGGGTGTCGACGTAGTGGCGTGCGATCCGCAGGTCCGTCTTGGTCAGCGTCATCTCGACGTTGGACAGGAAGTTGCGGAAGAAGTGCCACTGCTGGTGCATCTCTTCGATGACGGAGCCGAGTCCGGCCTCCCGCGCGGCCTTCAGGCCGGAGCCGACGCCGAACCAGCCGGGCACGATCTGCCGCGACTGGGTCCAGCCGAAGACCCACGGGATGGCGCGCAGCCCGTCGAGGCCGGCGCCGGAGTCGGGCCGGCGTGAGGGCCGGGAGCCGAGGTGGAGTTCGGCGAGCTGGTCGACGGGCGTGGAGGCGAAGAAGTACGCGGGCAGGTCCGGGTCCTCGACGAGCCTGCGGTACGAGGTGTGGGCGGCGTCGGAAACGGTGTCCATCGCCGCGTCCCAGCGGGCCAGCGCCTCGTCGGTCTGGCGGGGTGCGACATGCAGCGCCGAGGCCTGGAGGGTGGCGGCGACGGTGAGTTCGAGGTTCTCCCGGGCGAGGGACGGCACGAGGTACTTGTCGGAGATGACCTCGCCCTGCTCGGTGACCTTGATCTCGCCTTCGAGCGTGCCGTACGGCTGGGCGAGGATCGCGTCGTGGGTGGGGCCGCCGCCGCGGCCGACGGTGCCGCCGCGGCCGTGGAAGAGCCGGAGCCGCACGCCGTAGCGGTGCGCGACGTCGCGCAGCCGGCGCTGGGCGCGGTGGATCTCCCACTGGGAGGTGGTGATGCCGCCGAACTTGGAGGAGTCGGAGTAGCCGAGCATGACCTCCTGGACGTCGCCGCGGAGGGCGACCAGGCGGCGGTAGGAGGGGTCGGCCAGCATCTCGTCGAGGATGACGTCGGCGGCGCGCAGTTCGTCGGTGGTCTCCAGCAGCGGGACGATACCGATCTTGGCCCAGCCGGCGTGGAGGTCGATGAGTCCGGCCTCGCGGGCGAGGACAGCGGCGGCGAACACGTCGTCGGCGCCCTGGCACATGGAGATGATGTAGGACTCGATGACCTCGGGCCCGAAGCGGCGCATGGCCTTGCCGATGGTCGCGAAGACACCGAGGGTCTTCTCTCCGGCGGCGTCGAGGGGCGCCGGGGTGGGGGCCAGCGGGCGGCGGGAACGCAGCTCCTTGGCGAGGAGCTTGGTGCGGTAGTCCCGCGGCATGTCCGCGTACCGCCAGGATTCCTCGCCGAGCCGGTCGAAGAGCTGGCCGAGGGCGTGGTGGTGGGCGTCGGCGTGCTCGCGTACGTCCAGGGTGGCCAGTTGGAGGCCGAACGCGGCGAGGGTGCGGATGGTGCGGTCCAGGCGGCCGTCGGCGAAGAGGCCGCCGCGGTGGGCACGCAGCGATTCCTGGATGAGGGTGAGGTCGCTGAGCAGTTCGGCGGTGCCGAGGTAGTCGCGGCCGGGCTGGTGGGCGGTGCCCCTGGCGAGCCGCTCGCGGGTGTTGACGAGCTTCTGCCGGATGCAGGTGGCCTTGAGGCGGTACGGCTCTTCGGCGTTGAGGCGCTTGTAGCGGGGGCTGATCTCGGGGAGCCGCTCGAGGTCGGTCTGGAGCGAGGCGAGGAGTTCCTCGGTGGCTCCGGCGTAGCGGATCGAATTGGAGAGGAGTCC
Organism: Streptomyces sp. NPDC048639; assembly: GCF_043199075.1. Lineage (NCBI taxonomy): Bacteria > Bacillati > Actinomycetota > Actinomycetes > Kitasatosporales > Streptomycetaceae > Streptomyces > Streptomyces sp. NPDC048639. The sequence continues at coordinate 47,219 of NZ_JBICVP010000006.1, forward strand.
GCGGAGGCCGTCGACCGCTTCGAGGGCGTCGGTGATGCCGTGCTCGTGCTGGAGGATCAGAACGTCCCAGGTGACCTGGGGGGTGACGTTGGGGTTGCCGTCGCGGTCGCCGCCGATCCAGGTGCCGAAGGTGAGGGGCCGGGTGCCGGGCGGGAGCTCGATGCCGACGCGTTCGAGCTCGGCGGCGAGGTCCTCGAGGACGTCGCCGACGGCGCCGAGGTGCAGCTCGTCGAGGTAGTAGATGGCGTTGCGGGCCTCGTCGGCGGGCTCGGGACGGGCGACGCGCAGCTCGTCGGTCTGCCAGATGAGGTCGATGTTCTCGGCGAGGCGCAGGTCGGCGCGGCGGCTGTCACCGTCGTCGACGGCGGTGTCGAGCAGGGCCGCGATACGGCGCAGCTTGTTGAGGACACTGCGGCGGGCCGCCTCGGTGGGGTGAGCGGTGAAGACGGGGCGGACGCCCAGGTTCTCCACGGTGCGGCGCAAGTGCTCGGGGTCGGCGTCCTTGAGCCGGTCGGCGGTGCGGGCGAGCAGGCCGCCCTCGGCGGCGCGGCGCTCGCGCAGCTCCTTGCCGCGGTGGACCTGCTCGGTGATGTTGGCGAGATGGAAGTACGTGGAGAATGCGCGGACGAGCTTCGCGGCGGTGTCCAGGTCCGTGTCGCGGAGGAGGGTGGCGGCGGCGTCACCGTCCGTACGGGTGAGTGCACGGACGCGTTCGACGAGCTCGAGGAGTTCGGGCCCTTCCTGGCGTACGAGCGTCTCGCCCAGCAGGTCGCCCAGGCGTCGGATATTGGCGCGCAGACTCGCGTTGTCCGAGGTCTCGGGGGTGATGTCGGCACTGCTCACGGGTGCGGCTCCTTGCAGGGGATTGCACGATGGGCGGGGTGCGGACCGCGCTGTCCGACGCCACCAGGATAGGTCGAGGTCACCACGCCGTTATCCACAGCCTCTTGCCCGGACACTGAGCCCTGCCATACTTACGATGCCGTAGGTTACGGAACCGTAGCCAAGTCCAGTCCGATGAGGGACGCCGTATGACCACAAGCCCCGATGTGATCGAAGACGCCCCCAAGGCGACCGACACCCCGGTTTCCACCGCCACCCTGGGTGGGGACAGCAAGAGGTCGATCGAGCAGATCGCCCTGCTGCTGTTCATCACCGTCCCGTTCGTGGCACTGATCGCGGCGGTGCCGCTGGCCTGGGGCTGGGGGGTGAGCTGGCTGGACCTGGGGCTGATGGTGTTCATGTACTACCTGGGCTGCCACGGCATCACGATCGGCTTCCACCGGTACTTCACGCACGGTTCCTTCAAGGCGAAGCGGCCGCTGCGGATCGCGCTCGCCATCGCCGGGTCCATGGCGGTGGAGGGCCCCCTGGTGCGCTGGGTGGCCGACCACCGCAGGCACCACAAGTTCTCGGACGCCGAGGGCGACCCGCACTCGCCGTGGCGGTTCGGGGAGACCGTCCCCGCCCTGATGAAGGGCCTGTGGTGGGCGCACATCGGCTGGATGTTCGACGAGGAGCAGACCCCGCAGCAGAAGTACGCGCCGGATCTGATCAAGGACAAGGCCGTGCGGAATGTCTCACGGCAGTTCGTGGGCTGGACGATCGTCTCGCTGCTGTTCCCGGCGCTGGTCGGCGGTCTGGCCACATGGTCGTGGCAGGGCGCTGTCACCGCGTTCTTCTGGGGTTCCCTGGTCCGGGTCGCCCTGCTGCATCACGTCACGTGGTCGATCAACTCCATCTGCCACGCGGTCGGCAAGCGGCCGTTCAAGTCCCGTGACCGCTCGGGCAACGTGTGGTGGCTGGCCGTGCTCTCCTGCGGCGAGTCCTGGCACAACCTCCACCATGCGGACCCGACCAGCGCTCGGCACGGCGTGATGAAGGGGCAGCTGGACTCCAGCGCCAGGATCATCCGCTGGTTCGAGAAGCTCGGCTGGGCCTACGACGTGCGGTGGCCGGACGCGGCGCGGATCGAATCCAAGCGCGAGCCGCGAATCTCGGATGAGAGCGATGCCGCAAAGGCGGCATGATTGACGGCGTGGCGATCGACAGCAGCAGCGACAAGACCCGGTCCTCCTCGTCCGGCACCAGGCGGCAGCGCCGGGTGCGGATGACTGGCAAGGAGCGCCGGGAACAGCTGCTGGACATCGGCCGGACACTCTTCGCCGCGAAGGGCTTCGAGGGCACATCGGTGGAGGAGATCGCGGCCAAGGCCGGGGTCTCGAAGCCGGTGGTGTACGAGCACTTCGGCGGCAAGGAGGGGCTCTACGCGGTGGTCGTCGACCGCGAGATGCGTCAGCTGCTGGAGATGGTCACGGGAGCACTGACGGCAGGGCATCCGCGGGAGCTGCTGGAGCAGGCGGCGTTCGCGCTGCTGGACTACATCGAGTCGTACACCGACGGGTTCCGCATCCTGGTGCGGGACTCCCCCGTCGCCCAGTCGACGGGCACCTTCGCCTCGCTGATCAGTGACATCGCCACGCAGGTCGAGGACATTCTGGGCCTGGAGTTCAAGGCCCGCGGGTTCGACGCGAAGCTGGCGCCGCTGTACGCACAGGCACTGGTGGGGATGGTGGCGCTGACCGGCCAGTGGTGGCTGGACGTACGGAAGCCGAAGAAGGCGGAAGTGGCGGCGCACCTGGTGAATCTGGCGTGGCACGGCCTGGACGGCCTGGAGCCCAAGCCCCGGCTGATAGGTCACCGCCGGAACTAGGACCCCAGGCCCCCGCCTATGCGGCGGCGTCCTGACGGGCCGGTTCCGGCTCCGTCCCCGGTTCGGCCACCGGCTCCAGGAACTCCAGGCGGTTGCCCACCGGGTCCTCGGAGAAGAAGCGGCGGTGACCGGGCAGGTTCTCGTCCCGGATGACCGCGGCTCCGGCGTCCGCGATGCGGGCGGCGAAGGCATCGATCCCGGTGACCCGGATCCCCGGGTGGGCCTTGCGCGCCGGGCGGAAATCGTCCTCGATGCCGACATGGAGTTGTACGGCTCCGGAGGCGAACCAGCAGCCACCGCGCGCGGCGAGCAACGGCGGCTTCGCGATCTCGGCCATGCCGAGTGCGCCGGTGCAGTACGGCCTTAAGAGCTTTTCGCTCCCGGCAGGGGCGGCTGGCCGCATATGGTCGATGGCGCTGAGCATCTAGATCACCTTCCTCGCAACGGCGAAGATGCGCCGGAACGGGAAGACCGTGCCGTGCGGGCCGGGCGGGTACGCCTTCCGCAGCAGGTCGCGGTACTGGCCGAGGAACTCTTCGATGGCCGGCTCGTCCCCGGCGAGAGCGGTCAGGACGGGCCGCAGCGCGGTGCCCTTGACCCAGTCGAGGACGGGGTCCTCGCCCTGCAGAAGCTGTATGTACGTGGTCTCCCAGGCGTCGGTCTCACAGCCGAGGTCGGTGAGCCGCGTGAGGTACTCCCACGGTTCGAGGATGTGGACGAAGCGGCGCCCCTGGCTGCCGAGCCGTTCGCGCCACTGCGGGGTGTCGCAGAGCTCGCCGAGCAGGGCGTGGCTGGGGGAGATGAAGTTGCCCGGAACCTGGAAGGCGAAGATCCCGCCGGGCGCGAGCGCGTCGATCCAGGTCGCGAAGGACTCGGCATGGCGGGGCACCCACTGGAGCGCGGCGTTGGAGACGATCAGGTCGTACGTCTCGTCGGGCACCCATCCGGCGGCGTCGGCGTAGCCGAAGTCGAGGCGGCCGCCTCCCGGGGTGGTCCCTGCGAGCGCCTCGGCCTCGGCGAGCATCTCGGGCGAGTTGTCGAATCCGGTGATGCGCGCGTCGGGCCAGCGGTCGGCGAGGAGCGCGGTGACATTGCCGGGGCCGCAGCCGAGGTCGGCGATACGGGCCGGGCGCCCCCTGCCCCCGGGTTCACTGCCGCGGGCGGCCCCGGTGTCGCCGCCTGCCTGCGCGTCCCCGGTGGTGAGCCCGGGTATCCGGGCGAGGAGGTCGAGGAAGGGGCGGGTGCGGTGTCCGGAATGGCGGAGATACTGCTGCGGGTCCCACGTGGGAGCGGGCATTGATGGTTCCCCTTGCTGGTACAGCGGGAAGCGGAATTGCTTCCTCGAGCCGACGATCCCCCCTACGTTGACGGGAACGTCTCTTGACGTCAAGAGACTTCACGTCGACAGACCTACTACACTGATCGCCATGGAGGACGAGGTCGATCGGCTGGTCGCTGCGTGGCGCCGAGAGCGCCCTGACCTCGACGTGGAGCCGCTCGAGGTGCTCAGCCGCGTCAGCCGGCTCGCGCGGCATCTCGACCGGGCACGGCGGCTGGCCTTCACCGAGCACGGGCTGGAGTCCTGGGAGTTCGACGTCCTGACCTCCCTGCGCCGGGCCGGGGACCCGTACCAGCTCTCGCCGGGACAGTTGCTGACCCAGACGCTGGTCACCTCCGGGACGATGACCAACCGCATCGACCGGCTCGCCAAGAAGCGCCTCGTCGAGCGGCTGCCCGATCCCAGTGACCGCCGCGGCGTACTGGTCCGGCTCACCACCGAGGGCCGCGACCGGGCCGATCAGGCCCTGGCGGGTCTGCTCGAGCAGGAGCGGGCGATTCTCGCCGAGCTGTCGCGCGGCCAGCGGGCCGAACTCGCAGGATTGCTACGCCAGCTGACCGCCCCTTTCGACAACGTCCCCGGCTAGGTCCGCCGGACCCACGCCCGCTCTTCGGGCCAGCGCGACCGCGGCGAGCGTGGAGTGCACGCCCAGCTTGCCCAGCACGTTCTGCATATGGGTGCGGACGGTGTGCGGGGAGAGGTAGAGCCGTTCGGCGACGGCCTTGCGGCCGAGACCGGCCACCATGCAGCACAGCACCTCGCGCTCACGCGGGGTCAGCGACTCCACCAGCTGCTCGCTCTCGGTGCGGTGCTTGCGTGCTGACGTCAACTCCCGCAGGACGCCGGTGAGCAGCGCGGGCGGCAGATGCGTTTCATCGCGCAGGACCCCGCGGACCACCACCAGCAGCCGGGACAGCGAGCAGTCCTTGGCGACCCAGCCGGAGGCCCCCGCCTGCAGGGCTGCCGCCGCGCGGCGCGGGTCGTCGCGCTCGGCGAGCACGACCGTCCGCACACCGGGCTGGACCGAACGGGCCCTGGTCACCAGGGAGATGCCGTCCCCAGCACCGTTCACAGCCGGCTGCCCGGAGAGCGCGGCAGTGGCGGAACCCCCGCGGGCCGCGACTCCGGCATCGTGTCCGCCGAGGTCGGCATCGGCCAGCAGGACGTCGAAGCGGCGCCCCTCGGAGACCGCCCGCTCCAGGGAGCGCATTGCCGCGGGCGCGCTCCCGGCGGCCGCCACGTCCACATCCGGCTCGGCCGCGAGCGCGGCTGCCAGTGATTCGGCGAAGATGCGGTGGTCATCCACCACCAGGACCCGGATACGTGTCACTAACGACCCCCCAAGTGTCGGGGAATGGGCAGTTGGGGTACGACGCCTGGACGGGAAGGGACACAACCGTGCACGGCCGCCGCCGCGCTGTGATCACCAACCACCCCGGGCGCCGTACCCGACTGTCTCGCCCCCTGAATCAACACCGGCCCCCACCGATGCTGTGCATCAGCGTACGGCGGCACCCCGGCGGGGGAAGCGGATTGGGAAAAGTGTTTGCCCAGGTCGTTCAGGCGGTACTACATGCGTCATTAGAGGACACAAGTCGACAAAGAACGCCAGCAGTTGACCGCTTGACGGTCTCTCAGGGCCCCTGATTCTGCGGGCCGTCGCCCCTCTCGCATGCCGGTCCTCCCAGGCCGTCGGCTCCCTCGGCGCGAGCCCGGGGCCGTCGGAACGCTCGGACTCCGGCGCACTCGGGCTCCGGCGCATTCACGTCCCGAACCGCTCAAGTCCCGCACCGCTCAAGCTCCGTAACGCTCAAGCCCCGTAACGCTCAAGCCCCGGATCTCTCAGGCCAGGCGGCGGGCGCCCGCGGAGGGCACCGCGGTGAAGACCCTCGGGGCGCGGTGGCCCGCCGCGGCGAAGGCATCCCTCACCGCCATGGCCACCATGTCCGCCCCGGCCTCCTCCGTCAGCACGATCGCGGAGCCGCCGAAGCCGCCGCCCGTCATCCGGGATCCGAGTGCGCCGGCCGCGTTCGCCGAGGCGACCACCAGGTCGAGTTCGGGGCCGGAGACCTCGAAGTCGTCGCGCAGAGAGGCGTGTCCGGCGGTCAGCACCGGACCGATGGCGCGGGTCTCCCCGCGGTCCAGCAGCCCGAGCACCTGCTCCACGCGCGCGTTCTCGGTCACCACGTGCCGGACGCGGCGACGGACAACCGGTTCGTCCAGGGCGGCCAGTGCCTTCTCCAACCCGTCCGGCGCGATGTCGCGCAGAGCGGGCACACCGAGCGCACGCGCGCCCTCTTCGCACGTCGCCCGCCGGCGTGCATAGGCACCCTCACCGAGTTCGTGCTGGACGCGGGTGTCGACGACCAGAAGGCGCAGGCCCTCGCCGGCGAGGTCGAACGGGACCTGGCGCTGGGCGAGATGGCGGGTGTCCAGGTGCAGCACATGGCTCTCGGTGCAGCAGGCCGAAGCGGTCTGGTCCATGATCCCGCAGGGGACTCCGACGTAGAGGTTCTCCGCGCGCCGGCACAGCCGGGCCAGCTGCCACCGCGGTACGTCGAGCCCGAACAGGTCGTTGCAGGCCAGCGCCGTGACGACCTCCAGCGCCGCTGAGGACGAGAGACCGGCACCGGTCGGGACGGTGGACGCGATGTGGATATCCGCACCGGTCACCGCGTGCCCCGCGTCCAGCAACGCCCGTACCGCACCGGCCGGGTACGCGGACCACCCCCCGCCTCCGCCCGGCTCCAGCGCGTCGGGGCGCAGTTCGACGACGCCGCCCACCACGTCCGCCGAGTGCAGTCGGAGCACACCGTCGGAGCGGCGGGCGACTGCGGCGAGCGTGGTGTGCGGCAGGGCGAGCGGCAGCACGAAACCGTCGTTGTAGTCGGTGTGTTCGCCGATCAGGTTGACCCGGCCGGGGGCCGCCCACACGCCGTCGGGCGGCGAGCCGTACAGCTCCCGGAACGCCTCGGCGACCTCCGCGGCCCCGTCCGCGCCCCCCGCCACCCGGTCCGTCCCGCTCCGGTCCGTCCCGCCCGCGCCCGTCACGCCTACGCGTCCCGGCCCTGCGCGAAGGCCCAGGCGTCGGCGACGATGCCGGCGAGGTCGGCACGGCTCGGACGCCAGCCCAGGCTCGTACGGGCCCGTTCCGCGGAGGCGACGAGCACGGCCGGGTCGCCGCCGCGGCGGGGTGCCGCGACCTCGGGGACCGGGTGTCCGGTGACCGTGCGGACGGTCTCGATGACCTCGCGGACGGAGAAGCCGTTGCCGTTGCCGAGGTTGCAGATCAAGTGCTCGCCGGACCGGGCCGCGCCCAGGGCGAGGAGGTGGGCCTCGGCGAGGTCGGCCACGTGGATGTAGTCGCGGATGCAGGTCCCGTCGGGGGTCGGGTAGTCGTCGCCGAAGACGGAGATCGCCTCGCGCCGGCCCTGGGCGACCTGGAGGACGAGCGGGATGAGGTGGGACTCGGGGTCGTGCCGCTCGCCGTACGTGGTGCCGTCACCGGCGGCGTACGCCCCGGCGACGTTGAAGTAGCGCAGGGAGACGGCGGCCAGGCCGTGCGCCGCGCACTCGCCGCCGATCATGTGGTCGACGGCGAGCTTGGAGGCCCCGTACGGGTTGGTGGGCGCGGTGACGGCGTCCTCGGTGATGGGGACCTCGTCCGGCTCGCCGTAGGTGGCGGCGGTGGAGGAGAACACCAGGGTGCGCACCTCCGCGGCGCGCATGGCGGCCAGCAGCTCGGTGGTACCGCCGACGTTGTTCCGCCAGTACTTCTCGGGGTTCGCCACGGACTCGCCGACCTGCGAGAAGGCGGCGAAGTGCAGGACGCCGTCGTAGGAGCGGTCCAGCCACTTGGCCGCGTCCTGGATGCGACCCTCGATGAAGTCGGCGCCGGCCGGGACCCCTTCGCGGTGGCCCGTGGAGAGGTCGTCGAGCACCGTCACGGTGTGCCCGGCCTCCAGCAGATGCGCGGCGACAATGCTGCCGACGTAGCCCGCCCCGCCGGTGACCAGGTACTTCTTCTGCTCGTTGCTCACTCGCTCGCTACCTCTCGCAGTCGCTGGGCCGCGGTCTCCGGCGGCACATCGTTGATGAACACATTCATGCCGGATTCGGAACCCGCGAGAAACTTCAGCTTGCCGTAAGTGCGGCGAATGGTGAAAAGCTCGAGGTGGAGCGCGAAGTCGCCGCGGTTCTCCGCGCTCAGCGGCGCCTGGTGCCAGCCGGAGATGTACGGCGTGGGCGACTCCCCCGCGTTGTCCTTCCCTCCGCCCCTCGCACCTTCGGTCCCGCAACCGGGCTCGTCGAAGATCCGGTCGAAGCGCCTCAACAGTTCCAGATAGAGCTGTGGAAACTCTGTGCGCGCCGCGTCGTCGAGCGCGAGCAGGTCCGGGACGCGGCGGTTCGGGTAGAGGTGCACCTCGTACGGCCAGCGGGCGGCGTACGGCACGAAGGCGGTCCAGTGCTCACCGGCCAGCACGACGCGCCGTCCGTCGGCGCGCTCCTCGGCCAGGACGTCGTCGAAGAGATTGCCCCCACCTGTGCGCGCCGTGTGCTCAGCGGTCATGCGGAGCATCCGCTCGGTGCGCGGGGTGACGAAGGGATAGGCGTAGATCTGGCCGTGCGGGTGGCCGAGGGTGACGCCGATCTCCTGGCCGCGGTTCTCGAAGCAGAACACCTGCTCCACGCCCGGGAGATGGGCCAGTTCGGCGGTGCGGTCGGTCAGCGCGTGGAGCACGAGTCCGGCCTGCTCCTCGGTCAGATCGGCGAACGAGGCGTCGTGGTCGGAGGTGAAGCAGACCACTTCGCAGCGCCCGGCGTCACCGGTCAGCGAGGGGAAGCGGTTCTCGAAGACCACCACGTCGTAGTCGTCGGCGGGGATCTCGGTGCGCCGGCCACCGCGGGAGGGGCAGAGCGGACAGGCGTCGGTCGGGGGGTGGTACGTGCGGTCCTGGCGGTGCGAGGCGACGATCACGGATTCGCCCAGCAGGTCGTCGCGACGGATCTCTGATGCGGTGCGCACAGGAGGGAGCGGGCGCTCGTCCCGCGCGTCCCGTACGGCGTCGTCGGAGAGGTCGTAGTAGAGCAGTTCGCGCCCGTCCGCGAGACGGGTCGATGTCTTCTTCACGCCGGCGCTCCTCGCCACTACCATCATCCGGCAAACAGAAACGAACACAACAAACCACAACTCAACAGAGCCGTCAATAGCGTGCGGCCCCTTGGACAACTACCCATAAAAGGAACAAGTTCGGGGGCGTTTACATCGGTATTGCGGCGCCTACTGCGGAATGCGCCCCCGGACCCGGAGAGAGTGATCCATGCACGACCTGGCAGCAGAACGACTCCGACTCCCCACCAACGCACTCGACTACGCGATCCTGATCCTCTACTTCGCCGTCGTGCTCGGCGTCGGGCTCGCCGCCCGGCGCAGCGTCAAGACCAGCCTCGACTTCTTCCTCTCCGGACGGTCGCTCCCCGCCTGGATCACCGGACTGGCCTTCATCGCCGCCAACCTCGGCGCTTTGGAGATCCTGGGCATGGCGGCGAACGGCGCGCAGTACGGCGTCTACACCGTGCACTGGTACTGGGTGGGGGCCATCCCCGCCATGGTCTTCCTCGGCCTGGTGATGATGCCCTTCTACTACGGCTCCAAGGTCCGGTCCGTCCCCGAGTTCCTGCTGCACCGCTACGGGCCGCCCTCGCACCTGCTCAGCTCGATCATCTTCTCCGTGGCGTCAGTCCTCGTCGCGGGCGTCAACCTCTACGCGATGGCGATCGTGATCGAGGCCCTGCTCGGCTGGCCGCAGTGGGTGGCCATCGTCGTCTCCGGGCTCTTCGTCCTCGTCTACATCACCCTCGGCGGTCTCTCCTCGGCGATCTACAACGAGGTCCTGCAGTTCTTCGTCATCCTCGCCGCGCTCATCCCGCTCACCGTCGTCGGTCTCGCGCGCGTCGGCGGCTTCGGCGGTCTCAAGGACTCGCTCGTCGGCGGGCACGGCGACAACTTCGTCTCCGCATGGGCCGGTACGGGCATCGGCTCGGACAACCCGCTCGGCGCCAACTGGCTGACCATCGTGCTCGGTCTCGGCTTCTGCCTCAGCTTCGGCTACTGGACGACCAACTTCACCGAGGTGCAGCGCGCCCTGTCCGCCAAGAACCTCTCGGCCGCCCAGCGCACCCCGCTCATCGCCGCCTTCCCCAAGATCTTCATCCCGCTGATCGTCGTCGTCCCCGGCCTGATCGCGCTGGTGATGGAGCCGAGCATCGGGCAGGAGGGCAGCGGCCTGGAGTACAACGACGCGGTGCCGGTGCTCATGCGCGACCTGCTGCCGAACGGCGTGCTGGGCATCGCCATCACCGGTCTGCTGGCGGCGTTCATGGCGGGCATGGCGGCGAACGTCTCGGCCTTCAACGCGGTGTTCACCAACGACATATGGTCCCGGTACATCAGAAGGGGCCGCGAGGACACGCACTATCTGCTGGTGGGCCGCATCGTGACGGCGGTCGGGGTGGTCGGCGGCATGGGGACCGCCTTCATCGCCTCGACGTTCAGCAACATCATGAACTATCTGCAGACGCTGTTCTCCTTCTTCAACGTCCCGCTGTTCTGCGTCTTCATCATCGGGATGTTCTGGAAGCGGGCCACGTCCGCGGCCGGGTTCTGGGGCCTGCTGACCGGCACCGTCGCGGCGATGATCAATTACTTCTGGTTCTACAAGGAGGCCGTCATCTCCATCCCCAGCGACCAGGGCGCCAACTTCGTCTCCGCGATCGTGGCGTTCGTCGTGGGCGGCGTGGTGATGGTCGGGGTCTCGCTCTTCACCAAGCCCAAGCCCATGGAGTCGCTGGCGGGTCTGGTGTACGGCACCACCTCGCCCGGCATGGCCGAGCCGCCCGCCCTCGGCGACGAGGCGTGGTACCGCAAGCCGGCGCTGCTCGGCTGGGGCGCGATCATCCTGGCGGCCCTGTGCTACATCCCGTTCTCCCTGTGACCGCCCGCCCCCGACCCGACCGGAGAGCAGCATGAGCGACGAGTACACGTATCAGCGAGAAGTCCAGGAACTCGAGGAGAAGTCGGCGACGGCGGCCCGGCTCTTCGACGTCCGGCGCATCATCGGCGGGCTGTTCGTGGTCTACGGGATCATCATCACCATCGCCGGGATCACCGCCTCCGACGCCGACATCGACAAGGCGGAGGGCATCAACATCAATCTCTGGACCGGGCTGGCCATGCTCGCGCTCGGCCTGCTCTTCCTCGTATGGCTGAGACTGCGGCCCGTGCCCCCGGTGCAGGCGCCACCGAACCCCGACCTGCCCACACCCGGCGGGTCCGAGCCGGGCGGTCAGGGGGAAGGCGGTTCCGGCGCGGGGAGTTCCGGGACCGGCGGACAGCAGCCGCAGGGCTGACGCGCCCGGCGGAGGACCGTACGGTCACCCGACGCCGTACGGTCCTCCGCCGCCCAACTCGCCCGCCTCGCCCCCGCTACGGGCCCCCGGCACCCCGGGGACCGCGAGCGGGCGCGCCGTGTGCGCGGTGTGCGCCCGGTCCAGCAGTCCCGTACGGGCCGCCAGCGCCGCCGCCTCCAGCCGCGACCCGACGCCCAGCTTCATCAGTACGCGCTGCACATGCGTACGCGCCGTGCTCGGCGCGATGCTCATCCCGGCCGCGATGAGCCGGGTGTCCTCGCCCTCCGCGACACGGACGAGCACTTCGGCCTCCCGCGGGGTCAGCATCTGGAGCAGCCGGGCGGCCTCGTCGTCCGGCTGGGCGGCGGGGTTGAGCAGTTCGGCGAACGCGCCCTGCAGCAGCTGGGGGGCGACGGCCGCGTCGCCGGCCCTGGCCTTCATCATGGCCCGTTCGACACCCTCGATGCGCTCGTCGTGGCGCACATACCCCGACGCCCCGGCGGCGAAGGCCGCGGCGATCCCGCGCGGGTTGGGCACCGGCCCGAGCACCACGACGGCGACCTGCGGGCGCTCGCGCTTGATGCGCACCACGGGGTCGAACGCCCCGGGCTGCGCGGGCGCCGCCGTGCCCAGCAGGCACACCTCGGGCGCCCGGCTGACGACGAGTTCGGCCGCTCCGGAGCACGGCGCCGTCGCGGCCAGGACGCGGTGTCCGCGCAGCTTGAGCGCGGAGGCCAGCGCCTCGGCCAGAAGACGGTGGTCGTCGACGACCATGAGCCGTACGCCCATCGGCTTCCCCAATCCCCCGACGCCCCGGGCCTCGTGTCCACCGGAAGCTACACGCTCGCTCCGCGTCGTGTGCCCGATACCGGCGAGGAGGCTCGACACAGGCGGAAATTCCCTGCCATGCGTGCCCAGTTCGGACGCGAGGCCCGGCACGCGGGATGCGTGCCGGGCCTCTGCGGGTGCGGGTGCGGCGGAACGGGGTGCGCGCGGGCGCGAGGTGCGGCTGCTGCGCACCACCGCGTCCGGGCCGGCCTAGTCCTCGCCGAAGACGATCGCCAGGTACTCCTTCTCGCCCACCAGCGGCTTGCGGTTGGTGATGTAGTGCTGGCCCATGTAGAGCCGGCTGTCCTTGTAGACCACGTCCATGTTGAACTCGGGGCGGAAGACACTCTCCGTACGCGCCGTGGAGTCGTCGTTCTTCAGCAGCACGCTCTGCTTGAGCGTCTTGCCGTCGATGCTGACGACCTCCCCGCCCTTGTCGTAGGTCGGGTACTTGTACGCGATGATGTCGCCGCCCTCCATGCGCAGCGGCACCATCACGCGCCCCTCCCCCGCGTCCGCCTTGCCCTTGGTCTTGCCGCCGTCGAGGTCGAAGGCGACGATCTCGTTCGTCCGCCCGTAATCGGCCTGGGCCTGGTGCTCCTTGGTGGGCATGTAGAGGGTGTCCTGGGTGACGGTGACCAGCTTGCAGTCCTCGACATCGGTCGAACCGCACTCAGGGGTGTACTGACCCTGCTGCGTGGCGATCTTGCCGCGCAGCTTGCCCGTCTTCTCTCCGTCGTCGATGGCGAAGAAGTCCGAGACACCGCTTCCGGTGTCGTCGCTGGCGTCGACGGCGATCACGAGCGGGTCGGTCGAGGCGATGTGCACGTACTCGATGCCACTGGGCACCTTGTAGACCGACTTCGGGGAACCGCTGGACGGGTTGAGGGTCTGGACCTCGAGCTCCGGCTTGGAGTACTCGCCGCAGCGCTTGACGGCCACCAGCTTCTCACCGCCGGCGTAACCGTCGTCCCGGCACTCTTTGTCGGTCCCCGGCTTCCACAGCCGCTCGCCGCCGTCGAGCTTCCATGCGGCGCCGCCGCTGATGCCGCCCGCGGCGACGGTGCCGCCGCCAATGGTCACCTCGTCGAAGCGGAGCTTCCGGCCGCTCTCGGAGATGCTCTTCTGCCAGAGCTTCTTGCCGGTGTTGACGTTGATCGCCGCGACCTCGGTGCAGCCCTGGTGGAGCTTGTCCTTGGTGGTCTTTGCTCCCTGGAAGAGGACCGCCGTGCTGCCGTCCTCGGTCGTGTGGCGCGAGGCCCAGCAGACCGAGCCGTCGAGCGGGATCTCCCACTTCTTCTCGCCGCCGGACACGTCATAGCCGACGATCTCGTCGACGCCGCTCTTGGCGAAGACGGTGTCGGTCACCCACAGGCCCTCGGCGGTCACCTGCTCGTCCACCTTGGGCCGCGGGATCTTCGTGATGAGCTCGGCCTCGACAGTCGTGGTCGTGGTACCGCCGTCCGAACCGCCGCTGTCACCGCCTGTGCTGCCGCCGCTCGTGCCGCTGCCGCCCGAGGAGTTCTTGGCCTCGTCCTTCTTGCCGTCGCCGTCACCGCTCGTGGCGAACCAGACGCCGCCGACGATCAGCAGCAGGGCCGCGACGGCCGCGCCCACGATCAGGACCACACGCTGCTTGGACCCGCCTCCGGGCGGGGTGGCGCCGGGGTACGGAGCCTGGGGCGGGTACATGCCGTACTGCGGCGGCGCGTACGGACCCGGACCGTACGCCTGCTGGCCGTATGCCTGCTGACCGTAGGGCGGCTGCCCGAACTGCGGCTGCTGGCCCGGCTGCTGCGCACCGGGGTAGCCGTACGGCGAGGCGGGGGCCTGCGGCGGCTGGCCGGGCGCGGGCGCGGCCTGCGGCGGCTGGCCCGCCGCGGCCGGAGGGGTCTGCGGCGGCTGCCCGGGGGGCGGTGGCGCCTGCGGCGCCTGGCCGGGAGGCGGCGGGTTCTGCGGATAGCCGTACGAGGGCTGCCCCTGCGGCGGCTGCGGCGGCTGCTGCGGGTACCCGTAGGCAGGGTCCTGAGGGGCGCCGAACTCGCCCTGCGGGGGCTGGTTCGGCGGCTGGGGCGGCTGTGACATCAGCAGTCCTCATTCGTGCAGGGGCGCATGTCCCGACCGGCCTCCCCCGCACTCCCGGAAGGTGTCAAGTCCCGCCGGAATGGAGCGAATCGGGCATGCTCCCCGCAAGACAACGACACTCGAGCGGGAGTTCTTTCTACCACCCGCCACTGTCGGCCGGAGGGGCCAGTATCGGCACCGGCGGCCAGTCGAGACCGGTCCGTGACGCCTCCGTTGCACACCCGAACAGCCACTGCGGCACGCCCCGGACCGCGCGCTCACCAACGTCCGTAAAGGAGAAGGGAATTGCGGTCCGCGGACCCGTGCGCCGGCTCAGGCCTCGTCGGCCAGCTCCAGCCAGCGCATCTCCAGATCCTCCCGCTCCGTCGCCAGCTCCCGCAGCTCCGCGTCCAGCTTCGCCACCCGCTCGAAGTCGGTGGCGTTCTCGGCCATCCGGTCGTGCAGAGTGGTCTCCTGGCCGCCGATACGGTCCAGCCGGCGCTCGATGCGCTGGAGTTCCTTCTGCGCGGCGCGCTGGTCGGCCGCCGACTTCTGCTGCTTCTGCTGCTCGGGGGCCGCCTCCGCCAGGACCCTGGCCGCGGCCTCCTCCTCCATGCGGTGGCGGCGCTCCAGGTACTCGTCCACGCCGCGCGGCAGCATCCGCAGCCGGGCGTCGCCGAGCAGCGCGAACACCCGGTCCGTGGTGCGCTCGACGAAGTACCGGTCGTGGCTGATGACCACCAGCGAACCGGCCCATCCGTCGAGGAGGTCCTCGAGCTGGGTGAGGGTCTCGATGTCCAGATCGTTCGTCGGCTCGTCGAGGAAGAGGACGTTGGGCTCGTCCATCAGCAGGCGCAGGATCTGCAGCCGCCGACGCTCACCGCCGGACAGGTCGCCGACCGGCGTCCACTGCTTCTCCTTGGTGAAGCCGAACTTCTCGCAGAGCTGGGAGGCGGTCATCTCCCGGCCCTTGCCGAGGTCGACCCGCTGCCGCACCTGCTCCACCGCCTCCAGCACCCGGAGCGCCGGCGGCAGTTCGGCCACCTCCTGCGAGAGGTAGGCCAGCTTGACGGTCCTGCCCACGGCGACCCGGCCGGCCACCGGCTGCGCGTCGCCCTCCGTGCGGGCCGCGTCCGCCATCGCCCGCAGCAGCGAGGTCTTGCCCGCGCCGTTCACGCCGACGAGCCCGATGCGGTCGCCGGGTCCGAGCTGCCATGTCAGATGCCGCAGCAGCACCTTGGGCCCGGCCTGGACCGTCACGTCCTCCAGTTCGAAGACCGTCTTGCCGAGCCGGCTGCCCGCGAAGCGCATCAGCTCCGCGCTGTCCCGCGGCGGCGGCACGTCCGCGATCAGCTCGTTGGCCGCCTCGACACGGAACCGCGGCTTGCTCGTACGGGCCGGGGCACCGCGCCGCAGCCAGGCCAGCTCCTTGCGCACCAGGTTCTGCCGCTTGGCCTCCTCGGTGGCGGCGATGCGCTCCCGTTCGGCGCGCGCGAAGACGTAGTCGGAGTAGCCGCCCTCGTACTCGTGGACGGCGCCGCGCTGCACGTCCCACATGCGGGTGCAGACCTGGTCGAGGAACCAGCGGTCGTGGGTGACGACCACCAGGGCCGAGCGGCGCGCCCGCAGATGGGCGGCCAGCCAGGCGATGCCCTCGACGTCCAGGTGGTTGGTGGGCTCGTCGAGAACGATCAGGTCCTGCTCGGCGATCAGCAGCTGTGCCAGCGCGATACGGCGGCGCTCGCCGCCGGACAGCGGGCCGATGACCGTGTCCAGGCCTTCGGGGAAGCCGGGCAGGTCGAGGCCGCCGAAGAGCCCGGTCAGGATGTCCCGGATCCGTGCGTCTCCCGCCCATTCGTGATCGGCGAGGTCGCCGATCACCTCGTGGCGGATCGTGGCGGCGGGGTCGAGCGAGTCGTACTGGGTGAGCACGCCCAGCCGCAGTCCGCCGGAGTGCGTGACCCGGCCGGTGTCGGCGGTCTCCAGCTTGGCCAGGACGCGGATGAGGGTCGTCTTGCCGTCGCCGTTGCGACCGACGACGCCGATCCGGTCGCCCTCGCTGACGCCGAGCGAGACGCCGTCGAGGAGGGCCCGCGTGCCGTACACCTTCACGACGGCCTCGACATTGACCAGATTGACGGCCATTTCACTCCTGCTTCTGCGCCGGCTGACGGCGCTGCGGATGATCGACCTTCCAGGGTAGTCGCCGCAGCGGGCGCCTCCTGCCGCGGCCGGGCGCCGAACGCTCCCGGGCCGGTGGGGGCGGGGTCGAGACCGGTGTCAGGGGCGCAAGGTCCGGCGGCCCGCGGTCTCCACGAGGAGCCAGCCGAACACGGCCATCGCGACGGCGGCGGGAGCCGTGATGTGCACGGCGATCAGCAGCGCCGTACGCCCGTCCAGCAGCCCGCCGAAGCCGACCATCGACAGACCGAGGACACCGAGCAGGCACAGCGTGACGCCGGCAGCGGCGGCCGGGCTCGACGCACGGCGGGCCACCGCGCCGGTGGGGCGAGCGCCGCTCGCACCGGCTCCGGCCCGCGGCCGTGCGGCGGCCGGGCGTTCGAAGCGGCGGAAGGCGGCGACCAGCAGCGCGGTCAGCGCGGCAGCGGCGGCCATACGGACCGGGGCCTGGGCCCACCAGGCGGGTGTCGCGGGTGCCGGGAGGGGCACATCGAGCGCCAACAGCAGCCCGTAGACGCCCAGCATCGCGGTGAGGTGCCAGAGGAACGCGGTCATCGCCACGCCGTTCGCCACGACCACGCCACGCCACACACGCGGCCGCGCGAGCAGGCGTGCCGCGGGGGCGCGCAGCAGCTCGACCGCTCCGGTCAGCCACAGGCCGTGGAACAGCAGGGCGAGCGTGGGCGGCGCCATGTTGCTGACCTTCTCCCCCGGCATGCCCACCATGCTGAGCGGATACGGGCCGAAGGCCACCAGCGCGGCAGCACCCGCGAGACCGCACAGCGCCAGGGAGGCGGGCACGCGCAGCCCCGCCGCGGAGAGCCGGCCGTCGGCGCGGAGGAAGCCGAGCTGGTGGACGGCGAGCCAGACGAACGCGAAGTTGAGGAACTCCACGTACGGCACGCCGAAGCCGAACCGCAGGACGTCCACGGCCGCGGCCGCCCCGGCGAGCGCACCGAACGCGCCCCAGCCGTACCGCTCGTGCAGGCGCAGCAGCGGCGGGGTGAACGCCACCATGGCGAGGTAGATCCCGATGAACCACAGCGGCTGGGCGACGAGCCGCGCGGCGACATCGGTCAGCGGGCCGTCGCCGCCGAGGAGTTGTACGGCGAGCGCACCGGCCGCCCAGACGGCGATGAAGACCATGGTGGGGCGCAGCAGCCGTTGCAGACGGGCGCGGAGGAAGGCGGGGTAGAGCCCGGTCCGCACCTCCGCGCCTCCGTCCCCGGCTCCGGCTCCGGCTCCGGCGCGCTTGCGCAGGGAGCGGTACGACAGCGCGTGCGAGAAGCCTCCGACGAAGAAGAACACCGGCATCACCTGGAGCAGCCAGGTGACCGGCTGGAGCCGCGGCTCGACGGCGAGCAGATTGCCCACCTGCGCGCGACCGTCCCCCTCCGCGGTGACGGCGGCCATCAGCCAGTGCCCGAGCACGACGGTGCCGAGGGAGGCGGCCCGCAGAAGGTCGATGTACCGGTCGCGGTGCGCGGGGGTCGCGGCGGCGAGTTCGCTGGCGCTGGTCTTCATGCGGACAACCTGCCGTGGGCAGGCGCGGCGAGGTCACGGCGCCGGTACTCATTTCCGTCCCGGCGGGCGTAGGTACGCGTACCCAGTCCGGGGTGGTGCCCCGTCCCGCGCGCGGAGGGCGTCGCTCGGGCGGTGTGTACGGTCCGGGCCGCGGGTCCCCCTGGCCGCGCGGCCCAACGGGTCCCGCCCTTACGTCACTTGGCGCCGCGCCTTCCCCTGCGGCTCCGGCCCGTCCTCGGAGGACGCCCCGGCCCGGTCACACCACCGTCGCCCCGGGGGCCGGGCTCGTGGCCGGGATGGCCGTGCGGCAGGTGCCCGAGGCGCGGAGCGCGCCCGACAGTGCCGTCGCCGCCGCGGCGTCACGGGCCAGGAAGGCGCACGTCGGGCCCGAGCCCGAGACGATCGACGCAAGGGCACCCGCCTTCGCGCCCGCCTCCAGCGTCTCCGTGAGAGAGGGGCGCAGCGAAACCGCCGCCGCCTGGAGGTCGTTGCTCGATCCTCCTCCGGACACGGTCCTGGCGGGGGTCCCCCCGGCGAAGCCAGGGGGCGTGCCCCCGGCCATCACCGCGGACGCCAGCGCCACGACGTCGCCCTCGGCGAGGGCGTCCAGCAGCGCCGGGGACGGCTCCGGGTCCGGTACGTGCTCGACGCTCGCGCCGCCCGTGGCTCCCGCGCCCGCCCTCTCCGCGTACGCCGCCTCCCGCAGCCGGTCGCACTCGCGGTACACCGCGGGGGTCGAGAGTCCGCCGTCCGC
The DNA here is from genome assembly GCF_043199075.1 of Streptomyces sp. NPDC048639. NCBI lineage: Bacteria > Bacillati > Actinomycetota > Actinomycetes > Kitasatosporales > Streptomycetaceae > Streptomyces > Streptomyces sp. NPDC048639. The sequence continues at coordinate 66,032 of NZ_JBICVP010000006.1, forward strand.
CACCGCGAAGACCCAGTGGAAGGTCCCGCCCACCTCCAGGGGCGTGAGGAGTTCCCCGCGCCCGCGCCCCAGGGCCGCACCGCCGATCAGGCTGAACGGCACGTCGCTGCCCAACTCGGCGCAGAGGGACAGGAGTTCCTCGCGCGAGGCGCCTGTCCCCCACAGCGCGTCGCAGGCCACCAGCGCGCCTGCGCCGTCCGCGCTGCCGCCCGCCATACCGCCCGCGACGGGGATCTCCTTGGCGATGTGGAGGTGTACCTCGGGCGCGATCCCGTAGCGGGCGCCCAGGAGTTCCGCGGCGCGCGCGGCGAGGTTCGTACGGTCGGCCGGGACCTGGTCCGCGTCCGGACCCTCGACGGTGATCCGCAAGGTGTCGGACGGGGTGACGGTGACGCGGTCGTGGAGTCCCACGGCCAGGAAGACGTTGGCCAGGTCGTGGAAGCCGTCGGGCCGCACCCCGCCCACGGCGAGCTGCACGTTGACCTTGGCGGGGACGCTGACGGTCACGGACCGCGTCACAGCGCGGCTCCCTTCTTCTCCGCGATACGGGCGAACTCCTCGACGGTGAGCGACTCCCCGCGCGCCTGCGGCGAGACCCCGGCGGCCACCAGCGCGGCCTCGGCCTTCGCAGCGGAGCCCGCCCAGCCGGCGAGCGCAGCGCGCAGCGTCTTGCGCCGCTGGGCGAAGGCGGCGTCGACGACGGCGAACACCTCGTTGCGCGAGGCGCTGGTCTTCAGCGGCTCCGCGCGCCGCACGAGGGAGACGAGGCCGGAGTCGACGTTGGGCGCCGGCCAGAAGACGTTGCGCCCGATGGCCCCGGCGCGCTTCACCTCCGCGTACCAGGCGGCCTTGACCGACGGCACGCCGTACACCTTCGAACCGGGCGGCGCCGCGAGCCGGTCGGCCACCTCCGCCTGGACCATGACGAGGGTCCGCTCGATGGCCGGGAACGTCGCCAGCATGTGCAGCAGGACGGGGACGGCCACGTTGTAGGGCAGGTTGGCGACGAGCGCGGTCGGCGCGGGCTCCGGGAGCTCGGTGATGTGCAGCGCGTCGGCGTGCACCAGGGCGAAGCGGTCGGCGCGCTCCGGCAGCCGGGCCGCGACGGTGGCGGGCAGCGCGCCGGCGAGCACGTCGTCGATCTCGACGGCCGTCACCCGGTCCGCGGCCTCCAGGAGGGCGAGGGTCAGCGAGCCGAGTCCCGGCCCGACCTCGACGACCACGTCGTCCGGACGCACATCCGCGGTCCGCACGATCCGCCGGACGGTGTTGGCGTCGATGACGAAGTTCTGGCCGCGCTGCTTGGTCGGGCGAACGCCGAGGGCGGCGGCCAGTTCGCGGATCTCGGTGGGGCCCAGCAGGGGCCCGTGCTCGTCGTGGAGGGGGCTGGTGCTCACTGGTGAAGCTTACGGCCGCAGTGCGGCCACGGACTCGCCCCCCTTTGCACGTACAGCTTCTTGGCCCGGTAGGTCTGCTCGCCGGCCGGTGCGTCCTGGGGGCGGCCGCGGCCGCCGAGCCGCTGCCAGGTGGGGGTGTCGAACTGGTAGAGCCCGCCGTACGTGCCCGAGGCGTCCACCGCGTTCGTCCGGCCGCCCGACTCGCAGTGCGCCATCGCCGACCAGTTCAGGCCGTCCGCGCCGCTGACCGAGCGCGGCAGCGGCTTGGTCCCGACGTGGACGACCTGGGTGCGCGGCCGCCGCACCACCTCGGAGCGGAGCTTGCGCGGCTTCTGCCGGACGCCGTTGACGGTGCGCAGGGCGTAGGTGACGCGCCGTGCGCCCTGCAGCCCCTGCTGGACGACGACCTCGGTGCCCTGGGTGAGGGACGCGTCGAGGTAGCTGACCGTGCGGAAGCGGACCGGCTCCTCCCGCACCTCCTCCGTGCCGGTGATCCGCAGGACCGAGACCGTCTGGCCGTCGTAGGGGAAGCTGTCCTGTGCGACGGACGTGGTGTCCTGGCCGCGCAGCACGATGCCCGCCTGCTCGACGACCTCCCGGACGGTGGCCGCGTTCGTGCGCATCGCGTGCACGCGTCCGTCGGCGAGGACGGTCACCGTGCGCTCGGTCCACACGTTCAGGTCGAGGCCGCGGCGGGAGATCGAGGAGCTGCGGGAGGCGGAGAGGTCGGCGCCCTCGGCGCGTACGCCGAGCTGGTGCAGGGCGCTCTCGACGGTGCCCGCGGTGGTCCAGACGCGGCGGTCGGTGCCGTCGAGGGTGAGGGTGACGGGGCGTCCGTAGCGGACGACGACCTCATCGCCGTCGGCGAGCGCCTCCTCGGGAGCGGGCGAGACCAGGTCGTGCCGGCCGACCTCCACGCCCTCGTCCTCCAGCAGTTCCTGGACGTCGTCGGCGAAGGTGTGGAGGGTCCGGTCAGTGCCGTCCACGGTCAGGCGCACCGACTTGTCGTGGGCGACGAAGGCCGAGGTCCCGCCCGCGAGGAAGGCCACGACGAGCGCCTGCGGGACGAGACGGCGCAGGGCGTCGGGGCGTTCGGCGGCCCGCCGGTGCTGGGCGGCGCGGCGGACGGCGGCCCGGCCGCCGCCGGGGGGTGCGGGAGCCGCGGCGGGCGGCGGGGGAGCGGCGACCGGGGGTGCGGGAACTGGGGGTGCGGGAGCGGCGGCCGGGCGCACGGTGGCTGCGGTCCGGGGGCCGCCCGGCGGTACGGGGGGCGGGGCGGCGAGCGGGTACTGACGCGGCACCCGGCCGGGCTCGTACGGGCGGTTGAACCCCTGCGTGTCCCCGGGCTCGTACAGGCGGCCGTGTCCCGGCGCCTCCCCCGGCTCGTACGGGCGGTTGAATCCGCTGAATCCGCGCGCGTCCTCCGCGCGGCTCCGGCGGGCGCCGCGGACGGCGCGATGGCTGCCCTGAGATCTGCTCACGACGCTCCCTCCCCCCGATTCCGGTGATCGGCCCGGGACTGTATCGAAGGGACCGTCACTCTCCCAAACGGAGTGACTGCACACGGTGACGCAACGGGCGCGGCGGACCCCGGGTTTCGCCTGCCGCAGCCGCGGCGGTCAGTAGCCGAACGCGCGTGCCGTATTCGCCGCGACCGCCTCCGCGAGGGCGTCCTCGCCGACGCCCTTCACCTCGGCCATGGCACGCAGCGTGTACGGGATCAGATACGGGGCGTTGGGCCGTCCGCGGTAGGGCGCGGGCGTGAGGAAGGGCGCGTCCGTCTCGACGAGAATCAGGTCGAGAGGGGCGACGGCGAGCGCGTCGCGCAGCGGCTGCGCGTTCTTGAAGGTGACGTTGCCGGCGAAGGACATCAGATAGCCGCGCTCGGCGCAGATCTTGGCCATCTCGGCGTCGCCGGAGTAGCAGTGGAAGACGACGGTCCCGGGGGCGCCTTCCTCCTCCAGCACGCGGAGCACATCCGCGTGCGCCTCCCGGTCGTGGATGACGAGGGCCTTGCCGTGCCGCTTGGCGATGTCGATGTGACGGCGGAAGGACAGCTCCTGTGCGGCGATGCCGTCGGGCCCGGTCCGGAACCGGTCCAGCCCGGTCTCGCCGACGCCCTTCACCTGGGGCAGCGCGGCGAGGGCGTCGATCTCGGCGAGTGCGGCATCGAGCGCCTCCTGCCCGCCGGGCTTCCGCGTGCCCTGGCGGGACCATCCGTCGGGGTCGCCGAGGACGATGCGGGGCGCTTCGTTGGGGTGCAGCGCCACGGTGGCGTGCACCGTCTCGTACGCGGCGGCCGTCTCCGCCGCCCAGCGGGACCCGGCGACATCGCAGCCGACCTGGATGAGGGTCGCGACGCCGACGGACGCGGCCTTGGCGACGGCCTTCTCGACCGTGGTGTCCTGCATGTCGAGATGGGTGTGGGAGTCGGCCACCGGGACCCGCAGGGGCTCGGGCAGCGGCGGGGCCGAGGCGGCCTCGCGGTCCTTGCCGTCCCTGCCGTCCTTGCCCTGGGTCTCGCCCGTGCCGCTGCCGTTCTTCGGTGCCGTTGCCGCCATGGCGGCGATCCTATGCGGGCCGCCGGTGCGTCCCGGTGCCGCCCGCCGGGCTCACGGCCGTGAGCCCGGGGTGCTCGCGCACTGCGGGCGCCGGGGTCACGACGCCTTGCGATGGAAGCGGTGGAACAGATCGGAGAGATGGCGCCGATGGGCGGCCTGGGCCTCGCCCCCGCCTCCTGAGGCGACCGTCCCTTCCCGTTCGGCCCCTTCCTGTCCGGTCCCTTCCCCACCGGCCGTCTCCCCGGTACGCGTCGTGACCGGCGGTTCCATCGGTGCGGGGGCCGCGGGCGCAGCCGAGCCGAGCAGCGGCCCGGCGATCCCCTGCTCCGCCAGTCCCGCCGCGGCCAGCGGGATCTGGCCGGACCGCATGATGCGCACCACGTGGCCGTCGCAGTTCTGGCAGGTGGGGCGGGTCAGCGGGGACGGCACGCGGTGGCCGTTCGCGTGGTAGGTGACGTGGGCGCGCCCCTGGGCGTCCACATGGTGATGGATCTCGTACGCCTGCTCCCAGCCGTGGCCGCACCGCATACAGGCGAAGGAGTACGCCTCGCGGGTGTGCGGCTCGGCGGATGTGCTGCGGGCTGTCGGGAAGACACCCTTCGGGGTGTCCGCGATATCACTCATGCCAGCTCCTCTTGTCCATCGGACAAGCCCTCCGGGACCGGAACGTCCCGGTTCCAGTGGACGCCCATATCGGCGGGAACGCAGCAGCCCCAGCCACCTGTTGGCGCAGATTTGGGGAGTTGGTTGTGGAGAAACCCTTCTGCAGGGGCCTGAGCTTTGCCTTTTCAGATTATCCCTTTACCTTGCGCCCGGCCCCTGCCCTGCGGGACCGGCCGCAGGACCGGTCCACAGACGGGTGCCCGCCCCCTCCACGGCGCACCGCCCGTCACGCCTTCTTCGCCGCCACCACCGCGTCGAAGACCTGCCGCTTCGGCAGCCCGGCCGCCGCCGCCACGGCCGCGATCGCCGCCTTGCGGTGCTCGCCCGCCTCCTCGCGTACGGCCACGCGCCGAGCCAGCTCGGCGGGGTCCAGGTCTTCGGGCTCCGGCGCGGGCGCCCCCTCCACCACGATCGTGATCTCGCCGCGTACGCCCTCGGCCGCCCACGCGGCCAGGTCCTTCAGCGGCCCGCGCCTGACCTCCTCGTACGTCTTGGTCAGCTCGCGGCACACGGCGGCGCGGCGCTCGGCCCCGAACACCTCGGCCATCGCGGCCAGGGTGTCGTCGAGCCGGTGCGGCGCCTCGAAGTAGACGAGCGTGCGGCGCTCGCCCGCGACCTCACGGAGGCGGCCCAGCCGCTCGCCCGCCTTGCGCGGGAGGAAGCCCTCGAAGCAGAAGCGGTCGACCGGAAGCCCGGAGAGGGCAAGGGCGGTGAGGACCGCGGAGGGCCCCGGTACGGCGGTGACCTTGATGTCCCGCTCGACGGCCGCGGCGACGAGCCGGTATCCGGGGTCGGACACGGACGGCATCCCCGCGTCGGTGACCAGCAGCACCCGGGCCCCGCCCTCCAGCGCCTCGACCAGTTCCGGCGTCCGCGCTGCCTCGTTGCCCTCGAAGTACGACACGACCCGCCCCGTGGTCTGCACCCCGAGCGCCTGGGTGAGCCGGCGCAGCCGCCGTGTGTCCTCGGCCGCCACCACATCGGCGGTCTCCAGCTCGGCGGCCAGCCGGGGCGGGGCGTCCGCGACGTCGCCGATGGGGGTCCCTGCGAGTACGAGCGTTCCAGTCACGCCTGCCATCCTCCCAGGCCCGGCATCCGGCACGGGCACGCCCGGGATCCCGACCGTCCGGGCCCCCGGCCGCCCCGCACGGCCCGTTCCCGCACAGCCCGTCCCCGGACAGGGAACGCGGCAGCCCACCGCCCCGCGGGTCAACCCTCCGAGGGGTGCCCGCACCCGGCCCGGGGCGGGAGGCACACGCGCACAGCAGGGTTCCCTACGATGGCGCGGTGACCAGTGACACCGCGACAGGAGCACGACCCGTGGCCGGCGAACAGCACGGCGGTGAGGCGGCGGAACGAGCAGCCGCACCGACCGCATGGCAGCTGCGGCTCCGCCGCTTCGGGCACGTGGACCGGCCGCGGACGCCGCTGCGGGAGCGGCTCGTCCCCCCGTACCCGGCTCCCGCCACCCGGCCCTGGGCCATGCTCGGCATCGGCCCGCACGCCGCTGACCGGCTCGCCCGCTGGTCCGCCTGGGGCGGTCCCCTGCTCGTCGCCCTGGTCGCGGGACTGCTCCGGTTCTGGCACCTGGGCCGCCCCAATGCCGTGATATTCGACGAGACGTACTACGCGAAGGACGCCTGGTCGCTGCTCCGGTACGGATACGAGGGGACCTGGCCGAAGAACGCCAACGACCTGATCCTGGGCCACCCGCCGAAGATCCCGCTCAGCCCCGAGCACAGCTATGTCGTCCACCCGCCCGTGGGGAAGTGGACGATCGCGCTCGGCGAGCAGTTCTTCGGACTGACCCCCTTCGGGTGGCGCTTCATGACAGCGGTGCTCGGCACGCTCTCCGTGCTGATGCTGTGCCGCATCGGCCGGCGGCTGCTCCGCTCCACCGCGCTGGGCTGCCTGGCCGGGGCCCTGCTCGCGGTGGACGGCCTGCACTTCGTGATGAGCCGCACCGCGCTGCTCGACCTGGTGCTGATGTTCTGGGTGCTGGCCGCCTTCGGCTGCCTGCTCGCCGACCGGGACAGAACGCGGGCGAAACTGGCGGCCGCCCTGCCGCCGGACGAGAGCGGCACCGACGTACGCCCCGATCCCGCCGTCGGGGACCGGCTGCGGCTGGGGCTGCGCCCGTGGCGGCTGGCCGCGGGCCTGTGTCTGGGCCTGGCCATCGCCACGAAGTGGAACGGCCTCTACATCCTGGCGGCGTTCGGCATCCTCACCGTCCTGTGGGACGCCGCCGCGCGCCGCATGGCCGGGGCCCGGCACCCGTACCGCTCGATGCTGAAGCGGGACGCGCTGCCCGCCTTCGTGTCGGTGCTGCCGGTCGCGATCGCGACGTACGTCGCCTCCTGGTCCGGCTGGTTCGCCACCCGGGGCGGCTACTTCCGCGACTGGGCGTCGACCCCGCCGCACCAGGGCGGCCTCTGGAGCTGGCTGCCCGACGGGCTGCGCAGCCTGTGGCACTACCAGGCCGAGGTCTACGACTTCCACGTCAAGCTGACCTCGCCGCACACCTACCAGTCCAACCCCTGGAGCTGGCCGGTACTGGGTCGCCCGGTCTCGTACTTCTACGAGTCCCCGCGCCCGGGACAGGACGGCTGCCCGGTGGACGCGGCCGACAAGTGCGCCCGCGAGGTCCTGGCCATCGGCACACCGCTGCTGTGGTGGGCGGCGTGCTTCGCGGTGCTGTACGTGCTCTACCGCTGGGCGTTCCGCCGGGACTGGCGCGCGGGGGCGATCCTCTGCGGCATCGCGGCGGGCTGGCTGCCCTGGTTCATGTACCAGGAGCGGACGATCTTCCTCTTCTACGCCGTGGTGTTCGTGCCGTTCCTCTGCCTGGCCCTGGCGATGATGCTGGGCGCGATGCTCGGTCCACGGGGGTCGAGTGAACGCCGCCGAGCCGTGGGCGCGGTGGGCGCGGGCGTCCTCGTGCTGCTCATCGTCTGGAACTTCATCTACTTCTGGCCGATCTACACGGGCCAGGCGATCCCGATCGAGTCGTGGCGGGACCGCATGTGGCTCGACACCTGGGTCTAGCGGGGCGAACACACCACGAGGGTGCGGCAGTTCGCCGCACCCTCGTGGTCGTTGCCGGTCCTTTGTTGTCGCTGTGGGCTCCCGCGGACGGCCTGGAGACGGCCCGACCGGCCCGACCGGCCCGAAGCCATGGGCGTCCTCGGACATCGTGCCCGGGTCGCCTGTACCGACTCGTCCGGCGGCGACCGCCGGACCTCCGCTGCGGTGTTTCGCCACCCGCGCGCCTCGAACGGCGGTGGGGCGGCACCGGGCCGCCCCACCCACCTCCGTCGGGCTCAGCCCGACAGCGCCTGTCAGCGCAGGGCAGATCCGAAGTGGGCGTCCTTGTAGGGCGCGGAGAGGTCCTTGGCGCCGAAGGCGTAGGCGGACGTTGCTGTGAGACCCGTCGAGGTGCCGCGCAGCAGCCAGGTCGCGCCGTTCTCGCCGTTCTCCGCGGTGGAGCCGGCGGCGAGGTCGCGGTTGCCGTTGCCGTCGACGTCCAGGAGCGCGGTGCTCACCCCGAACCGGTCGTCCTTCTCGCCGACTCCGGGAACACCGGAGGTGTCCTGGTGGAAGACCTGGGACCCGGCACCCGAGACACCGGATGAGCTGCCGCGGAGGAGAGCGATCGAGCCGGTATCGGCGGTGCTCCCGACGTCCTCGCCCGGGATGCCGAGCGCGATGTCGTCGCAACCGTCGCCTGTGACGTCGCCGACGGAGACCGAGGCGCCGAGCTGGTCGCCGTCCTCCTCGGCACCGGGGAAGCCGGCCAGGTCCTGGTCGAAGGTCTGCACGTTGTCGTCGGACAGGCCGGAGGCCGAGCCCCACGCGACCCGCACCTTGTTGTTCCAGCCGTCGACGCCGGCCACGACGTCGTCGTACCCGTCGCCGTTCACATCGCCCACATCGGTGCCGGCGTCCTCGCCCGCGGTCTCACCGGGCACCCCGTCGCCGCGGGTGAAGCCCGAACTGCCGCCGTAGAGCAGGCGGTTGCCCCACGTGCCGTCACCGGTGTAGATCCACTGGACGATGTCGTCCTTGCCGTCGCCGTTGATGTCGCCGACGTGGCCGGACCGGACCGGGCCGGTGATCGAGTCGGGTCCGTCCTCGCAGCCGCCGCCGGTGGCGCAGGAGGCGTCGTCCTCCTCATAGCCCCACCACTCGGACTTGTTCAGGATGTTCAGGACGTCGGCAGGCTTCCCGGCACGGGATATGGGGCCCTTCCACAGGGTGGCCGGGGCCCCCATGGGGTCGTCGCCACCGATGGACTGATCGGTGAACAGGGCGAGGTCCGGGGTGTCGTCGCCGTCGAAGTCACCAATCTGCGGCGCACCTCCGTACTTGGCGATGTTCGTGCCACCAGTCAGGCCGGACGCGGAGCCCCACAGGATCACCGAGCCCGCCTCGCCGCCCGCGATCACGAGGTCACTGAAACCGTCCTTGTCCAGATCCCCCTTGGTGAAGGTGGACCCGAACTGCTGCTTGGCGGTCGCGGAGCCGGGTACGCCGCTGGTGGAGCGGCTGATGATCTTCTTGTGGGAGGCGGAGAGCCCGTCCGCCGAGCCGTACATGACGGCCACGTAACCCGCGTTCGCCTTCTCCGACACAGTGGCGTCCGGGGCGCCGACGACCAGGTCCGCGTAACCGTCACCGTTGAAGTCGTCCTGCGCATCCGCCGACCCTGTCGCGGCCTCGGCCGATGCACCGGTGAGAGCCCAGACACCGGCTCCCCCGGCAAGCAGCGCCGCCGCGGCGAGGGACGCGGTCAGCCGCGCGGAACGAGTTCTGCGTCGTGCTCGGGACATACGTGAAGCCCTTCAAGTCGTTCCGGTGCGGCGCGGACGTGCGCCGCGTTCACGGAGTGCGACTCGAAAGGGGCGTTACCCGTTGTACGTCCGGATGTGAGGGATTGGTAACCATGGAGCAAGGGCGGTGAGAGGCAGGGCGCCTGCCGCCGCAGCCGCCTCGCCGCGACCGGTGACCCCGCCGCTCCACCCGGCCGGGGATCATCGCCCGGATCTCCCGTCGGCGGGGCGGACGAGCATGCGGACACGCAGACAGGAGGACGGCGGCGTGGACCGCGCCGGGGTCCACGTCGCCGCCATGGGCGAGGGGCTGGTTGAGGAGATCGAGCCCGAGGGCGGCGCGCCCCGCCAGGGGCTGACAGCCGACTCCCCCGCGCGGGCCGGGGGCGGGCGGGCCGGGTCAGTGGACCAGGTCGGAGGGGTCGGTGTTCGCGCCGCACAGGATCACGGCGACCTGCTCGCCGTCGGCGGGTTCGTGGACCCCGGACAGCAGAGCGGCGAGGGCGGTGGCTGCCCCGTGCTCGACCGCGAGCCTCCGGTGGTCCCACAGGGCGCGGCGGGCGGAGTGGATCGCATCGTCGGTGACGAGCAGGGAGGTGGCGTTCGCGGTCCTGGCCCACTGGAGGGCCATCTCGGAGGTGCGGCGCGCGCCGAGAGAGTCCGCGGCGATGGAGTCGACGGTCACGTCCGTGACGCGACCGGCCCGGATCGCGGTGTTCAGCGCACGGCAGTTCTCCGGTTCGACGGCGACGACGTGGACGTCGTGTTCGTGTGCGGCTGCGGTGATGCCGGTGAACAGTCCTCCCCCGCCGACGGCGACCACGACGGTGTCCAGATCGGGCAGTGCCTGATGGATCTCTTCCATGAGGGTGCCTGCACCGGCGGCGATGAGCGGGTGGTCATACGCGTGCGACTGCAGGGCTCCGGTCGCGGCGGCGTACTGCTGTGAGGCCTGGAGCGCCTCGGCGTACTCGCTGCCCACCTGCCGGACGTCCGCACCGAGTTTCCTCAGCTTGTCGACCTTCACCCGTGGGGCGGTCTCGGGGACGAACACGGTGGCGGGCACATCGTGGCGGGCGGCCGCCCAGGCGCAGGCCAGGCCCGCGTTCCCGCCCGAGGCGATGACGACTCCGGCCTCGGGCATGGTGCCCGCCCGGAGGTGGTGGGCGGTGAAGTTGAGCGCCCCGCGCGCCTTGAACGATCCGGTGTGCTGCATGAACTCCAGCGCCAGGTGGACGTCGGCGCCGCCGAAGGTGCCCGGGTCGACGGGGGTGAGAGTGACGGGCCGGACGTAGCCGGAGACCCGGTCGGATGCCGCTCCGACATCGGCGTACGTGATGGTCATCGGTAGGCCTCCCAACGGCTCTGGTCACGACCACGCAATCAGATGGCCTGCTCGGGTGTCACGATTCGCGCGGGTTGCGAGGTCCCGCAGTTGGCCGGGTTCGGCCAGTTCGGCCAGTTCGCGCAGAGACAGGGGCGCGGGGGAGCCGTGCCGGCCAGTGGGATCCGCCGTCGCTGATCACACCGCAGCGGCGCTCCTCTCCACCTGGATGAGGTCTCTTCCCCACGCCCCCGTGCCTGGTCCGGTCCTGCGAACCATCCCCTGTCGAGACGTGGCGGGATCGCAGGTGGCTCGACACCGGGGTCCAGTTGGGCGGGGGGGGGGCGGGGGGGGGGGGGGCGGGGCCCCCCCCCCCCCCGCCGCACCCCCCCCCCCCCCCCCCCGGGGCGGGGGTCCGCACACCCAGCGGGGGGGACAACCCCCACA
>NZ_JBICVP010000006.1:77262-129646 GCF_043199075.1 Streptomyces sp. NPDC048639
GGGGGCGCGCGGGGGGCCCCACCCGGGGGCCCCGGGGGGCCCCCCCCCCCCGGGGGGGGGCCCCCCCCCCCCCCCCGCCCCGCCCCCCCGCCCCGGGCAGTTGCCGTGGGGCATGGATCACCGAGCCGATGGGGCAGTACACAGCCACTTCTCCAGGGCGTCTGCCGCCCGCGGGGCGCCCCCGGACCGCGTCATCGAGGCACTCATCCGCCGAACTCTCCGCCGTGTCGCCTCGTCTTCCGCGAGGGAGCACACTGCCTTGAAGAGTTCATCCGCGGTCACCTCCGGTGTGAGGAGCGTCCCCAGTCCCAGTACGGCCGCGCGCCGCGCGAGCACCACATTCTCGGCAACGGACGGAATCATCACCGGTGGCGTCCCGGCGAGCAGCGCACTCATGAGGCTGCCGAGGCCCGTGGCGGTCACGAACGCGGTGGCCTCCTCCAGCGCCGCGAGCTGAGGGATCCACGAATGGATTTCCACGTTGGGCGGCAGTTTCTCCGGAAACGCCATGTCCGTGGAGCGGCCCAGGGTGATGACCACGCGCCAGGGCCGGTCACGGAAAGCCTCGACACATGTCCGGAAGAATTCCGCCTCGCCGTTGTGCAGGGTACCCATCGAGACGATGACCAGCGGCAGGCCGCCATCGGACGGGGGCGACCATTCCGATATCTGCTCCGTCGGGAAGCTGTGTCCCACGAAAACGGCTTCCTCGCCGAAGGTGTCGCCGGCTGTCTGGAACTCACGCGGGATGTAGACGACACTCCTCTCCGGAGTCGGTCCCGCAGGGGTCAGCTCCATGGGGAAGTTCCTGGCCCAGGTGAAGATTTCGGCAAATCCCGGGTGGTCGGCGGGGACTCCGGAGAACCTGAACACCTCATGGATGTGGGAGTAGTGTTCATTGGATGCCATGGAGGGGGTGGACTGCACCGCAGGCCGCCCCCATCGCGCGCCCAGAGCCCGCCCGGCCGCCCCGACCGCTATGTCATACATGACGAGGTCCGGAATGTCATCGACGAAGAGCCGCTCGACCTGCGGCATCACCTCGACGCTCTCCCTCATGAACGAGATCGCCAGGCGCATGTTCCCATCCTGGTCGGGTATCCCTTGGCCAGGCGCAAGGGCTTGCCCCAGCGTGCTCTCGTAGGGCACAGCGGTTGCGCCTGCCGCTCGGATCGCTGTCTCGAAACCCTTCGGCGCGAGAAAACTCACGCGATGCCCCCTGCGAACCAACTCCTCCGTGACCGCCAGGGCGGGCCGCATATGGCCCCAGGCCGGAATGTTGAGCATAAGGATGTGGTTCGACATGTCGAATCCTCCTGCCGGGTGGCGAATTCTTCTGAGCCAGGAAGCGGACGGCGCGTACAGCGGAATGCCCAGGCCTCGCTGTACGAAAGAATCAGCGCGGATGATGCGGTGACCACCGCGCACGCCATTGCTCGAATTCGCCTCCGCGGAACCGCTTCGGCGAAACCGCCTCCACGAAGCCGTCTCCGCGAACGTCTTGAGGAGGCAGGTCGCGTGAACAAATGGCGCGTACGACCGAAAGCCCGGTCACGTGCCACGGATTGTGCTGCGGCGAAGCGGGCTCGCGAGTCCGTCATGTGACTGCACTCTCGTCATGACGTCACTTCGGCCGATGCAGTCGGTCGGCCGGGACGGGTGTGCCGGTCCCGCGCCAGCGCCCCGGGACGGCCGCGGGAATGACCGCGCGCAAGTCGAGGGAAAACCTCAGTGAGTCCGGTGGAGGGCAGGTGAACGCCAGGGGCCGGTGTAGCTTGAGCGGCGCCGCACCTGAGGAGATCTCTTCGCTCACGGAGGCACGGTGACCGCTCTATCGTTGTCCGGCGGAACGCTCCTGGGCCGCACGATGGAGGCTGCCGGTCTGAGGAGCTTCCTCCAGGCCCCGGACGGTGACGGGCGGGTCCTGGTGATCACCGGCGAGCCGGGCGTCGGCAAGAGCGCACTCATCGACAGTGAAGTGGCCCGGATCGACGACATGGGCACTCGGGTCCTTCGGGCAGAGGGCGGCGAGAACGAATCCGAGCTGGCCTTCGCAGGACTGCACCAGATTCTGAGGCCGGTGCTGGCCGACGTGCGGCGGCTCCCCGAACGGCAACGGGACGCGATTCTGGGTGCCTTCGGAATGACCGACGGTCCGGCGATGTCCGATCGGCTGATCCTGCGCATCGCGGTTCTCACCCTGCTGTCGGAACTCGCTGATGATCACCCGGTGCTGATCGTGGTGGATGATGCGCAGTGGATCGACCAGGACTCGTTGGAAGTGCTGTCGTTCGTCGCCAGGAGGCTCCAAGGAGAGAGGATCACCCTCCTCGTCGTCCTCCGCAGCGGTGTTCCGCTCCCTCCTTTCGCCCGGAACCTCCCGGTCCTGCCGTTGGGTCCGCTGGGCCCGGTCGCCGCGGGCCGCTTGCTGGACATCCAGCCCCGCCGGCCCACGGGGCAGCGGCGTATGCGCATCCTCGACGAGGCGGCCGGCAACCCCCTGGCATTGATCGAGTTCGCCGGTGCGGACCTGCCGTACACGCCGGGGGCGCCTTTGCCGCTCACCGACAGGCTGGAGCAGAGCTTCGCGATCAAGTTGCACGCGCTGCACGAACGGACCCGCAGTGCGCTCCTGCTGGCGGCGACCGATGTGGCCGCCGTGGAAGGGGTGCCCCCCGAGGTGTGGTTCCCGGCCGAGCGGGCCGGACTCATACGTGTCCGCGACGGGAACGTTCGCTTCTGTCACCCTCTGATCCGCTCGGCCGTCTACCACGCCGCCGCACCGGCGGAACGCCGCGAGGCGCACCGGTCGTGGGCCGAGGCTCTGCGCGACGTACCCGAGCGGCGTGCCTGGCACCTGGCCGCAGCCGGCTCCGGCCCCGACGAAGCCGTGGCTCGTGAACTGGAAGGCGCGGCCGAAGAGACCCGCCGACGAGGGGCGTTCAGTTCGGCGGCACAGGCCTTCCGGCGTGCCGCGGAACTCAGCCCGGACGACCGGACCCGCGCTCGTCGCTGCACTCTCGCCGCCGCGATGGCAGCTCTCACGGGCCAGGTGAGCTGTGTCGAGGAGCTGACCTCCGAGGTGCAGGCACTCACGGATGACCCGGCACTGCTGGCACACGCCGCGCTGCGCAGGGGGCAGGCCCTCGCCCTGACCCCGCGACGGTCCACTGCGTACCCGCTGCTGCTGCGGACCGCGAAGGAGCTGGTACCGCACAGCCCGCAGCAGGCGCTGGAAGCTCTCGCCACTGCAGCGCTGGTCTGCTACTACTGCGGCGGCACCGCCCAACGGGACGAGTTGCGGCGGGTGTTCTCCTCCGTGATCGAGAAGCACGGGCATCACCGCGCCGGGCTGTGCGCGCTGTGGATCCGCACCGCGGCTGATCCGTCGGAGGACCGGGCGGCGCTGCTCGGCGACCTCCATGCGCTGCTGGCCGACGAGGCGCACGAGCCCGGGTTCCTGGCGGCAACGGCCACGCTGGCATGGCTGCTCGACGAGACCGGCCTGGCGGTCGGCCTGTTCGACGAGGCGAGCAGTCCGGTACTCGCGCCGGCGGCGCTACCCGACGGCCTTCGCTGCGTGGAGGGGTGGACGTACCTGGAATACGGCCAGTGGGCGAAGGCAAGGGCTGTCGCCGCTGCCTCCAGGCGCGCAGCCGCCGAGAGTGATCCGCCCTACGAGGCCGCCGCTCCGCACGCCCTCGACGCGGCGATTCTGGCGCTGCGGGGCAACTCCACGGCATCGCGTGCGTCGGCCATGAAAGCGCTGGATTCCGTGGCGTCGGACGAGAACGGGTTCGTGATCGTGCGGGCGCGTTGGGCGATGGGCATGGCAGCTGCGGCCGATGGCGACCACGAGGCCGCGTTCGCACACTTCCGCATGATGTTCACGGCCGACGGCGGCGAGATCCATTACCACGTCTCCCACTACGGTCTGGCCGACCTGGCTGCGGCGGCGGTGCGCGTCGGCCGGCAGGACAGCGCATCCGTTCTCGTGGAGCGGACCGCCGGCCGCCTCCAGAATTCCTCACCGCGGCAGCGGGCACTGCTCCTCCGGGCCAGGGCGCTGCTGGCGGACGCCGGGGAAGCCGAGAGGCACTTCCGCGCCGCGCTGGCCGTACCGTCCGCCCAGGACCGGCCGTTCGCCCACGCGCAGGCACAACTCGAATACGGGGAGTGGCTGCGCCGACAGCTCCGCTCCAGCTCGGCCCGGCCCTTGTTGACCGCGGCCCTGGAAACCTTCCGCCGGCTCGGTGCCGAGCCGTGGACGACGCGCACGCTGGGCGAGCTGCGCGCCGCCGGGGTCCGCGAGGCCGTTGACGCCTCGGACGGGCTCACGGGGCTGACGCCGCAGCAGGAGCAGATCGTGCACCTGGCCGCTTCCGGGTTGACCAATCGTCAGATCGGTGAGCGGCTGCATCTTTCGCCGCGGACCGTCGGCTCGCATCTGTACCGGTCCTTCCCCAAGCTCGGTGTCACCGCCCGCTCCCAACTCCGTGACGTGATCGAGGAAAAGAGCCGCACCGGCACGATGCGCCCGCCTCGGCGAGAAGCCACCGCGCACCACGGGGTGGCCACCGCGTAAGGGCTGCCGGTACGCCCTGTGGGCCTGCGCATGCGCCTGATGCCCGACCGGTGAGTGCTGTCCCCGGAAAGGCCGTCTCGACAGGGCTTCATGGCGTCGATGCCTGACGATCCGCGGCCGGCGCTCGGCCCAGCAGCCCGATCCGGCCCGGCGGAGGCGGCTACCATGGCCGGGCCCCCCACGCGTCGTCGCACAGACGTCATGCCCTTCCGGCCATCCGCACAGGCCGGGGCCTTCCCATCGAGTCGTGGCGGGATCGCATAGGGCTCGACACCTGGGTGTGATGTCGCCTTGATGACGTAGAGTTCGCCGCGCCGGGGCCCTTAATCATCTGATTAAGGAACCCCGCATCCGAGGGTCACAGGAACTGTGGGGGTTCTGTCATGCGCAGTGGCGCGAAGGCCGCCGTCATCGGCGGTGTATTCGCCGCAATGGTGGGGGCCGCGGGATTCGGGGCGTACGCCCTGACGGGGAGCGACGACGATTCCTCGGGCGGTCCGCTGGACCTCAGCGCCGTGGGTGACAAGCCCGCCATCAAGACGGGTCCCCCGAGCGCGGCCGAGGTGCGCACCACGGCACGGGAGTTCCTCGACGCATGGCAGAGCGGCAACGCCTCCGGGGCGGCCGCGCTCACCGACGGCCGGGGTGACGCGAAGACCGCGCTGACCGGCTACCGCAAGGACGCGCACATCGTGCAGGTCGAGCTCGAACCGCGCGCGGCCACGGGCCGGAGCGTGCCGTTCGACGTCAGCGCGGTGATCTCGTACGGCGGCCGGAAGGCCACGTGGACCTATGACTCCGAGCTCACCGTGACCCGCCAGAAGACCACCGGCCGGGCGGTCGTGGACTGGAAGCCCTCCGTCGTCCACCCCCAACTGCGCACGGGCGACACCCTCAGGACCGGCGAGGCCGACGCCCCGCCCATCAAGGCGGTCGACCGCGAGGGCGCCGAACTCAAGGAGAAGGAGCACCCGGGGCTGCACAGCGTGCTCGGCGCTCTGCGCGAGCGCTACGGCGACAAGGCCGGCGGGAAGCCGGGCGTCGAGCTGTGGATCGCGCGCGCGAAGGGGAAGGGGCAGTCGGGCGCGGAGGCCGGCGGGAAGCGCCCCGACGAGACGCTGAAGGTGCTCTCCAAGGGCACGCCCGGCACGCTGCGTACGACCCTCGACTCCGGCCTGCAGACAGCGGCCGAGCAGGCCGTGAGCAAGCACGGCAAGGCGGCGATGGTCGCCCTCAAGGCGAGCACGGGCGAGATCCTGGCCGTGGCCAACTCGCCCGCGTCGGGCTTCAACACCGCCTTCCAGGGCTCGTACGCGCCGGGCTCGACCATGAAGGTCATCACCTCGTCGCTGCTCCTGGAGAAGGGCCTCGCGGGCTACGACAAGCCGCACCCGTGCCCCAAGTACTCGACGTACGGCGGCTGGAAGTTCCAGAACGACGACAAGTTCGAGATCAGGAACGGGACGTTCGCGCAGAGCTTCGCCCGCTCCTGCAACACCGCCTTCATCACCCAGGCCAAGAAGCTCGACGACGGCGACCTCCCGCGGCAGGCCCGCGAGGTCTTCGGCATCGGCCTCAACTGGCAGACGGGCGTGCCGACGTTCGACGGCTCGGTGCCGGTGCAGAGCCAGGCGCAGATGGCGGCCTCCCTCATCGGGCAGGGCGGCGTCCGGATGAACCCGCTGAACATGGCGTCGGTCGCCGCCACCGTGCGCACCGGCAACTTCCACCAGCCCTTCATCGTGGCGCCCTCGGTCGACGACCGGCAGGTGGCCAAGGCCGCCCGCTCCCTCTCGCCCGCCGCGGCGGACCAGCTGCGCAGCCTGATGCGGCTCACCGCGACGGCCGGCACGGCGGCGGAGGCCATGTCCGGCATGGGCGGGGACATCGGCGCGAAGACGGGCTCGGCCGAGGTCGACGGCCAGAAGGAGGCGAACGGCTGGTTCACGGCGTACCGCGGGGACCTGGCCGCCTCGGCGGTCGTGCCCGGCGGCGGTCACGGCGGTTCGTCGGCGGGACCGCTCGTGGCGCAGCTTCTGCGACAGGGCGGCTGAGCCAGCGCGGAGCCACGGAGTCGCTGTACGGAGGGTGCCGGGAGATCTTCCGGCGCCCTTCGTCGTCCTCCCCGTCCATCCGTCTGCCGACCGTCCGCGGGGGCTCTCACTCCTGTCCGTGCGGGCGGAATCACACTCGCGTGGCCGCTGCACGTACCGCTAGCGTCGGCCCCATGGCAACACCCCCTGAACCTCCGCACGGCGCGGCCCACCCGCAATTCGCGGCGGCGCTGCGCGAGCTGAGCCTCGACGTCGAGGTGCGGCGTTTCCCCGACGCGGCGCGTACGGCCGTGGACGCGGCGGCGGCCATCGGCTGCGAGCTGAGCCAGATCGTCAAGTCGCTGATCTTCGAGGCCGACGGGCAGCCCGTGCTGGTCCTGATGGACGGCGCGTCCCGGGTGGACACCGAGCGCGTACGGGCCGTGCTCGGCGCCTCCGAGGTCCGCCGCGCGAACGCCTCTCTCGTACGGGAGACGACGGGCTACGCGATCGGCGGCGTACCGCCCTTCGGGCACCGCACGCGTACGCGCGTGCTCGTGGACCGCGGGCTGCTCGCGCACGAGGTGGTCTGGGCAGCCGCGGGCACCCCGCACACCGTCTTCGCGATCGGCCCAGAGGCGCTGGTGCGCCACGCGGGAGGAACCCTGGCGGACGTCCGCGAGCGCGCCGCGTGACGCCGGTCGTCGCGGCGGCCGTGCTGCTGGCCGCGATCACCCACGCGACCTGGAACGCGCTGGCCCACCACATCAAGGACCAGCTGGTCGCCTTCACGCTGATCGGCACGGCGGCGGGGGTGTGCGGTCTTGCGGTGGCCGTGTTCGTGCCGCTCCCGCAGGCCGCGGCCTGGCCGTGGCTGGCGGCCTCCGTCGTGCTGCACGTGGCCTACCAGGCGCTGCTCATGCGGTCGTTCAGCCTGGGCGATTTCGGCCAGATGTACCCGATCGCGCGGGGCACGGCACCCCTGGTCGTGACGGTCCTGGCCGCCGCGTTCATCGACGAGGTGCCGGACGGATGGGCGTCGGCGGGGGTGGCCGTCGCCTCGGCGGGGCTGGTCGGCGTCGCCCTGTGGGGCATCCGCGGGCGGGGCACGCGGCCGCAGTGGCCGGCGCTGACGGCAGCCCTCGCCACGGGGCTGGCCATCGCCTCGTACACGGTGGTCGACGGCATCGGCGTCCGCTCCTCCGGCACGGCCCTCGGCTACACGGCGTGGCTCGTGGCGCTCCAGGGCCTGGTCATCCCGGCGTACGCGCTGGCCACGCGCGGTGCCCAACTCCTTGCACAGCTCCGCCCGGTAGCCGCGCACGGCCTGCTCGGCGGCGTCCTGTCCCTGGTCGCGTACAGCCTCGTCCTGTGGGCCCAGACCCGTGCCGCGCTGGCGCCGATAGCCGCGCTGCGCGAGTCCTCCATCATCGTGGGCGCGGCGATCGGGGCGATCTTCTTCAAGGAGCGCTTCGGCGGACCGCGCATCGCCGCGGCGGGGCTGATGGTCCTGGGCATCGGCCTGATGCTGCACACGAGTTGAGCCCGCCCGCGGCGGTGTAACGGGCGGGGCGTCCATCCCGCGAGGTTCGTACCGGTGCCTGCGGAGCGCCGCCGTGCCCGCCCGGGCGGGGCCGGTGTGCGACCAGCGGTGTTCCGGGCCGCGTCCGCGGCGACCGCCCCTGAAGGACGGTGGCCGCGTGCCCGGTGCGCTCCTCCAGGCACCCGGCCGCACCGGCCCCGTCCCGGACCTGTCCGGGGCGTCGCGCGTGCGAGCCGTCGCTCGTGGGGTGGACCGCGGGGGGGGCCGGGTCCGGCGGGCGTCAACTCCGTGGCTAGGCCGTCCGGGGCATGAACGGCTCAACACCATGTCCGGCCCGGCACAGGTCCCGTTGGGCAACTCGTGTCCGCCCGAACGACCAGGAGGAATGATGCGAGGACGTAAGGTCACAACGGCCACTTCAGTGGTGGCCATGGCCTTGGGCGGGCTGGCGAGCCTGGGTTCGACGGTGGCTCTCGCCGACAGTCCCGGTGCCAACGCCCGGGGCGGCTCGGCCACTCTGGGCTCCGTGATCCAGCAGGACACGGCGCAGGAGAGCCGGCAGAACAACAGCTGCGCGCACCCGAACTCCTTCGAGCAACTCGTCAGTGCGTCGGGCGGCAGGCTGGCCGGAAACTGCACGACCGGCGACGGCTCCTTCAACTACGGCGCGATCGTCAAGAACGGCAGCGCCGACGCCAACGGCGGGAGCTCCGAGCTCGGCACGGGTCAGCAGAACACCGCCCAGCGGGGCCGCCAGAACAACAACTGCGGCAACGCCAACCTCACGTTCATCGAGCTGACCGGCGGTAGTGCCACCGGGCGGTGCGCCGACAGGGACGACTCGTTCAACCGGTTCACGCGGTACGAGGGCGGCGGCGTCGAGACCAACGGCGGCTCCTCGGTTGCCAGTACGACCCAGCAGAACACGGCGCAGGAAGGCCGGCAGAACACCAACTGTGCCGACCCCAACGCGACGGCGCTCTTCGTGTCCGGTGGCCGGCTGGAGGGCTTCTGCGGCAACAAGGACGGCTCGTTCAACGACAAGGCCGTCGTCAAGGGCGGCGGCGCGCAGGTCGACGGCGGCAGCGCGGCCGCTACCGTTGGCCAGCAGAACGTGGGGCAGGAAGGCCGGCAGAACACCAACTGCGCCAACCCCAACGAGAGCCTCCTCGATGTCACCGGCGGCCGTCTGGAGGGCCGTTGCAAGCACATCGACGGCTCGTTCAATCGCAAGACCTTCGTGAAGGGCAAGGGCGCCGAGGCCGACGGTGGTTCGTCGCTGGAGTCCGTCAGCGAGCAGAACGTGGCGCAGGAAGGCCGGCAGAACAGCAACTGCGCCAACACCAACGGCACGGAGGTCACCCTGACCGGTGGCCGCGGCAAGGCCGAGTGCACGGCTCTGGACCGCTCCGGCAGCCTGGGCACCGCGGAGTTCAGCGGCGGCGCGGAGGCGGACGGCAGCTCCTCCGCGCTCGACGTCTACCAGCAGAACGTGGCGCAGGAGGGTCGGCAGAACCTCAACTGCGCGAACGCGAACGACACTTCGCTGACGCTCTCCGGCGCCAGCAACACGACGCAGTGCGTGGCGGTCGACGACTCGAAGAAGCTCGGCCGGTTCCACAAGTGAGTCGACGGGGTCACCTCTCGGATGGCCCCGTCCTCTCGTCTCCGCCCGGACTGTCCGGGCGGAGACGGTTCAAAGACCTTCAATACCGTTACTTTCCCGGTAATTCGGGAGTTATGGATCGCGGTGGCCGCGCCGGAGGCGGACGCGGGGCCGGGTTCGAAGCGATGACAGGAGACACCACGATGGGGCAGGGACGGCACGCGTCACCGAAGGCGACCATGCTGCAGATCCGCCGGGTGGCCGCGGCTGTGCTCACCACTGGGGCCCTGGTCTCGGTCGGCAGCGGCCAGGCATTCGCCGATGTTCTGGACGGCAGCCCGTTCAGCGGCCAGGAGAACCTGGATCAGGTGGGTGAGCAGAACCTCAACTGCGGCAACTCGGCCCGGCTGGTGCGCATCAACATCGCCGAGACCAAGAACCGTGTGAAGAACTGCGTCGACACCGACGGCCGCACCCGGCACCACACCGGCCGCTTCGGCGGCGGCGCCAAGGCCGTCGGCGGCACCACCGTCGGTCCCCAGGTCAACACGGCCCAGTCCGGCAAGCAGAACCTCAACTGCGGCAACTCCGCGGACCTGCTCACCATCAACTTCCTGGGCACCATCAACCAGGAGACCACGTGCCTGGCCGTCGACCCGGGCAAGAAGCGCGGGATCAGGAACGGCGGTCAAGGTGACCACGCCGCCGGCGCGAAGGCACTGGGCGGTACCTCGCTCGGGCAGCAGGTCAACACCGCGCAGAGCGGCAAGCAGAACCTCCGCTGCGGCAACGCCTCGGACACGGCGACGATCAACATCCTGGGCACCATCCGCAAGCACACCACGTGCATCGCGGCCGACAAGTCCCAGAAGAAGGGCTCCGCGAACACCTACCGCGGCGCGGCCTCGGCCGACGCCGGACAGGTCGTCGGACCCGAGACCAACACCGGTCAGAACGGCCGGCAGAACCAGACCTGCGGCCACCCGGGCACCGGCATCGACCTCCCCCTCGGCCAGATCAAGCGCAAGACCCAGTGCGCCACCCAGGACCGCTCCTTCACCCAGGGCCGCTGAACCCGCGCACCAACCGCCACACCACGACGCCCGCGGCGCCGGTGACCACAGTCACCGGCGCCGCGGCATGCCCGGCGCGGAGTTCCGGCCACTCGCGAGGCGGAACCGGCGCCGCGACCCTACGGTGGTCACAGAAGCGCCCTTACGCGCGGGCGAACGCCTCGGAGGAGGCCGTGATGGAAGATCACTTCGTCTGGATGACCACGCGCCGCATCAAGCCGGGGATGCTGGAGGACTTCGAGCGGTCCTGGCGTCCCGCCCCGTATCCCGAGGGATTGCGGCACGCGTACGCTTACTGGTCCGAGGACGGTCTGGAGATCATCGGGGTGTCGTTCTGGGACTCCCGGGAGTCGTGCGACGCATGGCGCTCCTCCGAAGGGGAGGCGCAGCGGCGCGAGGCGATGGCTCCGTACGTGGTGGAGGAGCGGGAGGCGTTCTACCGCGGCCGCGAACTCGCCGTCCCCGTACGCTGATCCGCCGTTCCCTTCCGCTGATCCGCCGTTCCCGATCCGCGATCCCGGATCCGGCCGTGCTCTACGCGCCCGGCTTCCGGTTCCGGCGGCGCGGTAGGTGGAAGGCGCCCAGGGCGAGCAGTACGCCCAGGAACAGCAGCCCGCCCGCCGTCAGCAGCGTGGTGGTCAGCGCCGTGGAGAAGGCGGCGTCGGCCGCGTCGTGGACGTGACGGCGCTCGACGGGCGGGAGGCGGGCCAGCGCGGCCTTGCCCTTCTCCGCCTCGGTGAGGACGATGTCGAGCTTGTCCTGCTCGTCGGCGGTGAACTGCTCCCCCGGGTCGGCCAGCCGGGCGTTCCGCTCGTTCCACTCCACGTCCGTGAACAGGGCGCTCATCAGGGCGAGTCCCATGGTCGCGCCGATCTGGCGCGCCTCGACCTGGAGGCTCGCGGCCACGCCGCGCGCCGAGGCCGGCAGCGCGCCCAGGCTCAGCGTTCCGGCCGACGGATAGACCAGGGGAACGGCGAGGCCGAGCAGGAGGAGGGCGGGCACCAGCAGGGCTCCGTGCCGGTGCGCCACTCCCACGGCGAGCCACAGCAGCGCAGCGGTCAGCAGCGCCATGCCGCCGAGGATGAGGTGGTGGCCCGCGCCGCGGTCGGTCAGCCGCCCCACGACCGGGCCGAGCAGGACGGACCCCACGCTCGTGGGGAGCATGAGCAGGCCGGTCTCGACGGTGCCGAGGTCGAGGACCTGCTGGAGGTACAGGGTCACGTAGACGGTGACCACGAGGACGGCGCACTGGGCGAAGGCGAGGGCGGTCAGCGGTACGGAGACCCCGGGGCGTCCCAGCGGCCGCAGATCGAGGAGCGGGTCGGCGGCCCTCCGCTCCACGCGGGCGAAGACGAGGAGCAGCAGCAGGCCCGCGCCCAGCGGCACAAGGGTGTGGGGATCGGCGAAGCCCCAGTCCGAGGAGCGCTCGAAGGCGAAGACGAGCAGGGTCAGGCCGGAGGCGATCAACAGGCACCCGCGGACGTCCATCGAGGCTCCGGAGGCCCGTGGGGACTCGGCGATGTGGCGGCGGGCCGCCAGGAAGACGTAGGCCGTGGCGGGAACGCAGGCCACGAACAGCCAGCGCCAGCTGACGAAGTGCACCAGCACCGCAACGGCGAGCGGCACGGCGATCGATACGCCCGTGGTGACGGCGGTCAGCACACCGATCGCCCAGCCCTGCCGGTGCTCGGGCAGCGCGCCGGTGAGGTTGGCCAGGGCCAGGGGGACGGCGAAGGCGATGCCCACGCCCTGGACGCCGCGCGCCGCCACCAGCATTACTGCGTTCGGTGCGGCCGCGCACAGCACCGAACCGGCACCGAAGCAGACCATGCCCGCCAGGAAGACGCGGCGGCGCCCGAGCACGTCGCCGATCCTGCCGCTGACCACGGCCAGCGCGCACAGCGGGAGCAGAGCGGCGACGATCACCCAGTGCAGGGCCGAGCTGCTGATGCCCAGCTCCCGCTGGATGACGGGGAGGGCGACGCTGATGCTCGTCAGGCTGGAGAAGAGCAGGGCGCTGGCCGTGATGGTGGCCGCCATCACCATGCGCTGCCGCGAGGTCAGTGCCCCGAGGTCGCCCACGCCTGCACACCCCCTCGGCGTCCGATCGGGGCCCGCGTCCCCTGCCGGTCACGGTCCGCTTCGCACCTCAATGTCCCGCGCCGCGGCGCCAGTGACACCCGGCCGCCGCCGCGCGGGTGACGTACGGGTGTGGCGCGAGGGGCGGAGGCGGGCCCGGAGCCGGTGAGGAGGGGCTGTCAGTGGCCGGGTCCAGACTGCGGATGCGGTGGTACGCCGGGTGGTGGGCGCCCAGGCGCGGGGACTCGCGGGCGCGGGGACTCGCGGGCGCGGGCTCGCGGAGACACGCGGGCGCGGGCTCGCGGAGACACGGGAGGAAGCATGGCGACGACGCTCCAGGTGACGATCGACTGCGCCGAACCGGCACGGCTGGTGCGCTTCTGGGCCGAGGCCCTGGGGTACGAGGCCGAGCCTCCGCCCGGCGGGTTCGGGAGCTGGCGGGCGTACTGGCTCGACATGGGCGTTCCGGAGGAGGAGTTGGGGGACGAGGGCGACGACGGTCCGGACTCCGTCGTCGACCCGGACGGGGTGGGACCGCGCCTGTGGTTCCAGCCGGTGGCGGAGGGCAAGGTCGTCAAGAACCGTGTCCATCTGGATCTGAAGGTGAGCGGCGGCCGCACGGTCCCCGTGGAGATCCGGCGGCAGCGGGTCGACGCCGAGGTGGACCGCCTGGTGGCGGCGGGCGCCGCTCGGCAGAAGATCCTCGGGTGTCCGGGCGTGGACCACTACGCGGTGGTGATGCGGGACCCGGAGGGGAACGAGTTCTGCGTCGCGTAGCCGCCCGCGTCGCCGTGCGCTTCAGTCGCCCCGCAGAGCGGTGCGCAGGCCGAGGTTGCTGATGAGCAGGCCGCCGTCGACCGGGAGCGTCGTGCCGGTGATCCAGGCGGCGTCGCGCGAGGCGAGGAAGGCGACCGCGGCCGCGATGTCGTCCGGGCGGCCCACGCGCCCGAGGGGGTAGTGGGCGGCTGCGCGCTCCAGCGCCTCCGGCCGGTCGTCCCAGCCGGGCGTACGGACGGTACCGGGGACGACGAGGTTGACGCGTACGCCGCGTGGTGCGGCGTGGACGGCGAGCGTACGGGTGAGGGAGCCGAGTCCCGCCTTGGCGGCGCTGTAGGCGTGATTGCCGAAGTCCTGTTCGCCGTTGACCGAGCCGATGCTCACGATCGCGCCCCGGCCGTCCGGCGCCGCGGCCAGGTGGGGCAGCGCCGCGCGGGCACAGCGGAAGGCGCCGCCGAGGCTGATGTCGATGTCCCGGTACCAGGTCTCGTCGGGCTCGTCCTCGAAGGCGGATGCGTCGGGTGTGCAGGAGAAGGCGTTGTTCACCAGGACGTCGAGCGAGCCGAAGCACGCCACGGCGCGGGCGACGGCGGCCTCGACCGCGCTCCGGTCGGCGACGTCGCAGGCGAGTGCCTCCGCTCTGCCTCCGGCCTCTCGGATGCCGGCCGCCGATCGTTCGGCCCGCCCGCCGTCGAGGTCGGTGACGAGGACTCCGGCGCCTTCGGAGGCCAGCCGGTGGGCGGTCGCTTCGCCGATGCCCCGGCCGGCGCCGGTGACAAGCGCGCCGTACCCCTCGAATCGCCGCATCCGGCACGCCCCTTTCCGCTCGCCGTGGCGCACCCCGGCAGCCGAGCCGCGCATCCGTTTCCCCCCCCCCCCCCCCCCCCCCCCCCCCGGCGGGGGCGGGGGGGGGGGGGGGGGGGGGGGGGGGGGGGGGGGGGGCGGGGGCGGGGGCGGGGGGGGCGGGGGGGCCCCCCGCCGCCCCCCCGCCCCCCCCCGCCCCCCCCCCCCCGCCCGCGCCCCCCCCCCCCCCCCCCCCCCCCCCCCGCCCCCCCCGGCCCCCCCCCCCCCCCCCCCCCCCCCCCCGGTGCCGCGCGGGACGCGGCCGGGCCGGGAGGGCAGCAGCGTACGGGCCGTGCCGCCGGAGGCGAAGACCCCGCGTGCACCGCCCCGCATGTCCTGCGCGCACCGGCCGCATGTCCTGCGCGCGCACCGCACCGTAGCGCCGGTCCGCCCGTCGGCCGGGAAGGACGGGCGGTCACCGCCGGCCGCACGCAGCATCGTGCCGGACGGGAGAGACGGGCAGGGGAAGGGCCAGGGCCAGGGGGCGCGGACTCGTCAGGTGGGGCGCGACCTCGTCAGGTGGGGGTTCGGCCGGGGGCGGCTCAACTCCCCTGTGCCGTGAGGCAGTCGTGGACGGACCGGACCAGGGCCTGGGCCCGGGGGTCCGCAGTGACGTTTTTCTGCATGCCGTTCGTGACGTAGGCGAAGGCCGTGCCCGACTCCGGATCGGCGAAGGCCAGGGAGCCTCCGCGCCCCGGGTGGCCGAAGGAGCCCGGTGACAGCAGCGGGCAGGCCGGCCCGTGGAGCATGTAGCCCAGCCCGAAGCGGGTGTTGACGACGAGGACGCGGTCCGGGCCCGCGGACTCCTCGGTCCGCGCGAGGGTGAGGGTCGCGGGGGCGAAGAGGCGACGGCCGGTGCTTGAGTCCGGACCGATCAGCGCGGCGTAGAACCGGGCCAGGGAGCGGGCCGTGGCAACACCGTTGGACGCGGGCAGTTCCGCGGCGCGGTAGGCCGGATCGTTCTCGTCCGGAAGCGGGTCGATGGCGCCGAAGGCACGGCGCGTGAGGGAGGACGGGTCGCGATAGGCGTCGGTGACCGTGCGCTTGGGACGGACGCGCAGTCCGTGGGAGACGGGCCGCGGCGGCGCCTCGACGTCGGCCAGGCGGCCGGTCCGCGCCTGCTCGCGCACGGGAAGGCCGAGCCAGAGGTCGAGTCCGAGCGGCCCCGCGATCTCCTCGGCGACCCAGCGGCCGATGCTCCGCCCGGTGACCCGGCGGACGATTTCACCGAGGAGCCAGCTGTAGGTCTGGGCGTGGTAACCGTGCGCGGTGCCCGGCTCCCACTCCGGCGCCTGCGCGGCCACGGCCTCGGGCCCAGAGACGGCGTCGGTGGCCCGTGCCGGGGAGAGCGGGGTGTCGAGCACGGGCACGCCGGCGCGGTGGGTGAGCAGATGCCGTACGAGCACCCGGTCCTTGCCCGCCGCCTTGAACTCGGGCCAGTACGTGCGGACGGGGGCGTCGAGGTCGAGCCGGCCGCGCTGGTGCAGCATCAGGGGTACGGCGGCGGCGACGCCCTTGGTGGCGGAGCGTACGACCTGGGCGGTGTTCTCGTTCCAGGGTTCCGGAGTCGTGCCGGTGTCCGCACCGGACACGGACGCGGCGTCGGCGCCCGCGTCGGCATCGGCATCGGCATCGGCATCGGCATCGGCCGAACCCGCCCACAGGTCCACGACCTTGTGCCCGTCCGCGTACACGGCGACGGCCGCCCCGCGGTCCCCGCGCTGCTCGAAGTTGCGGACGAACGCGTCCCGGACCGGCTCGAAGCCGTCGGCCACCCTGCCCTGGACGTCCACCACGGGTCCGCTCTCCCCCTTGAAACTCGTTGCACCGACAACCTCCCATAGTGCCTGGAGGCCATCGCGGCAGCGCACGCGGGGCGGCGCCACCGCCCGGACGCGGTCGGAGCCGCGTCCCGTACGGGCCGGTAGGAGGGCGAGCGCCTGTAGGGTCCCGGATCAGCGCCGGGCCGAACCCGTGCCCGCGCCCGGCGCACGTGTCCACCCCCCACGGCCAGGAGGTCACATGGTGCGCAGACAGGCTCTCACGACGGGGATGACGGGGCTGGCGGTCGCCTGCGCCGTCGCGTTCACCGCGGCCCCCGCCACCGCAACCGCCACCGCGAAGAGCACCCCGGGCGCCTCCCGCGGCGACTGCCCACGGCTGAGCACGAGCCTGAAGTGGTACGGCGAGAACCGCGAAAAACTCCAGCGCATGATCGACGAAGTGGGCCTCTGCTCCGGTGAGGGGCGCGAGGAGCGCGACGGACAGCGGCCGGTGGCGGCGTTCGACTGGGACAACACCGTCGTCAAGAACGACGTCTCCGACGCCACGCTCGCCTGGATGCTGAAGCACGACAAGGTCCTTCAGCCGCGGAGCTGGAAGTCCACCAACAAGTGGCTGACCGACGACGCGCACCGTGCCCTGACCCGCGCCTGCGGCACGTCCGTCCCCGCGGGCCGCCCGCTGCCGACGTCCACCGACACCGACTGCACCGACGAGATCCTCGACGTCTACCTGGAGGAGGAGACCTCGGGCGGCAAGGCGGCGTTCGCCGGCGAGTGGAACCACCGGCGCACCGTCCCCGGATACGTGTGGCTCACCCAGCTCTTCGCCGGTCACAGCCCCGCCGCCCTGACGGCCTTCGCGCGCGAGGCGCGTACGGAGGCCCTTGCCGCGCCGGTCGGCTCGGAGCAGAAGGTCGGCACCCACACCATGGCCGGGTACGTCCGCTACTACGACCAACAGCGCGATCTCATCCGGACGTTGCAGAAGGCCGGGTTCGACGTCTGGATCGTCTCGGCGTCCGCGGAGCCGATCGTCCGTGCCTGGACCCCGGGTGCCGGAATCGACGGGAACCGCGTCATCGGCGTACGGAACGTCGTCGAGGACGGCCGGCTCACCAACGGCGTCGAGGGCTGCGGCGATGTGAAGGACGACACCGGCGGAGAGGTGCTGACCTACATGGACGGCAAGCGCTGCTGGCTCAACAAGGTCGTCTACGGCATCGACGGCGCCGAGGCCTTCCGCCTCCAGGACCCGGCGCACCGCATCGCGTTCGGTGCGGGCGACGCGGAGACCGACGTGACCTTCGTCGACGACGCCACCGCCGGGCATCTTGCCATCAACCGGAACAAGACCGAGCTGATGTGCCGGGCGTACGACAACGCGGACCGGCGCTGGCTGGTCAACCCGATGTTCATCGAGCCCAACCCGCGGCAGAAGACGCCCTACCCGTGCGCGACCGAGGGCTACATGAACACCGACGGCGTGGCGGGCCCGATGCGCCGCGCCGACGGAACGGTCGTCCCCGACCAGAAGGACCGGGTCTTCTGACCCCGTGAGCGGCGCACGGCGGCGTGCGCCGGGGACCGGACCCGCTCCGGCTCCTGGTTCACGCCGTCGGTGCCGTCACCGACCGCGGGTCGAAGCCGAACGGCAGCTCCAGGCGGTGCGTGCGCATCAACTCCTCGTCGCACAGCAGATCCTGGGTACGCCCGTCCGCGGCGATCACCCCGCCGCTGAGCACCACCGACCGCGGGCACAGCTCCAGCGCGTACGGCAGATCGTGCGTCACCATCAGCACGGTGACGTCCAACGACTTGAGGATGTCGGCCAGTTCGCGCCGTGAGGCCGGGTCGAGGTTCGACGACGGCTCGTCGAGGACGAGGATCTCCGGCTCCATGGCGAGCACGGTCGCGACCGCCACCCTCCGCCGCTGCCCGAAGGAGAGGTGGTGGGGCGGCCGGTCGGCGAAGTCCCCCATGCCGACGCGCTCCAGGGCGGTGACGACGCGGGCCTGAAGCTCGGGCCCGCGCAGCCCGGCCGTGGCCGGCCCGAAGGCGACGTCCTCGCGGACGGTCGGCATGAACAACTGGTCGTCGGGGTCCTGGAAGACGATGCCGACGCGGCGGCGGATCTCGGCGAGGTTCCGCTTGCCGACCGGCAGGCCGGCGACGCGCACCGAGCCGGCACCGCCCGCGAGAATGCCGTTGAGGTGCAGGACGAGCGTGGTCTTGCCGGCGCCGTTCGGGCCGAGCAGCGCGACCCGCTCGCCCCGCCCGACGGTCAGATCCACGCCGAAGAGCGCCTGGTGGCCGTCGGGATAGGCGTAGGCGAGACCGGAGACCTCCAGGGAGGGGGCGTCCGCCGCGCCGGAGTGCTGAACTGTCACAGGGTCCATCCCATCAGGCAGACGGCGAGCGCCGCGACGGGCAGGGCTGCGGCGTACGACCACTGGGCGCGGGTGGCTGTCACCTCGTCGATCACCGGCATGGTTCCCGTATGGCCGCGGCTGACCATCGCCAGGTGCACCCGCTCCCCGCGCTCGTAGCTGCGGATGAACAGCGCCCCGGCCGACTTGGCCAGGACGCCCCAATGGCGCACCCCGCGCGCCTCGAAGCCGCGCGAGGCCCGTGCGATACGCATCCGGCGCATCTCGTCGGCGATCACATCGCCGTAGCGGATCATGAAGGAGGCGATCTGGACGAGCAACGGGGGCATCCTCAACCGCTGGAGACCGAGCAGCAGTTCCCGCAGTTCGGTGGTGGCGGCCAGCAGCACCGAGGCGGCGACGCCGAGCGTGCCCTTGGCGAGGATGTTCCAGGCGCCCCACAGCCCGTTCTCGCTGAGCGAGATCCCCGCCACCTCGGTGTGCGGACCGCCCGCCACGAACGGCATCAGCACGGCGAAGGCCAGGAACGGCACCTCGATGAGCATCCGTCCCAGCAGAAATCCGGGCGGGATACGGGCCGTTGCCGCCACGGCGGCGAGCAGCAGCGCGTAGACGCCGAAGGCCCACACCGCCTCGCGGGGGGTGGAGACGACCGTGAGGACGAAGCCCAGGACGGCGGCGAGCTTGCAGTGCGCGGGGAGCCGGTGCACGGGCGAGCGGCCGTGCCGGTAGAGCCTGTGCGCATGCCCGGCTCCCATCGCTCAGCCCTCCTCGGACGCCGCGGAGCCCGCGGCCGGGCGACGGCGGATCACCCAGAACACGCCCGTGCCGACGGCCAGGGTCGCACCCACGCCGATCACGCCCGCGAGCCCCCCGGAGAGGCGGGCGTCGGAGACGTCCTTGGTCTGATAGTCGGCGAGCGGGGAGTCCTTGGCCGCATGGTCCTCGACCTTCTTGTCGATGCCGTGGTCGGCGGCGACCTTCTCCAGGCCGTCGGGCTCGGCGGAGGCGTAGTAGCTGACGACGCCGGCGAGGAAGAGCGTGGCGACGACGCCCACGATCCAGAAGAGCCGGACGCCGCCGGTCCGGCGGACGGGCGCGGGGGTGTTGCCGGTGGTGTCGGTGCTGGCGGCCATCAGACGTTCCGCTCCTCGGTCTCCTGGGTGCCCGGGCGGCCCGCGCCCGCCTTCCGGTCGGCTGCGACGGGCTCGACGGTGCGGTCGGCGGCGACCGGTGCGGGCGTCTTCCGGTCGGCTGCGACCGGCGCGGCCGGGACCGCGGCGGGGGCGGTGCGCAGCGTGAGCGGCCGCGCGAGACCGCGCGCGCCGTACACCAGGTCGGGGCGTACGGCGACGACCGCGCCCACCGTGAGGGCCGTGATCGCCGCCTCGCCGAGGCCGATGAGGGTGTGGACGCCGACCATGGCGGTGAAGACCGTGCCGATCGGCACGTCGGCGGTGCCGCCGACGGCGTAGAGACCGGTGAAGGCGACCGCGGCCGCCGGTACGGACACCAGGGCCGCGGCGAAGGCGGCGGCGGTGAGCGAGCCGCGGCTCGGCGGCAGGACCTTCAGCAGGCCGCGGAAGAGCCCGTAGGCGACGACGACCGTCACGACGCCCATGACGGTGATGTTGACGCCGAGGGCGGTGAGCCCGCCGTCCGCGAACAGCACCCCCTGCATCAGCAGGACCACGGAGACGCAGAGGACGCCGGTGTACGGGCCGACGAGTATCGCGGCGAGCGCGCCGCCCAGCAGATGTCCGCTGGTGGCGACGCCGACGGGGAAGTTGAGCATCTGCACGGCGAAGATGAAGGCGGCGACGAGACCGGCGAGCGGCGCGGTGCGCTCGCCCCCGAGCCCGTCGGCGGAGGCGAGTTCGCGCCGGGCGCCGCGGAGGCTGACGGCGACCGCGGCTGCGGCGACCACCCCCGTGGCCACCGACACCGGTGCGTTGATGAATCCGTCCGGGACATGCATGGCGGGTCTCCGCTCCTGCGATCCGTCGTGGGTCGTACTTTCTGCGGCTGCGCTGTGTGCACCGGGGTGCGGGAAGTGCAGCGTTTCGGTCGAGCGTTTCCGGTCAACCGCTCGATGATAGTCGCTACCTGCGAACCCTTTGCAAGAGCGGGTACGCCGCGAAAGCGAGCACATTCCGCCCCGCACGCCCCCGGTCCGGCGGCCCTCTCGGCCGTGCCTTCCGGATCGCCTCGGTCCCGCGCCGGGGATGGCGGGACAGCCCTTGGGTGGCGGCCCGGCCCGTACGGCCGAATCCTGAAGTCATGACCAGGGCCGCCGAGCCGCCTGCCGGGCCGCCTGCCGGGCCGGGCTCCGCCGAGCCGCTGACGTCCGGGCCGCCCGCGCTGAGCCGGCGCCGGACGAACGCCGTGTTCGCGACGATCGTGCTCGGGCTGATGCTCGCCGCCCTCGACCAGTTGATCATCTCGACGGCGCTGCCCACGATCGTGGCGGAGCTGGGCGGCGCGGGGCACATGGCCTGGGTCGTGACCGCGTACCTGCTCACCGAGACGGTCGCGACCGTGCTGGTCGGCCGGTTCGGCGACGTCTTCGGGCGGAAGGTGGTCTTCCAGGTCAGCGCGGTCGTCTTCGTCCTCGGCTCGGTCGCGGCGGGGGTGGCCGGCAGCATGCCCGTACTGATCACGGGCCGGGCGATCCAGGGCGCGGGGGCGGGCGGCCTCATGGTCACGGCCATGGCGCTGATCGCCGATGTCATCCCGCTGCGGCAGCGTGGCCGGTACCAGGGCGCGCTGGGCGCGGTCTTCGGCATCACCACGGTGGTCGGCCCGACCCTGGGCGGGTTCCTCACCGACCAGGCCACCTGGCGCTGGTGCTTCTACGTGAACATCCCCATCGCCGTCGTCATGGTCGTCATGGCGGCCCGGACGATTCCCGCGGTCCGGGCGGCGGTGCGTCCGGTGATCGACTACAAGGGCATCGTGCTGGTCGCGCTGGGGGCCTCGGGCCTCGTCCTCGCCCTGGAGTGGGGCGGACGGGTCTACGCGTGGGACTCGCCGATCGTCATCGGGCTGCTCGCCGTCTCGGTCGCGCTGCTGACCGCGTTCGTCTTCGCCGAGTTCCGGGCGAAGGAGCCGGTGATCCCGATGGACCTCTTCCGGAACCCGGTGTTCACGGTCTGCTCGATCCTCAGCTTCATCGTCGGTTTCTCGCTGCTCGGCGCCCTGACGTATCTGCCGACCTATCTGCAGTACGTCGACGGGATCACCGCGACCGCGTCCGGGGTGCTCACCCTGCCCCTGGTGGTCGGGCTGCTGGGGACGGCCGTGCTGTCGGGCGAGGTGGTCAGCCGTACGGGCAGATACCGCGTGTTCCCCATCATCGGCACCGGCTTGATGACGCTCGGCCTGCTGCTCATGTCCACGATGGGGGTGAGTACGGGTGTGTGGCTGGAGACCCTGTGCATGTTCGTGCTGGGTCTCGGCATCGGGCTGACCATGCAGGTGCTGATGATCGCGGTGCAGAACACGGTCCCGTACCACGAGCTGGGCGCCGCGACGTCCGGCGTCACCTTCTTCCGCACGCTCGGCGCCGCGTTCGGCACAGCCATCTTCGGGAGCCTCTACAGCGGCAGGCTGGAGCCCAACCTCGCGCGGGCGCACGCCGAGGCGCCGGGGGTACCGGATGCGGTGGTGCAGAACCCGGAGGGGCTGCACGGGCTGGACGCGGACCTGGCGGCCCCGTTCATCAAGGCGTACGCCGAGACCGTCAACGATGTCTTCCTGTGGGTCGTGCCGGTCGCGCTCGCCGGGTTCCTGGTGTCCTGGTTCCTCAAGGAGGTGCCGCTGCGGGACAGCGCGCGGGCCGGGGCGCTGGACATCGGCGAGGGGTTCGCGGCGCCCGACGGACCGGACACGGACCTGCAGTTGGCGCGGGCCGTCGCCGCGGTGATGCGCAGGACCGAGGAACCGCTGACCGCTCAGCTCCTCGCCGACTGCCGCAGCGGGCTGTCGGCGGGCGAGGCATGGGCGCTCGGCCAGATCCACTGGCGGTCCCGGGCCGGGCGGCGTACGGACCCGGAGGCGGTGGCCGCCGCCCACAGGATGCCGGCGGAGGTTCTGGAGCCGGTGTTCCGGCGGGTCGTGGACGCGGGGGTCGCGGCGTGGGACGCGGACGGCGGTCTGCGTCTCTCGGCCGCCGGGCGGTCCGAGATCGACCGCCTCACGCACGCCTGGCGGCACTGGCTCGACGCCCAGCTGGAGGACTGGGACGTCAGCGACCCGGACGACCGGGCCCGGCTCGACCGGGCGCTGGACCACCTGGCCGAGGAGCTCCTGGAAGAGGACGAGGCACGGTACGCGCGGACACCGGTGTGACGCCCGCCGCCTCCGTGCGTACGCGGTTGCGGAGCAGGCCGCGGTGCCCAACGGGGCGTACGCGGTTGCGGAGCAGGCCGCGGTGCCCACCGGGCCGTGCCTCCTGGTGCCCAACGGGCCGTGCCCGCCCGCCCGTTGAGAGGCGAGCGGGCACGGGGCACCGTCGGTGGGTCAGACCCGGCTGAGCTCCGGGTCCGCGGCGTCCCCCGCCGCGGCCGGGCCGTCCGCCGTCTCCACGGCGGTCGGCTTCCGCAGCCGCTCCCCCTCGACGTCCACATTCGGCAGCACCTTGTCCATCCAGCGCGGCAGCCACCAGGCGGACTTGCCGAGCAGGGCGAGCACTGCCGGAACGATCGCCATGCGCACCACGAAGGCGTCGAAGGCGACCGCGACGGCCAGGCCGAAGCCGATCATCTTGACCATCGACTCGGAGGAGCCGATGAATCCGGCGAAGACGCTGATCATGATGACGGCGGCCGCGGTGACGACCCGGGCACCGTGCCGGAAGCCCGTGACGACGGCCTGGCCCGGCCGCTCGCCGTGGACGTACGCCTCACGCATCCGGGTCACCAGGAAGACCTCGTAGTCCATCGCCAGGCCGAACACGACGCCCACCATGAAGATCGGCACCATGCTCATCACCGGGCCGGTCTGCTCGACGCCGAAGACATCGGCGAGCCAGCCCCACTGGAAGACCGCGACGACCGCGCCGAGTGCGGCGACGACCGACAGCAGGAAGCCGAGCGCCGCCTTGAGCGGAACCAGGATGGACCGGAAGACCACCATCAGCAGCAGGAAGGCGAGCCCGACGACGAGCCCGAGGTAGGGCACCAGCGCGTCGTTGAGCTTCTTCGAGACGTCGATGTTCATCGCGGTCGTGCCGGTCACGAGCGTGTCCGCGCCGGTGTCCGCCCTGAGGCCGTCCGCCGCGTCCCGGATGTCCGCGACGAGGTTCTCGGTGTCCGAACCACTGGGCTTGGACTTCGGAATCACCGTCAGCATGGCGGTGTTGCCGGACTTGTTGAAGGTGGCCGGGGTGACTGCAGCGACACCGTCGAGGCGGGAGACGGTCTTCACCACACGCTTGGTGGCGGCCTTCGGATCGTCGCTGTCCGCGGTGTCCACGGCCAGCATGAGCGGCCCGTTGACGCCGGGGCCGAAGGACTCGGCCAGGGTGTCGTACGCCTTGCGCTGGGTCGTGCTGGTCGGCTTCGCGCCGTCGTCGGGCAGACCGAGCTCCAGCGAGCTGACGGGCAGGGCGACGGCGCCGAGTCCGATGACACCGGCCAGCAGCACCATCACGGGGCGGCGCAGGACGAAACGGGCCCAACGGGTGCCCAGGTTGGGCTTCTCCTCGGCGGCTCCCGCCGCCTGCTCCCCGTCCTCGCGGGCCGAAGCGGCCGCCTTCTTGCGGGTCTTGCGGCCCAGGACGCGCCCGCCCGCATAGCCGAGAAGCGCCGGGATCATGGTGAGGGCGATCAGGACGGCGATGGCGACGGTTCCGGCGGCGGCCATGCCCATCTTCGTCAGCATCGGGATGTTGACGACCGCGAGGCCGACGAGGGCGATGACGACGGTGAGTCCGGCGAAGACGACCGCCGAACCCGCCGTGCCCACGGCGCGGCCTGCGGCCTCCTCGGGCTTGTTCCCCTCCAGGAGTTCGGCCCGGAAGCGGGAGACGATGAAGAGCGCGTAGTCGATACCGACGGCGAGACCGATCATCGTCGCCAGGGTGGCCGTGGTGCTGGACAGATCGAGGGCGCTGCTGAGCGCGGTGATCGAGGAGACCCCGATGCCCACCCCGATCAGCGCGGTGAGGAGCGGCATTCCGGCGGCGACGAGCGAGCCGAAGGTGATGACGAGGACGACCGCCGAGACGGCGATACCGATGACCTCACCGGCCCCGGTCTCGGGTATGGACTCCAGGGCGTCACCGCCGATCTCGACCGTCAGGCCCGCGTCGCGCCCGTCGTCCGCGGCGTCCTTCAGCTCCTCGCGCGTGGACTCCTTGAGCTCGAACGCAGAGACGTCGTACGAGACCTGGGCGAAGGCGGTCGTACGGTCCTTGCTGACGGCCTTGGCCTTGTACGGGTCGGTGACATGGCCGACCTGCTTGCCGTCCCCGAGTTCCGCGACGACCTTCAGCGCCGCCGACCGGTTGGCCGGGTCGGTCATCTTCTCGCCCTTCGGGGCCTTGAAGACCACACGGCCGGTGGCGCCGTCGAAATTGCTGCCCGGGAAGCGCTCGTCGAGCAGGTCGAACGCCTTCTGGGCCTCGGTACCGGGAATGGAGAAGGAGTTGGAGGTGGCGGCGGGCGCACTGGCCGCGCCGACTCCCACGGCGACCAGCAGCGCCACCCATATGAGGGCGACGAAGTGGCGCCGGCGGAAGGCGAACCGGCCCAGTTTGTACAGGAATGTGGCCATGACGAGATGGGCTCCCGTGGGGTCAAGGGGTCGATGAGGGTGTGCGGTACCGGCCCGGCGACGAGAGCGGCGCGCCGGAGCGAGAACCCGATATGCGGTTGTGCGGGGAGATCTGGGGGGTCAGACGCCGAGGACGGGGAAGATCACGGCGTGGACGAAGCGGGCGAGATGGTCTCTGTCGGCCGGAAGGTCCTCGATCAGCTGACGGGTGAGGAACGCGCCGATCAGCAACTGCGGGACCCACTCCAGGGCGGGCAGGTCGGCCGGGACCTCACCGCGGGCGACGGCCCGCTGGAGCATCACGTTGATGCTGTCGATCTCCGGCTGGATCTTGAACCGGCGCAGCGCCGCGTGGAGATCCTCGTTCTGGTAGACGGCGTGGGCGAGCCCGCGCAGGAGTGCGGTGTCCATCTCCATCCGGTCGTCGTCGGAGGAGTCCAGCAGTTCCTGCATATCGCCGCGCAGGCTGCCGGTGTCGACTTCGGCGGGCGAGACGGGCTGGATGTGCCCCAGGGCGCGGGCGACCAGTTCGGGCTTGCTGTTCCACTGGCGGTAGAGGGTCGCCTTGCTGGAGCGGGTTCTTGCTGCGATGGCGTCCATGGTCAGCGCGTCGTAGCCCACCTCGCGCAGGAGGGCGAGCACCGCCTCGTACAGCTCGCTCTCCCGCTCCGGGGTGAGCCGGGTGCGGCGCGCCTGGGGGCGCGGTTCCGTCTGCATCCGCGTGCACCTCCTCGGGCCACTCTCGACACTCGCGCTATCGACACGAAACCGTTTCGTACACAACGAGAGTAGGCGGCGGGTCGATCGAAACGCAAACGTTTCGCTATGTGGTCCGCGTCACGAGTTGCCGGGCCCCGGACCGGGCGCGGACATTGGAGGGGTGAGCGACCGTGCGTACCTCCGGTTCCCGCACGTCCACGAGAACCTGGTCTGCTTCGCCACCGAGGACGACCTGTGGGTGGCCCCGATCGCTCCGCCGGGCGAACCGGCGGAGCGGGCCTGGCGGGTGACCGTCGACCGGACCCGGATCGGCCACCCCCGCTTCTCCCCCGACGGCAGCCGGATCGCGTTCACGACGTGGCGCAGCCTCGACCCCGAGATCCATCTCGCACCGACCGACGGAGGCCCCGCCCGACGCCTCACCTACTGGGGCAGCACCGACACCCGCGTCTGCGGCTGGAGCCCCGACGAGCACATCCTCGCGGTCGCCTCGCACCGCCAGCCCTTCTCGTACTTCTCCTGGGGCTACAAGGTGCCCACCGACGGCTCGCCCGGCGGCCGGCTGCCCTGGGGCCCCATCGCCGACATCGCGGTCGCCGATGTCGGCGGAGAGCATCTGACCCTGCTGCTCACGGGCAAGCCGCCGCACGAGCCCGCCTCGTGGAAGCGCTACCGGGGCGGAGCGACGGGACGGCTGTACCTGCAGTGCGAACGGCTGCTGCCCGGTCTCGGCGGGCATCTGGACTGCCCGATGTTCGTCGGCGACCGCATCGCGTTCCTCTCCGACCACGAGGGGACCGGCAATCTCTACTCCTGCGCCCACGACGGCTCCGATCTGCGCCGCCACACCGACCACGCGGAGTTCTACGCACGCCACGCCTCGACCGACGGATCACACGTGGTCTACCAGTGCGCCGGCGACCTGTGGCTGGCCGAGGACCTCTCGCCCGACGGCGTGCCGCGGCGGCTGGACCTGCGGCTCGGCAGCCCGCGCACCGGGCGGCGCATCTACCAGATCCCGGCCGCCTCGCACGTCGCCTCCCTCGCCGTGGACGCCACGGGGCGGGCGAGCGCGGTCTGCGTCCGCGGCAGCCTGTACTGGCTCACCCACCGCGACGGCCCCGCCCGCACGATCACCGACACCCCGGGCGTACGGGTCCGGCGCCCCAGGATGCTCGGCTCCTCCGGGCGGATCGCGTACGTCACGGACGCGGAGGGCGAGGACGCGATCGAGATCGCGGACCTGCCCCGGGCCGGGAGCGCGCGCGAGCCGCGCCGGATCGCCGCCGGCGAGCTGGGCCGGGTGCACGAACTGGCCGCGTCACCGGACGGCGAGCGGCTCGCGGTCGCGGCGCACGACGGACGGCTGCTGATCGTCGACGCGAGCGAGGGCGGCGGGGAGGGGAACGGCGACGGAGCGAGCGGCGGGGGTGACGGGCCCGGACGCACGGCGGTGCACGAACCTGGACCGGTCATCGAGGTGGTCCGCTCCGCCAACGGGCCCGTGCGCGACCTCGCCTTCTCCCCCGACTCGGAGTGGATCACCTGGTCCCACCCCGGCATCGGGCGCACGCTCCGGCAGATCAGCATGGCCCGCCTGGCCGACGGCGGAGTCGTCGAGGTGACGGACGGCCGGTTCGAGGACGAGCAGCCGGTGTTCACCCGCGACGGGCGCTATCTCGCCTTCCTCTCCTGGCGCGGCTTCGACCCCGTCTACGACGTGCACACCGGTGACCTGTCCTTCCCGCTGGGCTGCCGCCCGTACCTCGTACCTCTGTCCTCCGCGACACCCTCGCCCTTCGCCCTCTCCCCCGAAGGCCGCCCCGCCGCCGGGGGGTTGGACCCGGACGCCTCGGCCCAGGGGGACGGCACCGTGACGGTCGAGGCCGAGGGGCTGGCGAGCCGGGTGACGCCGTTCCCCGTCGCGGCGTCCAAGTACTCCTCGCTCCAGCCGGTCGCGGGCGGCGGACTGGTCTGGATGCGCTGGCCCATCTCCGGTGCGCTGGGCGAGACCTTCGCCAACCCCGCCGACACCTCCGGCAAGCCGACCCTGGAGCACTTCGACCTCGCCCGGGCCCGCCGCACCGAACTGGTCACCCATCTCGACCGGTTCGCCCTCAGCGGCGACGGCACCCGGCTCGTGCTCGACGACGACGACGAGCTGCGCGCGGTACCGGCGATCGAGCCCGGCGACAGCGACTCGACCGTCCACCTCGACCTGCGGCGCATCCAGCACCAGGTGGACCCGGCGGCGGAGTGGCGGCAGGCGTACGCGGAGACCGGGCGCATCGCCCGCGCCTACTTCTGGGACCCGGGGATGTGCGGGGTGGACTGGGACGGGGTGCTGGACCGGTACCGGCCCCTGGTCGAACGGGTCGCGTCCCCGGACGAGTTCGCCGATCTGCTGCGCGAGGTGATGGGTGAGCTGGGCACCTCCCACGCCTACGTCAGCCCCGGCCGGCGCAGCGAGGGACCGCCGCACTACCAGCGGCCGATCGGCCTGCTCGGCGCCAACCTCGGCCGTACGGCGGACGGCCGGTGGACCGTGGCGCGCATCCTGCCCGGCGAGTCCTCCGATTCCCGTGCGCGTTCACCGCTCGCCGGTTCCGGCATCCGGGAAGGCTCGATCCTCACGCAGGTGGACGGGCGTCCGGTGGATCCGGTGGCGGGGCCGTACCCGCTCCTGACCGCGGCCGGCGGGACGACCGTGGAGCTGACCTTCCTGCCTCCCGGAGGCGAGGGCCCGCCGCGGCGCATCGCCGTCCAACCGCTCATCGACGAGCGGACGTTGCGCTACCAGGACTGGGTGAACAAGCGGCGCGAGGTCGTACGCGAGACCAGCGGCGGCCGGTGCGGCTATCTGCACATCCCCGACATGGGCGGCTCGGGCTGGGCGCAGTTCAACCGCGATCTGCGGAAGGAGATGGCGCACGACGCACTGATCGTGGACGTCCGCGGCAACGCGGGCGGCAACATCAGCGAGCTGGTCATCGAGAAGCTGACCCGTCGCGTGCTCGGCTGGGACCTGACGCGCAACGCCCAGCCGGTGTCCTACACCTCCCACGCCCCGCGCGGTCCGATCGTCGCGCTCGCGGACGAAATGACCTCCTCCGACGGCGACATGATCACCGCGGCCATCAAACTCCTGGGCCTGGGGCCGGTGGTGGGCCTGCGGACCTGGGGCGGGGTGGTCGGCATGACCGGGCGGCACCGGCTCGGCGACGGCACGGTCATCACGGTGCCGATGAACGCCGCATGGTTCGAGGGGTACGGGTGGGGCGTGGAGAACCACGGGGTGGAGCCGGACATCGAGGTGGACCGCACCCCGCTCGACTGGGCCGAGGGGCGCCACCGGCAACTCGACGACGCGGTGGAGCTCGCGCTGGAACTTCTGGAGCGGCACCCGGCCAAGGGCCCGCCGGACCACTCCGACGTGCCGGACCTGCACCGGCCCGAACTGCCGCCGCGCGACGGGAACTGAGGCGCGTAGGGGCGTACGGCGGGGCGGACTGTGCCGCATCCGGGAGTGCGGCCGGTACCTGAAGAAGGGGCGCACCCGCCGGGGGTGCGCCCCTTCCCCGAAGGCCGAGGAAGCCGTGCGCCCTGCGCACCGGCCCCGTCACCCGCCTCAGCTGTGGGACTCGCCCTGCATGTCGTCGAAGGAGCCCTGACGGCCCTGCTCGCGACCCTCCTGGGAGCGCTCGCCCGGCTTGCCCTGCGGCCGCTGCTGGCCACCACGCTGCGGCTGCGAACCACGCTGGGGCTGCGAACCACGCTGGGGCTGCTGGCCACCGCGCTGCGGCTGCGAACCACGCTGCGGCTGCGAACCGCGCTGCGGGTTCTGGCGCTCGCGGTCGGACTTCTCGCCCTGGTCCCCGCCCTGCTTGTTCTGCTTGGCGCGCTCCATGCGCTCCGCCTTGTCGTGGAACTGGTCCTTGATGGCCATCGATGTCACTCCTCGCTGGGTGAGGGGGCTTGAGCCCCGGACAAGCGTGACATGGGTGGACACTCTTCGCATTTCTACGCCCAAAACTCGCTACGGAGAGCGACAAGGCGCAGCTCAGCGCTGGTGCACGCAGCGCTACGCGCCGTGCTCGGCACGTGTCTTCTCGTCCGCCGCACCGCCTGCGCCCACCAGCCCTCCGCGCATCCCGCCGCTCTCGGCCAGCCTCGGTTCGATCCGGCGCATCTCGCGCTGTCCCACGGTCGCGACGATGCCCGGCAGATAGCCGCGGACCGCCTGCATCCCGCGCAGCCACCACTGCCCGTAGACATGCGCGGAGCGGCGCTCGACGCCGTCGACGATCCGGTCGACGGCCGGCCCCAGCGGATACGTGCGGTTGGCGGGCCAGGGCAGCCGCTGCCGCAACTCGCGCATCACATCGTCCTCGTCGGCCCCGCGCACCATGTCGGTGTCGGTCCAACTCAGGTACGCCACACCGACCTTGACACCCTTGTGGCCCAACTCGCCCCGCAGGCAGTGGGCGTAGGCCTCGACGCCCGCCTTGGACGCGCAGTAGGCCGACATCATCGGCGCCGGGCTGAGCGCGGCGAGCGAGGCGATCTGCAGCAGATAGCCGCGGCTCTCCAGCAGCGCGGGCACGAAGGCGCGGGCGGTGGCGGCGCTGCCGAGCAGATTGACCTCGACGACCCGGTTCCAGGACCGCGCGTCGGAGTCGGGGAACGGACCGCCCGTCGCCACACCGGCGTTGGCCACGACGATGTCGGTCCGGCCGAAGCGCTCACGGACCTCCGCGGCGACCTGCGCCATGGCCTCGCTGTCGGTGACATCGGCGTGCCAGTACATGGACTCGGTCGGCAACCGGTCGGCGACCCGCCGCAGCTCGTCCGGCTCCAGGCCGACCAGGGCGATCTTCACGCCGCGCGCGGCGAGTTTGCGGGCCAGCAACTCGCCCACGCCGCGCGCCGCGCCGGTCACCACCGCGACCCGCCCCTCCAGAGGTGTACGGGCACTCATGACGTCTCCTCCTTGACCTTGGCACTGGTCGGTTCGTCCTGTGCGACCGCGGGCGGGCCCCCGGCGGCCAGGTGATCGCGGACGAGTTCGCGGATCATGCCGACGACGGCGTCCGGCTGCTCGACCGGGGTCATGTGGCCGCGCCCGGCCAACTCGGTGAATCCGACGCAGTCGGGGAGCGCGGCCACGATCCGCCGCGCGTGCACGATCGGGGTGAGCCGGTCGGCCGTGCCCGCGAGGACCGCGGTCGGCACCGTCAGCCGACCCAGGTTCGCTTCCAGGTCCAGTTCGCCGAGGACATGGGCCCATGCGGCGCGTACGCGGGGCGGGCAAGCGTGCACG
Organism: Streptomyces sp. NPDC048639; assembly: GCF_043199075.1. Classification (NCBI taxonomy): domain Bacteria; kingdom Bacillati; phylum Actinomycetota; class Actinomycetes; order Kitasatosporales; family Streptomycetaceae; genus Streptomyces; species Streptomyces sp. NPDC048639. The sequence goes on from NZ_JBICVP010000006.1 coordinate 108,790, forward strand.
ATACGGGCGCACGCCGCGGTCATCTCCGGCGTCGCGTCGGCACCCATCGTCATGTACTTGAGTATCCGCCGGGCCGGTGACGTGACCGGGCCGAGCGGAAGGCGCGAGCCGAGCAGCGCACGGTGCGCCCGGGTGCGGATGCGCTCGTTGCGCAGCGGCAGCACCCGCGAGTCGGCCAGCAGGCGCGAACTGCCCGTGCTGCACAGCAGGATTGCGGCGGCGTGGGCGCGGAACGCGGTCCGCTCCGCGGCGGCCATGAAGGTCATCGCGCCCATGGAGTGCCCCGCGAGCACGGCGCGTTCCCCGGGTTCGAGGGCCGCCCCGAGCACCGCGTCGAGGTCGTCGGCCAGGACGGTGGTGGTGTAGCCCGCGGGCGAGGCCGCCGGGCTGCGGCCGTGCCCGCGCTGGTCGTAGGCGATCACCCGGAAACCGGCGGCGAGTTCGCGGGCGACCGGGGCCCAGAACGCGGTCGAACAGGTCCAGCCGTGGGCGAGGACGACAGCGGGCGCGCCCTCGGGCCCGTACGTCTCGACATGCAGCCGGGCGCCGTCGGCGGATACGGCGGTCAGCTCGCGGACCGCCACGGGCGGGTCGTACGGGCCCGGGGTGCGCTGGAGCAGACGGCTCATCGGGCATCCTCCCCCGCCGCGACGAGCGATCCGTCCTCGGCCGCCTCGCACCCCTCGGCCACGGCGCCCTCCTCCGCCGGTACGGGACCCCCGCCGGGGCGCAGCACGGCGTACTCGGCGAGATCCACCTGCTTGGTGACGCGACGGAACTCGCCCGTGGTGCCGGGCCAGACGGTGGTGTTGCGGCCGTTCTCGTCCAGGTACCAGCTGTCGCAGCCACCGGTGTTCCACACCGTCCGCTTCATGCGTTCCTGGATGTGCCGGTTCCAGGCGCGGACGGACGAGGGGCGGGCGTCCAGTGCCACCTTGCCGCCCAGGATGTCGAGTTGCCGGAGGTAGTCGGTCATGTAGTTCAGCTGGGCCTCGATGATGAGGATCATCGAGCTGTTCCCCAGGCCGGTGTTGGGGCCGATGATGGTCATGAAGTTGGGGAAGCCGGACGCGCTCGCACCGCGAAGCGCCTCCATCCCGTCCTTCCACGCCTCCGCCAGCGTCCTGCCCCCGACGCCGGTGACGCGCTCGGCGATCGGCATGTCCGTGACGCGGAAGCCGGTGCCGAAGACGATCGCGTCGGCCTCGGTCTCGCTGCCGTCGGCGGCGATCAGCGTCGAGCCGCGGACCTCCGTCAGGCCGGAGGCGACCAGCCCCACATTCGGCTGCGCGAGGGCCGGGTAGTAATCACTGGACAGCAGGATGCGCTTGCAGCCGATGCGGTAGTCGGGCGTGAGCTGCGCCCGCATGACCGGGTCCTTGATGGCCTTGCGCATATGGGATGTGGCCAGGGACTGGATGAACCCGAGCTGCTTCGGACGCTTGGTGAAGGCGCTGACCTGGAGTTCGCGCAGGCCCCAGAGCATCCCGCGGCGCAGGGCCCGGGTGGCCGGCAGGGCGGCGTGCAGGCGGCGTTCGAGCGCGCTGATCTGCCGGTCCATGCGCGGCAGAACCCAGGGCGGGGTGCGCTGGAACAGCGTGAGGCGGTCCACGTCCGGCTGGATCGCGGGCACGATCTGGATCGCCGAGGCGCCCGTGCCCACCATGGCCACGCGCTTGCCGCGCAGGTCGTAGTCGTGGTCCCAGCGCGAGGAGTGGAAGACCTTGCCGGGGAAGGAGTCCAGGCCCGGGACCTCGGGGATCTTCGGGTCGGAGAGCGGCCCCGTCGCGGAGACGACGACGTCCGCGGTGAGCCGGCCGGTCGCGGTCCCGATCTCCCAGTGCAGCGCCCCCTCGTCCCACCGCAGGCTCAGCACTTCGGAGTTGAAGCGGATGTGCGGGCGCAGTCCGAAGGTGTCGGCGACCTTCTCCAGGTACGCGCGGATGTGCGGCTGGCCGGAGAAGTTCCGGGGCCACTCGGGGTTGGGCGCGAAGGAGAACGAGTACAGATGCGAGGGCACGTCGCACGCGCAGCCGGGATAGGTGTTGTCCCGCCAGGTGCCGCCCACCGCGTCGGCCCGCTCCAGGACGGTGAAGTCGGTCAGCCCTGCGCGGCGGAGCCGCACCGCGGCACCCAGTCCGCCGAAACCGGACCCGATCACCGCCACCCGTACGTGGTCGCGCCCCTGCGCTCGCCCGCTGCCCTGGTCATGGTTCCGCCCGGCCATGCCGCTGCCTCCCAGCCCCTGTAAGACAGTGCCAGCAATCACTGGCAACGTTCCGGAGAGTAGAGCAGGACGATACTGATGGGTAGGGGTCGCGCACCGGAAGTTACCGCGGGTTGCACCTGGGGTGCCTGCACGCCCGTATGCCGACATAGGCTGCTGCCGTGGCGAAGGACCAGGAAGCAGCGGAAGCGGCGGCGGCGGCCGAGGCAGCGGGCGGTGCCACGGCACCGAACGCCGGCACCCGCGAGTACCGCGCCGAGGAGCTGGCCGAGGAGGCCGGGATCACCGTCCGCACCCTGCGCTTCTACCGCGAGCGCAAACTCCTCCCCGAGCCGCGCCGCGAAGGCCGGATCGCCTGGTACAACGCACACCATCTGGCCCGGCTGCGGACGATCGCCGCACTGCTCGACCGCGGGCACACCCTCGGCGGCATCGCCGAACTCATCGGCGCCTTCGAGGCCGGGCGGGACGTCGGCGAACTCCTGGGCCTGGAAGGCGGAACGGCCGCCCACTGGTCCGAGGAGACCCCGGTCCGTCTCACCCCCGAGGAACTGGCCGACTACTTCGCCGGCGACGTCACCCCGGAGAACCTCGCGGCCTCGCTCGCCCTGGGCTACGTGGCGGTGGACGGGGACGAGGTCGTGCACGTCAGCCGCCGCCTCCTGGACGCGTCGAGCGAACTGGTCGGCCAGGGCGTCCCCCTGGCCTCGGTCCTCGCCGCGGCCCGCGAGGTCCGCGCCCACGCCGACGAGCTCGCCGGACTGTTCACCGGCCTCGTCCGCACCCACGTCCTGCCCGCCTCGCCGGACGTCGCGGCGGTCGTCGAACGCCTCAGGCCCATCGCGAAGGGGGTCATCGACGCGGAGCTGTCCATGGCGATGGACCGGCGGATACGCAGCGAACTGGGCAGCCTGCCGAAGGACTCCACGAACGGGGCGACCGGCCAGTAACTTGGTTACGGGGCAGGGCGGTCCGCCGCCGCTGCGTGAGCCGGGCCGAGCCTGGCTGTGCGGGCTGGGCTGTGCTGGGCTGCCTGCGAGACCCGGCCTCCGGGCGGGGACGCAGGGGCTGGGACGCAGGGGCCGAGGGTGCGGGAGCTGGATATGCAAGGGCCGGGGGTGCAGGGCGGGAATCCGCCCGGGCACCCGCACGGCGATCGTGACGACCTGGGAACTGGAGACGAGGCCGACCGTGGAGAGCTTTGACGGACTTGCCGAGGCCGACGCACGCGCGTTCACCTCGCGATGGCTGCCCGCCTGGACGGGCAACGACCCCGAGCGGCTCACCGCGTTCTACGCCGACGACGCCGTCTACAGCGACCCCGCGGTGCCACAGGGCGTACGCGGCCGCGACGAGATCCTCGCCTACTTCCGCCGGCTCCTCGCCCGCTACCCGGACTGGGTCTGGACGAACACCGACGTCCGGCCCCTGCGCGGCGGCTTCCTCAACTACTGGCACGCGGAGATCCCGGCCGGCGGCACGGTCGTGGCGTGCGACGGGGTGTGCACGGTGACGCTCAGGGACGGATTGATCACGAGGAACGAGGTGTTCTTCGACCGCGCCCCGCTGCTGGCCGCGATGACGCCCTGAGCGCGTGCGGGATCGGGAGGCCAAGGTCGGGAGGCCAAGGTCGGAAAGCAGGAGCGGGAGGCAGGAGCGGGAGGCAGGGTGGCGGTGGCCCGAAGCGGGGCCAAGGGCCGGGGCCCGAGCCGAGGCCCTGGCCGACGTGCGGGCCGGAGCCGGAGCCGGGACCGGCCCACCCGCGGCGGTCGGTGCCGACGGACCGGCCGGGATTCGCCGTCCCGGGCGGAACCGGTCTCCACGGCCGTACCGGAGGAGCACACTGGGGGCATGTGCCGCAGCATCAAGACTCTCCGCCCGCCCCAGATGGACGACGTCGGCGACGACGACATCAGAGCCGCCGCCCTGCAGTACGTCCGCAAGGTCTCCGGCTTCCAGCACCCGGCCGCGCACAACCGCGAGGTCTTCGACCAGGCGGTCGCCTCGGTGGCCGACTCGACGCGCCAGCTCCTGGACGACCTGGTCGTCCGCGGCTCCGCCTCCCGTGGGAGCGCGAAGACCTGAGCGACGCCGAGCGGCACCGGGCCGCCAACGGCCCGGCCGACGCGGAAGCCCGGCTGCCCGAGTGCCTCCCGCGCCGCGTCGGGCCGCCCGGCAGGCCGGGCGGGCGATGGCCGATGGGCCCGACGGCCCGGCGCGTCCGGCGCGTCCGGTCCGGCGCAGGCCCGCCCCGCGTCAGCCGCGCGAGCGCAACCGCGGCGGGTTGAGCGTTGCCGCGTTCGTGGAGGCACCGCCCGCGATGGCGTCCGCCGCGCCGCGGGCCCAGTCCGCGAGACCGTCGGCGTCGATGCCGTACGGGCGCACCGACCCGTACGGCGCGATGGCGTCGCCAGCCCGGCGGAGCAGCGACTCCGCGCCGCGCGCGTTGCCGCGCGCGGCATGGGTCACGCCGACGGCGAGCTGCGCCAGGCCCTTCCACAGCGCCCGCTCGCCCGGCTCGGACGCCGACTTCCAGGCGTCCTCGAAGACCTCGTGCGCGTGGAACGGCATGCCGTCGTCCAGCAGTTCCTGTGCCTCGGCGAGCGTCTCGCCCGGGGTGCGTACGACGCCCTCCGGCTGACGCTCGACGCCGTCCTCGCCGTAGGGCAGCGGGCGCCCGAGGCCGTCACGCGGCCTGGCATTGCGGGCGCGTCCGCCCTCGTCGCGGTCGCGGCCCGGGCCACTGGATCTGGTCTCGCTCACGGCTCCATGGTGCCTGGTCCCCGGCGGCGGGCGCCCACCCGGCCCGGCGGCCGGCACGTGGGAGTCGCTCTGCGGGCGGCCGGCGCCGTTGCCGAGCGCCTCAGTGCCGGGTCCCGTACGTCACCGTCACCGGTGCGTGGTCGGACCAGCGCAGGTCGTAGCTCGGCGCCCGCTCCACGACGGCCTTCACCGCGCGCTCCGCGAGCCCTCGCGTCGCCACGTGATAGTCGATGCGCCAGCCGCTGTCGTTGTCGAAGGCCTTCCCGCGGTACGACCACCAGGTGTAGGGCCCCACCGCGTCCGGGTGGAGCTGCCGCACCACGTCCGCGTACTCCGCCTCCTCGAACACCCGGGACAGCCAGGCGCGTTCCTCCGGCAGGAAGCCGGAGTTCTTGACGTTGCCCTTCCAGTTCTTCAGGTCGGCCTCGCGGTGGGCGATGTTCCAGTCGCCGCACACCAGCACCTCACGGCCTCCCCCGTAGCCGCCATGGGAGGTGCCCCCAGCCGCGGCCCGCTCGCGCAGCTCCTTCAGATACGGCAGGAACTCGCCCATGAAGCGTTCCTTCTCCTCCTGCCGCTCGGTGCCGACCTCGCCCGAGGGGAGGTAGAGGCTCGCCACCGTCACCCCCGGCAGGTCGATCTCCGCGTACCGTCCGCTGCCGTCGAACTCCGAGGAGCCGAAGCCGATCCGCATCGCTTCCGGCTCGCGCCGCGAGTAGAGCGACACCCCCGCCCGGCCCTTGGCGGCGGCCGGGGCGTGCAGCACGTGCCAGCCCTCCGGCTCCCGTACGGCGTCCGGGAGTTGGCCGGGTTCGGCCCGGACCTCCTGGAGGCAGACCACATCGGCGGAGGTGTCCGCCAGCCACTCCACGAAGCCCTTCCTGGCGGCGGCGCGGAGCCCGTTCACGTTCACGCTTGTCACACTGAGCACCACGGCACCCTACGGGAGCGTGGAGCAGGCTCCGGCCAGGGCTGTCCGCGCCCCACCGCCCGGTCCGCCCGGTCCGCCCGCTGCCGCGCTTCCTTACGATGGCGGTCATGCAGATCCGTACCGTGCGCTTCGACCATCCCGACGCGCTGAAGCTCAACGACCAGGTGCAGCTCGAGTACGCCGTGCGGTACGGCGACGGCGACATGACGCCCTTGGATCCTGCCCAGTTCGACCCACCGCTGGGCCTCTACCTCATCGCGTACGAGGGCACGGAGGCCGTCGCGTCCGGCGGCTGGCGCGCCCAGGAGGCGAACGGGGAGGGCTACGCGAACGGCGACGCCGAGATCAAGCGCATGTACGTGGTGCCGGACGCGCGGGGGCGGGGCCTGGCCCGCCGGATCCTGGCCGCCCTGGAGGACAGCGCACGGTCGGCGGGCCGTGTCCGCATGGTCCTGGAGACCGGCACCAAGCAGCCGGAGGCCATCGGGCTCTACACCTCGTCCGGCTACACCACGGCTCAGAAGTTCGGCTGCTACCGCGAGTACGAGGACAGCCGCTGCTACGCCAAGCCGCTCACCCCATGACGGGGGTCGAGCCAGTGGCGTGAGCCCGGAGGGTGGTCGGGCCCCGCGGATGGTCAGGGGCTCATCGCACGGCCGGGTCCCCTTCGCGCCCGGCCGCGGGGGTGCCCCGCACCTCTCGCGTCACGCGGCCGTCGCGCAGCCGGGCCGCCGGGCCGCCGGGCCGGTCAGCTCCGGTAGGTCTCCAGGAGCCAGAGCCAGATCTCGCTCACCGTCGGGTACGCCGGGACGGCGTGCAGCAGCCGCTCGACCGGCACCTCGCCCGCCACGGCCACCGTCGCCGACTGCAGCAGCTCGGCCACCCCGTGCCCGACGAAGGTGGCCCCGATCAGATGGCCCCGGTCGAGGTCGACGATCATCCGGGCCCTGCCGCGGTAGCCGTCGGCGAACAGCGAGGCGCCGGCCACCTGCCCCAGGTCGTAGTCGACGACCTTCGTCCTGCGGCCCTGGTGCTCGGCCTCGGCCGCCGTCAGCCCGACCGCGGCGACCTCCGGCAGGCTGAACACCACCTGGGGAACGGCCGCCGCATCCGCCGTCGCCACGTGGGCGCCCCACGGCCGGGTGTCCAGCTCCTCCTTGCCCTGCGCGCGGGCGGTGATCACTCCGCCTGTGATCCGCGCCTGGTACTTCCCCTGGTGGGTCAGGAGCGCACGGTGGTTGGCGTCGCCCACCGCGTACAACCAGCCGTCGTCCATCGCCGTGACCCGGCAGGTGTCGTCGACCTCCAGCCAGGCCCCCGGCTCCAGGCCGATCGTCTCCAGGCCGATGTCGCCGGTGCGCGGCGCGCGCCCGGTCGCGAAGAGGACTTCGTCGGCGACCACCTCACCGCCGTCGTCCAGGCTCACCGTGACGGGACCACCCGGCGCCTCCCGCTGTACGGCGGTGGCCGAGACCCCGATTCGGATGTCCGTGCCTGCCTCGCGCAGCGCCTCGGCGACGAACTCCCCCGCGAACGGCTCCATCCGCGGCAGCAGCCCCTCGCCCCGGACGAGCATGGTCACCTGGGAGCCGAGCGCCTGGTAGGCGGTGGCCATCTCCACGCCGACGACACCGCCGCCGACGACCGCGAGCCGCCGCGGTACTTCGTGCGCGCTGGTGGCGTCGCGGCTGATCCACGGCTCGGCCTCCGCGACTCCCGGCAGGTTCGGCACCACGGCCCGGCTCCCCGTACAGACGGCGACGGCATGGCGCGCGGTCAGCGTCCGGGGGCTCCCGTCGGCGGTGTCGACGGTGACCTGGCGCGGGCCGGTGAAGCGCCCGCGGCCCCGTACGAGGTCGATGCCGGCCGAATCGAGCCAGTCGACCTGGGAGTCGTCCTTCCAGTGGTGGGTGAAGCCGTCGCGGCGCGCGAACACGGCGGACGCGTCGAGGCCCCCGTCCACGGCCTGGCGCGCCCCCGCGACCGCCCGGGCCTCGACGAGCGCGGCGGCCGGGCGGAGCAGCGCCTTGCTGGGCATGCAGGCCCAGTAGGAGCACTCGCCACCGATCAGCTCGCTCTCGACGATCACCGTGCGCAGACCGGCCTCCGCCGTACGCCCGGCGAGCACCTCGCCGACCGGTCCTGCGCCGAGCACGATCACGTCGTACGCGTCCTCCTGCATGGGGATCCGCCTCTCGGCTCGGGAAGGATGACCATGGTCGCTCCTGCCATCCTTCCGCCGCTGAGGGAACTCGGCCACATGAATCTCTGGAATACGGACAGGCTCCCCCCTGTTGCCCCGAGCGGACAGCCCGCCGACGAGATTCGGAAGCAGGTAGAGAGCACATGAGTACGGTCGAGCTGACCAAGGAAAACTTCGACGACGTCGTCTCCGGGAACGACTTCCTCCTCATCGACTTCTGGGCATCCTGGTGCGGCCCCTGCCGTCAGTTCGCGCCCGTCTACGAGGAAGCCGCGGAGCGCCACTCGGACCTGGTGTTCGGCAAGGTCGACACCGAGGCGCAGCCGGAGCTGGCAGCCGCGTTCGACATCCGGTCGATCCCGACCCTGATGATCGTCCGGGAGAACGTTGCGGTCTTCGCCCAGCCCGGCGCACTGCCCGAAGCAGCCCTTGAAGACGTCATCGGCCAGGCCCGCGCCCTGGACATGAAGCAGGTCCACGAGTCCGTCGCCGAGCAGCAGGCGGCACAGGCCCAGGGGCAGGCTCCGGGGCAGGACGCCGCCGCTGCGGGCAACGAAGCTCCGGGTTCGGGCGCTCCGGACTCCGCCTCCGCCTGAGGACACTCCGCGGGTCGGCAGTTCCGGGGCAATGGGCTTGAGATCCGGGCTTCCGGGTCGGCCTTCCGGTCCGGGCTTCCAGGGGTCCGGACTGCTCGGGTCCGGGCTTCCGGGTCCGGGTGTCCAGGGTCCGGAGCCCGGGGTCCCGGGCCCCGGAGCTCGGGGTCCCGGGTGCCCCTGGTCGGCGTGTGGGATCCCAACGGATTCCCCACGGGCCCCTGTGGGTTCCGGGACCGGGATCGGTTCCGGGATCGGGTTCCGGGATCGGAGGAACCCGGGCCGGTTCGGATGCCTGCGGAGACGGACACTCCCGGACGCGGAACGAGCGAAGCGGCGGGTGAAGCACTGCGCCACGGGGGAAGACACTGCGCTCCGCCCGCCGCCGAGGGGGCGCGCCAGGCCGTGGGCGCGCCCCCCGTCATGCACTGTGCCCCTGCGGACTCGAGAGACGCTGGTCAGCCGCTGGAACGCTGACGGTGCGTCGGTTCCCGCCCTCCACCCACCTTCGAGGTCGCCTTCCTAGCCTCGTCGCCGGGACCGGGTGGACACAGGCCCGGCCCTGGGGTGGGCTCCGCCCCCTGAGGTCGGCGAAGGGGAGGCAGGCGTGTGGCAGACACCGGACTGGCTGCGGCGGGCGGGGAAGCATCTGACGACGGGGCTGATCGCCGTCGGCCAGTGCCTGGGCGCGTACACCCCCGCCGAGTGCTACGGCTTCGGCCCCGCGACAGCGCCCGCCAGTGACACGGCCGACGGGAACAGGGCCGGCGGGGACAGTGCCTCCAGGGACAGGGCCGACGGCGGCACGGCTGCCAGAAGGACCGGCCTCACCACGCCTGGTGACGGTATGCCGCCGCCCGGTCATCCCGAACGTCTGGTCCCGGTCGCCACGCTCTCCCGGCCGGAGCGGGCAGCGTGGCGACGGCTGGAGGACCTGTGGGAGCGCGACGCGTACACGGCGGATGGCGTCACGGACACTGGAGAGCACTGTGGACACTGAGGGCACTGAGGACACTCAGGACACCGAGGGCTCTGCCGGCTCTCCCCGTGCGGGGATCAGGCCGACGCGATCACGACGGCCGAGGCCACGTCCGCGTCGTGGGTGAGCGACAGATGCCATGACGTGATGCCGTGCCGGGAGGCAGCGGCGGCGACGCTGCCTCGGACATGCAGTGTCGGGCGGCCTCCCGGCTCCGTCCGTACCTCCGAGTCGTGCCAGCGGAGCCCGCCGGGCGCACCGAGCGCCTTGGCGAGGGCCTCCTTGGCCGCGAACCGCGCCGCCAGGGACGCCGTACCGCGCGGCGCACCCGAGGGGAGCGCCCGCTCCTCGTGGGTGAACAGCCGGTCGGCGAGGCCCGGATTGCGCTCCAGGGCCAGGCCGAACCGGGCTATCGCCGCCACATCGATCCCCACGCCCACGATCTGCGGCGGAGGCGGGGGAGACGGAGGAGTGGCGAGCGGATAGGGCAGGAGCCAGGTCAGCCACCTGCCGATGCCCGTCAGAAATCCGCCGCTCCGAGCCGCCTCGGCCATGTCGTCGCTTCGCATGCGGGTGAGGCTGTCACCACCGGCTCGACGGCTGCTCGAAGGGCCCCCGAGCACGGCCCGAAGTTCCTTGCTCGGCAAGGAACTTGGGCACGACGCGAAGCGCCGACGCATGCGCATTCCCAGCCGCATTCGCATCCCCACCTCACCTGAGTCCGCATCCGCATCCGGGCCGGTGACTACGCCGGGAGCAGGACGCCTCCGAGGCGTGCCGTCGTCCCGGCCTGGGGGCTCCGCCCGATCGCTACGTCCGGTCGTTGCGCCTCCTCCGACCCGACAGCCCTACGCCCCTCCTCCCCCACCGCCCGTCCGCGGTTCACCGGGTCTCTCGGCATCCGCAGCCCTCCCCGCAGCATCGCCACCGTCCGCCGCCGGGCCCGCGGCGACGCCACCGTCCGCCGCCTTCCCGGGGGCATCAGGGCCTCCCGCACTCCCGGGTCCCGCGGGACCTCCGGGGCCGCCCGGGCCGCGGGCCTCCAGCTTGACGTCCTTCAGCATCAGCGCGAGCACCAGGCCGACCAGCAGTACGGGCACGGCCGAGAGGAACACGGTGGACAGCGCCCCGCTGTAGACGTCGGCCACGGCCGAGGCGGTCTGCGGATCGAGAGCCTCGATCCGCCGCGGCTCCAGCGTGCCGCCCACCACACGGTCCGCCACGTCCGAGGGGAGGAGCCGTGCGGCCTCGGAAGCCAGTCGCGCGTTGAGAAGCGAGCCGAACACCGTTGCGCCGAAGGCGACTCCGATGTTGCGGGCGAGCCCGACCGTGGACGTGCTGACACCGATGTGCTCACGGGGCGCGGTGCTCTGGGCGACGAGGGTGGTCACCTGCGAGGAGAGCCCGACGCCGATCCCCATCACCGCGAGCAGGGCGCTGACTGTCGCGGCGCCCGTGTCCGCGGAGGTCAGCGACATGAATCCGGCGGCCACCGCGGCGAGGGCGGTGCTGGCCACCGGGAACCACTTGTAGCGCCCGGTCTTGCCGATCACCTGGCCGGCCACCACCGTCGCCACGGCCATGCCGATCATCGCGGGCAGGAACAACAGCCCCGTCCGGGTGGCGCTGACGCCCTCGACCGTCTGGAAGAGCAGCGGTACGAAGTTGACGCAGCCGAAGAAGGCGAAGCTGACCGCGAAGGCCACCACCACGCAGATGGTGAAGGTCCGGTTCCCGAACAGCCCGAGCGGGACGACCGGTTCGGCCGCGCGCCGCTCGTGGCGCACCCAGACCACCGCCAGGAGCACCGCGCCCGTGCCGAGGGCGATGATGGCGATGTGGCCCCAGCCGTACCGCCCGGCCAGGTCGGTGACCAAAACCAGGCAGACGATGAGGCCTGTGAGGAGGGCCGTGCCGCCGTAGTCGATGCGCGGCCGGGTGGCGCCGCGGGCGGTGCGGGGCAGGAGGGCCCGGATGCCCGCCATGGCCAGCAGGCCGAGCGGCAGGTTGATGTAGAAGATCCAGCGCCAGCCCAGCTGGTCGGTGAGGAAGCCGCCGACCAGGGGCCCCGCCAGGTTGGCGATGACCATGACGCCGGCGAACCACCCCTGGTACTTGGCGCGTTGGCGCGGCGGCATCAGATCGCCGAGCACGGAGAACGCGCTGACCTGGAGCCCGCCTCCACCCAGCCCCTGGAGTGCGCGGAACACGATGAGCTGGCCCATCGAGCCGGCCGCGCCGCACGCCGCGGATCCCGCGAGGAAGATCACGATGGCGCTGAGGTAGACCGCACGGCGACCAAAGAGGTCACCGAGTTTGCCGTAGACGGGCATAGCCACGCTGAACGTCAGCATGTACGCCGTGAAGGTCCAGCTGTAGAGGTGCAGCGCGCCCAGATCCGCGGTCAGGCTCGGTCCCGCGGTGGCGACGATCGACTGGTCGAGCATCGACATCGCGCTGGTCAGGAGCAGGGCGGCGAGGAGCAGAGGGAATCGGGGCGGCAGCCGGCGCGGCGGCGGTGCGGTGGCCGCGGGTCCTTGCGGACGGCCTGGTCCGGCATCGGTCATCGGGTCCTCCTCGGGCCACACTTCTGGGCTCTTTGCAATTGTATGCCACGCGCATATAAATGTCTTGTGTAGCCTAGCGTGAGGGGGTGGAGATGCGACCGGGGGATTTTCCAGACCGTGACCTGCTCGCTGCCCGCCGTCGAGCATCGCTCAAGCAGAAGTCAAGTAATCGACCTCACGCTCACGAAGTGCATCAGGCCGTATCAATGATGCAAACCAACGGGAGGGCCAGTGCTGCAGATCGGGTTACTTGGAACCCTGCAAGTCGTCCATGACGGCGTGCACGTCACGCCATCCGCACCAAAGGTCCGACAAGTTCTCGCGTTGCTGGCCCTGCGGGCCAACACCACGGTCCCGCTGCACCAACTCGTGGAAGAACTCTGGGAGGAGCGCCCGCCGTCCAGCGCGGCGACCACGCTCCAGACGTACATCTACCAGTTGCGCAAACTGCCCGGGCTCTGCGATCCGCACCTCCCCGGCCCCGCCGTGGGCACCCGGGCCCTGCTCACCACACCGGGCGGCTACCGGCTGTCGGTCCCCCCGGACTGCCTGGACTCCCAGGAGTTCGGCGAACTGGCCGCACGCGGCAGAGAGTCGATGGAGAGAGGCTCGGTGGCGGAAGCCGCCGACCTGCTGCAGCGGGCCCTCGCCGTCTGGCGAGGGCCCGCTCTCAGTGATCTGGCCCCCGGCCCGATCGTCGGGATCGACGCCCTGCGGCTCGAAGAACAGCGCTACGAGGTGCTCGAGGAGCGGATCAACGCCGACCTGCTCCTCGGCCGCCACCACCGCCTCATCAGCGAGTTGACGGCACTCGCCGCCGACAACCCGACCCGCGAAGGGCTGCACGCCAAGCTCATGCTCTCGCTCTACCGGGCGGGCCGGCGGCCGGAGGCCCTGGAGGTCTTCCAGCGCATCCGCCGCGTGCTCACCCGGGAGCTGGGGCTCGAGCCCTGCTCCGAACTCCAGCGGCTGCACCAGCAGGTGCTGGCCGGCGACCGCGGGCTCGACCTGCCCGGCGGTCAGACGGCCGTCCACGGCGCACCCACCGGCGGACCACCGGTGACGCTGCCCGCGGATGTCCCGCTGGTGGGCCGGGAGGCCGATCTGCTGCACGTGGGCCGGATGCTGTCGGAGCAGGGGAGCACGGACGGTCCGCGGTGCGTCGCCGTCGCGGGACCGCCCGGGGCCGGCACCACGTCGTTCACCGTCCATCTCGCCCACCGTCTCGGCGACTCCTTTCCCGACGGGCGGCTGTACGCGTCGTTCGGCAACCCGGCGGACCCGCTGGCCATCGACGAGGTGCTCGCGAACCTCCTCGAGGCCGTCGGCCACCGGCGCGCCGATCTGCCGCCCCACCGCGCCGACCGGGCCCGGATGTTCCACGCCTGGACCGCCGGCCGCCGGGTGCTGCTGGTCATCGACGACGTGGCGACCACAGACCAGGTCACCGACCTCCTGCCGGCCGACTCCGGGTCGGCCGTCCTGGTGGCCGGCTACCGGCGTCTGTACGGCAGCCAGTTCAAGGCGCGGGTGGATCTGCCGCCCCTGGGCTCCGAGCGGTCGCTCGAACTGTTCCTGGGCGCCCTCGGCCGGGACCGGGCACTGGGCGACGCCCCGGGTCTCCACACGATGCTCGACCTGTGCGGGGATCTGCCCGGCCCGACGCTGGAGGCCGTGGGGCTGCTGGCGCTGCGGCCGCACTGGTCCATCCGTCAGCTCATCGACTGGCTGAGCCGCGACAGACCCGCTGTCGTGGCGCATCAGCGGCCGCATCCGTTCCACCACGTGGTGCGGCGCTGCGGCCGGCTCGAGCCCCGGCTCCGGGACGCCCTGGCCAAGCTGGCCTGGGAGTCCATCGGTGATCTGACGGTGGAGCAGGCGGCCGTGATCCTGGGCAAGGACGGGGACGAGACGGAGGAACTCCTGGAAGAGCTGGTCGAGTTCTTCCTCCTCGGTGTCGACATGGCGAGCGACCCGACCACGGAGCGGTTCTTCCAGTACCGCCTGGCCCCGCTGGTCCGGACGGCGCTGCGCGCCATGCAGCCCGCACGCACCTGCGTCTGACAGCACGCGTCCGACAGCACGCGATTCAGGGGGCGTCCCACGGGGCGCCCCCTGAGTCGTGTGCCCTGGCGCTGTCCGCGGTCACAGCTCCAGGTCGTCCCCGAGGTCCAGGAGCCAGGAGTTGACCTGCAGCACCATCTCGATGTTCATCCGGTGCAGCCAGTCCTGGACATCGGCCCCGCCGTCCCGGGAGACGACGGCCCGGGCCGCCTCCAGGTCCAGCATCGGCAGCACCGGAGAAGCGGGGTCGGCGAGCACCTCCGCCAGCTCCTGGTGCAGGGCCTTGGTGTACGTCGCGTCCTGGCTCACCGGGAACGGCGCCTTGGGCCGGTCCAGGACCTTCTCGGGCAGCAGATCACGGGCGGCGGCCCGCAGCAGGCTCTTCTCCCGGCCGTCGTAAGTCTTCATCTCCCAGGGGATGTTGTACGCGTACTGGACGAGCCGGTGGTCGCAGAAGGGCACCCGCACCTCGAGGCCCGAGATCATGCTCAGACGGTCGTTGCGCTCCAGCAGCCGCGGCAGCCAGTGCGTCAGATGCAGATGGCAGATCTCCCGGGCCCGGCGCTCCTCGTCGCTCTCGCCCGGAAGCCGGGGTATATGGGCCATTGCCTGCGCATAGCGCTCCGCGTAGTAAGCGCCCATGTCCAGGCGGGACTTGAAGGCCGGCGAGAGCAGCCCCTGCCCCAGGCCCTCACGGGTCCCCGGGTGCCACTGCTCGAAGGCCACCCAGGGGAACTGCTGCTCGTACGCCAGGTCGGGTATGTGCACCCAGCTGTAGCCGCCGAAGATCTCGTCGGCGCTCTCCCCGGTCAGCGCGACCTTCGAGTACCGGTGGACGCCCGCGAACGCCTGGTACGTGGAGGTGTCCATGTCCCCGAAGGGGGCGGGGACGTCCTGCGCGCGCAGGACGGTGCGGCGCGCGACGGGATCGATCAGGTCGGCGGTGGTGAGCTCGATCTCCAGGTGCTCGGCACCGATGTGTTCGGCGACGGCACGGGCGTACGGGGAGTCGGGGGCGCTGCGCACCAGGTCGGGCTGGAAGTTGTCGCTGTATCCGCTGTAGGTGACGGTCGTGGTGCGGACCGGGCCCGCGCCTTCGGTCGCCAGGGCGCGGGCGGCAAGCGCGGCCACGGTGCTGGAGTCCAGGCCGCCGGAGAGCATCACGCTCAGCGGGACGTCGGAGACGAGCTCGCGGGCGACGCTGCTCTCCAGCAGCTCGCGCACGGTGCCGATGGTGTGCTCCAGGTCGTGTTCGTGCGGCTGCGCCTCCAACTGCCAGTACCTGCGCAGCGATATCTCTCCCCCGGGCCCGAAGACCAGCGTGTGACCCGGCGGTAGGTCGCGGATGTCGCGGTAGACGCTCTCGCCGGGCGCGCGGGCCATGGAGAACAGCACCCGCAGACCGTCGAGGTCCACGGCCGGGCGGACCTCCGGGTGGGCGAGCAGGGTCTTGGGCTCGGAGCCGAAGACCAGCCCGTCACGGGTCTGGGCGTAGTACAGCGGCTTGATGCCGAAGCGGTCGCGGGCCAGGAAGAGCGTACGGTCGCGGGCGTCCCAGACGGCGAAGGCGAACATGCCCTCCAGCCGCTCGACGCAGCGCTCGCCCCACTCCAGATAGGCACGCAGGACCACTTCGGTGTCGCTGCGCGTGCGGAACCGGTGGCCGCGGCCCGTCAACTCCGTACGCAGCTCACGGAAGTTGTAGATCTCGCCGCAGTAGGTGAGGGTCGCGGCCGGATCCTCGCTGTCGTCCGCGGCCATGGGCTGGCGCCCACCGGCCAGGTCGATGACCGCCATTCTCGTGTGGACCAGCGTCACGTGCCGGCCGGTCCGGACACCCTGCTCGTCCGGCCCCCGGCAAGCCATCGTGCGCGCCATGGACTCGGCGATTCCGGGTTCCTCCCGGGGCCGGCCGTCCTGGCGGACGGCCCAGCCTGCGATGCCGCACATACGGGATCTCCTTCCGTGGCCTCTCGGTTGCCCTCGGTGTCCAAGGTTTCCCGGAGCACTCGAAGCGGCTTGGAGAGGCGCTGGACCGGCCCGGTCCGGACCACGCCCTGCGCGCGCCCGAATCACGCCCTGCGCGCGCCCGAATCACGCCCTGCGCGCGCCCGGACCACGCCCGGACCACACCCGGATCGCGCTCGGACCGGCATGGCGCGTGCCCGGATCACACGCGGCGCGCGTCCTTGCGGTAGGCCGGGATCAGGACCGCACCGACCGCCAGGTGCAGGCAGACCAGCGTGATCCGGTTGCCCGCCGTCAGGCCCGCGGCGAACAGGGGCCCGAGGAGGGAGAGCACGACCACCGCCGAGGCGATGGCGGTCCACACCGTGCGGGCACGGCCGGTCAGCCGCTCCAGGAGGGCCAGCAGGCCCCATCCCACGAGCGAGATCACGGCCACCGAGATGATCACGGCCGGGAGCACCAGCTCACTGGTCGTGGTGGAGCCGGGGCCGTCCGGGATCCTCAGGTCGATCCCGAAGACCCGGTCGGCGAGGAGCCAGATCAGCGCGTCGAGCACCACGGCTCCCACGAGGGCGAGTGCGCGGGTGCGCACCGGGCTGCCGGTACGAGCGGCGGCGGGGGATGCGGACATGTTCGGCCTCCTTCGGTCGCGAACACTCGGGCGAGTGCCGGACCAGATATTGTGCACTACGCACATGCATGACCTTCGCACATAATGGTCTCACACCCAGGAATGCTCGGTCCAGTCGTATGCAAGTAGCCTCGAAGCGTGAAAGGTGCAGAAGAAATCGATACGCAAGCGCGCAGACGCGCCGATGACGCGCCGGTCGACGAGACCGTGCTGACCGCCGTCGAGGCGGCGATGATCCGGATCCGCCGCCGGCAGTCCCGGCGCAGCCTCGCCCGGCCCGTGATGAAGGGCCTCGCGGAGCCGGTGGATCTCAACACGCTCGCCGTCGTCGACGCCGTCGACGAGGGCGCCGACGAGAGGGGCCGCGACGTCACAGTCGGCTTCGTCGCCGACCGGCTGGCCATCGACCCCTCTCGGGCCAGCCGGATCGTCGCCGACGCGGTCAGGTCCGGTTTCGTGCGCCGCGTGGCCTCGCAGGAGGACGGGCGGCGGAGTTGTCTGGAGCTGACCTCGACGGGAGAGGAGGCCGTGACCGCCGCGCACCGCACCCGCCAGGACTTCTACTCCCACGTGCTCGAGGGCTGGGACCCGGACGAGCAGCAGGAGTTCGCGCGCCTGCTCACCAAGTTCGTACGGTCCCTGGACGACGCGGCCCGGGGCTGACGCCCCGGCACTCCGCACCCAGGCACTCCGCACCCCGGGGCAACGGCATCCCTGTCGCACCCGGGGCCTCCGTCCACCAGGCCGTCGGCGGACCGTACGCGCGTCGGCCGACCGCCCGTCGTACGAGCCCCGTACCGCGGGTCGACCAACCCTCAGCCGTACGAGCCCCGTTCGCGCCCGTCGCCCACCCTCCGTCCACCGGCCTTCGAGTGACCTTCGAGCCCTCCCGGCAAGGCTGATCGCGCCAGAACCCCGCAAACCGACGGCGCGTCAGAGCCCCGCTGCCGCGGGCGTCCGCGCCTTGTCCTGAAGGAGGCGCGACGGTGAGTACGACAGACCAGACGGAGAGGCCGCCCGTCCCGGAGGCCGGGCGCGGCCGCCGCAAGCCTGCCGAGGCGGCCGGTCCGGCCGCCGCGGCGCCGCCCGCCGGCCCGCCGACCGCCATCCGCTGGGCCTACGTCATGGTGATCGTGGCGACGCTCGCCGCGATCGCCAGCAATGTCTTCGAGATCGCCCACCAGGTCGAGTCCGGTGTCGCCGGTGCCGCGACCACCGGCGACCTCGTCCTGACCATCGCGTTCTGCGCGCTGTTCGGGTTCTTCGCCGAGATGCTCAGGGCCGGCCGCCAGTGGGGCCGGGTCCTGCTGACGGTGTTCACCTCCCTGGGCATCCTGTTCACCGGTCTGGGCCTTGCCGGGCTCGGCGGACGGCCGCTCGTGGGAGCGCTGCAGGGCTCCCTGGCCGTCGTCAGCCTCCTGGCATCGGTGGCGGGCCTGTTCCTGCTGTTCGCCCCGTCCGCCAACCGCTGGATGGCGGCGGTGCGCGGGCAGAGCCGTACGATCCCGCAGCGGCTGCGCAAGGCCGTCCTGACCGCGCATGTGGCCATATCGGTGGGCTGGTTGGGGCTCGTGACCGGGATGTTCGCCATGTCGGTGGCGGGCGCCACCACGGGGAGCGCCGAGCAGCAGGCCGCGATGTATCGCACCATGTCGATGCTCGACGAGATCTTCCTCGGCATGACCAGCATGTTCGCCCTCATCACCGGCATCGTCGTCGGCGCGGGCACCAAGTGGGGGCTCTTGCAGCGCAGATGGGTGGCCGTGAAGTTCTTCACGACCATGGGCGTGATGCTGCTCGGCTTCTCCGTCATCCACCAGCTCATCCTCAAGGCCAATGAACTGGTCGACGCGGGTGCACCGGTGCGCGGCGGCGAACTGGACACGGTGGGCTGGTCGATGGCCGGCTCGGCGGCCCTGGCCCTGCTGTCGCTGGTGTTCATGACGGCCGTGTCCACGTACAAGCCGTGGGGCCCGACCCGCTGGGGCAGGAAGGGGTCCTCCCGCGCGGGCTCGTCCCGGACGACCGGCTGATCCGCCTGTCACCGCATGGCGGCCGGCGGGCGGCGGCCTCCGGACACTCCGGCACGGCCTGCTGACGACCGCAGGGCCGTGACACGCCAGACGCCGTGCACGCGCCGCCATGCAGCGACGCAGCACTCCGCACCACCCAGCTCCACGCACCGCCCAGGGCCACGCCACGCCCCCACGTACCGCCCCGCAGCACCTACCGCGCCCCGCACGTTGATCCGCCCCACCGCCGTCCGGGCCCTCCCGTACGCCAGGAAAGGACAAGCATGACTGCGATCCGGGACACAGAAGTCCTGCGCCACAGCCGCCTGTTGGGGGTCGGCACCTACCGGCCCGAGCGGTCCGTCCCCAACACCGAGATCGCCGAGCGGACGGGGCTCGACCCCGACTGGATCGAGCGCCGCTCGGGCATACGCTCGCGCCGCTACGCCTCCCCGGCCGAGACCCTGCCCTCGATGGCGACGACAGCGGCCGAGAAGGCGCTCGCCGCGGCCGGCATATCCGCCGACCAGCTCGGCACGGTCATCGTCGCCACCATCACGTCCATGGAGCAGATGCCGGCCGTGGCGGTCGAGGTCGCGCACCGGCTCGGGGCGGCGCAGGCAGCCGCCTTTGACGTCTCGGCCGCCTGCGCGGGTTTCTGCCACGCCGTGGCGCTGGCGAGCGACCAGGTGCGGATGGGCCGCTCCGACTACGTACTGGTCATCGGCGCGGAGCGGATGACGGACATCCTCGACCACGAGGACCGTGACACCGCGTTCCTGTTCGCCGACGGTGCCGGCGCCGTGGTCGTCGGGCCGTCGCAGGAGGCCGGGATCGGACCCGTCGTCTGGCGCGCTGACGGCTCGCGCAACGCCGCCCTGAAGATGACCGATCCCTGGCACGACGGCACCGGCGCCCGGCCCGACGCACGGCCCGCCATCACGATGTCGGGCTGGAAGGTCTACCGCTGGGCGACCAATGAACTGGTGCCCGCCGCCCGGCGGATGCTGGACCTCGCCGGCGTCACGGTCGACGACCTCGACGCCTTCATCCCCCACCAGGCCAACATGCTCATCACCGACTTCGTCGTCGAGCAGCTCGGCCTCACCGAACGCACCGCCGTCGCCCGGGACATCGTCACCAGCGGCAACAGCTCGGCGGCCTCGATCCCGCTGGCCATGGACGAGCTGCTGGCGGGCGGCAAGGCCCCCTCCGGCGGGCTCGCCCTGCTGGTCGGCTTCGGCGCCGGACTGGTCTACGCGGGCCAGGTCGTACGGCTCCCCTGACCCCGGCGGTCCCAGAACCGAAGCGGGCACCCGGCTGCCGAAAGCACGGCCCGGGTGCCCGCTTCCCTCATGCCCTCCGCCGCCCCGGCACAGGCCGTACGCAGGCCCCGCCCGCCCCCGGCGAAGGCCGTACGCAAGCCCCGCCCGCACTGCACCGCACAGCGCCTTCCGCCGCGCCGACCACATCCGCGGCGAGGGATGTGCACGCGGCATCCGACGGCGATTCATGTCGCCGCACGGCCTCGAGCGGCGGCGGTGGTCCTGACCCAGCCGTCCTCCCTGTGGCGATGGCGGCTGGGCATCACATCGCCTCTGCCACTGGTGATCTCCCGTGTCGCAAGCGGGGGTTGTGGCCGTACGCGTTCGCTCCGGTTGCCGCACCGATGGGTCGCGAAGGCGAGGACCTCGCTCCCTGGATGTGGCACTGAGCGGGTCGCCGCCTGACAGGCCGGTAGGCCGATCCCGGCGGGATCCTCCGGCGACCGGCCTCGACCGTGGAACACGCGCGGACGGCCGGGGGGGGGGGGGGGGGGGGGGGGGGGGGGCCGGGCGGGGGGCGGGGGGGGGGGGGGGGGCCGGCGGGGGGGGGGGGGGCGCGGCGGGGGGGGGGGGCGGCCCGCGCGCCCCCCCGGC
>NZ_JBICVP010000006.1:129656-357866 GCF_043199075.1 Streptomyces sp. NPDC048639
CGGCGGTTTGCCCTCCCCCGGCGGTAGCCCCCGGCGCCCGGCCCCGCCGGTGCAACCCGCGCGGCCGGCCGTGCCGCGGAGCGGTGGAGCCACCCCGCGGCACGGCCATCATGGAATGGCACGCGCGGTGTCAGTACTCCGCGGCCACCTCGAACAGGGCGAAGGGCCTGGGCCGTTCACCGTCCTGGTACTGCCGCAGCGGCGACGTGGTCCCCCGGTGCGCGGAGCCGGACTCCCACTTCTGGAAGGCCGCCAGGCTCTCCCATGCGCTGAGCACCGCGAAGGCTCCCGGGTCGGTGACCTCGCGCAGCAGCTCGTTGCCCAGCAGGCCCGGTGTACCCGCCAGATCCTTGCTGATCCGGTGGTACGCCTCCTCCACCGACGGCACGTCCGCCTCGGCGGCCCGCAGATACAGCACCACCCGGACGCGCCCCGGCGCCCCGCTCATCAGGCCACCTCCACCAGGTGCATCATCGCCAGCGAACCGCCCGTACGGTACGGGTGGAGCTTCTCGCGGTGGGCGATGTGCTCCGGGCTGCTCTCGAAGGCGAGGAAGGAGTCCTTGTCCGTCCAGTCGCTGGCCACGTAGTAGACGGACTCCTCCCGCGCGCTGCGCGCCAGCGTGTGGCCGAGGTTCGCCGACTGTGCGGTGACCTCCTTGCTGCCCTCCGCCCACACCTTCTCGAAGTCCGCCTCCAGGCCCGGCTTGACCTGCACGGTCAACAGGACACGAAAGGCCCCGACCCGCTCCGCGGCCATCTCAGACACCTCCGTCGACGTGCAGGGTCTCGCCGTTGACGTACGTGGACAGGTCGCTGGCGAGGAAGAGGATGGCGCCGGCTATCTCGTCCGGGCGCCCGAACCGGCCGAGCGCCATCATGCGCAGATAGCGCTCGTTGTACGCGGCGCGCTGCTCATCGGTCAGCTCGTCCGGCTCGGAGGTGTCGATGACGCCCGGCGCCACCACGTTGAACCGGATGCCCTTGCCACCCAGTTCCTTGCACAGCGAACGGGTCAGCCCGACAAGGCCCGCCTTGGACGCGGTGTAGTGGCCGCGCAGCGGAATGCCGGCCATGGCCCCGCGGGACCCGATGTTGATCACCGACGAGCCCTCGCGCAGCATCGGCAGCGCCTTGCTGATCACCATGAAGGGGCCGGTGAGGTTGGTGGTGACGACCCGCTCCCACTCCTCGAACGGGAGCTGGGCGAACGGGATCTGGCTGATGACACCGGCGTTGTTGACCAGGATGTCGAGTGTCTCGAAGCGGCTGCGGCACTCGGCCAGCACCGCCTCCACGCCCTCGGCCGTGCCGACGTCCGCACGGACCAGGGCGTGGTCCCCACCCAGCTCCTTCAGTTCGCGTGCCAGGCTGTCGGCGGCCTCGCCCTCGGTGCGGTAGCAGGTCACCACCGTGGCACCGGCCTTGGCCAGGGCCAGTACGGTGGCCCGGCCTATGCCCCGGGTGCCGCCGGTGACGAGCGCGTTCTTGCCCACCAGTCGAAGTTCCATGACTTCCTCCGTCGTCTCAGGTCGCGTCGCGGTCGTGCCGTCGCGGTCGTGTGCCGTCGTGTTCGTGCACCGGCTCGGTCGTGCGCGGTGCTGTCGTGTGCGGTGCTCTCGTATGCCGTCGCATCCGGACGGTCGCCGTCCTGCCGTGACAGTCCTGCCGTGACAGTCCTGCCGGGCACTCGGGCGTCACCGCCGTGAAGTCCGCGTGATGGGGGTCGGGTTCACCCGCCGGCCGGGACGGGGCGGCACTCCAGGACCGCCCAGCGCCCGGGTACGGGGTCGTTCACCAGCTCGAATCCCGCGCTCGCCAGCAGCGCCCGCCACTGGTCCTCGCCGCGCTCGCGGCCGCCGAAGCGGACCAGCATGTCCAGGTCGAGCAGCTTGCCCCGGTCCCACTGGTTGGCAGGGCCGACGAGGAACTCGCAGATCAGCAGCCGCCCGTCGGGGTTGCCCTCCAGCGCCTCCCGGACCCGTCCGAGGATCGCCGCCGCGCGCCGGTCGTCCCAGTCGTGCAGAACGGCCTTGAGCACGTAGGCGTCATGGCCCTTCGGCAGCTCCTGGAAGAAGTCGCCGGGGACCACCTCGACGCGGTCCGCGACCCCCGCGTCGCCGAACAGCTTGGGTGCCTCCTCGACCACGGCCGGGCGGTCGACGAGCGTGCCCCGCGTCTGCGGATGGTGGGCGAGCACCTCGGAGAGGAAGAAGCCGCGCCCGCCGCCCACATCCGCGATACGGGGGAACCGCCCGAAGTCGTAGCCGTCGAGGAGCATCCGCGCGGTGGCCCGGCTCATGCCGGTCATCGCCCGGTCGAACAGTGCACTCGCCTCCGGGTTCTCCTCCAGATGCTCGAAGAACCCGTGCCCGTAGGCATCCTCGAAGGCGGGCTGCCCTGTGCGCACCGTGTGCATCAGGGAGCCGTAGGAGCGCCAGAGCATCTCGGTGCCGTTGTAGAGCACCATGTCCCGCTGGCTGCCGGGCACGTCGGAGCGCAGGACCTGGCTGAGGTCGGTGAGCGCGTACCGCCCGTCCTCCTGTTCCTCGAAGACCCCGAACGCGGCGGCCACCCGCAGCACGCGCCCGAGGGAGTCCGCGTGGGTGGCGGTGCGCCCGGCCAGTTCGGGCACCGTGAGCGGGCCGTCGGCCAGCTCGTCGGCGACGCCCAGCTCGGCGAGCACATGCAGCACCCGGGATATCCGTTTGCCGTCCGTCAGCAGCAACAGCCGTACGTGGGGCGGCAGCGCGGCGGTCATCGCCGGTCCGACCACACCGGTCATGGTGTCCACACGATCTCCTAGGACGGGAGCGGGTGATGGGTGAGAGGTGACGCCTGAGGGATGGTGATGGAGCGTCATATGAGCACCGCGGCCGCGCTGACGTTGGCGACCAGCGCCGCGACGGCCAGCGCACCCCGCACGCGGTTCCAGCGGATCCAGCGCTCGCGGGGATCGAGCCGCTCGAAGTCCGCGGGCAGCGCCTGCGGATCGAGCGTCGCCAGCCACCGGTTGATCGGCACGTTCTTGGTGAGCGAGACGGTCATGGCGCAGGCCAGCAGCAGGGCGGCGAGTCCGGCCAGCAGCCGTACGGGCCCGTCCTCCGCCGTGATCACCAGGGCGATGTCGCACAGCAGGCAGCTGAGCAGCGAGATGGGCATGAACGGGTCGAAGCGCGTGACCAGGCCCTTGTGGACCGGGACATACATCCCGGTGGGCAGGGTGGTGAACAGCGGGGCGGCGAGCACGGAGATCGCCAGCCCACCGGCCGCGAGCCCGCCGGCGAGCAACGCCAAAGGCATCAGTACCTGGACCAGCTCGGCCACGATTCGCCCTCCCTCCCCGGCCGCCACCCGATGCGGCGGACCACTGCCTCGACTCTCGGCGTCGCTGGTCGAAACGGGCTCGAAGACGACTCGATGATCAACGGCCGGGCGCCGCGGCCCTGCTGGGCGCCGGTGGCGGGGCCGCTCACGACGCGGGCGCGGGCCCCGCCGTCGAGCGCCTCTCCACAGCGAATCGAGCAGGTGACGGCACGGTGACGACCACACCCACCACCGACCGGGAGTCGTGATGCTTGAGGAAGTGCTGAGCGGGATCGTGCTGACCGGGACGGGGACCGTCACAGGCATCTTCGTCGCGGTCGCGGTCAGCGTCGGTCCCGCCATGTCGGCCATGGGGCGCGCCGAGTATCTGCGGGCGCACGCCCTGCTGGGCAAGGGCTACCACCCGTTGATGCCGATCCTCGTCAATGTCGTGACGCTCAGCGGGTTCGCGCTCGCCTGGATCGCCGAGCCACCGGGCAGCGTCCTGTTCCCGCTGGCCTCGGTGCTGCTCATCGGGGTGCAGGCGGTCTCGCACCTCGGCAACGTCCCGATCAACCGCTCGCTGAGCGGTCTCGCCGCCGACGGTCCCTGGGTGGATCCGCGGCCGCAGTGGCGCGCCTGGCACCGCCTGCGGACGGGCCTGGCCGCGCTCGCCCTGGCCGCCGACACCGTCGCCGTGCTCGCCGCCCGCTGACCTACGCCGCCCGCTCAAGAGGAGGAACCGCCATGCCACTGGACGCCGTCACCTATCGCGTCACGCCCGGCCACGAGGAGGAACTCACCGAGGTCTTCTCACCGCACAACTTCACGCGGGTCGACTCCCCTGTGATCAAGGACAGTTCGGGCGAGACCATCGGGATGCTGCTCGGCACGGGCCTGTTCGTCCAGGGGGACACCCTGGTCAGAGTGATCCATCACGACGGCGCCGGCGCCGCGCACATAGCCCGGCACATGTCGGTCCAGAAGGGGGTGCACGATGCCGAGCGGGCGATCCTGCCGTATCTCTCGGAGCCCCGTGACACCGAGACCCCCGAGGGCTTCCGGGAGCACTTCCACCGCAGCCTGATGACGGTCCTGGAGCAGCACAGCCCCGACGAGCGTCCCGCCGCCGGCACGGTCGCCCTGCGCTATCCGCTGCGCAAGGGGGCCGGGGAGGAACTGGCCGCTGCCCGCGCCACGGCGAACCGGCAGGCCTCCCTGCGGCTGTCCGAGGACCACCCGACGATCGTCCGTGCGGCGCTGTTCCTGCACGATGACACCCTGGTGCGGGTCGTCCAGTACGACGGCCACCCCTACGACGTGGTCGGCTATCTCTCGGACCGCTGCTTCGGGCAGGACGCGGAGGCGTGGCTCGCGCCGTATCTGGACGGTTCGGAGCGGCCCTCGCACCCGGACGCGTATCTCGCCCTGGTCCACGAGCAGGCGATGCTCTCGATCGCGCACATGTCCGTCCTGGGCGTCGACTGACGTATCCCCCGGGCGCGTTGACGGGTGGGCCCCGCCCACTGGAGCCCCGCCGGGATGCCGAAAAGCCGCCGCCGCGCTCATGGCGCGGCGGCGGCTTCGTCGCACTCCCCGTCAGACCTCGGGGTGGTCGAACCACTCGCCCAGCTTGGTGCCCATGAGCGGGCTGCCGCGCAGCTTCAGCTTGCCCGTCAGGAAGGCCTTCGCGCCGGGCAGCTTGCCGACGCCCATCGCCAGCATGTCGGGGAGCTTGATCCCGATGGTGATGTCGGGGCTCTCGTGCCGGCCCTTGTCGGTGCGGCAGGTGCCGCCCTCGACCTGCACATAGTGGAGTTTCTGGCCCTCGGCGGAGGCGATGTCGAACTGGAAGACGCCCTTCTCCCCCTTGGCCTTCTCCGGGTTGAACTCCGACACCAGCAGCTCGAAGATCAGCGACAGGGCGGCGTCCAGCCCGCCCTCGCGGCCCGCCACAGCCGCTTCGAGTTCCTTGGACGGTGTCGACTCGACCAGCTCGATCAGCTCGGTCACCTGTTCCTGCTGCACGTTCATGCGTGTCCTCCGGGTTCTTCAGGCTTCGGCCGCGGCGGCCGGTGACAGTACGTGGACGACCTCGAGCAACTGCATCTCCCCGCCGGCGCGGATCGCCCAGAGCTTGCGGAGATAGGCCCGCTGCTCGGGGCTCTGCTCGAAGGCGCGGAAGGACGGCTCGTCCGTCCAGTCCGTCAGCACGGTGTAGCTGCCGGACTCGCCGGGGCTGCGCAGCAGTTGCTGCCCGTGGTTGTCGGAGAAGCCGCGGACGGTCTCGGCGTGGCCGCGCCACAGCTCCTCGAACTCCGCCTCGTGCCCCTCGGTGATACGGATCCGCAGCAGCACCCGCAGTCCGGGTGTCACCGCCCCACCGCCTGCTGTTCCGCGGCGGCCTTCTCCACCAGTCCCTTGATCCGGGCCATCTCCCGGCGGGTGTTGGTGTTGAGGCGCTCGGCCATCTCCTTGTCACCGAACGGCAGTCCGGACCTGACCGCGAACTCCTGCCGCCAGCGCATCTCCACGCCCGCATCGGTCGGGGTGTAGGTCCACAGGAGGTTCATGAACTCGAACGGGCCGGTCTCGATGCGCCGCGCCCGTACGGTCCGGGTGACCGGGTCGGGCGTGCGCTCGGAGACCCAGTCCCAGACGGCGCCGTTCTCGTCGGGGTGCAGGGTGAGGCGGAAGGTGAGGGTCGCGCCCTTGCGGCCCAGGATCTCCGCCTTGGCGTACTCGGAGAACAGCTGCGGCCAGGACTCGACGTCGTTGGTCATGTCCCAGACCAGGTCCATGGGCGCGTCGATGACGATCGCGTTGTCGGTGACGCTGGCCATGTCAGACCGCCGCCAGGGTGGCGTTGACGTAGTCGATGACGGCCTTCGGGGAGTCCATCTCCTCGATGGCCTCGTCCGGTATCTGCAGGTCGTACTCGCGCTGTATCTGGCTGGCGATCTCCAGCACGGCGAGCGAGTCGTAGCCGATCTCGGTGAACGAGGTGGCCAGATCGGCCTCGGTGAGCTCCCTCCCGTCGAGCTCGCCGGTGCAACGGCTCATGATCGCCTTGAGGTCGTCGAAGCTGATGGTGCTCATCTGTTCCTCCTGGGGACGGGAAAGCGGTGCCGGCGCAGGGTGGTGCGAGCGGTGCCGGCGGTCAGACGGACTTGAGGACCACGGCGGCGTTGAAGCCTCCGTAGCCGCGCGCGAGGACCAGAGCGGTCCGCAGGCGGGCCTCGCGCGGACGGTCGGTGACCAGGTCGAGGCGGTACGCGGGGTCGGGGCGGGCATTGACCGAGGGCGGGATCACCTGGTCGCGCAGGGCGAGCAGGGCCGCGGCCACATCGAGCGGCGCGCCACCCGCGTAGAGCCGGCCGGTCATCGTCTTGGGGACGGAGACCGGAACGCCGTCCGGGCCGAACAGCGCCGTGATGGCCTCCGCCTCCTGGCGGTCCAGCTCGGGCAGGCCATGAGCGTCGGCGAACACCACGTCGATGCCGTCGGGCCCCATCCGGGCGTCGGCGAGGGCGAGTTCGGCCGCGCGGCGCAGTCCCGGCGGCCGTCCGGAGCCCGGACGCGGGTCGAAGGTGGCCGCATAGCCCGCGATCTCGCCGTAGATCCGCTCGGCACCGCGGGCGCGCGCGTCGTCGTGGCTCTCCACGACGAGGATCGCGCCGCCTTCCCCCGGCACGTAACCGCTCGCGTCGGGGTCGAAGGGCACGAACGCGCGGTCGGGTCGCGTCTCCTCGCTGAGCCGGCCGTTGGAGAGCTGGCAGACCAGCCCGTACGGGGACAGGGAGGCGTCGGTGCCGCCGGAGACCACCAGCCGGGTGCCCTTGGCCAGGACCCGCCGGGCCTGCGCCAGGACGTCCAGTCCGCCGGCCTGCTCGGAGCACAGCACGCCGCAGGGGCCGCGCATGCCGTGCCGGATGGAGAGCTGCCCGGTGGTCGCCGCGTAGAACCAGGCGATGGACATATAGGCGCCCACCGCCTGCGGGCCCTCGGTGTAGAGCTTCTGCAGCTCGCGCTGGCCGAACTCCACACCGCCGGAGGAGTTGGCGGTGATGACCGCCATCTCCAGGTCGGCCATCCGCTCCGGGTCCACCACGGCGTCGGCCAAGGCCTCGTTGGTGGCGCCGAACGCGTACTGCGTCATGGCATCGGTCTCGCTGACCAGCCGCTGCGGTGCGTGGTCGGCCGGGTCGAAGCCGCTGGCCTCACCGGCGACCTGCACGGGATAGCGGGACGGATCGAACCGGCTGATCCGGCCGAGCCCCGACTTCCCGTCCAGCGTCGCCTGCCACCACGCCTCGCGGTCCAGGCCGTTGGGCGCGACGACGCCCACACCGGTGATGACGGACGCAGTCATCCCATCCTCCTCGGTGACGTGAGCACGACCGCGCTCTGGAATCCGCCGAAGCCGCTGCCCACGCTGAGGACGACGTCCAGTTCGGCCTCGCGCGCCGTGCCCGGCACGTAGTCGAGGTCGCACTCGGGGTCGCGCTCCTCGTAGTTGGCGGTGGGCGGGATGGTGCCCCGGTCGATGGCCAGCGCGCTGGCGGCGATCTCGATGGAGCCGATCGAGCCGAGCGAGTGCCCGACCATCGACTTGATGGAGCTGACCGGGATCCGGTAGGCGTGCTCGCCGAGACTGCGCTTGTACGCGGCGGTCTCGTGACGGTCGTTCTGCTTGGTGCCGGAGCCATGGGCGTTGGCGTAGTCGATCTCGTCCGGATTGATCCGGGCCTCGTCGAGCGCGGCGGTGATCGCCTCGCCCATCTCCCGCCCGTCCGGCCGCAATCCGGTCATGTGGTAGCCGTTGGCGCGGGCGGAGTAGCCGGCCACCTCGCAGTAGATCCGGGCGCCGCGCCGCCGGGCGTGCTCCAGTTCCTCGATCACGAAGACCGCGGAACCCTCGCCCAGAACCAGCCCATTGCGCCGCCGGTCGAACGGACGGCAAGCGTGCTCCGGGTCGTCGTTGCTGGTGGAGGAGGCCCGGAGGGTGTCGAAACAGGAGACGGTGATCGGGTAGATCGGGGCGTCCGTGGCCCCGGCCACCATCACCTCGGCCGAACCCTCGCGGATCAGGTCGACGGCGTACCCGACCGCGTCGATGCCCGCGCAGCAGCCGGAGCTGACGACGGTCGCCGGGCCCTCGGCGCCCGCGGCCCACGCCACCTCGGTCGCCAGCGAGCTGGACATCACGTACGAGTAGAGGTGCGGCACCATGTAGCCCTGATCGACCAGCCACTGGCGGCCGTTGTCGCTGACGGTGCGGTACTCCTGCTCCATGGAGATGGCGTTGCCGACGCCGTTGCCGACGCTGACGCCGATGCGGTGCGGGTCCTCCGCCTCCAGGTCGATGCCGCTGTCGGCGACGGCCTCGCGGGCGGCGACGATCGCGAACTGGCCGGCCCGGTCGGTGCGCGCGATCTCCTGGTACGACAGCCCGTTGAGCTCCGGGTCGAAGTCGCACTCGGCCCCGATCCGGCTGCGGAACGGCGCCGGGTCGAAGAGCGTGATGCGCCGGGTCGCCGTACGGCCCTTGACGATCATCTCCCAGAAGTTCTCGCGGCCCGGCTGTCCCGGGGCGACGACACCGATGCCGGTGATCACCGCGCGTGCGGTCATCGCACGTCCCCCACTTCGGGCAGGGTGCCCTCCCCCGGCAGCGGCTCGCAGTCCACATGCCCCAGATCGGGGCGCGGGGCCAGAGGGCTGAGGAAGAACGCCACGAAGGCCTGCTCGGTGCCGGGGTTCTCGATGCGGTGGCGCACGCCGATCGGGACCATGAACGACTCGCCCGGCTCCAGCACCACCTCCCGGCCCTCGACCCGCAGCAGGATCCGCCCGCGGATGGCGTGGAAGAACTCCTCGGAGTAGGGGTGGTAGTGCTCGGAGACGAACTCTCCGGGCTCCAGCGTGCCCACGCCCATGAACCCCGAGGTCGCTCCGCAGGTCTTGGGGCTGAGCAGGACACGCAGATCGCCGCCGCGCTTGCGGTTCGGCTCCACGTCGTCGATGGCGACCTTGGTCAGGTCGGAGGTCTGCATAGGTGCTCCACAGGTGGGGACGGAAAAACCGGGGACGGGATGCGGCGGACCGGTGGACTCGGGTGGTCCGGTTGCGGTCGGCGGATTCAGGGCGTCCAGGTGTAGAAGGGCTCGGCCATGGAGTCCTTCGGCTCTCGCCACGACGGGTCGTACGGCGTCATGAACTCCTGCAGCCGGGTGTTGATGTCCTGGTAGAGCGGGTGGCTGCGGGCCTTGTAGAGATCGCCGTTGATGGGCGCCTCCGCCTCGACGAGGTGGAAGTACAGGCCGTGGAAGCGGAACAGCGTGCGCCGCTGGACGCCGATCATGTGCGGCAGATCCGTCGCGTCGGACTCGGCGAAGAGCGCGGCCACCTTGTCCGCGTCGTCGTGGTCCATCCGCGCGACGATGAGGGTGCGGTGCGCCATGGGGACTCCTTCACGGTAAGGCCCGGAGCGGTCGGGCGGGGCGGACGGCCGTGGCGCCCGTGAGCGGACGGGTGCCGTGCCCGTAAGCGGTCGGGCGGCTGTCCGAAAGCGATGCTGGCCCCGGGGACTTGAGACCTCGTCCAGGGCAGCTCGACGTCAGATTCGTGTCGTTCTGCGGCGGAGTAAAAGAGCGGTAAAGGCCGCTGCTGCGGCGAATCCCGCCAGGTAGATCCAGAGCGGCAGGACACCCACGAGGTGCGACAACTGGCCGCCGGCACCGGCCCCGAGGGCCGCCCCGAGATAGAACAGCCCCATCATCCGGCTGCCGTGCCCCTCGGGGGTCGACTCCGCCGTCGTGCTCAGCCCGACGGGCCCGAAGACGAGCTCGCCGCACGTCATGAACAGGAAGGCGCCCAGCAGCCACAGCGCGGACACCAGGGTGTCCCCGTCGGAGGCGAACCACGCGCCGGTGGCCAGGACGGCGAAGCCGCCCCCGGCGCACAGCAGACCCGAGGAGAACTTCCGCACCACCCCGGCGCGCGCCCCGATCCTCAGCCACAGCCAGGCGAACAACGGCGCCAGGAGCAGCAGGAACAGCGGATGCGCGGACTGGAACCAGCTCGCCGGGACGGTGAACCCGGCGATCTCACGCTCGGTGTGCTCACGGGCGAACAGGCTGAAGACGGAGCCCAGTTGGCCGTACATCGCCCAGAACAGCACCGACGGCACGAAGATGCTCCGGTAGCCGCGGATCCGCGCCCGTTCGGCCTCGTCCAGCTCCGCGCCGCGCAGCAGCCGCCGGAAGTACCAGACGGGTGCCACCAGGGAGGCCAGCCCGCACAGGGCCAGGACGGGCCGCAGCGGCAGACCGCCCGCGACGGCCACACCGGCTCCCAGCAGTACGGCGCCCGCCAGGGCCGCCCAGGCGCGGCGGATCAGGCGGCGCAGCGCGTCGGGCGGCAGGGGCCGGCTGGGACCGGTCGCCGCACCGCGCAGCGACGGCGCGCCGTGCAGATACTGGAGGACGCCGAAGGCCATGCCGACCGCCGCGGCGCCGAACCCCAGGTGCCAGTCGACGCGTTCGCCCAGCGCGCCCGTCACCAGCGGCCCGAGAAGGGCGCTGACCTGGATGCTCATGTAGAAGAGAGAGAACGCCGCCTGCCGGCGGCTGCTGCTCGCCCCCGGGTTCATCTGGTCGAACATCACGGGCAGGTTGGGCTTCAGCAGCCCGGTGCCGCAGGCCACGAGGACCAGGCCGAGATAGAACGTGGCGTGGGCGGGCACGGCCATACAGAGGTGCCCGGCCATGATGACCAGGGCCCCGCAGAGCATGGCCCGGTGGGTGCCCAGGACCCGGTCCCCGAGCCAGCCGCCGGGCATGGCGGCCAGGAACGAGGCGGAGATGTAGAGGCCGAAGAGGGCACCCGCCGTGCCGTCCGAGAGTCCGAGGCCGCCCTCCGAGGCGGGCGCCGTGGCGTAGAGGAAGAGCAGCGCCTGCATGCCGTAGAAGCTGAAGCGCTCCCACATGTCGGTCATGAACAGGGTGGAGAACCAGCGCTCCCGGAACATCGACCGGAGCGGCCGGCCGGGGTCGTCCTGCGCGGTGGCCGGGCTCGCGGCCGTGGTGCTGCCGGAGGTCATGACACTCCCCTCACAGCGCGATCCCGCCGTCGATCTGCACCACTTGGCCGGTGATGTAGTCGGCGGCGTCGGAGACGAGGAAGGCGACGAGTTCCGCGACGGACCCGGCGCTGCCGAACCGCCCCATGGCGATCTTGCCCAGGGCGGCCTCCCGCGCCTTGGCCGTCATGCCGTCGAGCATCTCGGTCTCGATGAACCCGGGCGCGACCGCGTTGACCCGCACTCCGTACGGGGCGACCTCCTTGGCCAGGGCGCGGGTCAGGCCGTTCAACCCGCCTTTGGCTGCGGCGTAGTTGGTCTGGCCGGCGTTGCCGTACACGCCGATGACCGAGGAGACGTTCACCAGCGCGCCGGCCCTGCGGGTGAGCAGTCCGCGCACGACGGCGCGGCAGACGTTGAACGTGCCGTCCAGGCTCGTGCCGACCACGGCCTGCCAGTCCTTGGCGGCCATCAGCGCCATGGGACGGTCCCGGAGCACACCCGCGGAGTTGATCACCGCGTACGCCGGACCGAGCTTCTCCTCCGTCTCGCCGACGAAGGTGCGGACGGCCTCGGCGTCGGTGACGTCGCAGACCACGTGGTGGGCCCGCGCACCGGTCTCGCCGATCAACCGTGCCGTCTCCAGGGCGGCTTCGTCCGCGGACCGCGAGCAGAAACCGATGTCGTACCCCGCCCGCGCCAGCCGGACCGCGACCGCGCGGCCGATGCCCCTCGATCCGCCGGTCACCAGCGCACTGCGCCTTTGCTGCATCTCGTGTCCCCTCCCACGTGCACGGCAGGACCGGGGCGGCTGCTCCGGCCGTGCGCGAGCATCGTCCAGCCGCCTCGAGGGAGGCTCGAAGGAGTCACGCCAGGCTGTCCCCCATGGTGGAGAACCTCTTCGAACAGAACATCCTCTGGGCCGTACTCACGGCCCTCTTATGGGGATTCGCGGCCCGCGGGGCGCGGCGGCTGGCGACCCGTCCCACGGCGGCGGCCGTCCGGCGCAGAGCCCTGCTCGGCCTGATCCTGCTGGGGTGCGCGCTGCTGGCGCTCGCCGTACGGGCCGCGCTGGCCCTCGCTCTCGCCGGCGCGGCCGGATGGCTCGGGGGCGCCGACTACGTGCTGTTCGGGGCAATGCCCCCGGTGCTCGCGGCGGTCGCCGTCGTGGCGCTGGCCGTGCCCGCGTACTGGCGGGTGCTGCGCGCCGCACGGGATGCCGTACGGGAGGCGGCTCCGGCACCGGGCACGGCACCGGACGCCGTAGGGGACGCGGCGCCGGGCGAGCGACAAGACGCGGCACAGGAGACGTCCCAGGCCCCGCCGCGGACCGCTGACCGCGCACGGCCCGATCTGTCCGCGCTGCGGCGGCTGGCCGCCCGGGCACGGCTCGTCGTCCCCGTGCAGTCCGCCTGCGTCGCCGCCCTGCTGGGCGCGGCCGGTACGCTCCACCCGCCCACGCCCCCGTACACCGGCATGGTCCTCGTCGAACTCGCCCTGCTGGGGGCCGCGTCGGGTGCACTGCTGCTGTTCCAGCAGCGCCGCAGGACCGTCCTGGAAGCCCCCGGCTGGCGGCCTCCGTCCCGTCCGAGACGCCTGCTGCGCGCGACCGCCGTGGTGACCGGTCTGGCCGTGCTGACCGTCGGCGGCTGCTCGCTGGTGGCCGAACAGAGCAGACTGCCGGGCCGGATGGGCGAGTCGGGACACCAGCACTCCTATGACACCGGAGGCGGCGCGTCCGCCGGCCGGGCCCGCGTACGGAACGTCGACGACCTCACCGGTGACCGCAAGGGCGAGCCGGACAGGCGCTTCACGCTGACCGCGACGGACCGCATGATCCGCCTGGCGTCCGGCGAGAAGGTGGCGGCCCTCGCCTTCAACGGACAGCTCCCGGGGCCCGAACTGCGCGTGCGCCGCGGCGAACTGGTCGAGGTGGTCCTGGTCAACCGGGACGTGAAGGGCGGGGTCACCCTCCACTGGCACGGTGTCGACGTCCCCAACGCCGAGGACGGCGTGGCCGGGGTCACCCAGGACGCCGTACGCTCCGGCGAGCGCCATGTGTACCGCTTCCGTCCGGACCGGGCGGGCACCTTCTGGTACCACTCGCACCAGCAGTCCAGCAGCACGGTCGCGCGCGGCCTGTTCGGGTCACTGGTGGTGGAGGAGCCCGAGGGGGACGCACCCGGCGGCCCCGGGGTCCTGGACCGCACCGTCGTCGCGCACGCCTGGACCATCGGGGGCGCGAAGCCCTCCGCGGGCGGCCCGCCCCGCGGAGGCGGTGGAGGTGGCGGTGGAGGTGGCGGAGGCGCCATGAGCGGCGTCAACGGCACCGGCGGGACCCTGCGTACGGCCTTCGGCGACGACACCCGGATGCAGAAGGAGAAGGTCGCGGCCGGGACCGAGGTGCGGCTGCGCCTGGTGAACGCCGACAACTGCCCCCGTACGTACTCGCTCGCCGGAACTCCCTTCAAAGTCGCGGCGATCGACGGCAACGACGTGAACGGGCCGACCGAACTGCGCGACCGGCGACTGCGGATCGCGGGCGGCGGAAGGTACGACGTCACCTTCCGCCAGCCCGCAGGGCCCGTCCATCTGACCGTCGTCGGGGACGCGAACGCCTCCAACGCCAGCCACGGCTTCGAGGGCTGCGGCGAGGACGGCGCCTACGGAGCGGGCCGGGCCGAAACGGCGTCACTGCTCCTTGCACCGGACACGGCCGCGGCCGAGCGTCCCGGCGCCGTCACCGGGCCGCTGTTCGAACCGTTGGACTACGGCTCGCGCGGCACCGCCCCGTTCGGCCCCTCGCCCCGCTTCGACCGGGACTTCCATCTGGTCCTCGGCAACAGCTTCGGCTTCTTCGACGGCCGGCCCATGGTGCTGTGGACCATCAACAACGCGGTCTACCCGGACATCCCGGCCCTCCTCGTCGAACAGGGCGACCTGGTACGCACCACGTTCGTCAACCGGAGTCTGGACGACCACCCCATGCACCTGCATGGCCACCGCATGCTCGTCCTGTCCAAGGACGGGAAGAAGGCGACCGGCAGCCCATGGTGGACCGACACCCTGAACGTCGCGCCGGGCGAGCGCTATGAGGTGGCCTTCCGCGCCGACAACCCCGGTCTGTGGATGGACCATTGCCACAACCTCGACCACGCGCGCGACGGCATGGTGCTGCACCTGGCGTACGACGGTGTGTCGAGCCCCTATGAGTCGGGGAGGTCCACCGGCAATCTCCCGGAGTGATCCGGGCCCGAGGTTCCCGCGCACGGGCGCCCTACCGGGCCGGCGGACCCGCCGATCCGGCCGGGGCGCCCTCCGGCGCAAGCGGCGCGGCCACCGCCAGAAGGAGCTCGCGCGCCGCGCGCACACTCCGCCGGTCCGCCTCGGGTCCCAGGGCCCGGGGCGGCAGGGCGGGCACCACCGCGCTGCGCCCCGAGCGCACGGCCTCGTGCCCCCGAGCCGGCACCGTGAGGCTCTGCGAGGGACCGGCCTCGACCAGCAGGCGGTCGTCATCCTTCAGCACCCGGTCCAGCGTCGGCCAGAACAGCACGGGAGCCGTGGGCTGCACCGCCCAGAAGGCGGGCCTGACCGCCTCCGCCGCGCTCAACAGCCGTGCGGTGTAGGCGGAATAGAGAGGCGTGCGCGGCGGGGCGAGCCGCATCGTGCCGATGAGCGCCTCGGTGTCCCGCACCAGCGGCGCCAGGGCGGGGCTGTGGTACGGGGTGCGGGACGCGAGCCGGCGGAAGGTCCTGCCGTCCGCGACGAGCTTCTCCGCGACCGCGCGCAGCGGCGCCTCCGGGCCCGACAGCACGGTGTGGCGCGGGGCGTTGACTGCGCCGACCACCACGCCGTCGCCCAGGTAACCCGACAGCTCACGCTCCGCGGCCGCCACCGCGAGCATGCCGCCCGCCGGTGTGGTGCGCTGCATCCGCACCCGCTCCCACAGCAGCCGCACCGCGTCCTCCAGGCGGAACACCCCGGCGAGCACGGCGGCGGCGAACTCGCCCATGCTGTGCCCCAGATACGCGGCCGGCCGCACGCCCCAGCTCTCGACCAGCCGCCCCATCGCGTAGTCCACGGCGAACAGCAGCGGCGCCGAGCGGGTGTCGGCGTCCATGGGCTCTGCGGGCGCGTCGGCGAGCCAGTCGGCGCGCACGGCCCCGCCCTCGGCGCCGAGTTCGGCCAGGACCGCGTCGACGGCGTCGGTGAAGACCGGCTCGTGCCCGTAGAGCCCGGCCGCCATCCGCGCGTGCTGGGCGCCGGTGCCCGGGAACATCAGGACGACGGAGCGGTGCTGGAGACGCGTCATGGCGCGAGCGTGGACGGCGCGGGTCGAGCCGCACTCCACCCGTACGTCCAGAGGCCGTCGAGTCCGTCTTGAGCAGGCGCGCGCACGCTGGTCGGCATGAGCTTGGTCGAGGAAACGCCCCTGAGCACACTGGCCCCCGCGGACGGCCATCTGCGCGACCGTGCCGCCGAACTCGCCGAGCTGCACGAGAGCGTGCGGCGCGGCCCCAGCGAGCGGGCGACCGAAGCGCAGCATGCCAAGGGCAAACTGACCGCGCGCGAGCGCCTCGCGCTCCTCTTCGACGAGGACACCTTCACGGAGGTCGAGGAGTTGCGGCGGCATCGGGCCACCGGCTTCGGCCTGGAGGACCGGCGGCCGCACACCGACGGTGTGGTCACCGGCTGGGGGCAGGTGCACGGCCGTACGGTCTTCGCCTACGCCCATGACTTCCGGATCTTCGGCGGGGCCCTGGGCGAAGCCCATGCGGAGAAGATCCACAAGCTGATGGATCTCGCCGAGTCCGCGGGCTGCCCGGTGGTCGGCCTGTGCGACGGCGCGGGCGCCCGGATCCAGGAAGGTGTGACGGCCCTCGCCGGGTACGGCGGGATCTTCACCCGGAATGTGCGCAACTCCGGCGTCATCCCGCAGATCAGCGTGATCCTCGGACCGTGCGCCGGCGGCGCCGCCTACTCCCCCGCGCTGACGGACTTCGTGTTCATGGTGCGCGGCACGGCCCAGATGTTCATCACCGGCCCGGACGTGGTGCAGGCGGTCACGGGCGAGGTGATCACGCACGACGCACTCGGCGGCGCCGACGCCCATGCCTCCGTCTCGGGCGTGGCCCACTTCGCGTACGACGACGAGCGGAGCTGCCTGGAGGACGTACGGCATCTGCTGTCCCTGCTGCCGTCCAACAACCGCGAGCTGCCTCCCGCCGAGCCCACCGCGGACCCGGCGGGCCGCCGCACCGAGGCGCTGCTGGACCTGGTCCCTGCCGACCCCGGCCGGGCGTACGACATGCGGGCCGTGATCGCGGAGATCGTCGACGACGGCGACTTCTTCGAGGTCCAGGAGTCCTGGGCGACCAACATCATCTGCGCCCTTGCGCGGCTCGACGGGCAGGCGGTGGGCATCGTCGCCAACCAGCCCGCGGCCTTCGCCGGGGTGCTGGACATCCACGCCTCGGAGAAGGCCGCGCGCTTCGTCCAGACCTGCGACGCCTTCAATCTGCCGCTGGTCACCCTGGTCGACGTGCCCGGCTTCCTGCCAGGCGTCGACCAGGAGCACGGCGGCATCATCCGCCACGGCGCCAAGCTGCTCTACGCGTACTGCAACGCGACCGTGCCGCGTGTACAGCTCATCCTGCGCAAGGCCTACGGCGGGGCGTACATCGTCATGGACTCCCGCTCCATCGGCACGGACATCTCGCTGGCCTGGCCGAGCAACGAGATCGCGGTGATGGGCGCGGAGGGCGCCGCGAACGTCGTCTTCCGCCGGGAGATCGCCGCGGCGGAGGACCCGGAGGCGACGCGCGCCCGCCTGGTCAAGGAGTACCGCGCCGAGCTGATGCACCCGTACTACGCCGCCGAGCGCGGCCTCGTCGACAGCGTGATCGACCCGGCGGAGACCCGCAGCCGTCTGATAGGGGCGCTGGCGATGCTGCGCACCAAGCACGCCCCGCTCCCCACCCGCAAGCATGGGAACCAGCCCCAATGAGCGGCCCGGCCGGCATGGTCCGCGTCGTCCGCGGTGAGCCGCGGGCCGAGGAACTCGCCGCTCTTCTCGTGGTCCTCGGCGCCCTCGCCGGCGCCGCCGCTCCTCCCGTCGCCGCACCACCCCCGGCTGCCCCGTGGGCGCGCCTCGCCTCCGGCCTGCCGGCCGCGGCCTGGCTCACCCGTCCCCACCCGGGGTGGCGCACCCCGTAGGCCCCGCCCGTCCGACCGACCTGGCCGACCTGACCCCAGAGCACCCAGAGCACGCGGACCACCCGGAACTGCACGCGCTCCCCGCTCGATCGGACCGATCGGACCGGCGGGACCGGCGGGACCGGCGGAACCGGCGCCACGGGAATCGCCCCCGCACCCCGCGATACCAGCTGAACATTTCGGGCAGAACAATCCAAAACGCACTTTCGGTCGTATGTGAAACGTGCGCTCGCTCCATCCGGTCCGAGACGGCTCGGCCGGGCTCGGGACCGCGTGCCTCGACCGCGCAGCGGTGGGGTGCCCCGGTGACGTGCAGTGCCCGCGCTCGCGTGCGGTCTTCGCGTGATCTGCGGTCTCCGCGTGATCTGCGGTGTCCTCATGCACCGACCGTGAGCGCATCCGCACCCCAGCACGACCATCACCATCGTTGCGAGAGTCCGATGACGATTTTCCAGCAGCCCGACACCCTCACCCGTCCGCACGTCGACTCCGAACTGCCGGGACCCCGCTCGTCGGAACTCCTGGAACGGCAGGAGCAGCGGGAGTCGAACGCCAGGGTCTACCCCCGCCACTTCCCCATCGCCATCGACGAGGGGTTCGGAAGCTTCGTCCGTGACCTGGACGGCAATGTCTTCATCGACTTCCTCGGCGGCGCGGGGGTGCTCTCCCTGGGCCACAACCATCCGGAACTGGTGCGCACCGTCGCCGAGCAGCTCGGCAGATTCACCCACGGCCTGGACTTCCCGACCCCCGTGAAGGACGCCTTCACCGAGGCCCAGCTCTCGATGCTGCCATCGGACCTGCGCGAGCGGATGAAGGTCCACTTCTGCGGCCCTACGGGAGCCAATGCGGTCGAAGCCGCCCTGAAACTCTGCAAGACCGCGACAGGGCGTGCCGACGTCATCTCCTTCCAGGGCGGCTTCCACGGCTGCACGCATGCCGCGATGGCGCTCAGCGGAACGGTGGCGCAGAAGGAGCCGATCGCGGGCGGAGTGCCCGGCGTCCACTTCTTCCCCTACTCGTACTGCAGCCGGTGCCCGCTCGGCCTGGACCCGGACACCTGCGACACCAACTGCGTCGGCTTCCTCGAGCGGTCGCTCAACGACAGCCTGGCGGGCATCCCGCGCCCCGCGGCCGTCGTCCTGGAGCTGGTGCAGGGCGAGGGCGGAGTGGTGCCCGCCGGGCCCGAATTCGTCCGCCGAGTACGGGCGCTCACCCGCGAGCTGGACATCCCGCTGGTGGTCGACGAGGTCCAGACCGGCGGCGGGCGCACCGGCACCTGGTTCGCCTTCGAGCAGTACGGCATCGAGCCCGATGTCATCGTCGCCTCGAAGGCGCTGAGCGGCATCGGCGCCCCGGTCGCGCTGATCCTCTACGACGAGCGGCTGGACGTCTGGGCACCGGGCGCGCACACGGGGACCTTCCGCGGCAACCAGCTCGCGTTCGCCTCCGGCCTCGAGGCCGTCCGGATCTTCCAACGCGACGACGTGCTGGGCAACGTCCGGCGCCGCGGCGACCAGACCGCGACACGGCTCGCGGAGCTCAAGGACCAGCCGTGGGTCCGAGAGGTGCGTGGACGCGGCCTGATGTGGGGCATCGAACTCGCCGATCCCCATGACGGCCGCCCGGCCGGCGAGCTCGCCGCCGACGTGCAGGCACGCGCGCTGCGGCGAGGGCTCATCGTGGAGCTGGGCGGCCGCGACGACGGCGTCGTCCGGATGCTGCCGCCCCTCAATGTGCCCGCCGAGGTCATCGACATCGCCTGCACCATCCTCGTCGAGGCCATCGCGGAATGCGCGCCCGCGCTGCCGTCGACCGCCGCGGCACGAGCACCGGCAGCATGAGCACCGGGGCGCGCCACGCGCAACGCCACGGCGACGGGGCTGTCCCCCCGGCCGCCCCGCCGGGCCCGGTCCTGGTCTCCCCCGGCCGCGAGCGGACGGTCCGCTGGCGCCCCGGCGAGCGGCTGGAGCACCTCTTCGAGGCCCGCTGCGATCTGATCCGCCGGAGCGACGGGGAGGGGCGGGCCCCCGGGGAACGCCGTTCGGTGGTGAACGGGCGGGTCCCCGGGGAAGGCCGTTCGGCAGTGAACGGGCGGGCGGCCGTGGACGAGGGGAACTCCGTCCTCACGTATGCCCAGTTGGACGCCCGGGCCAACCAGCTCGCCCGCCACCTCCTGGCCCGCGGCGTCCGGCCCGGCGACCGCGTCGGGCTCCTCTTCACCCGGGGGGTGCACGCGTACGTCGGCATGCTGGCCGTGCTCAAGGCGGGCGCCGTGTACGTACCGCTGGACGCCGCGTTCCCGCCCGACCGGCTGGCGTACATCGTGCGGGACGCCGGAGTCCGCACCGTCGTCTCGCACTCCGCGTTGCGGGACCGCCTCGATCACACCGGCGCGGCCGTCCTCTGCCTCGACGAGGCGGCGGCACTCCTCGCTGCCGAGGACCCCCGGCGGCTGCGGCGCGTCGAACGCCGCGAACCGCCCGACGATCTCTGCTACATCATCTACACCTCCGGTTCGACGGGCCGCCCCAAGGGCGTGGCCATCACCCACGCCGGCATCTGCAACTTCGTCCGCGTGGCGGGCGAGGTCTACGGGCTGCGGCCCGAGGACCGGGTCTACCAGGGCATGACGATCGCCTTCGACTTCTCGGTCGAGGAGATCTGGGTGCCGCTGACGGTCGGCGCGACGCTCGTCCCCAGACCGGCCGGCTCCCCGCTCGTCGGCCGGGACCTGTGGGAGTTCCTCGACACCCGCTCCGTCACCGCGCTGTGCTGCGTGCCCACCCTGCTTGCCACGCTGGAGACCGAACTCCCCTCGCTGCGCTTCCTGCTGGTGTCCGGCGAGGCATGCCCGGAAGACCTGGTCACCCGCTGGCACCGGCCGGGGCGCCGGTTCCTCAACGTCTACGGGCCCACGGAAGCCACCGTCACCGCGACGTGGACATCGGTCCACCCGGACAAGCCGGTGACGATCGGCGTGCCGCTGCCCACCTACTCGGCCGTGATCCTCGACCCCGTGGAGCAACGCCTAGTAGGCCCGGGCGAGTTGGGCGAGATCGGCATCGCGGGGGTGGGCCTCGCCCGGGGCTATGTGAACCGCGACGACCTCACCGACCGGGCCTTCGTCGAGGACTTCCTGCACATCGGCAACAACCCCTCCGGCCGGATCTACCGCACCGGCGACCTGGGGCGCGTCAACGACGACGGCGAGATCGAGTACCACGGCCGCATCGACACCCAGGTCAAGATCCGCGGGTACCGGATCGAGCCGAGTGAGATCGAGTCCGTCCTGCTTCGGGTCCCGGGCATCGCCCAGGCGGTCG
The DNA here is from genome assembly GCF_043199075.1 of Streptomyces sp. NPDC048639. Taxonomy (NCBI): domain Bacteria; kingdom Bacillati; phylum Actinomycetota; class Actinomycetes; order Kitasatosporales; family Streptomycetaceae; genus Streptomyces; species Streptomyces sp. NPDC048639. The sequence goes on from NZ_JBICVP010000006.1 coordinate 150,587, forward strand.
TCACCACTCATGAATCCGCCCCCGGAATCGTCGAATTGGCCGCGTACTACTGCCCGCGCCGGTACGCCGACCCGCCGGACCGGGACCGTATCCACCAGGAGCTGCGCGCCCTGCTGCCCGGGTACATGGTGCCCGCCTATCTGGAGGAGATGGCGGCGCTGCCCGTCCTCCCCAGCGGCAAGATCGACCGCAGAAGCCTCCCGGCGCCCAGCGGCCCGCGGAGCCCGGCCACCCGCCCGTACACGGCACCGGCCACCCGTACCGAGGGGAGCCTGGCCGGTCTCCTGGCCGAGGTCCTGAACCTCGGCCACGTCTCGGCCGACAGCCACTTTTTCGACGAGCTCGGCGCGAACTCCCTGCTCATGGCCCGGTTCTGTGCCCGTGTGCGGAAACACCCGGGACTGCCCTCGGTGTCGATGCGGGACATCTACCTCCACCCGACGATCACCGGCCTCGCCACGGCGCTCGCCGAAGCCCCGCCCTCGCCCGCCGGCGCACCCGCCCCGGAGGCGGCGCCGGTCGAACGGCTCCCGGGCAAACCGCGGTACGCCCTGTGCGGGACGCTCCAGCTCCTGCTCTTCCTCGGCTACGTCTACGCCGGTTCGCTACTGCTGATCGAGGGCTACCGCTGGGTCTCGGACGGCAGCGGCCTGCTGGACGACTACCTGCGCTCCACCGTCTTCGGCATCGCCACCTTCCTGATCCTTGCCGCGGTGCCGGTCGTGGCCAAATGGGTCCTCATCGGGCGGTGGAGACCCTGCGAGGTCCGGATCTGGAGCCTGACCTATCTCCGGTTCTGGACGGTCAAGACGCTGATCCGGCTCAGCCCGATGCTCCTGTTCGCCGGTTCACCGCTCTACGCCCTCTACCTCAGGGCACTGGGCGCGCGGATCGGACGCGGAGCGGTGATCTTCTCGCGGTCCGTACCCGTCTGCACCGACCTGCTGACCGTCGGCGAGAACACGGTCATCCGCAAGAACGCCCTCCTCAACTGCTACCGCGCCGAGCGCGGATGGATCCGCACCGGCCGGGTCACCCTCGGCGACGACGTCCTCGTCAGCGAGCACACGGTCATCGACATCGAGGCGACGATGGGCGACGGCGCGCAGCTCGGCCACGCCTCCTCGCTGCACGCCGGCCAGACCGTGCCCGGGGGCGAGGCGTGGGCCGGTTCGCCCGCCCAGCGCACCGGCACCGACTTCCGGGTCGTCGAGTCGGTGCACTGCGGCACCGTCCGCCGGGCCCTGTACTCCGCCGCACAGCTCCTCACCGTGCCCCTGCTGTACGTACCACTGGGCCTGGGTGCCCTCGGCGCGCTGCTGCCGCAGCTCCTCACCACCGACGGGCTGAGCCTGACGAGCCCGGCGTTCTACCGGGACCAACTCGCCGCCTCCCTGGTGCTGTTCTTCGGCCCGCTGCTCGCCGGGCTCGCCGTCGTCGTCACCGTCCCCCGCCTGCTCAACGTCGTCCTGAGGCCGGACAGGGTCTACCCCCTCTACGGATTCCACTACTCGGTCCAGCGGACGATCGCCCGTATCAGCAACATGTCGGCGTTCATGGGCCTCTTCGGGGACAGCGCGTTCATCGTCCACTACCTGCGGTCCATCGGATGGGACCTGTCCAAGGTCGTGCAGACGGGCTCGAACTTCGGCGTCGCGCAGCAGCACGAGACGCCGTTCCTGACCGTGATCGGCAGCGGCACCATGGTCTCCGACGGGCTGTCGGTCATCAACGCCGACTTCTCCAGCACGTCCTTCCGCGTCACCAGGACGGCGGTGGGACCGCACAACTTCCTCGGCAACGACGTCGCCTATCCGTCCCGCGGCAGAACGGGCGAGAACTGCCTCCTCGGTACGAAGGTCATGGTGCCCGTGGACGGAGAGGTGCGGGAGGGCGTCGGGCTGCTCGGGTCCCCGTCCTTCGAGATCCCGCGGTCGGTACAGCGCGACAGCCGGTTCGACCACCTGAAGAGCGGCGAGGAACTCCCCCTGCGGCTCGCGGCGAAGAGACGGCACAACACCGCCACGATCGGCCTGTTCCTGCTCGTGATGTGGATGGAGTTCTTCGTCCTGCTGCTGCTCGCGGTGCTCGCCGCGGAGCACTACACGGCGATCGGAGCCCTGGCGGTCGCCGCCGCGACCCTGCTCGGCCTCGCCTTCACCATCGCCTTCTCCACCCTCGCCGAACGGGCGGCCCTCGGATTCCGCTCCCTGCGCCCGCGGTTCTGCTCCATCTACGACCCGCAGTTCTGGCGCCACGAACGCATGTGGAAACTCAGCATGGTGCCGCTGTTCAACGGCACGCCCTTCAAGCCCCTGCTGTGGCGGCTCGCGGGCGTGCGCATGGGCCGAAGGGTCTTCGACGACGGCTGCGGCATCCCGGAGAAGACGCTCGTCACGATCGGCGACGGCTGCGCGCTGAACATGGAGTCCACAGTCCAGTGCCACTCCCTGGAGGACGGCACCTTCAAGACCGGCCGCATCACGATCGGCGCCAACTGCACCCTCGCCCCGGGCGCGTTCGTCCACTACGGCGTGACGATGGGCGACGGCGCGACGCTGGGCCCGGACTCTTTCCTGATGAAGGGCGAAGAGATCCCCCGCGGCGCGCAATGGCGCGGCAACCCGGCGCGTGAAGTCCGTCCCGTGGTCGCACGGGACGGCGCAACCGCAGAGGAGAGCGCCGCTTGACGGAGGGTGTTGCGCGAGACCGGCTCAAGGCGGCTTGCGCAATTACTGACGCCGCTGGCCAAGGACACAGAACTCGTTGCCTTCGGGGTCTGCCAATACAACCCACGACTGATCACCCTGGCCAATGTCGACACGCCGTGCGCCATGAGCCACCAGACGAGCCACCTCGGCGTCCTGGTCATCAGGCCTGAAGTCGAGATGCAGTCGGCTCTTCACCTTCTTGCTCTCATCAAGCCGGACGAAGTCCAACCCCGGCAGGCGATCCGGCTCCGGGCGGATCTCGAACTCCTCATCAGAGGAGTGGACCACTACCCAACCGAGAGCCGTAGCCCACCACTGCCCCAAGGCCACCGGATCCACCGAGTGAACAATTACCTGTTCCCATTCCAAGGCCATCCGCCGATCCTAGACCTGCCAGGGCTTCGAAAAGCGGGCACTCGGGCCTCCCTCATCGGGCTGAATCCGAGCGCCTTTCCCCTCGTGGAACCACCGACGCCCTGCAGGTTCGGCACACACCAGCGTTCGGATTCCGCGAACCCGCCGGTTTCGCCCCACGAGTGAGCACCCGCCCCCCCCAACGCCGCACGATGCGGGCACGGTTATGCCCGGAAGGACGGAGTGGGAGAGTCATGTCCCGTGCCGTGGCGGGGAGTTGGTATCCCGGACCGAGACGCCCTGCGTGTTGGATCCGGACAGCCGAAGGCCCGGAGACACCGTCGGCACCCGGGCCGCCCGCCGGAATTCGGAGGCGCCGGGCCCGCCAGGGACCGGACACTGGGGCATGGTCGTCTTCCGCTGCCGCCGCTGTCACGGCGATCTCACCGCGCCCGTACGAGAGGAGACGCTGCCCGATGCGGATAGCGCCCCGGCACCGTACGCGCTGCCGAAGGACGGTGAGTGCCCGCCGCGGATGCGTCCGGGCACCTTCGCCTACGATCCGCCGGAGGCCGGGGAGCGGGTCCACCGGCCACAATTGGCGGGGGCGGCACTGGGCCTCCACCGCACAGGGCTGGATGGCATCGTCCTGGCCCGGGCCGATCTGCACGGAACCGAGCTCACCTCGCAGCGCGGACGGCGGAACGGCTGCTGCGGCCTGGACGGCTGCGACGGCCCGAACCTGGTATGCCGCTGGTGCACGGCCGATGTGGCCACCGAGCGTTCGGACTGCTGGACCCCGCAGGAGGTCGTGCTCGTCCCCGCTGCGGTGGAGGCCGTCGACGTCGGCTAGCCGCTGAATCCCGGCGCCCCCGTTTCGACCGGATCCTCATCGAAGCAGGCGACGACGCTTCCCGTCCGCGGCCCCGCCTCGCCGCTCAAGCCGGACTCAAGCCGGACTCGGCCCGGCGACCCGGCGACCCGGCGACCCGGCGACCCGGCGACCCGGCGACCCGGCGACCCGCAGCACGATCCCGCCGAACGGTGCAGGATGCTCGCACCGTCCTGCGGTCCGCGCTGACCCGAGGGGGCGTCGAAGGGCGTCGTCGGCCTGGTCAAGGCCCGATCGACAACGCGGAAACGGAATCGTCCTCAACCCTGGTCGGTCGAAGAAGCCCGGCAGTTCCTCGTAACCGGCCGCGGTGCCCGTGATCCGTTGCACCCGGCCCACGCTGATCCACGTATTGGGCTTCCGCCCCGGCGAGGTGCTCGGCCTCACCGGGGACAACGTGGACATGGATGCCGGAGAAGGTCACGGTGCACTCCGCTCCAGCGCATTGCAGCAGCCCCTCGTAGGGGACGAGGCCGGGACAGAGGCGTCGACGGCAACGCTGCCACTGCCTCAGAGCTGCCTCACCGCGCTGCAACTCCGTCGGAAAAGCCGGGAGGCGTCCGCACAGAGTGCCGGTGAGCTGTGGACGGACTCGGACTTCGTGTTCACCACACGCCATGCGACGCCCATCGGGCCGCGCGACTTCTTGCACAACACGACAAAGTCCCTGACGGATCTCTCCGTCAGGGACTCTGAGCTGCTGTGGACCTGAGGGGATTTGAACCCCTGACCCCCTCGATGCGAACGAGGTGCGCTACCGGTCTGCGCCACAGGCCCTTGCAACGGGTGAAACTTTAGCATCCCGGCCGGGGAGCCTGGAAATCCGTTCCCCGGCCGGGGCGGAGGCTGTGCCGGGTCGCGCTGGGCGTCCCTGACGGCTCACTCGTTGGCGGCCCGGGGACGGTCCACATCGCCCGCTTCCGGGGCGCCCGACGACGGCGGAGCGTACTGGTCGAACAACGGCGTGCGCCCCCGCTCCCGGGCCCGGCGACCCACGGGTCGCCGGACGGCGGGCTCCGCCTCGGCCGGGGCGGACTCGGAGGCCGGCCCTAGGGTGCTCGACCGTGCCGAGCTCCACGCGTCCGGGGCATCGAGGTCCACACTCCCGGTGGCCCGCGGTGCGACGGGCGCCGTCACATACGTGGGCAGCGGCACGGGAACCGGGTCCCAGCTGTCGCCCTCCGCTGCACCACGGCGGCGCTGCTGGTCGACCCACTCCGCGTGGTCGGTCTGCTCGACCAGCGCCCGCCTGCCGGCGGCGTGCGGGGAAGCGGGGGCCGGATCATCGGCAGGCGGGGCGTCCGGGAGAGAAGCCCGGCCCACGTCCCTGGAGGTGTCCTCGGCTCGCGGCTCGGGGCGGGCCGACGGGCGCGGGCGGCGCTCACGCAGGCGCTGGGCAGCGGCCTCGGCTCGTCGCTGATCCATGGTGAAGGCGAAGCGGCGGCGCTCCTGGATGCGCAGGTGCCCGATGTAGAGGCTCAGCAGGACGGCGGGGACGGCCGGGGCCCACAGAAAGGCCAGCCCGCCGACCGCCGCGACGACGGAGCCGAGAGTGAAGGCGAGGAAGAGGACCATCGTCGTGCGCCGACGCCGGGCGATGGCCTTGGAGCGCCGGGCCCGCTGGGCCGCCGACAGCGCGGGACGCTGGGCGGCGGGCCGGTGCGCAGGACGCTCCGCGCGCTCGCGCGCGGCCTCGTCACGCCGGTGCGCTGTTTCGTCACGCCGGTGCGACGCCTCTTCACGACGGTGGGTGGCCTCCTCACGCCGGTGGTCCGCTTCCTCACGCCGGTGGTCCGCTTCGTCACGGCGATGGGCGGCCTCGTCACGCCGGTGGTCCGCTTCGTCACGGCGATGGGCGGCCTCGTCAGGGCGATGCGGCGGCGCATCCTCGGGGATCGTGGCGCGGAGCAGCGTCTCGGTGGAGGCGGACACGGCGAAGGACCGGACGTCGACCGATCCGGTCTCGGCGTCCGGGTCCGCGGCACTCCGCTCGGGTTCCTCGTCGTCCCCGTCGGCGGAGCTCCGCTTCTCCAGGTCCTTGGCGTAACGGCGCTCCATCCCCGCCCGTCCGGCGAGCAGCCGGATGGCGGTGCTGAAGCGTTCCGTCGGACGGGCTTCGTTCAGCTCGTCCTGCCTACGGAGCCACATCGGCACCAAGTAGGCGGCCCAGGCCCCGACAATGACTGCGTAGATGAGGCCGCTGCTGCTCACGCCTCACACGGTAGAGGGGTTTGCATGGGGCCATCTGCCAATTGGCGCGGTGTGTCGCACGATCTGGCTGATATCTCGAACTTTTCTTGTGATTGTTGAGATCAGCAGACGGCAAATTCGATCCACTGCGGTCAATTTTCGAACAGATTTCTTATTTGTAAGCGGTTCCGGGACGCGACCGGTGCCAGCGCGCGACCATACCCTCGGGGACTTCCTCCGCCGTCAGCGCGTAGACCAGGTGGTCACGCCAGGCGCCGTCGATATGGAGGTAGCGCGGGCGCATGCCCTCCTCCCGGAATCCGAGCTTTTCGACGACCCGGCGGCTCGGTGCGTTCTCGGGCCGGATGCACACTTCGATGCGGTGCAGCCCGACCGCGCGGAAGCAATGGTCGACCGCGAGTGCGACGGCCGTCGGCATCACACCGCGGCCCGCCACGCCCTGGTCGACCCAGTAACCGATGTGGCCCGAGCACATCGAGCCCCAGGTGATTCCGGCGACCGTGAGCTGCCCGACGAGCCGCCCCCGGTATTCGATGACGAACGGCAGCATCCGTCCGGCGTGGGCCTCCCCGCGCAAGTGACGGACCATCTGCCGGTACGTGGGGCGCTGGGTCATGGGGCCGCCGGGAGCGGGGGGCGGGACAGTCGCCTCCCACGGCCGCAGCCAGTCCCGGTTACGGCGGTTGACCTCACGCCAGAGGCGCTGGTCGCGCAGCCTTATGGGACGGAGGGCGACATCGCCGTCCGCCAGCTCGACGGGCCAGGGGACGTTCAGGTTCAGCTCCCCGCTGGTCTGGGGTGGTCGCCGCCGCGGATCTGGTCGACGGCGTGGACGAGCAGGCGCTCCAGCACGGCCAGGCCGTCCCGGACACCGCCGGTGGAACCGGGGAGGTTGATGATCAGCGTAGTGCCGGCGACGCCCGCCAGCCCTCGGGAGAGCGCGGCGGTGGGCACCTTGGCCAGGCCCTCGGCGCGGATCGCCTCGGGGATGCCGGGGATCTCGTGGTCGAGGACGCGGCGGGTCATCTCTGGCGTCCGGTCGGTGGGCGAGATGCCGGTGCCCCCGGTGGTGAGCACGACGTCGTACGCCGCAGCAACCGCCTCGCGCAGGGCGACCTCGACGGACTCCCCGTCCGGGACGACGCGCGGGCCGTCGGCCTCGAAGCCCATCGCGGCCAGGCCCTCCAGCAGGACGGGGCCGCCCTTGTCGGCGTACACACCGGCGGCAGCCCGGTTGGAGACGGTGACGGCGAGGGCGCGGTAGCGGCTCATGCCTCGCCCCGCTTCCCGGAGCCGGTGCGCTCCCCGGAACCGCTGGGTCCGTCGCCCGCCCGGTGCCAACTCCCGGACTTTCCGCCGGTCTTCTCCTCGACCCGTACATCGGTGACGACGGCCGCCTTGTCCACGGCCTTCACCATGTCGATCACGGTCAGGGCGGCGACCGAGACCGCGGTCAGGGCCTCCATCTCGACCCCGGTCCTGTCCGTCGTCTTCACCGTGGCCTCGATCTCCACCGCGTCGTCGGTGACCGTCAGGTCCACCGTGACGCCGGAGACGGCGAGCGGGTGGCAGAGCGGGATGAGGTCAGGCGTCCGCTTGGCCCCCATGATCCCGGCGATACGGGCGGTGGCGAGTGCGTCGCCCTTGGGCAGCCCCTCCCCGCGCAGCAACTCCACGACGCGCGCCGAGACCAGCACGCGCCCCGTGGCCCGGGCGGTCCGCGCGGTGACGTCCTTCCCGGAGACATCGACCATACGGGCTGCGCCCGCGTCGTCGAGGTGCGTGAGGTGCTGCTGTTCGCCGCTGCTCATCGTTCTCCCGGTCCGGTATCCGTGGGCAGATACCGTACCGGCAGGGACGGCGGATCAGTCGAGGAGGACGACGGTGACCTCGCCGCCGGGTTCCACGGACGTGCTGTCCTCGTCCACGACGATCAGGGCGTTGGCCTGGGCCAGCGCCTTCACCAGATGGGAACCCGCACCCCCCACAGGAGTGACGGTCCCGTCCGTGTACCGCCCGCGCAGGAACTGGCGCCTGCCCTTGGGGGAGGAGCCGATGCCCTGCGGGCATGTCGCGCGGACGGTCTCCCTCTCGACCGGCTCGATGCCCATGAGGGACCGGATGGCGGGACGTACGAACAGCTCGAAGGAGACATAGGAACTGACCGGATTGCCGGGCAGGGCGAGCAAGGGCGTGCGGTCGCGGCCGATGCAGCCGAAGCCCTGGGGCTTACCGGGCTGCATGGCGAGCTTGCGGAACTCGACCCGGCCACCGCCGCTGCCGTCCTCCTCGCCCCCCTCGAACTCCGACAGTGCTTCCTTGACCACGTCGTAGGCGCCGACGCTGACGCCGCCGCTGGTGACGACGATGTCGGCGCGGATGAGCTGGTCCTCGATGGTGGAGCGGAGTGTGGCGGCGTCGTCGGCGACGGCACCGACGCGGTACGCGATGGCCCCGGCGTCGCGGGCGGCCGCGGTGAGCGCGAAGCTGTTGGAGTCGTAGATCCGGCCGGGGCCCAACGCCTCGCCGGGCGGGACGAGTTCGCTGCCGGTGGAGAGGACGACCACCCTCGGGCGCGGGCGGACGCGGACCGTGCCGCGGCCGATGGCGGCGAGCAGACCGATCTGCGCGGGACCGAGGATCGTCCCGGCCGTGAGCGCCAGTTCCCCGACGGAGACATCGGAGCCGCGGCGTCGGATGTGCGCGCCGGGCTCGGCGGCGCGGTGGACGCGGACCTCGCCGGTGGCGCCCTCGGGGGCGTGCGCCGCGGCCGCCATGCCGGTGGCCGGACCACCACCCGTACCGCCGTCGGTCCATTCGACCGGGACGACCGCCTCGGCGCCCGGGGGGATCGGTGCGCCGGTCATGATGCGGGCGGCCTCACCGGGGCCGACGGTCGGCAACTCCGCGCTGCCCGCGGCGATGTCGCCGACGACGGTCAGGACGGCCGGGTACTCCTCGGTGGTGTCGGCGACGTCGACGGCGCGGACCGCGTAGCCGTCCATGGAGCTGTTGTCGAAGGGGGGCAGGGCGGTGGGGACGGTGACGTCCTCGACCAGCACACAGCCCTGGGCATCGAGGAGTTGCAGCTCGATCGGCTCCAGCGGCCGTGCGTGGCGGAGGATGTCGTCGAGGTGCTCCGTCACCGTCCAGACGCGGTCGCCCTCCTGCGCTCCCCGCTCCGCGCCGGGACCCGGGTCCTTACGGGGCCCCTCGTCCCCGAGTCCGTCCGGTGCGGCGGCCCGGTCAGCGGTGTCGCTCAACGTGCTCCATCTCCTCCGTGACGTAACTGCGAAGCCAGGACCGGAAGTCCGGTCCCAGGTCCTCACGTTCGCACGCCAGTCGGACAATGGCACGGAGGTAGTCGCCGCGGTCTCCGGTGTCATAGCGGCGGCCCTTGAAGACGACGCCGTGAACGGGGCCGCCGAGTGTCGGGGTCTCGGCGAGCGTACGGAGCGCGTCGGTGAGCTGGATCTCGCCGCCGCGGCCGGGCTCGGTCTTGCGGAGCACCTCGAAGACGGCCGGGTCCAGGACATAGCGGCCGATGATCGCGTAGTTGCTGGGCGCCTCGGACGGCTCGGGCTTCTCCACCAGGTCGGTGACCTGCACGACGTCGTAATCGCCGGTGGAGCGGACCGCGGCGCAGCCGTAGAGGTGCACCTGGGAGGGCTCGACCTCCATCAGGGCGATGACGCTGCCGCCGTGCTCCTCCTGCACCTCGATCATGCGGGAGAGCAGCGGGTCGCGCGGGTCGATGAGGTCGTCGCCGAGGAGGACGGCGAAAGGCTGCTCGCCGACGTGCGGGGCGGCGCACAGGACGGCATGGCCCAGGCCCTTGGGGTCGCCCTGGCGGACGTAGTGCATGGTCGCCAGGTCGCTGGACTCCTGGACGCGGGCGAGGCGGGACTCGTCGCCCTTTTTCAACAGGGCCGATTCCAGTTCGTAGTTGCGGTCGAAGTGGTCCTCGAGCGGGCGCTTGTTGCGTCCGGTGACCATGAGGACGTCGGGGAGGCCGGCGGCGACGGCTTCCTCCACCACGTACTGGATCGCGGGCTTGTCGACCACCGGCAGCATTTCCTTCGGCGTGGCCTTGGTGGCCGGGAGGAAGCGGGTGCCGAGTCCTGCGGCGGGGATGACAGCCTTGCTGATCCGGGAGGGCGATTCAGTCATGCGGCACACCATAACCGGTGAGTATGAGGAGAAGATGGGGCCCTGATTCATACGTTCTCATAAAGAGAGGTTTGTGCCCACCGTGAGTCGAAGTCACGCTAGGAAGGCCGAGTTGCGGCGGGATCTCCTGGCGGTTAGAGGCGGGTTGACAGTGGATGACGTCTCGGAGACCGGCACGGTTCTCGCGCGGCGGGCACTGGAGCTCCCGGAGCTGGCGCAGGCGCGTACGGTCGCCGCGTACGTCTCGGTGGGGCGCGAACCGGGGACGCGCGCCCTGCTCGACGCGCTGCACGCCCGGGGCACCCGCGTCCTGCTGCCGGTCCTGCTCGAGGACGACGACCTGGACTGGGGCGTCCACGAGGGCGCGTCACGGCTCGCGGCAGCACGGCGCGGGCTTCTGGAGCCGGAGGGCGAACGGCTCGGCCCCGAGGCGATCACGACCGCGGAGGTGGTGCTGCTGCCCGGCCTCGCCGTGGACGAGCAGGGCATGAGGCTCGGCCGCGGCGGCGGCAGCTACGACCGCGTACTGGCCCGGCTGGAGCGGTCGGGCGCGGACCCCGCGCTGGTGGTGCTGCTGTACGACGGTGAGCTGCTCGGCGCGGGCGAGGTCCCGGCCGAGGCGCACGACCGTCCGGTGCACGCCGCGGTGACGCCCTCGGGGGTCCGCCGCTTCGCCTGAGCGGCGCCGGCAGCACCGCGGCCCCGCTCCCCCGGTGTCGGCCGGGAGGCGGGGCCGCGCTGTGTCGACGGCGCTGCGGAGCTACGGAGCCACGGAGCTACGGCGTCAGTGCCAGCGTGTCCGACGTCGCCTTCTCGACCTTCTCGTCGCTGAACGCCCAGGGCAGCAGCTCGCCGTTGGCCCACTTCTCCGTCTGGTCGGTGTAGTGCGGGTGATAGGCGTGTCCGGACGCACCGGAGAGGTTGATCCAGCGGGACTTGTCCATGTCTCCCAGGTTCACGATCATCCGCATCGACGGCACCCAGATGACGTCGTACCCGCCGGCCGCGTTCCAGCCGGTGGCGTTGACCGCCGCCTCGCCGCCGCCCATGTTCCAGGGGCCCCGGTTGAGGACGTGCTGGATCATTCCGGGTCCGGAGGTGCCGAGCGTCTGGTTCTTCAGCGTGAGCTGGTGCAGGCGGCCCCAGCTCCAGGTGTCGATGTCCTTGCCCAGCTTGGCGGTGAGCTCCGCGCGGGCGTCGCGCATGGCGTGGCCGAGCAGCTCGTCGCGGCTGCGGTCACCGGGGTTGCGGACCGTGCCGGTGGTCTTCCACCAGTCGTTGTCCGGGTCCTTGAGGAGGGTCCGGACCACTTCGTACCAGCGGTCGCCGCCGTCGGGCTGCGCCTCGTCCGCGGCGCGCTCGCCGCATTCGCGTACGGTCCGGGCGTTGCCGTCCAGGTCCTCCAGCGGGCCGGCGTCGTCCGCGGGGCGCACCCTCAGGCACTGGCCCTTGACCCGTACTTCCTTGGGCAGCTTGTTGCCGAACGCCAGCTTGAGGGTGTTGCGCCAGACCGCGTTGAAGTAGGCGGCGGGGGCCGAGTCGGCATCCTGGGTGTAGGCCCAGTTCTCCAGGAGCTTCTGCGCCTCCCGGACGAACGGGTCCTTGACGTCGATCTGGAGGAGGTACGGCGTCAGCAGCTCGGCGATCTCGCTGCTGTTGTCCAGCTGAAGCTCCTGCATGTCGTCCGTCGAGATCTTGCCGCCGTCCTTGATCTTCCACTGGATGCGGTCGTTGATCCGCTGGCTGCGCGCCCCGTAACCCCAGTCGCCGGTGAGGTGGTACGGGTAGGTGCGCTGATCTATGACGGCCTGGTTCGCGGTCACGATGTAGCCGCGCGAGGGGTTGTACTCCCAGGGGAGCGCGGACTGCGGGACGTAACCCGTCCACTTGTAACGGGAGTCCCAGCCGGGGGCGGGATAGCGCCCGTCGGCGGGGTGGCGGCCGTCGCCCTTGCCGCGGACGGGGATCCGGCCGGGGGCCTGGTAGCCGATGTTGCCCGCGGCGTCGGCGTAGATGAGGTTCTGCGAGGGGACGTCGAAGTCGGCGGCGGCCTTGCGGAAGCTCGTCCAGTCCTTGGCGGTGTTCAGCCCGAAGAGGGCGTCCATGGACGTGCCGGGCGAGAGTGCCGTCCAGCGCAGCGACACCGCGTAGCCACTGCCTCTGTCGGGTGCGGCGTCGCGGACGGGGGCCTGTCTGCCCACCTTGCCCAGCTCGGTGTTCCGGTCGGAGACGATCGGGCCGTTGCCCGTCGTGCGGACCGTGATCTCGCGCGAGGTGCCGTCGGCGACCTTGATGGTCTCCTTGCGGGTCTTGAACGGGAGCTGCTTGTTGTCGGAGAGATAGGTGCTGCTGGTGACCTTCTCCAGATAGAGGTCGGACACGTCGGCGCCGAGGTTGGTGAAGCCCCAGGCGACGTCCTTGTTGTGGCCGATGACGACACCGGGCATGCCGGCGAAGGTGTAGCCGGCGACGTCGAAGTTGCAGGACGCGCTGACGGTGCGGCAGTGCAGGCCCATCTGATACCAGAGCGAGGGAATCTGCGGCGCCAGGTGCGGGTCGTTGGCGAGCAGCGGCTTTCCGGTGGCGGTGTGCTTACCGGAGACCACCCAGGAGTTGGAGCCGATGCCGCTGCCGTTCGGGCCGAGCAGCGCGGGGACCTGCTCCAGGGTCTTGGACAGGGACGAGAGCTGGGTGGCCACCCCCTGGGACGCCTCACCGAGTCCGCTCGCCCCGCCCGCACCGGAGCCCTCACCGGAGGCCGTGCCGGTGGCGGCGGCCTTGGGGTCGAACTTCTTGGTGGCACGGTCGACGCCACCGCTTCCGACGATCGGCTGGTTGCGGTCGTACGGATAGTCCGGGTAGAGGTCCTCGATCTGCTGCGGGGTGAGGCGGCTGGACATCAGGGAACGGTCGATCTCCTCCTGCATGTTGCCGCGCAGGTCCCAGGCCATGGCCTTGAGCCAGGCGACCGAGTCGACCGGGGTCCACTTCTCCGGGGTGTAGTCGTGGCTCAGGTCCAGGGCCGCGTACTCGACCGAGAGGTCGGAGCCCTTGTGGTCCTTCAAGTAGGCGTTGACTCCCTCGGAGTACGCCTGGAGGTACTTCTTCGTCCGCGCCGACAGCTTGGTGTCGTACTCCTCCTGGGCCACCTTGCGCCAGCCCAGCGTGCGCAGGAAGGCGTCGGTCTCGACCTGGCCCTTCCCGAACATCTCCGACAGCCGGCCCGCCGTCATGTGCCGGCGGACGTCCATCTCCCAGAAGCGGTCCTGCGCCTGGACGAACCCCTGGGCGCGGAACAGGTCCTCGTCGGAATCCGCGTAGATCTGCGGGATGCCGTGGCCGTCGCGCTTCACCTCGACCGGTCCGGAGAGGCCCTTGAGCTTGATCGATCCTGTGGTCTCCGGGAACGAGGCACGCACGGTGCTGACGCTCCAATAGGTGCCGTAGCCGAAGCCCGTCAGCAGCAGCACCACGACTGCGATCACGAGGAAGCGGGCACGACGACCCTTCTTCTTGCCGGAAGGGCCGGTCTTGTTGGCGGGCATCGCTGTCCTTCGCGGGGCAGGTGAACCTGGGAGTGCAGGAGCAACCATAGGCGGAGCACCTCGACCGTCCGTACGGGGAGTCGGAGCCCGGCACCAGCCCGCGTCAAGAACCGGTAAAATGTTAGGTAAGGCAATGAACTTCCGGTCGCCAAACGGGAACGCTTCGGTCGATAACGCAAGAAAGGGTCTGGCCCCTGACTGTCCACCACCTCAATGAACTCCTGCTGGTCTGCTCGATCCTTCTGCTCTTCGCGGTGGCGGCGGTCAGGATCTCCTCGCGCAGCGGGCTCCCCAGCCTGCTCATCTACCTGGGAATCGGCGTCGCGGTCGGCGTCGACGGCATCGGCGTGGAGTTCGACGATGCGCATCTGACCCAACTGCTCGGCTACTCCGCCCTGGTCGTCATCCTGGCCGAGGGCGGACTGTCGACGAAGTGGCGCGAGATAAAGCCCGCTCTGCCCCTCGCGGCGGTGCTGTCGACGGTCGGTGTCGCGGTGAGCGTGGGGATCACCGCGACAGCGGGCCACTACCTCGTGGGGCTCGAGTGGCGGCAGGCTCTGATCATTGGCGCGGTGGTGTCCTCCACGGACGCGGCGGCGGTCTTCTCCGTGCTGCGCAGGGTGCCGCTACCGGCGAAGCTGACGGGTGCGCTCGAGGCCGAATCGGGCTTCAACGACGCCCCCGTGGTGATCCTGGTGGTCGCCTTCTCCAGCTCCGGCCCGATCGACGCGTGGTATCTGCTGCTGGGCAAGATCGCCCTGGAACTGGCCATCGGAGCGGCCATCGGCCTGGCGGTGGGCTGGCTCGGGGCGTACGGACTCCGGCACGTGGCCCTCCCCGCGTCCGGCCTCTACCCGATCGCGGTGATGGCCATCGCCATCACCGCGTACGCCGCCGGCGCACTCGCCCACGGCAGCGGATTCCTCGCCGTCTACATCGCGGCCCTCATCCTGGGCAACGCCAAGCTGCCGCACTGGCCGGCCACCCGCGGCTTCGCCGAAGGCATCGGCTGGATCGCCCAGATCGGCATGTTCGTGCTGCTCGGGCTGCTCGTCACCCCGCACGAACTGGGCGACGACATCGCGCCCGCGCTCCTCGTCGGGCTGGTGCTCACGCTCGTGGCACGGCCGCTCTCGGTCCTGGTGAGTACGGCGCCCTTCCGTTCGTCCTGGGCGGAGCGCGCACTGCTGTCGTGGGCCGGGCTGCGCGGCGCGGTCCCGATCGTGCTCGCCACGATCCCGATGGTGTACGAGGTCGACGCCAGCCAGGACATCTTCAACATCGTCTTCGTCCTGGTCATCGTCTACACGCTGGTGCAGGGACCGACCCTGCCCTGGGTGGCCCGCCATCTGCGGCTGGGCGAGGCGGAGACGACGGCCGACCTGGGGATCGAGTCGGCCCCGCTGGAGCGGCTGAACGGGCACCTGCTGTCCTTCTCCGTCCCGAAGAAGTCCCGGATGCACGGCGTGGAGGTCGGCGAGCTGCGGCTGCCGGCAGGATCCGCGGTCACCCTCGTCGTACGCGAAGGGGAGAGCTTCGTGCCGTCGCCGGCGACCGTGCTGCGGCGGGGGGACGAACTGCTCGTCGTGGCGACGGACCAGGTGCGGGACGCGGCGGAACGTCGGCTGCGGGCGGTGTCGATGGGCGGCAAGTTGGCGGGCTGGCTGGGCACGGGCGGCAACGGCGGGCGCCGGCCGGGGGCCCGCTAGGGCGCGGGGCCGGACGGCCGCCGAGCCGGACGTTCGCGGAGCCGGATGTCACGGAGCCGGATGGTCGCCGAGCCGGACGGTCGCGGGTGTGAGCTCGTACAGGCCAAGGACGCCGGCCCGTACAGACCGGGGCTTCAACCCGTACGGTCATGGGGCGTTGGCCCATACAGACCCGGGTCACCGCTGCGAAGCCGGGCAATCGCAGGAGGAAGGCGGCCGCGGTCGCGCACATCACAGGGAAGCGGCCGCATCTCCCTGTACTATGAAGAGGCACATGACGATCCACTCTGCCTGATGCAGAGCTGGCGCGACCGCTCGGCGGCCGCGGTCCCTCTGCCTCCTTCTCGGCGCGGACCCGGTATCTACCCCGGTCTCGCGCGAGAGGACAGCTCTCGGCGCACTCCGTGACCATGGTCCGGGTGCGTCACCAGGCGGCAGAAAGGCACGGCCGTGGCATCCGCGGTCTCCACCACCACTGCACCCTCCGTCAAGCGCCCCGGCTATGGGCAGTTGCTGCGCACGCCCGGCGCATGGACATTCCTGCTGCCCGGCTTCGCCGCACGGCAGCCCTTCGCGATGCTCACGATCAGCATCGTGCTGCTGCTCCGCCACACCACCGGTTCGTACGGCGTCGGCGGTGCGGTCGCCGCCGTCACCGGCGTGGCCATGGCGCTGTTCGCCCCGCAGGGCGGCAAGCTCGCCGACCGCTACGGCCAGAACGCGGTCCTGGTGCCCGGCGTTCTGATCCACGCGGCGTCGGCGGCGCTGCTGACGGTGCTTGCTCTGGCGGACGCTCCCCTGTGGGCGCTGTTCGCCGCCGCGGTACCGACCGGCGCTTCCATTCCGCAGATCGGCCCCATGGTGCGGGCGCGCTGGGCGTCCACGCTCGGGGGCGGCACCTCGGACGGCTCCGGCAGCGACGCCGGGACGAGTTGGGGACGGAACCCGCTGCTGGCGACTGCGGCCGCTTTCGAATCCGTCACGGACGAGTTGACGTTCGTGATCGGCCCGGTGCTGGCGACCGCGCTGTGCGCCGGAGTGCACCCGGCCGCGGGCCTGATCGCGGAGGCGGCGCTCACGCTCGCGGGCGGTCTGCTCTTCGCGGCCCAGCGGCGCACGGCACCGCCCGCGAACCGGTGGAAGGCCGGCGCCGACGGGCACGCGCCGCACACGTCGGCCCTCGCCGTACCGGGAGTCCGCGTGCTGGCCGTGGTGTTCCTCGGCATCGGCTCGGTCTTCGGCGGCATGCAGGTCGCACTGACGGCCTTCGCCGAGGAGGCCGGCCACCCGGGCATCAACGGGGTGCTGTACGGGATCTTCGCCGCGGGCAACATGCTCGCGGGCGTGGCCTGTGGCGCCATCGCCTGGCGTACCTCGCCGCAGCGGCGACTGCTGATGTCGTACACGGCGCTGGCGCTGGCGTGCTCGGCCCTCTGGGCTGTGCACTCGCCGCTGCTGCTGGGCGGGCTGGGGCTGCTGGTCGGGCTGTGCATCGCTCCGGCGCTGATCACTGGCTACACACTGGTGGAGTCGCTGGTGCCGGCGTCGTCCCGTACGGAGGCGTTCACCTGGCTGACCGGTGCGGTCGCCCTGGGGCAGGCCGCGGCAGTCACGGCCGCCGGGCGGATGGCCGACGACTTCGGCGCGAGCGCCGCTTTCACCGTGCCGCTGGCAGGAACGGCGCTGGCGCTGGCGACCGTGGTCGCGCTGCGGGGGCGGATCGCGCCCCGTCGGACGGGCCGGGTCGCGGCGGGAGCGGCACCGGCCGGGTCAGCCGCACCGGCCACGGGTGCGGCGGCCGCACCGGAGGCCGGTGCACCGGAAGCCCCCGGAGCGGAAACGGCACGTGGGGTCCGTCACCGTGTGCCCGTTGCAGTGGACTGATCCGGCGGAATGCTGCACTATATTGCGTCGTTAGCACTCATCGAGTGAGAGTGCCAGGAGGAGCAAGTGCCGACCTATCAGTACCAGTGCACCGAGTGCGGCGAGGGCCTCGAGGCGGTGCAGAAGTTCACCGACGACTCGCTTACCGAGTGCCCCAACTGCGAGGGGCGCCTGCGCAAGGTGTACTCCGCGGTCGGTGTCGTCTTCAAGGGCTCCGGCTTCTACCGGACGGACAGCCGCGGCTCGTCGTCCGGCTCGGCCGGTAACGGGGCAAAGACCGAGTCCGGGTCGTCGACGGAGTCGAAGAGCGACAGCGGCTCGTCCTCCGCGTCGACCGGATCCTCGTCCTCGGATTCGTCCTCCTCGACTTCTTCTTCGTCCACGTCGTCCTCGTCGACGTCAGCTAAGTCGGCGAAGTCGGGCAGCGCGGCCTGAGGCGTCACGACGGCCGGCGCCGTCACTGAGACGCCGCCACGGATACGTACCGACCCCGCCCCCTGAGAGTTCGAGGGAGCGGGGTCCGGCGTGTGACGGGGGCCCCATAGAGTGGGGCGCATGGTCGAGACGAGCAGCTCCCAGGCGGATATCGGCGTCATCGGCGGGTCGGGGTTCTACTCCTTCCTCGACGACGTGACCGAGGTCACGGTCGACACCCCCTACGGACCACCCAGCGACTCGGTCTTCCTGGGCGAGATCTCCGGCCGCCGGGTCGCGTTCCTCCCCCGGCACGGCCGAAAGCACCACCTCCCGCCGCACCGCATCAACTACCGCGCCAACCTCTGGGCCCTGCGCTCGCTCGGCGTCCGGCAGGTACTGGGGCCGTGCGCGGTGGGCGGCCTGCGGCCGGAGTACGGGCCGGGCACGCTGCTCGTACCGGACCAGCTCGTGGACCGTACGAAGGGGCGCACGCAGACCTTCTACGACGGTGAGGCACTGCAGGACGGGCGTGTACCGAACGTCGTGCATGTCGCCTTCGCCGACCCCTACTGCCCGGTGGGGCGGGATGCGGCACTGGCCGCGGCGCGCGGGCACGACTGGGAGCCGGTGGACGGCGGAACCCTCGTGGTCATCGAGGGGCCGCGCTTCTCGACCCGCGCGGAGTCCCGCTGGCACGCCGCGCAGGGCTGGTCGGTCGTCGGCATGACGGGCCACCCGGAAGCGATCCTGGCGCGCGAACTGGGGCTCTGCTACTCGACCATGACGCTGGTCACCGATCTGGATGCGGGCGCAGAGACGGGCGAAGGCGTTTCGATGGCCGAGGTGATGCAGGTGTTCGGGGAGAACGTGGCCCGGCTCCGGTCCGTCCTCTTCGACGCGGTGAAGGCGCTGCCGGCATCGGAGGACCGCGTCTGTCTGTGCTCGACGGCACTGGACGGTATGGACACCGGGGTGGAGCTTCCGTAGCGCTGACGCTGCGACGGAGGGGCGTACGTGCGTCCGCGGGCGAGCGTCCAAGGGCGCGGTGCGTGGCCGGACGGCTGGCGCGGTGCGTGGCCGGGGGCGGCTGGCGCGGTGCGGTGCGGTGTGGCGGGACAGCTCGCGCAGTGCGGTGCGGCGCGGCGCGCCGGCGGGCACTGTGCGGTGCGGCGGGCGGCGGGCACGGTGCGGTGCGGCGGGCCGGGGGCGCCTGGCGCGGAGCGCGCCCGCACACCTTCGGGTGACGAGGTTTTCCACAGCCGTGGGGCTGTCCACAGGGCTCAGCGGGGCGGCGCGAAGGCGGGCAGTGTGAGGGCGGAAACGAGAGCGATCCGGCTCTCTCCGTCGCTTCGGCCGCCCCGCTCTCCACGACAGGTGGTGCCCTGCCCATGTCCCGCATCGTCAACCACACCGGTCACGCGCTTCCCACTCCCCCGCCCCGCGAGGTTCCTCTCTTCGCTCCCGTGCGGTCGGGCGGCCGCCGATATCGCCTGCTCAGAGCCTTACGGAAGCGTCGGCGCACCGTGGCCGTCCTGCTCGCCGCCGTGGCGGCGCTGGCGGCTGCCGCGGCCACTCCAGGCGGCGGGGATTGGACAGCGCTCGCCCTCCCTGTCGTAGATTGCGGAGCCGTCTGGTCCGTTGATCGTGCGCTCAGAGAGAGGCTCCGAGGTGAGCGAGGAGAACAAGGGCATCCTGCAGGGCTTCAGGCAGTTCCTGATGCGCGGGAATGTGGTGGACCTCGCGGTCGCGGTGGTCATCGGAGCCGCCTTCACGAACATCGTGAACAGCATCGTGAAGGGCTTCATCAATCCGGTCCTGGGCGCCATCGGCTCCACGAACCTCGACCACTACTCGCTGTGTCTGAGCGACAAGTGTGTGAAGAACGCATCGGGCGAGGTCACCGACGGGCTCTACTTCCTCTGGGGCTCGGTGCTCAGCGCCTCGATCACGTTCTTGATCACGGCGGCGGTCGTCTACTTCCTCATGATCCTGCCCATGAACCGGTACAAGGAGCGGCAAGCGGCCAAGGCTCCCCTGGACGCCACACCGGCCCAGGCGACCGAGATCGAGCTGCTGGCCGAGATCCGCGACCTACTGGCGGCTCAGCGGGACGGCACGGCTCCGGGCCGTCTGCCCACGCAGAAGCACCAGCCGTAGCACCGGCCGCTGGAGAGCGGCAGGCATCACGGTGGCGGTGGTGGCGCGGACCGGGTTCGTGCCGCGCGGTCGCTGCGGATCGACCTGCCGGTCAGACGTGGTGCGGCGGCTTCTCGTCGAGGAAGCGGGCCAGGTCGGAGGCGCTTTCGCCGCCCGAGGTGCGGTCACCCCAGCCCTGGTCGGAGTCGTCCGTGGAGGGCCGGGCCAGTGGATCGTCGAAGTCCAGCCTGGCCGCCGGAGCGGCGGCGCCTTCTGCAGGCTCGGGCCGTTCGGGCGTGGGGACAGTGCTCATGCGCCCAGGGTACGGGGGTGGCGTCGGAGGCGGTTCCGACAGGTGCCGGTGCGATGGGGTCCGGTTCAGCGGTCCTGGGGATCCAGCAGCCACAGCGCCAGGACGACGGCGAACGACAGCCCGAGAAAGCCCGTGCACCACCAAGCCGTGCGCGTGCTCCCCTGCATCCAGGCGTCGACGGCCACGGACAGCGCCCAGAGCTGTCCGACGACCACGGCGATGGCCAGGGCAAGGCGCCCAGACAGCCGCGTGGAGCGTCCTGGTTGCTGCTGGGCGTCCGAGCCCATGCCCGGGCCGCTGTGCCGAACGCGCGGGTCTGTCACACCCGTTCACTCCCCACCGGCGGAGCTCCCGGGCAACCGATCTCGCGGGCCGTGTCCGGGTAGTTCTTGAGCAACTGACGGCACAGTCCTTCCTCGATCGTCTCGCCGGAGCGGGCGGACCCGATCGCCCAGATGCTGCCGTCCAGTTGCTCGACGACCGCCACCTTCGGCAGGCCGCGCGGGGGCGGCCCGGCGACGACCTCGCCAGTGCGGGCATCGAAGACGCCCTCATGACACGGGCAGTACAACTCGCCGTCGGCCTGGGGCTTTTCGCGCCAGAGCACCCCGCAGGCCATGTGGGTGCAGACGGCGGAATAGCCCACGAGGGACCCGTCGGTGAGCCGTACCGCGACGGCCCGGTCGTCCGCCCCGGGATAGCGGAAGGCGACGGCCTGGCCGACCGGGAGCCGGGCGGCGATGCGCTTGGGGCCCGGGGAGCCGTCGGCGTCGGCCTCCCGGTGCAGCATCCCTCCGGCGACCCCGGCACCGCCCAGCGCCAGGCCACCGGAAACGACGGCCAGGATGCGCAGATAGTCCCGCCGGGTGGTCGGGGGGCCGGCGCCGGGGCTACCTGGCGGTGCCTCCGGCCGGTCATCCGTCTCCTCCGTCAGGCTCATCGCACGTCCACTCCGTTCACCTCGACGACCGGGAGCCCGCCGGGCACCGGCCACTGCACCTTGTCTGCGGGTACGACCGTCGCCACGCCCGTTCTGACCGTCACGTCGCCGAAGGCGAACGCGTCGGTGACCTGGACGCCGGGGCGTGCGGCGTGCAGTTCCTCGAGAGTTCCGTAGAACAGCGCGCCAGTGGGGCAGACGGCGGCGCACAGGGGGTCGAGATCCTGTGCCGTGCGGTCGTGGCACAGGTCGCACTTCATCGGGACCTTGGTGCGGAGGTCCATCTCCGTGGCCCCGAACGGGCAGGCGTTCACGCAGTCCGAGCATCCGATGCACCGGGTGACATCGGTCTGTTGCACCACTCCGTCCGGGGTGATGCGCAACGCATCGGCCGGGCACACCTGGACGCACGGCGCGGCCGGGTCCTCGCAATGCATGCACGGGGTGGGGAAGGAGGCGGCACTGCGGCCCTCGTCGGGCTGGTCGATGTGCACGAGCGCGGTGCCGCGGTGGGAGTCGCACTGACGGCAGGCGGAGACACAGGCTCCGCAGCCGGTGCAGCGGTCCGGGTCGATGAAGAGTGTCCTGCCCATCATCGTCGGCTCAGCCCCTCTCGCCCGTGGTGGGGTTCCTGAGGTCCGCGGACCGTACGGAGGTGGCTGGGTCCGCGGTGCGGGCGGCGCGAGCCGCGGTGGGCGGCGGGGGTGGGCCGGGCACTTCGTCGGTGGCCTGCCCCCGTTCGATCCGGCAGGCGCACTGCTTGTAGGCGGGGACGTGGGATTGCGGGTCCCGCGCGTCGGACGTCAACGCGTTCGCCGCGGCCGGGAAGGGCCAGTGGTGCGGCACGAACACCGTGTCGGGGCGGATGGCCTCGGTGACCACGGCGGGCAGAACGACCGCCCCGCGGCGGGTGACGACACGGACCGCGTCACCCGTGCCGTAGCCGTGCGAGGGATGCAACTCGACCCAGGGGTGCGGGGATTGCTCGGTGAGGTCCGGGAACCGCCGTGTGTGGTTGCCGGAGAGGTAGTGCGCACCGGCGCGGCCGGTGGTGAGCGAAAGGGGGTACAGCGCTTCGGGCGGTTCGGGGGGCTCCTGCCATTCCACGGGCTGCAGATGGAACCTGCCGTCGGGGTGGTGGGTGCGGCCCTCCTCGAAGAGCCGCGGTGTTCCGGGATGGTCGGTGGACGGGCAGGGCCAGGAAATACCACCGGTCTCCGCCAGCCGTTCGTAGGTGATGCCGGAGTAGTCGTAGGGCGTGCCGGCGGAGGCGGTCCGCAGTTCGTCGAGGACCTCGCGCGATCCGGCGAAGGCGAACGCGTCGCCCGAGCCGAGACGCAGCGCGAGCTGGCACAGCACCCAGATGTCGGTCCGCGCCCCGGGGGGAGGGTTCTGCGCCTTGTTGTGCTTGACCACCCGGGCCTCGGCGTTGGACATGACGCCCTCGTCCTCGGCCCACGAGGCGATGGGCAGGACCACATGGGCGTCGGCGGCGGTCTCGGAGAGGAAGACGTCGCACTGGACGTGGAAGTCGAGCGCGTCGTAGGCGTCCTTGGCTGCCGCACGATGGGGAAGGGAGGCGAGGGGGTTGGTGGCGACACCGATCAGGCCGCGGATCTCGCCGCGGCGCATCAGGCGGGGCATGTCCGCCATCGAGACCCCGGTGTCGGGGAGTTGGGATGGGTCGATGCCCCAGAGGCGGGCGATGTCGCGACGGTGCTCGGGGTCGGTGACGGACCGGCCGCCGGGGAGCGTGTCGGCGTGCAGGCCGTGCTCGCGTCCGCCCGAGGCGTTTGCCTGGCCCGCCAGGGTGCCGTATCCGGCGCCGGGTCGGCCGATGTTGCCGGTGGCGACGCAGAGGTTGATGAGGGAGAGGCAGTTGCCCACACCGTGGGTGTGGTGCTGGAGGCCGCGTGCGTGCCAGGCCATGGCGTTGCGGGCGCGCCCGAAGATCCGTCCGACCTGTTCCACCTGCGCGACGGGAACGCCGCAGATCGCGGCGGCGCGCTCCGGCGGGTACGCCTGGGCGGTCTTCCGCACCTCCTCCCAGCCGGTGGTGTGCGCGGCGAGGAAGGCGCGGTCGGTGAGTCCGTCGCGGATCGCCACGTGGAGAACGGAGTTGAAGAAGGCCGAGTCGGTGCCGGGACGGAGGGCGACATGAACGTCGGCGGTGCGGGCGACAGCGGTCTCGCGGGGGTCGACGACGATCAGCGTCGCCCCGCGGTCCCGTGCGCCCCAGACGTATTGCATCACGACGGGGAAGCACTGCCCGGTGTTCGAGCCCGCGAGAAGAAGGCAGTCGGACAGCAGCATGTCGGCGAAGGGGTTGGCGGACCGGTCGATGCCGAAGGCCAGGTCGGCGGCCGCGCTCGCGGCGGCGGCGCCCAGCGTTCCGTTGCCGTCGACATGCCGGGTCCGCAATGCCACCCGGGCGAACTTGCCGAGGAGATAAGCCTTTTCGCACGTCAGGCTTCCGCCGCCGAGCACGCCCACGGCATCGGGCCCGTACGCCGCCTGGATGCGCCGCATTTCGGAGGCGGTGTGGTCCAGGGCCTCCTCCCAGGTCGCCCGGCGGAAGGGCTCGTCGCGTGTGCCCCGGATCAGCGGGGTGGTGAGCCGGTCGGCGTGGCCCAACTGCTGGTAGGCATCGATGCCTTTGGAGCACAGGCGCTTGCGGTTGATGTCATGGTCGCGCGGTTCGACGCCGAAGACCGTGCCGCGCCGGTCCACTCGCAGATAGAGGCCGCACTGCACGCCGCAGTAGCAGCAGTGGGTCGGCACGCGCGTCTCACCGGTGCCGGGCGCCGTCACGTGGTGCTCTTCTTGGCCTCGGCGAAGTACGCGCCGCCGCGCATCTTCCGTTTGCAGCGCGGGCAGTACCCGGCCCACTCCTCGAGGCGGAGGTCGAGCTCGCCCATCGTGGTGCGGAGGTTCGCTGCGGCGGGTTCCGTACCGAGGGGCTCCTCGCAGCGGCGGCAGGTGAGGATCTCCCCGGACCGCCGGGCGCGGTCCCCCAGCAGCCCGACACCGGCCGAGGCGGGCCGCTGCACGATGTGGAAGAACTTCCCGAACGGCAGGCAGATGAGGGTGAAGACCACCGAGACCATGTGAAGGACCGCCAGGAAGGCATAGCCCCGGCCGCCCAGGAAGAGGGAGGAGAAGGTGAGGAGCAGCCCGGTCACGGCGATCACGATCAGCGCGAGCAGCGGCAGCATGTCGTACGCGAAGTTCTGGCCGGTGGCTCCGCCGCGGTTGCGCATGCGCTGCCAGAGGAAGTACCCGGCGCCCGCGATGACCAGGACGGCGGCCAGGTCCAGCACATGGAACAGTGCCCACCCCACGACGTTGAGTGCGTCGAAGCCGAGCACCTCGAATCCCCAGATCCGCAGCATGTATCCGGGGCCCGCGGGGCTGGTCGCGGTGAACGACACCCATCCCCAGGTCATCGGAAAGGTGATCAGCACGGCGAGCAGACAGCCCCAGACGATGAGCTGATGTGCGATCCACCGGATACGCGAGCCCGCGCCCGGGGGCGTCCTGAAGCCGAGTTGGACGGCGAGCGTACGGGCCAGGGCAGCGGGGACCGCGCGGAGCCCGGCCGCGGAGAACAGGGAATGCCGGCCTTGCCGGTGGAGGTTGCGGGGTGCGGGCGCCGCGAGGCGGACCGTACAGCGGTAGGCGACACCGAAGGCGAGGAAGACGGTCGCGACGGCGTAGGGCAGCAGAGCGGCGTCCAAGGTCCGGAGGTAGCGGCTGCCGAGCACGATGGCGAGGACGAGCAGCAGGGAGACGGCGGTGGCCACGATGGTCGCCCGCAGCGCGGTGGGGGACGGCGCCGCTGCTGCCGGACGTGCGGCTGAGGGCTCGGACACACGGTCAACGTAACGGCTTATGAGGCGGGAAGCCCGATATGCGGGGCGCGCGGGTGAGAGGTGAGATGAGGATGCGGACAGGTTACGGACCGTCACGGAACACGGGGACGAGATGCGGAGGGGACCCGAGATGAGCGAGCACGCACGGTCGGGCCGGTCCGACCCAGTGGGCCCGGGGCACGGCGGCGCCGCCGTGCCCTTGCGCCGTATGACCGCCCGCAGCCGCGATGAGACGCACCGCGCCGCCACCCCGCTGGAGCTCTTCTTCGACCTGGTCTTCGTCGTGGCCATCGCCCAGGCGGGAGTGTCCCTGGCCCACGCTCTGGCCGAGGGGCACTACGCGCATGGTGTCGTCGGCTACGCCATGGTCTTCTTCGCCATCTGGTGGGCGTGGATGAACTTCTCGTGGTTCGCCTCCGCGTACGACACCGACGACGTTCTCTACCGGGTCACCACGCTGGTCCAGATGACGGGTGTGCTCATCCTGGCGGCGGGTGTGTCCCGCGCGCTCGACGACAACGACTTCGCGCTCGTCTGGTTCGGCTACCTGGTGATGCGGGTCGCGCTCGTCAGCCAGTGGCTGCGGTCCGCCCGGTCGGCCGGCGGCGCGGAGCGCGGCATGGCCCTGAGATACGTCGCCGGGGTGACCGCCTGCCAGATCGGGTGGGTCGGGCTGCTGTTCCTGCCGGACCATGCCCGGCCCTGGCTGTTCCTGGTGATGGCTCTCCTGGAGCTGTCCGTCCCCCTGTGGGCCGAGCGAAAGTGGCAGACGACCTGGCACCCCCACCACATCGCGGAGCGGTACGGGCTGTTCATCATCATCGTCCTCGGCGAGACCGTTCTGGCGGCGACGACGGGCATCCGGGTGGCCGTCGACGAGAGCGACGAACTGGGCCATCTGCTGCCGATCGCGGCCGGCGGCCTGCTGATCATCTTCTCCGCGTGGTGGATCTACTTCGTCGTCCCGGCGCACGAGCGGCTCACCTCGAACCGGGTGGCGTTCCTCTGGGGGTACGGCCACTACCTGGTCTTCGGCTCGGCGGCCGCCATCGGTGCGGGTATCGAGGTCGCGGTCGAGGAGGCTGTCGGCAAGGCCCACATATCCGCTGAGGCGGCGGCGCTGACCGTCACGATCCCCACGGCCCTGTATCTGTTCACGGTCTGGCTGCTGCACGCCCGGCACGGCAAACGCGGGATCGGCCAGGCCGTCCTGCCGGTGACGGCCGTCCTCGTGCTGGCGTGCACGTTCACGGGGCATGCGGCCGTGCTGCTGGCGGGCGTCGTATCGGCTCTCTCGGTGGTGGCCGGCGTCACGGTGGCCACGCGTCAGAGGCGAGCCGGGCTCGGGGAACCGGAGCGGGAGGGCACATGAGTCCGGGAGGAGACAACGCAGGAGTCCGCCCGACGTAGCGGAGGACTCGTTCGGAGACCTCGCCCGGCCGCTGATCCATGGACGGGAGATCGCGGGCAGTCCCGGCCCCCGGCCATTACGGAACCGGGCCACAACGGCCGGACGTATGTCCTGGCCGGCCCGGACCCCTGACCGCGCGTGAACAGGTCGACGCCGACGCCATCGCCGACGCCGTCGGTCGGCTGCCCGTGCGGCCTTCGAGGAGATGCCGGTGGAGGACGTGCGCCTCGATGTTCGCCCAGAGCCGTCCCGCCGTAATGGCGGACGGCGTGTTCTCGGCTTACGTCGAGAGGGTGCGACGGCCCGAACCGGTGTCCCGGGAGGGCTGGACCTCGGCGGCACCGGCCGGACGTTCCGCACTTGTGGCGGCCGATCACGCGGACGCGTTCCGCTGAGGGAGGGAAGGGAAGGGGGCCGGGGTGTGGGCAGTACGAGGTGCGGGTGCGAACCGGCACGGACCGGCGGCCGATCGGTCGTGCCCGCGGGCGCGCCCGCTCGGGAACTAGTCCGCGCCGCCCCGCGGGCACGAGGGAGCGAGTCCGCGCCCGCGGGCACGAGCCGCGGGGCGCGCGGCGCGCGGCCTCGGGCCGCGACCGGTGCCGGGCACACGCGCCCGCGGGCAGAACGGGCCCGCGAACGGCCCCCTGTCGGGATTCGCGGACGGACGCGCGGAGGACGCAGGGCCGGACGGGGGTGGACGGACGCGGGGCGGGCAGGGGGCGGACCCCAGGACCGGGGGGGACCCCAGGAAGGGGGGACGGCCACCCGGGCGGACGCCGGGACGGGCCCACGGTTCACTCCGGCCTCCGCGGCGGCGACACCCCCACAGGGCGCCCGCGGCCCACACACGGGAACGCACTCGGCCCGCGACACAGGAGAGCCCCGGCGCCAGGGGGGGTAGGCGCCGGGGCTCTGTTCAGGGGGAGGACGCAATGCCCTCGCGGGCACTACGCCGCCTCATCAAAACCCGTGTCGCGAGCGAGCTTCTTCAGTTCGAGCAGCGCATGCTTCTCGATCTGCCGGATCCGCTCGCGGGTCAGGCCGTGCTGCTTGCCGACCTCGGTCAGGGTGCGCTCCCGGCCGTCGTCGATGCCGTACCGCATCTTGATGATCGACGCCGTGCGCTCGTCGAGCCTGCCGATGAGATCGTCCAGCCCCTCACGCCGCAGCATCACGAGGACCGACTGCTCGGGCGTGGCCGCGGAGGTGTCCTCGAGCAGGTCGCCGAACTGGGTCTCGCCCTCGTCGTCCACCGACATGTTCAGGCTCACCGGGTCGCGCGCCCAGTCGAGGACATCGCCGACGCGGTCGGTCGTGGAGCCGAGTTCCTCGGCGATCTCGCCGTGCTCCGGATCGCGGCCGTTCTCCCGGTTGAACTCGCGCTGGACCCGCCGAATCCGCCCGAGCTCCTCCACCAGGTGGACGGGGAGCCGGATCGTGCGGGACTGGTCGGCGATGGAACGGGTGATGGCCTGCCGGATCCACCAGGTCGCGTACGTCGAGAACTTGAAGCCCTTGGTGTAGTCGAACTTCTCCACCGCGCGCACCAGGCCCGCGTTGCCCTCCTGGATCAGGTCGAGCAGGGGAAGCCCGCTGCGCGGATAGCGGCGCGCCACGGCGACGACCAGACGGAGGTTGGAACGGATGAAGACGTCCTTCGCGCGCTCGCCCTCGGCGGCCAGGACCTCGAGCTCCTCATGGGTCGCCCCGGCTCCTTCGGTCCCACCGGCTTCGTCGTCGAGGATCTGCCGGGCGTAGACCCCCGCCTCGATGGCCTGGGACAGCTCGACCTCCTTGGCGGCGTCGAGCAGAGGTGTGCGCGCTATCTCGTCCAGATACATGCCGACCAAGTCACGGTCGGCGATTTCTCCGCCAACGGCGCGACCACTGTTCACCCGGTCGGTCTCGGTGGTCGTGCCGTCGGACTGACGACGGGCGACGGCGCGGGTTGCCATGCGTGCTCCCTTTCACGTGTCCGGTCTGACGCAGGTTCGTGGCGGCGGTTCACCCTGACATCGGGTGCCCGTTCCGATGGAAACAACGACTGGAATCCGGACACAATTCCCAAGCCGCCCGACAATTTTTGTGATCATGCAGTACCCTGTCCGGCCACGCAGGGAGGCGACATGGTGTCGGTATCTTCGGAAGTGCAGGTCAGACCCGGCACGGAGGACGACCTGGAGGCCCTCACGGACCTCTACAACCACTACGTCCGCGAGACGGCGATCACCTTCGACACCAGGCCCTTCACGTCCGAGGAACGCCGCCCGTGGCTGCTCTCCCACAGGAAAGACGGCCCGCACCGCCTCCTGGTTGCGCAGGAGCGGCCCGGTGGCCGGATTCTCGGGTACGCGACGAGCAGCAGCTTCCGCCCCAAGCCCGCCTACGACACCTCGGTCGAGGTCAGCGTCTACTGCGCCCCCGACGCGGGCGGGCGAGGCATCGGCACACAGCTCTACAAGGCGCTGTTCGAGGCGCTGGAGGGCGAGGATCTGCACCGGGCGTACGCGGGCGTCGCCCTTCCCAACGAGGCGTCGGCCCGCCTGCACAGCCGCTTCGGCTTCACGCAGGCCGGGACATTCCGCGAGGTCGGGCGGAAGTTCGGCCGCTACTGGGACGTGGCCTGGTACGAGAAGCCGCTCGGGCGGCGCGCGGATCAGACCGGCGTGGCGGACAGGACCGTCGCCGCGGGTGGCGCGGATGTGATGGGTGGCGTGGGCGACGCGAGCGGCGTGGGCGGCATGCGGGGCGGCATACGGAGCGGGGCCGAGGCGGGATAGCCGCACGCCGCCCGCCCCTCGACCGCCCTGTCCCCTGCCCTCGATCGCCGCGGCACCGGGCACACTCCCGGCGGTCGACCGCGGGCACCGGGCCCCCAAGCAGAGACTGCGCACCCGCGCGCCATCCACCGCGAACGCGCCACCGCATCCGGCGCAGGCCGCGGGCGCGCCCCCAGCGGAGACGCCCGCTACGGCTGCCCCGACTCCGCGATGCGCTTGATCACCGCGAGGCGGGCGTCCCATTCGGCGGCCATTCGCTCCAGGAGGCGCGCGGTCGCGCCGAGCGCCTCCGGCCGCACCACGTACCGCATCTCGCGCCCCTCCCGCCGGCCTGCGACGAGCCCCGCCCGGTCCAGTACGGCGAGGTGCTTCACCACGGCCTGCCTGCTGACGGGCACCTCGGCCGCGAGGACCGTCGCCGTGGCCTCGCCGTGCCGGGCGAGGGCGTCGAGCAGCCGACGCCGAGTCGGGTCGGCCAGTGCCGCGAACGCCTCGTCCGCGGCCTCGGACTCAGCGGTCATTCCGCGCCCAGCGCCTCGACGTGGGCGCGCACGAGGTCGAGGATGCCGGTCCAGCCCGCGCCATGACTCTCGTAGGTGTCGTCCGGGCTGGGCTCGGCCGGGACCGCGCGCCCCAGGAAGCCGCTCTCCTCCAGCCGCAGCAGCGTGCCGTCCCCGTCCTCGGTCAGTGTGAACTCCACCAGCGTGGAGTTCTCCTCCGTCGCTTCCTCGCCCGGGAAGCCGCTGGCCCAGCGGTAGGCGAAGGAGCGCGGCGGCTCGACGGTGACGATCCGGGTGAGGAAGTACCCGTACCGGCCGTGGTCGAGGTGCATGATGCCGCCGGGGCGCAGGTCGATCGGCGTGGGCTTGCCCTGCCCGAACCACTGGCCGATGTGCTCAGGCTCCGTGAGCACCGCCCAGACCCGGTCGACGGGCGCGTCGATCCGGATCTCCCGGACGATCCTGTCCTCACCGTCCCGCTCGCCTGCGCGGCCGTCCCGACTGTCACTGTCCCGGCTGTCCGCCATGGGGTTCACCTCCGTGCGTGTCCGCTCGCGGCCCTCGCCCCAGCGGCCTGATGCGCAACTCCAAAGTTGCACGTTCACTGTCGATGCGCAACCCCTGGGTTGCGCATCAAGCCGTGGAGACGGGGACGCCTCACCCCCCGGCGAGCAGGTCCAGGATCTGCTGGCCGTACTTCGCCAGTTTGTTCTCGCCCACGCCCCCGATTCCGCCCAGCTCCGCGAGCGTGGACGGCGCCGCCGTGGCGATCTCGCGCAGCGTCGCGTCGTGGAAGATCACGTACGCGGGCACGCCCTGCTCCTTCGCGGTGGCCGCCCGCCAGGCGCGGAGCTCCTCGAAGACCGGCACCGCCTCCTCCGGCAGGTCCGCCGGAGCCGCGCGGCGCGCGCTGTCGCCCCTCGGCGGCTTCGCGGCCCGCGCCGCCTTCTCCGGGTCGCGCCGCAGCGGCACCTCGCGCTCCCCGCGCAGCACGGCGGCGCTTGCGTCGGTGAGGACCAGCGTGCCGTACTCGCCCTCGACCGCCAGCAGCCCCTGGGCCAGCAACTGCCGTACCGCGCCCCGCCATTCGGGCTCGCGCAGGTCCGAGCCGATCCCGAAGACACTGAGCGCGTCGTGGTCGAACTGGATGACCTTCGCCGTCTTCTTCCCGAGCAGGATGTCGATGATCTGGCCGGCCCCGAACTTCTGACCGCGTTCGCGCTTCAGCCGGACCACGGTCGACAGCAGCTTCTGCGCGGTGACCGTGCCGTCCCAGGACTCGGGCGGCGTCAGGCAGGTGTCGCAGTTGCCGCACGCGGTGCCCTTCTGCCCGAAGTAGGCCAGGAGTTGGACGCGACGGCACTCGACGGTCTCGCAGAGCGCCAGCATGGCGTCGAGGTGGGTGGCCAGGCGCCGCCGGTGGGCCTCGTCGCCGTCGGAATCGGCGATCAGCTTCCGCTGCTGGACGACGTCCTGCAGGCCGTACGCCAGCCAGGCCGTGGACGGCAGGCCGTCGCGCCCCGCCCGGCCCGTCTCCTGGTAGTAGCCCTCCACGGACTTGGGCAGGTCCAGGTGCGCCACGAACCGTACGTCGGGCTTGTCGATGCCCATGCCGAAGGCGATGGTGGCGACGATGACCACACCGTCCTCGCGCAGGAAGCGGGACTGGTGCGCCGCCCTGGTCCGCGCGTCGAGCCCGGCGTGGTACGGCAGCGCCTCGATCCCGCTGCGCACCAGGAACTCGGCGGTCTTCTCCACCGAGGCGCGCGACAGGCAGTAGACGATGCCGGCATCACCGGGGTGCTCGGTGCGCAGGAGGTGCAGTAGCTGCTTCTTGGGTTCGGCCTTGGGCACGATCCGGTACTGGATGTTGGGCCGGTCGAAACTCGCGACGAAGTGCCGTGCGTCCTGCAGCTTCAGCCGGGAGGCGATCTCGGCGTGGGTGGCGGGCGTCGCGGTCGCGGTGAGGGCGATGCGGGGGACGTCGGGCCAGCGCTCGTGCAGTTCGGACAGGGCCAGGTAGTCGGGGCGGAAGTCGTGGCCCCACTGGGACACACAGTGGGCCTCGTCGATGGCGAAGAGCGCGATCTCGCCGCGTTCGAGGAGACGTGCCGTCGCCTCGACCCGCAGCCGCTCGGGCGCGAGGTAGAGCAAGTCCAGTTCGCCCGCGAGGAATTCGGCCTCGACCAGTCGCCGTTCGTCGAGGTCCTGGGTGGAGTTGAGGAATCCGGCACGCACGCCGAGGGCACGCAGGGCGTCGACCTGGTCCTGCATGAGCGCGATGAGCGGTGAGACGACGACGCCGACGCCGCGGCGTACGAGCGCCGGGATCTGGTAGCAGAGCGACTTGCCGCCACCGGTGGGCATGAGGACGAGGGCGTCGCCGCCCGCGACCACATGCTCGATGATCTCCTGCTGTTCGCCCCGGAAGGAGTCGTAGCCGAAGACGCGTCGCAGCGCCTGCAGAGCCGGTGCCTCGGCCGCGCCTCCGGCATCCGGAACGGTGCTGTCCTGCCCGTCACTCACGTCACTGTCGTCACTCGGGTCGCTCGTCACGGGACCGGTCGCCTCGGGGTCGTCCATCCGCCCATCCTAGGAGGATGCGGATACCGCGCGGGCCGTTCCCTCTCCCTCACAGAAATGCGGAACGACAAGCGATTTCCATAAACCTCATCCGCGCAATGCCTTCACATTGCGCAGGAGGTGTGTCCACTCGCGGGACCCCTGGTGGCGGCTTTAATCAAGGCGTTACTTCTGCGTACGTTTCATGACACGGTGACGATGAACTCTGGTGTCGCCGCTGCCGGCATATCGGCGCGGCACAGCCTGGAGTTCACGCCGAACACCCACAGGTCCTCCCCCACAATCCGACAAGGATGGGACCGCAATATGGAGAACTCGCCGGAGCGCATCGGTGCGCTCCGGGGTGCGGCCCCGCCGCGCCCCCACGCGACCGGGCGGCCTCCGCACGGACCGCCCCACCCGGGCGGGCCGGAGCGCAGCCGCCTTCAACGAGCCGACCACGGCGCGCAGTTGTCCCCGCACCTGCACCGCAGGGGCCATGGCACGGGCTGCCGTGCGGATCCGGAGGTCCGCCCGGCCCCGAAGCCGATGCGCGCTTCGCCCTGAGCACCCGCGGGCCACGAACACCCGCGGGCTCCGGGCATTCCGGGGAGCATTCCGAGGGCTCCACTGTCCACGGCCTCCTCACGGGCCGAGGCTTTCCTCACGGGCTCCGGTTTCCTCACGGGCTGCGGGTTATCCCGCCGTTGAGTACCGGATCCCTGAGTACTCCCTGAGCATCCCCGCGCTTCGCGTATCCGCGGGCGCGCCTTCTCATCACGCCGCCCCCGGCGGGAAGTCCACCGATTGTTTCCGTCGTGTCCACGGGCCGTTCCACCCGGAGGACACAACCCCCTACGCATTCCCGCGCTCTAGGCAGCCGTACCGGATTTTCCACAACTTCCGTGCAGAGGAAGGAAATTCACAGGTGCTCACCTCGCACCCGACCATCTCACTGCGTTCGTCCGCGGCACTCCCCGGCCGCCGGGACGAACAACCCCCCACCGGTGGGCGCGTGCTGGCGATCGGCATGCCCGGACCGAGACTCGAGCAGCTGACCAGGACCCTGCTCTCCACCGGGCACGAGGTGAGCCATGCTCTGCCCGGCCGCGTGACCGAGGCGCTCCAGCAGGCACCCCCGGACGCGATCGTCGCCCTGGACGACGACCGCAGCGGGCCCTTCGGCGCGTACGGGCTGGATGTGATCCGCGAGGTCCGCGATGCCCCCGCCGGCCGTGCGCTGCCCCTGCTCATGGTGACGGACAACCCCGGCCCGGCCGATGTCGCGGACATGTTGCGGCAGGGCGCCGACGACTGCATACCCGAGACCTCCGATCCGGTCGAACTCACGGCCCGTATCGAGGCGAAACTGCGCCGCGTTCCTGTCCCGGTCGAGAATCTCCTGCTCGACCCGCGGACCGGCCTCTACTCCGAGCCGCACTTCCTCGACGAGCTCGACCGAGAACTCCAGCGCCCGCGCCCCGCCCGCAGCGGCGGTGTGCTGGCGATCGTGAGCGTCGCGGAGATGAGCGTGCTGGAGTCCCGGCTCGGCCCGCGCGTCCGCCGCGAGGTGGCCGAACGCCTCGCCGCGGTCGCCGAGAAGCTCGGCAGCCCCTGCGACCGGCTGGGCTGGGACCACGAGGGCCGGCTGCTCATGCTGATGCCCGGCGTGGACGACGAGTCCGCGCGCCGCCGGCTGCAGAAGTTCGCGCACACGGTCGCGGGCACCCGCTTCATCGTCGCCGACGAGAACGTGCTGCTGACCCCGGCGATCGGCTGGACGCCCCTGGCCGGTTGCGACCGCCGGACGCGGGTTGTGGAGCAGGCGCGCGGCGCGACGGCCGAGGCGTCGACCCACCGCGATCTGCGCCCGGTGCGGTACGCCCCGTGGATGCGCGGCACCCCCCGCCGCAATCCCCTGGGCGCGGCGGTCCGCACCGTGCTGACGTGGCTCTCCCCGGTCGTGGTGCTCGCGGTCGGCGTGGGCGTGCCGTTCGTGCTCTACCAGCAGGTGTACGCGATGGGCTTCGACCTGGGCTCCGTCATGTACTGGGTGGTGGTCTCCGGGTTGCTGCTCTCCGCGCTGCTGATCGTGCTGGAGTGCCTCTACTCCCTCGACTCCGTCCCCCGTCCGGCCGGGCCGGGTTCGCCGTATCCGACGGCCAGCGCGGTCATCGCCGCGTATCTGCCGAACGAGGCCGCCACGATCGTCGACACCGTCGAGTCGTTCCTGTGCCTGGACTATCCGGGCGAGTTGGAGATCGTGCTCGCGTACAACACCCCGCATCCCCTGCCCGTCGAGGACACGCTGCGGGCCATCGCACGCCGGGACCCGCGCCTGGTGCTGCTGCCCGTCCAGGGCAGCACGTCCAAGGCCCAGAACATCAACGCCGCCGTCACGCGCGTCCGCGGCGAGTTCGTCGGCATCTTCGACGCCGACCACCACCCGGCACGCGACGCCTTCCGGCACGCCTGGGACTGGCTGTCGAACGGCTACGACGTCGTCCAGGGCCACTGCGTCGTCCGCAACGGCGACAGCACCTGGGTCTCCCGGCTGGTGGCGGTGGAGTTCGAGGCGATCTACGCGGTGAGCCACCCGGGCCGCACCCGGCTCTACGGATTCGGGGTGTTCGGCGGCTCCAACGGCTTCTGGCGCACCGACCTCCTCGCCCGCACCCGTATGCACGGCTCGATGCTGACCGAGGACATCGACTCCACGATGCGGGCGCTGAAGGAGGGCGCGCGGTTCGCCATGGACCGCACGCTCATCTCGCGCGAACTGGCGCCCACCACCCTCACCTCGCTGTGGAACCAGCGGTCGCGCTGGGCCCAGGGCTGGCTGCAGGTCTCGCTCCGGCATCTGTGGCAGGCCCTGCGCTCCCCGGTGTTCACACGCCGTCAGAAGGCCGGTCTGTTCGTGCTGCTGGGATGGCGGGAGGTGCAGCCCTGGCTGACACTGCAGATCCTGCCCGTGCTGCTGTACTCGGCTTGGCGGGCGGGCGGTGTGGGCGAACTCGACTGGGCCGTACCCGTCTGCCTGCTGGCGACGCTCTTCACGGTCTCGGCCGGGCTGATCCAGGCGGTGTTCGCGTGGCGGCTGGCGGCGCCCGAACTCCGCACGCGGCGCCGGTGGTTCTGGCACTACGTCCTGGTGTCCACGGTCTTCTACAGCCACTTCAAGAACATGCTGGCCCGCCAGGCCTGCCTGAAGGAGGCGCTGGGCGACCGCCAGTGGCGTGTCACGCCGCGCGCCGCGAAGGCGGTGGCCCAGCCGTGAGCACGACGTCCGCACCCACCGTTGCCCCTCGGCCGAAGGCCGCTTCCCCCCACATCGAAGCGGCCGGGGCACGCACCGAGAAGGTCTCCTCGCCCCGGCCGCCGGAAGGTGCCCCTCCCGGCGGCCGGGCGCGGGAGATCGAGGGCTTCCGCGGTCTGGCCGCGCTGAGCACGGTCGTCTTCCACGTCTGGCAGCAGTACTTCCGCTACGACGCGGACGGCATCCACCCGCCGGTGGACAACCCGTATCTCGGAGCGGTGATCTCGCTGGAGGTGATCGACCTCTTCTTCGTGATGTCCGCGTATCTGCTGACGCTCTCGTACGCGCGGGCGGCGATCGACGGCGGCTCGGTGCGCCCGGCAGGCGTGTTCCTCTTCCGGCGCGCGATACGGATCGTGCCTCTGTACTTCCTCGCCGTCCTGCTCGTCTGGGCGTCCCGCAATCCGACGCTGCCGGGCAACTGGACCGATCTCGTCCAGCATCTGACGTTCACTCATGTCTTCAGCCAGGAGCAGATCTTCTACACCCTCGGCCCGACCTGGTCCCTGTCGCTGGAAATGATGTTCTATCTCGCGCTCGTCGCACTGGGGCCGGTGGCCGTACGTGCCTGCCGTTCGCTCCGGCTGCGGCGCTCCCGGATCGCGCTGTGCGCCGGCGGATGCCTGCTGCTGTTCGTGGTCCCGGTGATCTGGATCGCCGTCGCCCACTACGCGTACGGGATCCCGCACACCGAATGGCCGGTGTACTTCGGCCCGCAGGCCCGCTTCGGCGGTTTCGCGGCCGGTATGGGGCTGGCGGTGGCGCAGATCGCGCTCGGGGAACGAGGCCGGATGAGCACGGGACCGGCGATCGCCCTGCGGAGCGCCGTGCTGGTGGCCCTGTTCCTGCTGTCGCTGATCTCGCGGCCGGAGAACGCCCTGTTCACCTTCTTCCACCCGCTCGCCGCGCTGCTGTGGGTGCTGCTGCTGTTCGGCACGATCCACGTCCGGCGGCAGGGCCGGTGGCACAAGGCGCTGACGGCACGCTGGCTCACCGGTGCCGGGCTTGTCAGCTACAGCCTCTTCATCTGGCACGAGCCGATCATGCTCCAGCTCTACACCTCCGGCCTGCTGCCCTCGGGCCCGGGCGGCTATCCACTGGCCACGCTGATCGTCCTGGCGGTGGCGGTGCCCGTGGCGGTGGCGAGCTACTGGCTGATCGAGTACCCCTCCGGCCTGCTCGGACGGCTGAAGGACAAGTCCGGCAAGCCGCGCGACTTCTACGCGGAGGCGGCGCGCTAGGGCGGTGGTGCGCCCGCGCGTGGCCGCCCGCGCGCCATCGGGATTCCGGCGCGGGCGGGCTCGTCGCGAGGAGCCCGTCACGCACGGTCGCGACAGGTCGCGCAGCGGATGCGGACGTACGGCGAGGGGCGTCGCAGCGCATGCGCGCGTACGGCGAGGGGCGTCGCAGCGCATGCGCTCGTACGGCGACGGCTGCCCGGCGTCCGGCGTTCCGGCGTTCCGGCGTTCCGGCGTTCCGGCGTTCCGGCGACGTTCACATCCGGGTCACATCCGCCCTCCAGTCTCCGGAATGAATAATTCCGAATCGGCTTGCCCGCGCCCCCGGGACCTGCCCGCGGCGCGGCCGGAGGGCCTCATGGCCGGGACCGCGTCCGCCGTCAACCGCCGTCATTTCCTGCTCACTTCCGGTACCGCCGTCGCGGGGACGGGAGCGGCCTGGTCGCTGGTCCCCGGACCGCGCCCCGACACTGCTCCCCCACACACACCTCAGTCGCACAGGCCCCCGCCCGCGGCCCCCCGTCCCGTACGCCCCCGCCCCGCGCGGCGTGCCGCCCCGTACGGCACGACGACGCTGGAGACGACGCCCGCTTCGCCGGGAGCGGTACTACCACCGGTTGGTGCAGGGCCCCGGCTGGCCTCCGGCCGTCCGGGGTGAGCTCGCCGCGCCCCGCGGCGGACGGCAGGACCGGCGCACCCCCCTCGCCTGCTTCGTCCAGTTCACAGACCTGCACATGGCCGATGTGCAGAGCCCGCTGCGCACGGAGTTCCTGCGCGCCCGGCAGCCGGGCGCGTGGCGGGCACAGGAGGCACTGACGGCGGCGGGCGCGGTCGCCCTCGTCGAGCAGGTGCGCGCGCTGCGTGCAGGCCCGCACACCGGACGGCCGCCGGCCTTCGTGATGTCCACGGGCGACAACGTCGACAACAACTCCGCGCTCGAACTGGAGTGGTTCCTCACCACGATGAGCGGCGGCCGTATCGGGCGACGACCCCAGGAGCACAGTGCTGAAGGCCCTGTTGCGCCGGCACGCCTCCATGGCGCGGACCGTCGCACCGGACGAGCGGCGGCGGATGTTCACCCCGCACGAGTACATCGCCGCCCACCTGGACCCCGCGTACACCGGCGCCGGTCCTGCCGGGCACGGCTACACCGAGGACCACCTGGACGGCGACCGGATGTACTACGCGTTCCCGGGCGCCGACGGCGTCATCGGCGTCATCGGCGTCAGCCTGGACACCACATACCGCAGCGGCCACTACAAAGGATCGCTGGGCACCGGTCAACTGCGTTGGCTGGAGCGGACGTTGGCCGCCCACAGCTCCTTCCACCACGACGCGGACGGCCGGACGGTGCACAACCCGGGCGCCGACGATGCCCGCATTCTTGTCTTCAGCCACCACAACAGCCCGACCATGACGCGGCGTCCGGACGCGGCGGCGGGCGACGAACCGCGACACGACGGCGAGGAGGTCATCGCGCTGCTCAGCCGGTTTCCTCAGGTCGTGGCCCGGATCAACGGCCACAGCCATGTCAACCGGATCACCGCGCACGGCCACCCCACCGCGCACCGGTCCTTCTGGGAGGTCAACACCGCCTCCCACGTGGACCATCCGCACCATGCGCGGGTGATCGAGCTCGCAGACAACCACGACGGGACGCTCCCCCTGTTCACCACGCTGATCGAATCCGCGGCCCCGTACGGCACGGAGCCCGGAGACCTCTCGGCCGTCGGCCTCGCGTCGCTGTACCGGGAGTTGTCGTACAACGGTCCCGGTATCGCCGCGGGTCTCGTCGGCGGAGTGCACACGGGCTGGGCCGGGGCGCCCGGGGACCGGAACACCGAGCTGCTCGTGCCCCGCGCATAGCCCGCCCGCCGCTCGCCCCGGGGCCGCGGAGGCCGGTCCGCGCACCGCACGCCCTGCCCGGTCCCGCGCCTCCGCGATAGCCTGGTGCCAGAAGAGCCTGCGCCCGAAGGACGCTGCAGCGATGGTCCGTGGGCCGTTGGCCGGCGTCGTCGGCGCCGGCACGCGGAGCGTCCACGGCCAGGGAACTGGGGCATCGTGGAGGACACGCACGAGTCACCGAGTGATGTGCCCGAGCCGCCCGCACCGGCGGTGGGCTATGCGGGCGTGTTCAGCGACCTCCTTCCGATCGCCCTGTGGCGGGCCGATGCCGACGGACGCATCGTGCAGTGGTCGCTCGCCGCCCGGGAACTCCTCGGCTACACGCCCGACCAGCTCCTCGGCAAGAACCTGAAACCGGTCCTGGTCCCCGAGACGCACTGGGACCTGGCCGACGGCCTGATGAGCCGCGTCCTCGGGGGCGAGGCCGTGGTGGGGTGCCTCCCCGTCCGCCACCGCGACGGGCACCTCGTCGAAATGGAGACCTGGATCTGCCCCTCCGCGGACGAGCAGGGCCGTACGGGCATCCTGGTCGTCTCGGCGGAGACCTCCGCGGTCGTGGGCATGCGGGACTCGCTGGCCGCACTGGAGGGGCTTTTCGCCCAGTCCCCCATCGGGCTCGCCATGCTCGGCCCCGACCTGCGCTTCCTGCGGGTGAACAAGGCACTGGCCCGGATGACCGGCGTGCCCGCCTCCGAGCACATCGGCAGGCGGGTGGGTGAGATCGCGCCGGACGTCAACGCGGCCGGCCTGGAAGCCGTCATGCGGCAGGTCCTGGACAGCGGTGAGGCCGTGGTGGACCTCCGCCGCCCCGGCCGCACCCCGGCCGACCCCGATCACGAGCGCATCTGGTCCTGCTCGTACGCGCCCCTGCTGGACGGCGCCGGCAGCCGGCTGGGCGTGATCGCCTCCCTGATCGACATCACCGAGGAGCAACTCGCCCACACCCAGGTCGAGCAGGCCCGCGCACGACTCGCGCTGCTCGCCGCCGCCGGTACGCGCATCGGCACCACCCTGGACCTGCGGCACACCGCCGAGGAGATGGCCCAGGTCCTGGTGCCGCAGCTCGCCGACTCCGCCGATGTGCACCTGCTGGAAGAGGTGCTCGGCCCCGACGAGGCACCGTCCACCCAGGGCTGGGTACGCCGCGTGGCCGTCATCTACACCGATCCGACCGCTCCCCGGGAGGACTTGGCAGTGGGCATGACCTACCAGGTGCCGCGCAAGTCGGTGTACGAGCAGGTGATCGCCAACGGGCGCGCCATCAACCTCTATATGTCGGACATCCCCGCGCTGATCACCGACCCCGGCGCCGAAGGGCTGCGGGACTACCTGCGCCGGCGGGTCGGCGCGTCACGACTCGTGCCGCTGGTCGCGCGCGGCACCGTGCTCGGGGCCGTCATCGTCACCCGCACCCGCGACCGCGAGCCGTTCGACGAGCAGGAATGCCTGCTCATGGACGAGGTGGTGGCGCGGGCGGCGCTGAACATCGACAACGCCCGCATGTACACCAGCGAGCGGCGCGCCGCCCTGACCCTCCAGCGCAGCCTGATGAGCACCTCGCTACCGACCGTGACCGGGCTCGACCTCACCGCCCGCTATCTGCCCGCAAGCGCCCATGAGGTCGGCGGCGACTGGTTCGACGTCATCGCCCTGCCCGACGGCAGGACCGGGCTGGTCATCGGGGACGTGATGGGGCACGGCATCCACGCGGCGGCGGTCATGGGCCAGCTCCGTACGGCGCTGCGCACCCTGGCCCGCCACGACATCCCGCCGGCGCAGATGCTGGTCTCCCTCGACGCCGCCGTGTCCGACTTCGGCGAGTACGAGATGGCGACCTGCGCCTACGCCGTCCACGACCCGGCAGCCGGCGAGGTCCTCATCAGCCGGGCCGGCCACCCGCCGCCCGTGGTGGCCGACACAGAGGGCCGGGTCGGATTCATCGAGGGCCCGCCGGGCCCGCCCCTGGGTGCGGGCGGCGGGGACTTCCACGCCGAACGGGTCCTGCTGCCGCCGGAGAGTCTGCTGGTGATGTACACCGACGGGCTCGTCGAGGCACGCGACCGGGACCTCGGCCGCGGCATGCACGAACTCACAGCGGCCCTGTGCAAGCTCGACCGGCCGCTGGCGGAGATCTGCGACGGCATGCTGAACCAGATGCTGCCCCCCGTGGTCCAGGACGACGTGGCGGTGCTCTTCGCCAGGCCTTCGCTCCGGGCCCCGGCGGGCCGATGAGCGCTCGTCCCCGGTTCGTACGAGGGTGGTAGGTGATGGTGGACATACCGGTGACGACGCCCGGCGAGGGTCCGGACGACCCGTTCGCCGTGCACCGCTCTGCCTCTGCGGTACTGGACGGCCGCGGGACGATCGTGGGCTGGAGCGCCCAGGCGCAGGAGCTGCTCGGCTACACGGCCGAGGAGGTGCTGGGGCGCCCCGCACGCGAGTTCCTCGTCGATCCGCGGGACGAGGACGACGTCATGCATGCGGTGACTGCCTGCGGGGAGTCGGAAGGCTGCTACTTCGGGGTGGTGCCCGTCCGGTGCCGTGACGGCGAGCGGGTGGACCTGGGCTGCCGGGTCCGGGCGATGGCACGGCCGCACGGGCCCGAGTGGTTCGTCGTCGGCGCCCCCGCCGAGCAGGTGGTGCAGTGGGAGACGGACCGGTCGGTCCTGGACGGGATGTTCCGCAGGTGCCCCATCGGCCTCGTGGTGCACGACCCCGAGCTCAAGTTCCTGCGGGTGAACCGGGCGATCGCCCGGTTCGGCGAGATCCCGCCGGAGGCGTTCCCGGGGCTGCGCCTCGGCGACTTCCTCATGGAGCCCGAGACGGACCGCGTGGAGACACATCTACGGCGGGTGCTCGCGACGGGCGAGCCCACCATCTTCATCGAGCAGCGCGGACGGCTGCAGCACGACCCCGGCCAGGAACGGGTGGTGTCCATCTCCGCCTTCCGGATGGAGGACCCCGCCGGGCGCGTCCTCGGGGTCACCGAGACCGTCGAGGACGTCACCGACCGCTACCGCGCCCGCCAGCGCCTCGCCCTGGTGAACGAGGCGAGCGCCCGTATCGGGACCACACTGGACGTGGCGAGGACCGCACGCGAACTCGCCGAGG
This sequence comes from Streptomyces sp. NPDC048639, assembly GCF_043199075.1. Classification (NCBI taxonomy): domain Bacteria; kingdom Bacillati; phylum Actinomycetota; class Actinomycetes; order Kitasatosporales; family Streptomycetaceae; genus Streptomyces; species Streptomyces sp. NPDC048639. The sequence goes on from NZ_JBICVP010000006.1 coordinate 192,564, forward strand.
TGGCGGTCCCCGACCTGGCGGACTGCGTCTCGGTCGACCTGCTCGAACCCGTGACACGGGGCCAGGAGACCACCAAGGAGTCCACCGGCGCCCTGTCCCGTACGGCCGTCCACAGCGTCTCGCCGGAGGCGTCCGACCTGATGTACCCGGTCGGGCACGTGATGCGCTTCCCGTCGGACGCCCCGCAGGCGCTGTGCATGTCCGAGCAGCATCCCGTACTCGAAGCCGTCCTGGAGGTCTCGCCCAGCTGGTCGTCCCTCGACCCGGACAAGGTCGAACGCGTCCGCGACCTCGGCGTCCACTCGCTCATCGCCGTACCGCTGATGGCCCGCGGGCTCGTCCTGGGCGTGGTGAGCCTGTGGCGGTGGCGGCGGCCGGAGCCGTTCGAGGAGGACGACCTCACCCTGGCCGAGGAACTGGCCGCCCGCGCCGCCGTCTGCATCGACAACGCCCGCCGCTACACCCAGCAGCACGAGGCGGCACTCGCCCTGCAGCGCAGCCTGCTGCCGCGCGGGGTCCCCGAGCACCCGGCCGTCGAGGTCGCCCACCGCTACCTGCCGGCCGACGCCACGGCGGGCGTGGGCGGCGACTGGTTCGACGCCATCCCGCTCTCCGGGCTCCGCATCGCCCTCGTCGTCGGCGACGTGGTCGGCCACGGCATCCACGCCGCCGCCACCATGGGCCGGCTGCGCACCGCCGTCCACACACTCGCCTATCTCGACCTCCCCCCGGACGAGGTGCTCTCCCATCTGGACGACCTCGTCGACCGCCTGGCCGCGGAGCACGAGCCGACCCGGGAGCCCGCCCCGCAGGTGATCGGCGCGACCTGCCTCTACGCGGTGTACGACCCGGTCTCCCGGCGCTGCTCCTTCGCCCGCGCCGGCCACCCGCCGCCCGCCGTGGCGACGCCCGACGGGTCGGTGCTGCTGCCGGACTCCCCCGTAGGCCCGCCGCTGGGCCTGGGCAACCTGCCGTTCGAGAGCGCCGAACTGGAGCTGGCCGAGGGCAGCGTGCTCGCCCTCTACACCGACGGCCTGATCCGCGCCCAGCACCGCGACCTCGACGAGGGGCTGGCCCGGCTGCGCAGCGCGCTGACCGAACCCTCCCGCCCGCTGGAGTCCATCTGCGCCGCGGTCGAGAACGCGCTGCCCCCCGACCGCTCCCACGACGACGCGGCGCTGCTCGTCGCCCGCACCCGCGCGCTGGCGCCCCATCAGGTGGCCACCTGGCAGCTCCCGGCGGAACCGACCGCGGCCGCCCGCGCCCGTGCGCTCGCCGCGGCGCAGCTCACCGAGTGGGGGCTGGAGGAGATCGCCTTCACCACCGAACTCATCGTCAGCGAGCTGGTCACCAACGCCTACCGCTACGGCGGCGGGCCCCTCGTCCTGCGCCTCATCCGCGACAGCCATCTCATCTGCGAGGTCTCCGACACCAGCAGCACCTCCCCGCGCCTGCGCCGCGCGCGCACGACGGACGAGGGCGGGCGCGGCCTGTTCCTGGTGGCCCAGCTCACCGAACGCTGGGGCACGCGCTACGTACGCGAGGGCAAGACGATCTGGACCGAACAGCCCCTGGTCTCGGCACCGGAGGTGGGGGGCCTCGGAGAGGCGCTGCTGTCGGCGGAGTGGTGAGCCGGGCGGCATGAACAGGCCGCGCCCGCTCAACTGCCGTGATCCGTACGGGCAGGGGGCGCCGCGATGCCGAGCGGCACCAAAGGGGCACCCGGCCGGGTGCCCCTTTCCGGGAGCGGGCCTACGGCCGCTGCTTCGCGTGGTCGACGACGGCGTAGCGGTCGAGGTACGAGAGCTGGGTGTAGGTCTTCCTGCCGGCGGCGGAGTCGGACGTCCGTACATCCTTGAAGCCCAGGAACTCGTACGTGCCCTCGGCGAAGATGGCGAATTTGTGCGAGTGCCACTCCCCCGTCGGGTCCTTGAACGAGATTCCGATCCCGCTGCGTCCCTTGGCGTCCTTCATGCCCGAGGTCGCCGTGATGCCGGGGACCTTCGCCAGCGCTTCGAACGCGGCCGCGCGCAGACCTTCCGGCATCACCGGCGTCAGGGAGAGAAGGCCGTCCAGAAGGGACTGGATGAACCCCCACTCCTCCATGGGGATCTCGTCAACGGACTTGGGCCGCTCCTCGGGCCAGAATCGGGCGGCGAGGATGAGCTCGTCCGGGTCCGTGGGCAGCTTCTTCAGCGTGTCCCAGTCGGACGGAGGCCAGAGGGACTCGTTGGGCTTCAGCGGATCCGCCCACCAGCCACGGCCGATCTCCATCACCCAGGAACGCTTGGAGTCGTCCACGGACCTCCAGCTCTCGTCGACGTAGGACTTGGTCTCGTGGGTCTTCCGGTCGATCTCCTTGATGATCTCCTTGGTGTAGATGAACTGGTCGTCGCGCGGGGCGACGGTGGGGTCCTGCTTGCGCTCGCGTGCGGCGGCGGCGTTGAGCACGGTCGCCGCGCTGACCGGCTGCATCTGCGGGGCGTCGGCCCGCGGTGACGCCTCCGTGGCGGACCGGCCGCCGCCGTCGTCGAGGGCGACGACCGCCGTCGTCGCGACGGCCGCGGCCGCGGCAACTGCCACCACCGTCCGCAGCACCGGGCGGCGGAACAGCGGAACGGCGGGCGATGCCCCGCGCGTTCCGTTCATCTCCCGGAACAGGCGGGCACGGGCACGGAGCCGGGCGTCGTCCGTGAGCGGCTGCGCCTCGGCGTCCCACTCCCGCAGGACGTTGAGGTCATTCATGGCTGGATTCCTCTCGGAATGCTGTCGGATCAGAACCGCCCAACGCCTCGCGCAGCGTGCTGCGAGCCCTGTGCATCCGTGATCGGACCGTTCCCACCGGTACGTCCAGCGCCGACGCGGCTTCCTCATAGCTGAGGTCACCCCAGGCCACCAGCAGCAACACATCGCGGTTGCGGGCGGAGAGCCTGGACAGCGCACCGGCGAGTTCCCGGCGCACTCCGTGGGCACTGACCCGAGCAGCCACCTGGTCGGCGACGCCGTCGTGCTGCCCCGGCGCGTCGTCCGCCGGGAGCTTCGCGAGCGCCTTGAAGCGCCGGGCCTCGGCCCGGCGGTGCCGGCCGACGAGGTTGGTCGCGATGCCGAACAGCCAGGGGCGGGCGTCGGCCCGCTCGGAGTTGTACCGGTGCCGCCGCTGGAACGCGATGGCAAAGGTCTCCGCCATCAGGTCGTCGGCGACATCCGTGCCGAGCCGGCGTGCCGCGTAGCGGTGTACCGATTCGGCGTGGCGGTCGAAGAGAACGGCGAATGCCTCGGGCTCATCCCAGGACCGCTCGATCACCGTGGCGTCACTTTGCTGCTGCCCCACCCTGACGCCGGGTTCGACGGTCATCGGGGCTCCTTTCGTCCGAACGTCTCTCGAAGACTTGGGCTTTCGCCTGTTCTTCGCCCTGCGGCGGATTCGGGTTCCATCCGGCCTGCGGGGCGGGAGAACGGGGACGTCCGGAGGTGCGTGGGGGCAGTCTGCGGTACGGACGTGAGCAGCGAAAAGGTCCGGTCCGGCGGAGGATTCCGCCGGACCGGACGTGGGTCGTCGTGGAACGGGGTGGAGGGGAGCCGGTTGTCCCCGGAACTTTCCTCTCCCCGGACGTCCCCGCTCGGATGTCCGGCTCAGGCATTGACTCAGGTGCCGCCCGGCCCCCTGTCGTACGCACCCGGCCGGCTCGGATTTCTCCGCCACGTCCCCTGACGGCAAGGAGCGGCGAGGCACCCTCGGTCGGAGGACGCGGCGGGGCATCGACGTCAGCCCCGGTGATCCGATCGGCGAGCGCTTGCACGGGGGTACGTCAGCGCCGTCGCCCGGTCCCTGAGACCTGGACTCTGTGGCTACGAGCCGGATGAACTCGTCGTAGCCATCAGCGCCGTCGTAGCCGCCGCCGGCTCCTCACGACGCCAGGAAGCCGCGCACGCCGCGATGCGCCTCGCGGGGTACCCATGAGGCCCGTGCCCAAACAAGCCGCCCGCTCCGGCCCGCGGCAGCGCTGCCGCGGGCCGGAGCGGTACGGGAGGATCACGCGGCCGGTGGCCGGTTCGGCTCTCCGGGGCCCGGGCCGCCTCCCTCGCCGCCACCCTGGTCCGCCTGGCCGTCGGCCCGACTGAAGACGGGCAGCGCCCGGACCAGCTCGGCCGGGAGGGCGAGGCCCTTTTCGCTGGTCGGGTTGACCGTCAGCCACAGGTCGTCCTCCGGCCAGTTGGCGGCCAGTTCGGCGATGGGCAGACGGACGGCCGCACCGGGGTCTCCCCCGGCCGCCACGAGTGCCTCTTCGGTGGTGAAGACGGGGATGTAGCGCGTGCCGTCCTGCTCGATCACCGGCAGCGCGATCGCCCCTTCGGGGACGTCCTCGCCCTCGGGAGGCGGTGCCTGTGGCAGCAGGGCCGTGCTGTTCGCGAGATCGACCAGCGCGGCCTGGGTCTCCGCGGCCTCCTGCGCGGCCTGGGCCTCCGCGTCCTCCTCGGACCGGAGCCCCTCGGTGGAAGCGGTGGAACCGGGGGGATCGATGGAGTCGGTGGGAGGCGCCCCGTCGGTCGGGGGCGCATGGTCGTCGGGAGTCGAGCTGCTCACGTCAGGCTCCTCTCGCCGGGCGTCGTTCCGGCCGCCCGCCGGACACGGACGACGCGGCTTGCCGCAGTCACCGCCGGCTGTCACCCGGAGGTAGCGAACCGGGGCGAACGTGGCAATACCACCAAGGCTAAGTCGCCCTGCCCCCTGGACGGCCACCTGTGGACCAGGGAATCGGCGGTGCGACGGCAGGGGCGGCCCGAGGAGGGCACACACGGGCCAGACGGACGGGGCGCGGTGAGCGGTACGGCGCGTCGGGAGCCCGGTCGGCCGCCGTGAGCAGACGATCGGGGAGATGTCGTCCGAACACCGGAAGGATTGATCGTGGCCACGACGCGCAACGCCCACACCGAGTGGGAAGGCGATCTGCTCAAGGGCTCCGGGGAGGTCACGCTCGACTCCTCCGGAGCCGCTCACTTCCCCGTGACCTGGGCTTCCCGCGCCGAGGAACCGCAAGGCCGGACCAGCCCCGAGGAGCTGATCGCCGCCGCCCACTCGAGCTGCTTCTCGATGGCACTGGCGAACACGCTCACCCAGGCCGGAACCCCACCGACCATGATCACGACGAAGGCCGCGGTCACCCTCCAGCCGGGTACCGGCATCACCGGCATCCACCTCACCGTGGAAGGCCAGGTGCCGGGCGCCGACGAGGCGGCCTTCCGGGCGGCCGCGGAGGACGCGAAGTCCAACTGCCCGGTGAGCAAAGCCCTCACAGGTACGACGATCAGCCTCACCGCAGCCCTGTCCTGACGCCGCGGACCCGAGGTGTCGCCCGCCGATCCGGCACGACGCCGCAGGCCGAACGCAAAGGCCCCCGGCCGCTGGCGGCCGGGGGTTTTGCCCGCCCGGCGCCCACGGCACGGCACGGAGCTCCCGGGAACCCGTATGGCCACCCGGCGTCATGCCGCACTACGCGCAGGAAGAGCCGGAGCTCAGGCCGTACACCGTGCTGGAGGCGCGTCCCCGACGTGTGTGCGCCTACGGTTGAAGGAGCGGTTCCGGGCGCCCACCGTCCGCCCCCGCGACGCATCCGCCGCGGCTTGAGGCGAGGAGGATCCCATGCGTACGCAAATGGCATCCCGGCCGGCCCGGATCCCGGCCGGCGCGAACGAGGCGGGGGACGGCGTCATGGTCGGCGCGGGGGCGATCGCCGTCGACATCCACATCGACTTCCAGTGCCCCTTCTGCCGCCACTTCGAGGAGGCCTCGGGACCGATCCTGGACCACATGCTGGCCGAGAACCGGATCACGGCCACCTTCCACCCCCTGGCGTTCCTCGACGGGATGTCGGCCACGCGCTATTCCACGCGCGCGTCGGCGGCCTCGGGCTGCGCGGCCGACGGGCGCACGTTCCGCGAGTACGCCAAGGCGCTCTTCGCGAACCAGCCGCCCGAGGGCAGCACGGGCCTCGACGACCAGCAACTCGTCGACATCGGCGCCACGGTGGGGCTGACCGCCGCCGCCTTCGCGGAATGCGTGCACGGCGGTGTGCATCTCGACTGGCCGCCGTACGTGACCGCGAGCGCGGCCGAACACGGAGTCGCAGGCACCCCCACGGTCTTCGTGGACGGCCTCGCCGTCCCGCCGCACCCCGGCACCCTCAAGGCGGCGGTCCACGCGGCCGAGCACTCGGGCGTGTGACGGCGGGCGTCCCCGCATCCGGCGGTCCGACTCAACTGCTGCCCCGGGGCATTCCGTCTCCGCAGCCCTTCAGCCCCGCGAGCGCCATCTCCGTTCCTCGGGCTGCGCGTCGGCACCGGGAACCGCGAGTGCCGTACGGAACTGCTCGCGCGCGTCACCGACCGGGCCCGACTCCGCGTAGGCGCGGCCCGGTCGGCAGCGAATCGTCATCTCGCGCTGGCCGTAACGGGGTTCGGCCCAGCAAAGACAGAGACAGCACCTGGTCCGGGAGGGCCTGATGGTGGAGGGCCAGGGCCGCGCCGAGGCCTCCCCCACCCCATGCGAACGATCCGCAAACGCGGTCACACGACGGCCGGGGCATGAACACCCGTTCCTGGGCGCCCGGAGCGGAAGGGACTCCCGGCGGCTGGATACGGGCACCGCGAGTTCAGTCCAGCACGGCGAGGGCGTCGACGTTGCCTCCGCGCCATTCGACCAGGAAGAGCGTCGAGTCGTCGCTGGTACCGCCTCGTTCGCGCGTCAAGGTGTGGGAGAGGGAGCGCACCACGCCACGGATGCCTTCCTCTTCGGATTCGATGCGGTGAACCCAGTGGATGAGGCGTTCTTCGCCGAACTCTTCCTTGCCGACCCGGTGCTCGATCAGGCCGTCGGTGAAGCACAGCACCCGGTCTCCGGGGTCCAGCATCCGCTCACTGATCCGTGGTTGTTCGCCGCCGAATCCGACCGGCAAGGTGGTCGGGCTCTCCAGTCGTCCGACGACCTGGCGGTCGCGGATCAGCAGCGGTGCGGGATGGCCCGCGTTGACCCATTCCAGGCGGCCCGTCGTGATGTTCAGGCTCATCATCTGCGCAGTGGCGAAGTGATCGGGGCCGAACTGTTCGGCGATGGCCCGGTCCATGAACGCGTAGATTTCCGCGAGGTCGATGTCGGCACGTCTGGCGTGCCGGTAGGCGCCGATGGCCACGGTTGCCATCGTGGCGGCGTCCAGTCCGTGGCCCATCGCATCGATCATGGCCACGTGCAGGATGTCGTCGTTGAGGGCGTAGTCGAAGCTGTCGCCGGCGATGCTGTAGGCGGGTTCGAGGATTCCGGCCACGGCGACCTGAGGTGTGGCCATCGCCACCGGTGGCAGCAGGGACCACTGGATCTCAGCGGCCACGCTCATCGGCTCGCGGCGCCGGGCCTGGAAGAACTGGTCCGTGTAGCTGCTCTTGGTGACGATCATGTCGGCCACCAGGCCGGCGAGCCTGCGCAACAGCCGTCGATCGTCGTCATCCACGGTGTCCAGGGTCAGGACGATCACTCCCACCTGGTCGCTGCCGTCCAGCAGCGGCAGGTACATCCGGACGCCGCCGGGCTCCGCGACCTCGACAGCATGGGCACTGAGGAAGGCGCGGCCGGCGGGGGAACCGCCGATCGGCACCGGCTCACCCACCACGAGCCCCCTGCCCGGTAGCGGTACCAGCAGCAGCTGGGCGTAGTCCTGCAGAAGGATCGAGACGTCACGGCCGCCCACGGCGGCGATCTCCTCCGCGATCAGCGGTGCGATCAGCTGAGGCGGCATCTCGTGCGCCCGGTCCAGCAGCACCCCCAGGAGCCGCTCACCGAATCCTTCCGACCGATCCACCACCACCTTGTCCGGCGGGAGCTCGCCCTCTTCCATAGCCGCCCTTTCGCCCTGCCAGTGCGTTCCGCGGGCTGTCTCGATCACCGAACGGGTGACCCTGATCAGCTCCCACAGAGTGGCCGGGCTTCCCCGCCCGCAGAGCCGATTACGCCGTAAGCGGCATGTCTTTGCCGCTCGGACCGCACAGGAGGCGAGTGCAGGCCTTCTTGCATTGCCCCGACGCGATGGGCGTCCGTCCGCCCGGGTCGGTGAAGCGGCCAAGGGCCGGCTCCGGCGGATGACTCCGCCGAGCCGGCCCTTCGTCGCGTGCCGCTACGGGGCGGAGGATGCCGACTCCCGTCTCATTCGACCGGCTGCCTCCATATCGCGTGGAAGCTGTGCCAAAGGGCCCGGCCGTCGCCGAAGAACGGCAAGAGGAACACGATGTGGGCGAGATACCACCAAGCCAAGGACCGGTCGAGGCCGGAAAGCCACAGGAGGGCGCCCACCGCGACGCAGGCGAACGGCCCCGACAGGGCCACCACGGCCGTCTGCCGTGCGGTCATGGTCCCTTCCGGGACAACCGACGTGCGCAACGCCGTCCGCTCGATCGCGATGTGAGTGACCGTACGGATCCGTTTCAGGACGAGCACGTGTGCCGACTCGTGCAGGGCGAACGGGGCCACCAGGCCCAAGGCGGCCGGTTTGACCAGCAGTACCCACGCCAGAGAGGCCGGTACCGGGTCACCGGAGCGCGCCATCCAGACGAGAGCCGCGGCCAGGAGGACACCCGCGAACGCCAGCAGTGGCCACACCTGGGCGGCCACTGCCCACGCGACGGTGCGGACCTTCAGGTCAGCTGCCGGACTCGTTGAGGAGCTGCTCACGGCGCTGCTTCAACCCCCGGTAGATGGCCTGGATCAACGCCAGGACGACGGTGAGCACGAGGAAGAGGACGATGAGCGGGAACGGGTTCTCGACGCCCGTGGTGATGCCCAGTGCCCCGTTGTCCTTCTTCACCGTCTCGAAGATCATCGATCCGAAGAACGCCTTCCGTTCGACGATCTCGTCAGTGCCTGTTGAGAACATGAGGGTGAGCAGGGTCACCGCTACGGTGACCAGCGTCAGCAGAGCGGCCCCGATGGCGGACTTCACTACCGACCGTGCCTTGAACATTCCTTCTCCTCGCCTCGCTTGTGTGGATTCCTTGCACCGCGTACCAGACGAACGCCACGGCTGCCCCGGCGAGGCAGCCGATCACCGCCCAGGGCGGGAGACTGAGCAGCCCGAGCCCGATCACCGACAGGCCCATCACGATGATGACCACGGACAGCCCCAGGAACACGGAGAACGGGTTGTCCTTCTCTGCCGGGAACACGATGCTGATGCACGTGGTCATGACCGCTCCGCCCAGGCATGACGCCAGCGCCACCGCGCTGGAGAGGAACCCGCCCGGATGGATCGCAACCGTGATCGCGAGAGCGGGCACGGCGAACACGGCGAGAAGGACCAACTGCGCCCTGATGAGCCGCAGATAGACCCGCCAGGCCGTTTCCTGCGCGCCGGGCAGCACCCGCAGCTGCTGGGTGGCGGTGAACTGGTACAGGCCGCCGAAGGACAGGGCGGCGAGGCCCCACAGCGGGTTCACCGAGGGTTTGGCCAGCAGCAGGTAGACGAAGACGGCCAGCGCCATCGCGGCGGCGGCCACGGTCTGCGCACTGCGCAGCAGACACCAGTCGTACGGCCCGAGAACGCCTCGCAGCCGCACGCTTCCGGGGAGTTTCAGGTAGCGGGACTGGCGTACGTGCTGGTTCGGGGCGAGCGTGAAGACCAAAGCCACGAGCACGGCCGACAATGCCGCCACGGCGGCCAGTGTCAGCCAGGGACCCTGTTCGTTCCAGGCCCAGGACACCGACGTGACCCATGTGTACTCGGTCCGCTTGCTCAGGTACGCGCCGGAGATGTCCTGGATCATCGGTGTCATCTGCGCGGAGTAGTACGCCAGCACCGCGAACAGGGCGAGCACGTTGAGGATGCCCGCCATCCGGCTGAGCCGCATCAGCATCCACAGCCGCGTCAGCAACTGGTACAGGACGGACAGCGCCAGGTGGGTCAGGACGACCGGGAGGACGATCGAGGCGGTGATGTAGCCGGCCGCGGAGGGGCCGAGGATGACCAACGCGCTGACGGAGAGGGAGACGAGGCCCGCGGCCGCCACGACGGCGGTCATCGCCGCTTCGTACATGAGGAACGCCGCCGAGCGTTCCCGATTGGTGACCGGGAGCTGGTAGCTGAGCTGGAGCATCCCTTCGGCGTTGATGAACAACACCTTCACCAGCAGGAACGCGATCTGCACCCACAGCAGGAGGGACACCGTCGAGGTGTCGAACAGCAGCCGCCACACGGCCGCTTCGTCGGCCAGGGGGCGCAGGAAGAAGTAGGACGCGGTGCACATGACGCCCAGCAGCAGAACGGCCGCCACCGTGACGAACACTCTGACCGGGGCGGACTTCAGGACTCCGACGCGCAGCACCCGGCGGCGGAAGAAGACGAGGAGCATCCGGGCCAGAACGGCGGAATGCCTCAGCCGTACCGCCGTCACCGCTGGGACGTTTCGAGGTAGTCGAACACCATGGCGGCCAACGATCCGTGTTCTTCGACCAGATCCTGCGTCGGCTCGTCGTACACCACTTGGCCCAGGTCGAGAAAGATGGTGCTGTCGGCCAGGCGTTCCAGCACGGCAAAGTCGTGTGTGCACAGCAGAATCGAGCCGCCCTCGTCGCGGACCCGCCTGAATTCCTTCTCGGCGAGGTGCAGCGCTTCGAGGTCGATGCCGTTGAGGGTCTCGTCGATGATGGTCAGCGGCGGGCGGATGACGAGCGCGGACACCAGCTGCGTCTTCTTGCGCATGCCGTGCGAGTAGTCCTCGATGAGGTCGTCGTAGCGGCCCTCCATGGAGAACTTGCGGAACAGGCCGAGGGCTTCACCGTGGTCGGCGTCGAGGTCGAACAGTTTTCCCATCATGGAGATGTATTCGCGTGCGGTGAGGAACTCGGGAAGGTAGTCGTTGCTCGACAGATACATGCCGAGCTGCTTCGCCTCGGGCCGGGCGTGCTCATGGCCGCCTATCCGGATGGACCCGGACTGAAGGCGCACGAGGTCGAAGATGTTCTTGATCAGCGTTGACTTTCCGGAGCCGTTGGGCCCGACGAGACCGACGATCGTGCCTTCCTCAACCGTGAAGGACACGTCCAACAGGACGTTGACAATGCCGTCATAGGAGTAGCTGACGCCGTTGACATTCAGGAGAGACACTGTCGCGTTGATCCTTTACCGAGTCCGTCGACCAGGGCGGTGCCCAGGAAACCCGTTACCACGGGGACTTCCTGGGCACCGTCAAACTTAGCTGTCAGACAGCTACACGCATTCGGCGTGAACCTTCAGGCCGAAGTTCTTGAAGGACCAGGAGCCGCTGAAACGCTTGTTCTGCTTCACCACACACCAGACGACCAGTCCGGCGAAGATGGTGGCGCCGAGACCGAGGATGACAGCGGTGAAGATCAGGAACCAGGCGTCGTAGCGGACGAGCCCCTTGTCGATCTTCGTTCTGATCGACGCGATGGCACGCTCGGGCGCCGTGGTCGCAGCCACGTACGCGCCGATCGACGCGGATGTGAACGCGCTGACGGCCTTCGCCTCTACCATTTCCGGTTCCCGTACGAGAGTTGACGCAGACACAGTTGGTTCTCCCCTGTGGTCGATGTTGACCCGGCAGAAACTGTCATGCCCATAGCAATGGCGCTAGTGTCCTGAGGGGCACCGCTCGGCGCACTTCCTGTAGGTCGCTATGACGGCGGCTTCCGCCCGCGAGGAGATCTCCAGCTTGACGAACACGCTGGTGACATGCTTCTTGACCGTTCGCTCCGCTATGCGCCAACGGGTCGCTATCACGGTGTTCGACAGACAGTCGCCCAGCGCGGCGAGGACTTCATGCTCTCGCGCGGTCAGAAGAGACAGATCCGCATTACGCACCCATGGCGGCATGCTGAACCCTCTGCAGCAGACATGCGTCTCTTCGTGATCACCATTTCGGCCTGATGACATCTCAATTCCGATCCCCCGTGACGGCGGTCTCCCGCCCATTCGTTCGACTGCGCATTGACCCTGGTCGGCTTGGTCAGAACCCCGAGTCGCAGCGGTTACCGTAGGCGCGGCATGAACGGCGGGCAAGGGATGGTGGTGAGCTGGCGTCAATTCGCCTACTCAGGTCCGGCCGGCGGAATCATGAACAGACCGCAAGTTCGTGCGGAGTTCCCCTGAAGCGGAATGGCTGCGGGGCCATGTTTCGCGTGCCACCGGTGGCCGAAACGCGGTAGTTGCCAAGACCCTGCCAGTCCCCCTTTTCGCCTCAAGGGGCCGTCTCTCGGCCGTCTCTCGGCGTCTTGTTCGGGCGGCTCCAGGTCCAGGTGCGACGCGCCGAATCGGCGGATCCCGCTCAATGGCACTCGGTCGGCATTCCTCGCTCTCCTCCCGATGCACGGGGTCGTTGTCCTGGAGGGAGGAGTCCCTCGAAGAGACACACAGCCTCCCACGCCCCGCACGGGACGAAGTGCCCGAAAAGCGCGATACAGGTATCGGAGAGTGGTGCCGCAGCGACGGACCAGGGCGACAGCAGGGGGCCACCACCGACCGGCGCCTCCGCCGACCACCGCCGACCACCGCCGACCCCCGCCGACCTCGATCAAGCCGAGGCGGGCGTGCGACCAGCGTCGGATCCATTGCCTGACCGCAGTCAGAGAGCCCTCCGCCGGTCGAGGTCGGGCCACCACCGGCCCCCGGATCCCGCGAGCGCCGCGGTCACGGTTGCGCGGGTTTTTCTCCGGGATGAGCATGAAAGGGAGGCTCTCCGGAGGTGTGCCATGTCTGCACGCGGTCCATCGCTCACTGAGCGGGGCGCGGTCCTCGAGGAACGCGGGCCGGGGCTCGTCCACGTCACCCTGTCGATCAACGGGGCCGAACACTCCCTGGAGATCGAGCCGCGCGTCAGCCTGCTCGACGCCCTGCGGGAGCACGCCCATCTCACCGGCGCGAAGAAGGGCTGCGACCAGGGCACCTGCGGCGCCTGCACGGTGTGGGTGGACGGACGCCGGGTGCTCTCCTGCCTCACCCTCGCGATGACCTGCGAAGGCCGGGAGATCACCACGATCGAAGGCCTCGCCGAAGGCGACGAACTGCACGCCATGCAGCGGGCGTTCATCGCCGAGGACGCCTTCCAGTGCGGCTACTGCACACCCGGCCAGATCATGTCCGCGGTGGCGCTCCTCGAAGAAGGCCACGCCGGGGACGACGCCGAGATCAAGGAATGGATGAGCGGCAACATCTGCCGCTGCGCCGCCTATCCCCACATCCGGGCCGCCGTCCGCGCCGTCCGCGACCAGACCTGACCTGACCTAGGGGGCACCCGCCGTGCGGCCCATCACATACTCCCGCGCCGTCGACACGGCCACCGCGGTCGCCGCCGTCAGCGCGGACCCCACCAGCGACTTCCTCGCGGGCGGCACCACTGAGGTCGACCTGCTCCGGCAGAACGTCCTCACCCCCCGCCGCCTCGTCGACATCAACGGCCTTCCCCTGACCGGCATCGCAGGGCCTCCCGAGGGAGGCCTGCTCATCGGTGCCCTGGCACGGATGAGCGATGTCGCCGCGGCGCCCGTGGTCCGCGAACGCTTCCCCGTGATCGCACAGGCACTGGAACTCGGAGCGTCCGCCCAGCTGCGCCACATGGCGTCCATGGGCGGCAACCTCCTGCAACGGGTGCGCTGTTCGTACTTCCGCGACGCCAGGTCCCCGTGCAACAAGCGTGATCCGGGCAGCGGTTGCTCTGCGGTCGAGGGCTTCAGCCGGGGCCACGCCGTCCTGGGCACCAGCGAGCACTGCATCGCCACGCACCCCTCCGACCTGGCGGTTGCTCTCATGGCGGTCGACGCACGCGTGCACACCCTGGCGCCCAGCGGGGAGAAGGTCTACGACCTCGACGACTTCTTCCTGCTCCCCGGCACCACCCCGCACCGCGAACACCCCATGGAACACGGCGAACTCATCACCGCGATCGAGATCCCGCCGATGCCCCTGGCGCGTCACTCGCTGTATCTGAAGGTGCGCGACCGCGCGTCCTACGAGTTCGCCCTGGCCTCGGTGGCCGCCGCGCTGTCCCTCGTGGACGGCACGATCGCCGACGTCCGGATGGCCCTGGGAGGCGTGGCCACCAAGCCCTGGCGCGCCCGGCACGTCGAGGACTTCCTGATCGGGGCTCCGGCCCGGCGGGACAGCTTCGAGCAGGCGGCGCGCGCCGAGATGTCCGGCGCGCGCCCCACCGCCATGAACGCATTCAAGATCGAACTGGCGCAGCGCTCGATCGTACGCGCCCTCGAAACCCTTGTGGGGAACGGGAGTCCGGCATGACCACAGCGATAGGCCGGCCCCTCGACCGTGTCGACGGCCGCCCCAAGGTCACGGGCACGGCCCGCTACTCCGCCGAGATCCCCGTCCCCGGCCTGGCGTACGCCTGCGTGGTCGGCGCGCGTATCGCGAGCGGCCGGATCACCTCCATCGACGCGAGCGCCGCCCTGGACGAGGAGGGCGTACTCGCGGTGCTGACCCACGAGAACCTCCCCCGGATCGCGTCCCAGCCACCGCTGGTCCCCTCGTTGGCCGGCACCGCCGCCCCCGGGCAGACCTTCTTCCCGTTCCAGGACGACGTCGTCCACTACGCGGGCCAGCAGGTCGCGCTCGTCATCGGCGACACCTGGGAACGGGCCCAGCACGCCGCGAGCCTGCTGCGCATCACGTACGCGGAGGAGCCGTCGGTCACCACCATCGGGCAGGCGCGGGACCAGGCGTACGAGCCCGAGGCGATCTTCGGTGGCTTTCTGCCGGGACGTATCGAGCGCGGGGACATCGACGCCGGGCTCGAACAGGCGGATGTCCGCCTGGAGTCCGTCTTCACCTACGCCGCGAACCACCACAACCCGCTGGAGCCGTCGGCGACCACGGCGCAGTGGGACGGCGACGAACTGCTGCTGCACGACGCTACGCAGGGCGTCAACGCCACGCAGCTCACGGTGAGCCGGCTGCTGGGGCTGCCGCTGTCCAAGGTCCGCGTCATCGGTCACTACGTCGGTGGAAGCTTCGGTTCCAAGGCGATGGTCCACAGCCATCCGGCGCTCGCGGCGATGGCGGCCCGCGAAGTCGGCCGGCCCGTCGAACTCGCCCTCACCCGCGAGCAGATGTTCACCTCGGTCGGCCACCGCGAGGAACAGGAGCAGCACATCACGCTCGGCGCCACCCGGGACGGCCGCCTCACAGCCATCCGGCACCACAAACTCTCGCCCACCTCGCACTTCGACCACTGGTCGGAGCCGTCGCTCGGCGTCTCCCCGCAGATCTACGCCTGCCCCGCCTACGAGGGCGTCTACCGGCTCATCCGCGCCAACACGATGACGCCCACCTTCACCCGGGCACCGGGCGAGGCCAGCGGCATGTTCGCGCTCGAGTGCGCGATGGACGAACTCGCCCACCAACTCGGCATGGACCCCATCGAGCTGCGCCTGCGCAACTTCGCGGACGTCAACCCGATGTCCGGCCACCCGTGGTCCAGCAACGGCCTCAAGGAGTGCTACGAGCGCGGCGCCGCCCGCTTCGGCTGGCAGAACCGCGACCCCGCGCCCCGCTCCCGGCGGGACGGGAACTGGCTGCTCGGCACCGGCATGGCCACCGCCGGCTACCCCATCAACCCGCCCATCAACCCGCAGCGCGCCCGCGCCCGTCTCTACGCGGACGGCACCGCCGTCATCCAGGTCGGCACACCGGAGTTCGGCACGGGCGTGGCGACGGTGATGGCCCAAGTGGCGTCCGACGCCCTCGGCATGCGCGTGGAGGACTGCCGCTTCGAACACGGCGACACCGACCTGCCGAGCAGCGCCTCGGCCGTCGCCTCGTCGGGCGCGGGCATGATCAGCGGCGCCGTGCACAACGCGGCGACTGCCCTGCGTGAACAGTTCGTCGAACGCGCCGTCACCGACCAGGGCTCACCGCTGCACGGCGCCCACCCCGGGGACGTGGTCGTACGGGACGGCGTGATGACGGACGGCGCGGCGTCCGAGTCGTACGAGGACTTCCTCCAGCGCACCATGCAACCGGACGCCGAGACGACGAGCGCCTGGAACCCGTTCGACCCGACGCAGATCCCGTACGGCGTGCTGACGTTCGGCGCGCAGTTCGCGGAGGTCGCCGTGGACCCGGAGCTGGGCCTGATCCGGGTCCGCCGCATGGTCGGCGCCTTCGCCCCCGGCCGGGTCCTCAACCCCAAAACTGCGTCCAGCCAGTTGATGGGCGGCATGCTCTGGGGCCTGGGCCAGGCGCTCCTGGAGGCCAACTACATGCAGCCGGACACGGGCCGCTGGGCGAACTCGAACCTGGGCGAATACCTGGTCGCGGTCAACGCCGACGCCCCGGACGTCGAGATCGAACTCGTCGAGGTCGAGGACCACGTGGTCAACCCCCTGGGCGTCAAGGGAGTCGGCGAGATAGGCCAGGTCGGCGCCTCGGCCGCCATCGCGAACGCGATACATCACGCGACGGGGCGGCGGGTGAGGAAGATGCCGATCACGATCGAGGACATGCTCTGAGCGGTGCCATGTGACCTCTGGTGTCGCAATGCCCCTCGAACCAGGCCGCTCACCTGGGCATTTGCCGGACGCTGAGGCGGCCTTCAGCCGACGCGGAACGCAGAGGCAAGGGCGGATGCGGCGGCGAAATGGGCAGCGGGCCCGGTGCTGGTCCACCAGCCCGCCGCCACCAAAATCACCTCACCGCTGATCGGCAGTCAGGCATCCTCAGCCGTGCCACGAGTCGGTACTGAGGTTGATGTTCTCGTTCCCGTTCATCCACAGCTCCGAGCTGGCCTGGATGTCACTCGTGCCGGGAAAGGTCGTGCCGAAACAACCGCGGGTGAAGCCCGGGTTGAGCCTCGAGGTCTTGCACGAGAAGTCCCAGTTGCCGTCGTAGGTCCCACCTGTGTTGTGGTGATGGACCACGCCGCGGATATCGGCCGCAGCGGTTCCACTGTTCTGCACGACGAGCACGGCCTGGGCGTCATTGGCGGCATTGCGCACGATGCATGTCTTGAACTTGATGTTGAAAGACAGGCGGTGGGCCTTGTACGGCGAGCACGTCCAGTTCGAGTTGGTGCTCACCTCCTGCCAGTACGGAGGAGCTGCCACTGCGGGAGTCGCGGTGACAAGGCCGGTCCCGACAACCACCACGCCTGCGGCGAGTATGCCCACAAGTCTCTTCTTTTTCATCAGGTCTCTCCTCGTGTCAGCATTCAGTCGTCGTGAGCGTACACAAGCCCTCATAGTCGACAGTTACCCCAGGGCCTGAATGTGCCGCGGAGTCAACTACGAGTAGTGGGCGGTGGAGAGGCTTTGGCAGGAGCTCGGAGCCCGGAGCTTTGACGATGTTCCACACGCCGTAGGCGATCAGCGCCGGGCCGAAGGATGCGCCGGCGAACACGCTGGCATTCGTCGCATCATGTTCGCCGTCGACGACATCGAGGACGTCGTTGCCCGTCTGCGCACCCACGGCGCCGAACCAGTCGGCGAGTTGGAGCTGTACGAGGACAGCTATCGGCTCTGTTAGGTCCGCGGCCCCGAGGGCATCATCGTCGGACTGGCCGAGCAGCTCAGCTGAAGGCTGCCGAAGGGACCGTGCACCCGAAGAACCATCCGGGCACCCGCGCCGGGGAGGTACGCCGGATCGCCGATCGCGTACGCACCCGCGAGCCCACCACCGCCCCTGACGCCCGGCTACCCGTGCTGCTCAAACTTCGATGGCACGAACCCAGTGGTCGTCAAGGTTCGGTGGCACAACGGTGCTCACAGCCGCGAGGACAGGGCCGAGGCGCCCACTCGCCAAGAAGGATCGAACACGCAATTTGCCATGGTGCACCGCGACTTCCCCCAGGACCTGGTGCGGGCGCAGTGCAAGTGGACGCGTACCGCTGGTTCCTGGTAGCCCGCGGGCGTTGTCTCCTTGAGCCTCAACGGATGGATGCAGGCATGGCGGATCCCCTGCAAATCCGTACAGGTCAATGGAGGGTGGGTCGGTAGATGAGCTCCTGGATGTGACCGTCGAGCGTCCGGTTCTCGACCAGCTCCAGGTCGAAGTCGGCCGCACCCTGGAAGATCGGGTCCAGCCCGGTCTGACCGGTGATAGCGGGGAAGAGCGTCACTTGCACGCGGTCGACCAGGCCGGCGGCCATCAGCGCCCGGTTCATCGACAGGCTGCCGTGCGAGCGCAACGGCACCTCGGACTCCTCCTTGAGCCGGGCGACGACGTCGACGGCGTCACCGCTCACGACGGTCGCGTTCGGCCAGTCGAGGGGGCCTTCCAGCGTCGTCGACACCACCGTTGTCGGCAGGTTCCTCATCCGAGTGACCCATGGGTCGCGCACTTCGGATTCCTCGGTGCTCGAGGCCACCATCCGCGCGAATACCCGATAGGTGTTGGCCCCGAAGACCATCCGCTGCTCCGCGTCGTACAAGGCGAGGCGGTGGTCCAGCAGCTCAGGGCCCTGCTTACCCCAGTATCCGGTCCAGTTGGCACTGGCGGCACCGTAGCCGTCGAGGCTGGAGAAGACGTCGAAGGTGTAGGTGGCGGTCATGTCGTTCTCCTCGAGTGCGGCGGATCGGTGTGGGTACAGACTGGGACCACTGCGAGAACTCATCGCCCTCGGACCGGCCACAGCGTTGTGCGGCGCTTCCACTTCGTCACGCCTGGCGAGAGACCGGACCCCGTGAATCGATCTGTCTCGTGCGGCCTGGACAACGTCCCGCCCGACGGTCGAGTCACGCCGTCGAAGAAGCGCCCCGCCCACATCGCACCGCGGGTCAACATGGAGGTCCTGGGGCACCGCCGGATCAACATCACCATGGACGTCTGCACGCACGTCGTGCACGACACCCAGCGGAAGGCGATGCCAGCCACATGGATCGCCTGCTCAAACGCCGACTGCCCGCCGCCTGAGACGCGACTGCCGTCTACTGCTGCCGTCAAAAAGGCCCCGGATCATGATCGGTCCGGGGCCTTTGTGTTGGTGCCCCCGGCAGGATCCGAACCTGCGACACCCGGCTTATGGCATTCGATCCGAGCACGGTCCGGTGGCATCAGCGGGTGGTCGGATCGGACGTGCCGGGCCGGGCATGGACGCCTGTGTCTGGTGCTGTTGATGTCACCCGGGGATGTCAGCAGGAGCCATTGAGGTTTTCGGCCTGGGGTGGCGGGGACCGACAGCCTCAGTAGTTGGTGCGGTCACCCCGGCGACCTCCCGCACACCGCCGGCGAGCACCGCGCACGTGAACGCGATCACAGGGGCCTTCCAGTCCCAGGAGGCGAACACAATCACTGGTACGACGAACATCGAATGGACGGCGGAGACAGTAAGCGCCCCCCGCGCCCAACCTCCGCCGACCACCTGCCGACGTACGGTCGCCCAGTGGCGCCACCACAGTCCGGCAGCCACCGCCGCGATGGCGGCCATCACAGCAGCGCCCAGCCGGGCCAGATCAGCATCGGTCACACCGTCAGGGTCCAGATCGGTCGAGCCGGTCGTGTGCACGCTCAGTGCAACCGCAGTCCATACGAGCGCCGCCGCACTCAGCAAGGAAGCCAGAACTGCTGCGCGCCGCCGGTTCCAACCCGTCCCAGAATGCATGGAGTTCGATCTCATGACTCATTCTAGCGACCGCTCCAACAGGGACGCGATGGTGGTGCGTCCCGACAGAACCCTGAATGGTTGCGGCGCCGGCAGGACGGGCCCGGCGCCTGATCGAGGAACGGCGCATTGCCTACGTGAAGATCGGCCGGTGCGTTCGCAACCTGAGAGTGCCGTGTCCGCTTTCATCGCCGAGCGCACGGTTCAGCCGATCACCGCGCACCGCTCCGGCCTGGGGAACGCTGCCTGATGGCGAACAAGCAGGGGCGGCACCGTCGGTTCGGGTCCGGTTCGATGACCCGCAACGAGCGTGGTGATGTGGATTCCTAGCGGCATCTGTGGCACGGGCGTGGCACATCCGTGGGAACGAGGAAGGGCCAGTTCGAGAGGATCATGCCTCTGAACTGGCCCTTAGTCGTGTGCCCCCGGCAGGATTCGAACCTGCGACACCCGCTTAGGAGTGGGATCGGATCCTTGCCGGGGGGTGCTCAACGCTGCCGCATGGCGCTGTTTTGCCTGGTCAGCGCCACGCGGCGGGGTACTCCATCCGGCTCATGCCGGGTTGTGCCGGACCGTCCGTTCACGCATCGCTCACGCACGAAGCCCGTCTTCTCGGCGTCGTGAGGGAGAGGGGCCGCACCCGCGCAGGTGCACTACGCGGGTTAATCGCGCAGTAGGCGTATAGCCAGCACGGAACCGTCAGGATGTATGGAGACGGGACCGTTCCATCGTGGGGCCCAGGTGTCGCGCGGCCAGGTGGACCGGCGCGCGTAGATCTCCCGGCGGTACTGCTCCACCCGCCCCTCCTCAAGGTGACGGAAGAGATCTTCCGCGACTCCGGAGAATGCCTCGACTCGCTTCCGGTTAAGTCGGAAGACATGGTCAGTGCCGACGAAGTCGATGCCGAGGAACCGGTGGCGTGCGTCCTGGACGCTGTCCGTGGCCGCGTGCGTCAAGCCTGTGAAATGCCGCTGCCCTTGCCGCTTCGTCAGGTACGGGGCGGTCGCCCTTCCGTCCCCAGCGAAGGCGGTGAGACCGGCTGCGGTGGTGCGGGCGAGAGCGTGTTGGAACCATGCGTAGCGGTCCGGGCTCACGTGATAGCCAGGTTCGGGCTCCGTGGGCTTGTCGCCTTGCGCGGGCGGTTGGATACCGGGGTAGACGTTCTCGTCCTCCAACGCGTGGTCAAGAACGCGGCCGGGCGTGTCCAGCCAACCTCCCTTTCCTCTCGCCTCCAGCGTGTGGACCGTCAGCGGCCCGTCGAGAGGGAGTTCCGTGCTGAACGCCAGACACGGTGTCTCATCCCATGCTCCGATGTGCACCGCCTCAACGTGAGCGGAAGCCGATGCGAGCTGAGTATGTGAGGCGGAGAGCCCACTGTGGTTGCCCTTGTACGCGATCGGGAAGACGCGAGAGGGCTCGTCGGGTTTCCATACCTCGGCGAAGAACTGCGGGCGGTACCGGTAGCCCGACTTCGGGCCGGAGTCCCTACTGGTCAGGGCCCACCCTGCACGCAGGGCCGTGTCGGCCGGCACGATCGAGAGGAAGTGATCCGGATAGCGCCTGTTCAGGAGTCGTGTAGTGAGCGCCAGTGCGAAACCGGTGCCGAGTTCTCCCGACTGAAGCGCCTTGTAGTAGTCCGCGGTCTCCCGGCCCTCGGGTGAGAGGGCCATGAAGGCGTCCGAGTTCCCGGTCAGAGCTTGGTTGTACTTCAGGCAGCCCCAGTGCTCGGCGAGGCCGCGTCCCGCTCCGCGCCGGGCCAAGGCAATCGATCGTCCCAAGGTGTGCAGAACCTCCCAGGGAGTGAGCTGCACCAGTCGGTTGAGATCCTTCGCCGGTATGGGCTGCAGTTCCGGCTTTCGTCGGAGCGGGTCAAGCTCCCTTCCCTTTCTTTGCTTGTCGTCGTCCGCCGCCGAGGCGCTCACGTCCCCGGCCAGCTCCGAGTTCGAGTGGACTGCGACGTTCGACGGCTACGCAAGGTCTCTCAGCACCTCTGCCGTGAGCTTCAACCTGCTCTCCCTCGTGATCTGTTGTCCCTGGTCTGACTGCGCGGCCCGATAGGCACGCAGTGGCTTTCGTCCATGCCCGCTCTACGCGCTGGCTTCGGGATGGCTGGCCGCGAGGTCGTTGAGGGCGCCGTTTACGACGTACCAGGACACGGTGAGCGTGTCGCGGTCGGGAGTGTGCGCCTCGCGGAACTCACGTCGTGGGTGGACGAAATTGCGGTACTCGCGCAGGGTCTGGCTGTGGCGTTCCATGTCGACGTCGATCCAGCCCGCCTTGTGACAGATGTCGATGAGTGCCTTGAGGCCGATGAAATCGGGGTCCTTGTTGCCCAGCAGGGAGGCGTCGCGCTCCTCGATCACCGTAAGCAGGACACCCTCAAGGAGGCTGCCCAGCATGATGATGGCCGCGACGTGAGCCCCGTTGGCGTAGCAGGTTCGGGCTTCGTCCAGACGGCGCTGGAGCAGCGCGGCCATCCGTGGTTCACGGATGATCTCGGCCATGGTGGCTTTGAGCTCGACCGGCGCCTGCTGGCCCGGGTGTGCCATGGCCGGATCGCAGACGACGACCCTGGGTCGACCGCCGGGGTTCTCCAG
Source organism: Streptomyces sp. NPDC048639 (assembly GCF_043199075.1). NCBI lineage: Bacteria > Bacillati > Actinomycetota > Actinomycetes > Kitasatosporales > Streptomycetaceae > Streptomyces > Streptomyces sp. NPDC048639. The sequence continues at coordinate 214,763 of NZ_JBICVP010000006.1, forward strand.
GCGGAAGCCTTCGTGGACCAGGAAGGCGTTGACCGCGTTGACGACGGCCGGGAGAACGTCGGGTTCTTCGAGGTACTCGCGAGCGTCCGCGAGTCTGAGAAGCACCTTTTCCAGCTCGGTGGGGTTCTCGCGACGTTCCATGAGTAGCTGAAGTGCCCACTCGCCCCGGTACTCGCCGTCGTACTCGGGTACGTTGCGCCACCCGGCGTTCTCCAGGAACTGGGTGATCTCGAAGCCTCTGCGGTAGTAGAGGTGGTCATCGCCGCAGATGACACGGGCCAGCTCCTTCAAGGTGTTGCCGTCGAGCGGTCCCAGAGCGGTTTCCTGCGTCATGCGGCGTTGTCCTCCGTGGTGTCGTTGTCGGTTCGGTCGTCGTACCGGTCGTCGGTCGGTTCGGCCCCGGTGCCCTCGTCATCGGTGAGCCCGTCGTCCGAGGAGAGATCAAGTGGCTTCCACGCGGCGTTGGAGCCGACCGGCTGGGTGGCTGTCGCGGACCGCGTGTAGTTCGCTGGCCGGATGCCCTGGCGGTCGAGCTCGTCCCACAGGCCGTCGAGTGCCGCGGCGGGATCGAAACGGAAGTCGCTCTCACGTATCCGCCAGAACTTCCATCCCACGCGCTTCAGTTCGCGGTCCCTGCGTTGATCGCTCTCGATCTGCTCCCGCGTGGCGTGGTGGAAGGCGTCGCCATCGCACTCCACGGCGAGCCGACCGCGGGCCCCCACCACCACCAGGTCGATACGCTTGCTGCCGGCCGGGAATTGCGGGACCACGTGGTAAGCCCGTTCCTTGATCTCCAGGTACACCTGCTGTTCGAAGAGCGAGTCGAAGGGAGCCCTCCGGACATCGGGCAGCACCGGTCCGATGTCGTCGGCGGCCTCCAGAGCGGCAGTTGGGTTCTCCATGTACGTCAGGAGGTTGAGCCGCAGGTCGTGCGGCTTGAGACGGTCTGGTGGGACCGAGTAGAAGAGCCACATCTGGTCCTGAGCCCGGCTGGCAGCGACGTTGTACGCCTGCTGTTCGCTCTTGTTCCCGCCCGCTGCGCGCGGCGGGTTCGTCACGACCATGGACAGCAGGATGACGTGGCGCTCGTCACCCTGGAACGAGGCCGCGTTGCCCACGCGAATCTGGTGGCGCTCGCGCACGGTGGCCGGCAGACGCTGCTCGATGAGAGCCTCCAGGAACTTGATCTGTCCGAAGCCCTGGAGCACGATCACGCCCATGGTCTTGTCCTGGTAGGCGGGGTCCTTGGCCAGGCGGGCCAGGCAGTCGACGATCGCCTCGGCCTCCTTGGGGTTGTGGACACGGCTGTCTCGGCCCGCGACCACGGCGCCTTCGACGAAGTGGGTACGCAATGGGTCGAGGCGTTCGGCGCCGTACTGGCGCAGGGGCAGGAGCTTGTGGTCGTAGAAGGTGCTGGAAGACCAGTTGATGATCTCGGGCACACAGCGGAAGTGCTCCTCGAGGCGGATCACCTGCGGAAAGAAGTTGCACAGCAACTGGTAGAGGTTGGCGTGCGGCATATAGAGCTGGCGCAGCCGCGTAGGCATGTCCGGCAGATGGGCGGCCAACTTGTCCTGGATAGCCTGCAGACGGCCCTGGCCGGTGACGGCAGGCGCACACTGCTTTTCGTCACCGACGACGATCACTCGGGGAGCCAGCCACAAGAGGAACAACGCGTCCATGCCCGCTTGGCTGGCCTCGTCGACGATGACGACGTCGAAGGCGTCCCGCTTCGCCTGCACCATCTCGGCGACCTGGGGGATGGACATGACCCATGCGGGAACCGCGCCCTGGGCCACGGACATCGCATCGCGTGCCGCTGCTCGGAAGCGTCCCGCATGCCGCCCCTTGCCCTTGCCGACGGACGACATGTGCGTCCGGTACGCCTGGAGCGCCGAGTGCTGTTCCTGTGTCATTCGCTCCAAGCAGTGCAACCTCCCCCAAGCAGCGGCGAGTTCACCGGTCACATGCTCCAGCCGGGTTTCGTGCTCGCTGAGATCGCCTTCGAGTTTGCGCTCCAGACCGGGCGTGCGCTGCTTGTCCATGAACTGCGAAGCCTTTGCCCATGCCCACGCCCGTTCCAGGGACCCCAGCCGTTCCTCCCAGTCGGGATCGTCGGTGCTGTCGACGAGGCGGCCTGCGAGCAAAGGGTGGTCGGCGCGTAGGGCGTCCAGCAGTTCGGTGCACCGACGCGAGCGGTGCTCCCGCCGGTGCGCTGCGGCCAGTGCATCTATTGCCTCGGTATAGGTGTCCACGTCCTGGTCGCGAAGGGCCTGTACGAGGGCGATGGACTCCGTTGATGGCTGGGCGCCATTGACGGGGGTACGAAGGAGTTCGTCCCACGCGGCCAGTTGCGCGACCGCCTCATCGGCGGCGCGTCGGCCATGGAGCGCGGCGACGCCGGCGTTGAAGTTCTGCCACATCCGGCGGGAGGCGATCGCCAGGCGCACCCCGTGACGTACGAGAAGCTCGTCGACGCGGTCCCGTCCCGAGCCGAATGCCTGTACGTGCTCCAGGCACTCGGCGCGTGCGGTCAGTGCGGCCAGCCGTACCTCCACGTCTCCCGGGGGGAGCGCGGCATTTGCCTGATGCCAGCGTGTGGCCGCGCCAGCGAGGGCGGAGTGGGCCCGGAGGTGTGCCAGCACGGCGTCCAGGTCTTCCGCCGTCTGCGGCGCACGGCCGTCGACGGTGCAGGACTCCAGCAACTCCCGGGCGTTCTTCTGCGCCTTGCTCGGAAACCGCGGGCGCAGAGTCCTGCCCGTGGTCAGATGGGCCCGGAGGGCGGCCCCGACGGTCGCCAGCTGGCTGGCCTTCTGGGCGGTCAGGTCCTCGGGCACGGTCACCAAGCGCAGGCCCAGCGCGTCCAGGTCCCGTGCGACCTCGCGGATGTCGTCGGTGACAGCTGTCACGCGCTGCCACAGCCCGAGGCCGGACCGGGAGAGCCGGTCCGTCAGCGCCCGAGTGATCCAGGAATCCGGATCCCAGCGTGTGGCGTCGGCAGGCACCCCGAGGTGATGCAGGGCCGTCTCGCAGTCAACAAGCAGCGAGGCCAGTTCGGCGGTCACGGATGCGTCGAGATGAGCGAGTACGTTCCGGATCTCGATGGCCTCCGCGGACAGACCCTCGTCGCTGAGGCGACTGGCCACGAAGACGTCCGCGATGTGCCGGGGCGAAGGAAGCTCGTCAGGGGCAGGCAACACCCCGCCCACGCGCGGCTGACCCGAGCCGTCACGCAGCAGCAGGAGGAGTTCCTGGGCTTGTTCGGAGGCCAGCGGAGGGGAGTCTTCGGCGGTGTCCGGGAGAGGGCTGATCCACTCGAACTCCTTGGCACCGGTGTGGACCCGCTCCACGATCTCGGCGAGCGTTCCCGCGTATCCCGGTGCCACGCTCCGATGCCGGTACTCGGCCTCTCGGAGCGAGATCACCTGTTCCGTGAGCGTCTCGATCCGTCCCCGTACCTCGTCCCGTTCGCCGGCGAGGCGTCGGATCTCGGCACGTAGTTCGTCGGGGTCGCTGGTGGCTACCTGGTCGGTGAGCGCGTTGATGGTGCGTTCAAGCTCGCCCGCGCCGTCGTGGCGAGTGGAGCTGAGCAGCAGGACGCACAAGTCCCTTACTGACGGCGGAAGTTTGTCCCGCAAGACGGTCAGAGCCTGATCGCGGGCGCTGGTGACGAGCACCCGCTGGCCCTGAGCGAGCAGCGCGGAGACAAGGTTGGCGATCGTGTGGGTCTTGCCCGTGCCGGGTGGCCCCTGGACCACCACGCCGGTGTCGCGCTCCAGGCGCCCTAGCACACTGCGCTGCTGTGCATTCGTCTTGCCAGGGAAGAGAGGATCGTCACCGAAGAGCGGGGCCCTCTGGGTTCCGTCCCAGGCGGATCGGTCGTCGGTCTCGATCGTCATGGCCATTTGGGCCAGGCCGAGCGGCGCGCGGCCCTCTGAGGCCACCGCTTCCGCGATCTGGTCGTAGAACCGCAGCAGAGAGTTGAGGTTGCGGGGGCGCATGACCAGGGCGGGCGCGTATGTGAGGCGCGCCCCCGGCTCAGGTGCGCGGGGTGGCTCCCACGCCGCGCTGAAGCCCATGGGACGTGTGGTCGCCCTCTCCTGCCACTGCGCCAGTTGCTCCAGTGCCTCGGGCCCCAGTGGATCCATCCCGCGAGCGGTGATCTCTTCCGAGAGAGCGGCCCCGCGCTCGCGTACCCATCCGTCGTCACTGTCCAGGAAGTCCTGGTCTTCGAGGCGCAGGGCGCTCTCCGATGACAGCCTCACCGTCAGTTTTGCCGTGCGGCGGTCCACCGATGTCTCGACCCTATGGGTGAACAGATGGCGGTGCACCGTGTCCTCGTTTGGAGCAGTCCAGGTCAACAGACCTACACCCAGGATGAGTTCCGTCTGGTCGTCCTCCTGGGCCAGCTTCTGGTGCCATGCGTAGACCCGGTCGTAGAGCTCCCGGAGCGGCCGTTCCGCGCGCTCCCGCTCCGCCCACCTGCGCCAGCGGTCCAGCCAGGTGCCATAGGCCCGCAGCACGTCACCGGCCTCTTCACGGCGCAGGGTGTCTTCCTCCTCCAGCCGTTCCTGCTCGTCCGCGACGCGCACCAGCTCGCGCCCCGGACCCTCCTCCGCAAGAGGCGGATCGCCTCCATCTGGGTCCAGGCAGCGCGTCGGCTCCACCCAGCCGTCGAGCGAGGCGGGCAGGTCGGGCGGCGCGCTCTGCGGCACATGGTCGAGGATCAGCAGCACGCCGTCATCGCGCGGTGCCGGCCTGCGGACGGGCTCGGGCAGCCGGGCCAGCCAAAGGTGGTCGCGACCTCGGTCGTCACGCTGCCGCTGATGGCTGCTGTGGACCACATCACGCAGGAAATTGACCAACCCTGCTGTCTGCCCGATGACGTCTGGATCACTCGCGTGGCGTCGCGGAACGTTCACCATTCTCCTTCTCGGCCGCTGACGAACGTTCCAGAGTGAGGGTCGGTTGAGGTCACAGCAACGAGCTCCAGGCAGGATGGCTGGATCTGCTTCACAAGCTTCGGCGCCGTGGGCGTCGCTGAATGGGCTGGTCGAGGACGTGCTGGTCGGCCCGGCGGAAGCGTCCTTGACGGGTCCTCTTATGTGCTTCTGCACAGGTGGGAGGTAATGCGGAGAGACCATCGGGAACAGCCTGATATCCCGGCCAACAGACCGTGTGGACCCCCGTGCGTGCTTCGCGTGCGGACCGAACGGCAGCTACGGTCCGCGATGAACGGATGTCCGGTTATGGCGCAATCGTCGTGGCCTTTGACGACGAGCGGGTCACCGACGCGGACGGGACCGTACTGGTCGCTGTGGCAGGCCCGGCTGTCCACCTGGTGCCGGTGGGCGAGCGCCAGATCGTGCAGGGCCTGCACGAGATCCGTGACCTCGGGGTCGGCTCGCTGCGCTGCAGGGATCGAGTGGAACACCTGCTGTCTGATCACGGCGGTCACGCCTACGCGGCGATCACCGATGTCGGCGATGTGCAGTCGGTGGAAGATCGCGTCACCGGTACTGGCATCGACGGCGTTGACACAGACCGTGCGCTGGCATAGATCGGGTTCGATGTGGTTTCGAGGTGGTGGGACCAGCCGTGGTTGCCGAGGGCCAGGACGCGTATAGCTTGAGGAGGATCTGCCGCTCGATCGTGCCGCGCGCGAGGCGGTAGTAACCGCTGCCTTCGAACAAGTCCCCGTAGTCCACGGTGAGCGACGTCCGGCGCAGCGCGTGGAGATGGGACAAGGCGGAAGAGCCCGTGCCGAATGATGCTGATCCGCCGGTGGCATTCGGGAGATCAACTCTGCGTCCGCTCACGAAAAACTGCCCCGGACGACTCGTACTCCGCCGCCGTGATCTGCTCATGCATCCACGCCGGGGCAGCCATCTAGGCCGCCATGAAGCACCTCCTGGACGATGTGCTGCGGACCCGATCCCACTGGGCTCAGCGTACTGTCGGCCATCCGTCCAGCACGTCGCCAACATGGAGTCCGGGCGCAGGGCCAATCTGCCCCTCGTGGACGTCATGGTCCTGGCGGCCGCCCTGGAGACGTACCCGGCCTGCCTGATCTTCCCGGTCGGCTACGTCGAGGAGACCCAGGAACTGCCGTTCCAGCACCTCGTGCCCACCTGGGACGCCCTGCGCCGCTTCACCGGCGAGGAGCACGTGTCTGGCTACGACGCGGGCCTGGTCCCCGACTTCGAGCGTCATGCCAGCCTCGTGAGTACCGCCCTCGCCGCGCTCGAAGAGGAAGAACGGGCGCGATTCGCGACCAAGACGGCCACCAGCCGCGCTCAGCAGGAAGAAGCCGAGCGCCAGCGGGCCAAGTACGGCGACCAGGCCATCTCCGCCAAGTACCGGCTCCGCTACCTCCGCCGCGACCTTCGCGAGGAGGGAGCCATCCCACCCGACCTGCCACCCGCACTGGGCGACGTAGACCCGCCCGAACCCGATACCGACACCACGGAGGAACGCCTTTGAAGGGCTCCACCCACCGCCGCTGCTACTGCCGTGCCCCCAAGACCGGCAAGCCGCTCGGCAAGAACTGCCCCAAGCTCGCCGGCCGCAAGCACGGCTCCTACTCCATACGCCAGGAGCTGCCGCCCCGCGAGGACGGCACCCGCCGTTCCTTCAGCCGCGCCGGCTACGAGTCTCTCAAGGCTGCCCAGGCGGACCTCGACCACGTGCGCGCGCTCGTTGGTCTCGCTGACGCCGACGACGCCGAGGGCCTTGCCCAGATAGCCGAGTTGCTGGAGAAGGTGGCCGACGACAAGGCCCCGCCGCCGAACATCGATGCGACCCGCAGGCGCCTCAGCCACGGCCTGGACCTGACGAGCAGGCTCACGGTCGGCGAGTGGCTGGACATGTGGCTGGCGGGCAAGAAGGGGCGGCAGAGCGCCATCAGCCGCGACGAGAGCAACATCCGGGTGCACCTCAAACCGCGGATCGGGCACTACCGGCTCGACCGCCTTCGGGTCGCCCACCTGTCGGAGATGTTCGAGGCCATCGCCGAGGCCAACGTCGAGATCGCCGAAGGCAACGCGGCCCGCCGCAAGGCGTACGAGGACCTCGCCCAGATTCCCTGGAAGGGCCGCGAGCCCCGGGCCCGCCGTAAGGCGATGAAGGTAGCCATCGCAGAGATGGAGCCCTACCGCCGTATCGTCGGCCCGGCCACACGCCAGCGCGTTCGCTCCACCCTGCGGGGCCGCACTGAACGCCGCGATCGCCCAGCAGCTCATCACCTTCAACCCGGCCGCCCACGTCGAGTTGGAGGCGGGCAAGCGACCCAAGGCCCTCGTATGGACCGAGGAACGCATCCTGCACTGGAAGCGCACCGGCGAGAAACCGTCGTCAGTGATGGTCTGGACGCCGGAGCACACCGGGCTCTTCCTCGACCACGTCGCGGAGGACCGCCTGTACGCGCTGTTCCACCTGATCGCGTTCCGCGGGCTGCGCCGGGGCGAGGCGTGCGGCCAGAAGTGGACCGACACCAACCTGGACGCCGCTCTCATCACCGTCGCCAAGCAACTCGTCGTGGACGGCTGGGAGGTGTACGAGGACGACCCCAAGACCGACGCCGGCGCGCGGACCATCGCGCTCGGCTCCGACACGGTCCAGGCCCTCAAGCGGCACCGCGCCCAGCAGGACAAGGACCGTGACGAGTGGGAGAACGCCTGGGTGGAGACTGGACGCGTCTTCACCAAGGAGAACGCCGAGATGCTCTACCCCGCCAACGTCACACGGCGCTTCATCGAGCTGTACGAGGAGATCGGCCTCCCGCCGGTCCGGCTCCACGATCTCCGCCACGGCGCAGCGACGCTGGCCCACGCGGCCGGGGCCGACCTGAAGGACATCCAGGAGATGCTCGGCCACTCCTCGATCACCATCACGGCCGACACGTACACGAGCCTGCTCCCCGAGGCGGACCTGGCGATCGCCGAGGCTGCAGCCCGGCTCGTACCGCGCGCCCGTGCGACCTCCGAGAACGCGGCTCCCAAGGCGGAGCCCGAGGCCCACGATGTGGAGAAGTCCGACCCGGAGCCTGTGCCGGATGATGCTGATCCGTCGGGCGACGTTCGGGAGATCAACTCTCCGTCCGCTCACGCACCGCTCACGCAAACGGCCCCGGACGAGGAGTCCGAGGCCGAGTAGAACCCCTCCCTGGGGGAGAAGTCCCAGGTCAGAGCAGTAACGCGTTGTGCCCCCGGCAGGATTCGAACCTGCGACACCCGCTTTAGGAGTTCGATCAAGGCTCAGTTCGGCCGTATGACTCCCTAGACGCTGTGGCTGAGCGAGATCGCGCACGACCGCTGCTGTACGCAGGCGTTGATGTCAGTCTTGGATGTCAACCGACCGAGATTCATCAGCCTCCCAGCCTGTCTGCTGAGCACGCCTGTTGATCTCATCGGCAGCTGCCTGAAGCACGGCGACACGTGTGCCTTGGCTGAATCCAACGCCGAAGTGTGTTCCTGCTCGGCCGAGGAGGTCCTGAAGGAGCTCAGACACTCGCTCAGCTGCCCCCTCCTCCGCGACGACAGAGGCTAGGGCGTCCTTGAAATCCGGAGCCTTCTCGGCTGCGGCAAACCAAGCCAAGAAGGCCTCAAGTTCCCTGCTGGGGCGCTCTTCTCTGGTCGCGATCCAGCGAGCCATCTGGGCTGGGTCCACCCAGTCTGGAGATTCTTGATGGCAAGGCTTACAGAGTAGGAGCAGGTTGTCCGCGTCGTCTGGTCCACCGAGGCTGCTGGGGATGATGTGGGCTCGTTCGAGGTTGGCGCGCTGCCATGAGGCTTGGGCCGTGGCTCGCTTCCATCGCTCTGAGAACCACCCGCAAGCGAAGCAACACGGCTCATCAAGCAACAGATGAGGTGCGAAATCTTCCCTTCTCGGGCTTTCGTTCCAATGCTGCGCAATTTTCCACTTGCTTGGTACGGACATAGACCCCCCTCTGTCTACAGTTCGTAGCATGCCAGCCACCTGTGACATCAGCCTGGGCTTGGTCGAGTGGCCGATAGATGTTGAGCCTGCGAAGGCAAGGCTCTGTCAGCACCGCTTTAGGAGAGAGGCTGGGTCGGTGTGCCGGTGAGCTGCCCCTTTTCAACTGAGTTGACAGGCACAGAGATACACGCCAGTCACCCCTCTTGACCGTGGCAGACCGCTGGATCTGGCACAGATCTGGCACGCCATCCATTGATCGCCAGAAGGCGTCCGCGCATAGCCGCGGGATCTTGAATCACGGTTCATCCGCACAACGAGCACATGGGCGATACCCGGTCGCCTCCGCATCGCCAAGCAGCATCCAACTGGCCTGGTCCGGGTGCCGACGGTCTCCGCTGATGAGCCCGCAGCGTTCGTTCCTGTGGAAGACGTCCCGGCTGTGAGGGGAGCTTGGCCGTACAAGAACAGCCGGTTCGCGATGAACTTGGATGACCTCCTCCGCCTCGCGCTCCAGAGCAACCCGTAGTTCCGGAGACGGATCACTGGCCTGACGCAACTCCTCGGCGGCTTGCTCCAGCTCTCCTCGTTCGAGACACTCGAAGACTGATTCCCAGCGCTGCTTCTCTGATTGCTCTCTTTGCAGCACGTATTCTCGCTGCTTTTCCCGAAACTCAAGCAGATAGCAGTCCCGCATGTACGTTGCAGCGCCCTCCGGCCCATCAGCCTCTTTCACAACGAGCTCTCTACGACCTCTCACAGCTACCCCTCATCCCGTCTTCGGCACTCTTCTGCATAAGCGCGGCCGATGCCCCAACTGGGGTGCACATCGCCCCCAGACTCCAGATGGTCTCCGAGATCGACCGGTCTTCCGCGAGCTGGACAGCCCTGGTGGCGGGGCCGCCTCCGGGACACCGGCACGTAGCTGGCGTTCTCTTGCGTGCTAGTGAGCTCAACTAAGGTCGACGAGGGAAGGCGTCGGCTCACTGGCCAGGTCGTACTCGTAGAACTCCCATGCTGTGACCTCCACGTCCTCTGGCACGCGGTAGACGAATTGCATCTCGTCCTTGAAGCCCGGCTGTAGTTGTGCGTTACATTCCGGGTTTCCAGAAATTTCGTAGAGGTCGTCGATCGTGTCGAAGCGGCGGTCCTGGTCGTCGATCAGAGCGTTGACGATGGGCAGTGAACAGGTCAGGTCCATGCCGCTCTTGGTCTCATTGGTGACGATGGTCTTCAAGGTCACAAACTTGGCATCGGCGCCTGCCTGCTTCTGCACCCCGGCCAAAGTGATGGTGTCACTCTCCAACACCTTGGAAATCTTGACGACCGCTCCACCGTTACGTGCCTCCTCGCCGACCCTGAAGTCGGCTTCCTGGCTGGACGTTGAGGGCACGTCCTCCTCAGCAGCCGCCTCGCCCTCGACGGTCTGGGTGACTGTGACTGTGGGCGCAGGACCAGCCTCGGTGTCGCCACTGCCGCTGTCGGCGATGATGATGCCTGTGCTGATCATGGTGGCGATGACCGCCGCAGCGGCACCGATGATGATCGCGTTGGTGCGGTTCTTGCGCTGCGGCTCCGATGGCTGGAAGCCCGGCATTGGTGGCGGCGTACTGTCGGTGCTCAAGGCCCCCCCTGGACTGGACATGTTGAGGGCTGAATCATTCCGGTTCGGGTGGTTCAGTGGAGGCCAAATGGAGAAACCGTGCCGGAAGCGAGTGCCGGCCGGGCCGGTCCTTGGACGGGGGTGCACCCTCTACCTCAGTGGGCGATGGCGTCGTGATGCTGGCTGAAGCAGGGCTTGGGTGGGTCCCGGGGTCGGTGACGGCCAGGACGTCGAGGCCCTGAGGCTCCGGCGAGGTCCGGACAAAGAGCGGCCGGTCCAGCACAGCCGTTGAAGTCACTCCTGGGTGTCAGCTGCACATTCCTCACGAGGCCGCGGCCCTAGCCGTTCTTGCTCCTGGTCTCGATGCGCAGAGCCGCGATCTAATGTTCAGGTGGAAGCAGGCGATGCGGCAGTGGTCGGCGCAGCTATCGGGGCAATAGGGGGACTTGGCGGTGGCCTGGTCACCGTTCTCGCGCAGGGACGTCAGCTGCGAGTGCAGGCTCAGCTTGACCGGACACGGTGGCGAGATGAGTTGAGACGAGATGCCTACAACGCCTGCATAGGAAGCTCGAAGCAACTCTCTGCAGCGTGGTGGAAGGTGTCTGACCAGCTGTTGGACGAACGAGCCACCTTGGACGATTGGCAGGCGAGCTTCGTTGAAGCCCACGATGCATGGCAACAGTTCAGCGCCGCCGTTTCGACAGTGGTGGTCGCTGGGCCCCGCGCGGTAGTCGAGGCAGCTGACTCCCTACGGCAGAGCCTGTACGACCTCGACATGGCGGGGCTGTCCTGGTTCCGAGCTGCGGAGCGGGAAGGCACTGGACGGATCGCCGACTTGGAAACTCGCTTCAAGACAGCAGCATCGGCGAAGCGAGGGCCGGAGAGGGCCTTCCAACAGGCAGCCCGAAAGGCTCTCGACACCGACCACTAAGGCGACCGCTGTGGGGCCCCCCGGCGCATGGTAGTCAGCGCCGCTCCAGGAGAGACAAGGCGGCGGATGAGTGAACTGGGGGTTTTTTCGGTGGGCTTGTACGCACGGCTGCGGCGGCGCGCACTTTGGCTACCCGTTGCCGACCCTGCTTCGGAGGCGACCGTGGCATGCGGGGCGCCCACGAGACCTGCACGATGCCAACTGTCATAGCCCACCGCTAGGTTGGGCTGCATGGAAACGGCTTCCTTCGTGCTGGTCCACGTCCCTCAGAGCACCAAGTCCCAGCGAAACCTGCAACACGGGATTGAGACCGGTTCGTGGGGGTTCCCCCGATGGAAACCGGAGTATCGCTCAGCTCGTCCGCGGTTTGCTGTGCTTGCCACGGGCGTAGCGCCTCGGATGCAGCTCGAGGAATGGGTCACCCATACGATCACCGTGTATCTCTTCGAGGTGCGTGAGAGCTTCTATGAGGCAGAGGCACCCCACTGGCCGGACGAGGAGGCCGAGAGCGTCATCAAGTACCCCGTGCGGTTCGGTATCGAACCGTTGGCGGTGCTCCAAGGCGTCCGTCTCGATGAAGACGGGCCGATGGGGCTTGCCGGTAGTAACGCCGTACGGCGCTCAGGGACGCAGCAGGGTATCGGGATGCTCGTCGACATGGACCCTCAGCCGTTGCTCGATGCAGCAGGGATCCATGCGAACTGGGCGGAGCGGCAGGTGGTGCCTCTCAGTGGCACGCCCGGGATCACGGCGGGGCTGGTTAAAAGCCGGAAGCCACCGAAGCGTCACCACGGAGCCGGCTTCGTCTCCGACCCGAAGAAGCGCAAGGCCATCGAACTGCACGCGGAGAACATGGCAGTCGCTCACTACGAGTTGGAAGGGTGGACCGTCGAACGGCTCGGCAAGCCCTACGACCTTCACTGCACTCGGAACGGCGAAGAGCGACGGGTTGAGGTGAAGGGGACGACTGGTGCCGCTACAAGCGTGGAGTTGACGATCAATGAGATCGAGCATGCGCGGAATCCGCAGTACACGGTGGATCTGTATGTGGTGAGCGACATCAAGGTAGATGTGCGGACTGACCCCCATGCGACGGCCGCGGGCAGGGTGCTGCACCTTCACGACTGGGAGCCGGCCGACGAGGACCTGAGGCCGAGAAGCTTCGAGTACCGGCTGCCGCTCTCATAGACCCGCAGGCGACCTAGCCGGAGCCCCCTGAGGCCTCTTGCCGTCACACCGTTGTCTGGAGATCGCTCGTGCCCCTGCTTCGCATGTCTGCACGCACACTGTTCGAGAAGAGCAATGCTGGTGGCCTCGCCGAGGAGCTCGCTCAGCAATACCGCTCCGCGTTCTATCGGGACCCTCCGCCCGGGGAACGCCGCTCATGGATGAACAGCCTTCCGGCGTTGGGAGCGGTCCTGCGCGATGCCGAGCTCGATGACGTCGAAGTCCTCATCGAGCAGAAACTGCCCCTGGCCAGCCTGCGTGCAGATGCCATACTCGCTGGCTCCCATCCCACAACTGGGAGACTCTCCTACGTCGTCGTCGAGCTGAAGCAATGGAGTGCGGCGCGACTGGTCCCGGAGACTGACGACCTATGTCTGGTCAAGGGCAGGGGCAACCACGCGACATTGCATCCCGTTGCCCAGGTACGTCGCTACTGCGACTACCTACAGGACTTCACATGCCTGCTCAGCGACGAGGAAGACCTCGTGACCGGCGTGGCTTACCTGCACAACGCTGCTGATCAGGACATCGCCGGATTGTTCGGCATGGCCGACGCGAAGGCCCAACTGTTCACGGATACAACCCGTGGTGCACTCATAGCTTACCTACGGACCCGACTGTCCCCTCAGAGCGGTGCGCTGGAAGCGGACGATCTACTGGGCAGTCCCACTGCCCCGGGTCGACAACTGATGCGAGTAGCCGCAGACGAGATCATCCGAGGCGGCAACTTCCGCCTCATGGATGAGCAGCAGGTAGCCGTATCTCTAGTCAAACGAGCGGTGGACCGGTCTCGAAGCTCGGACCAGAAGGAAGTCATCGTCATATCCGGGGGCCCAGGTTCGGGCAAGAGCCTCATCGCTCTGCACCTCATGGGCCATCTCGGCCGGAACGGCCGCACCGTCGCCCATGCGACCGGGTCCAAGTCCTTCACGACCACGCTTCGGCACGTCGCAGGCCAGACGAACAACCGAATCCCCAAGCTGTTCCGCTACTTCAACGACTTTGAGCAAGTGGAACGCAACGGTCTCGACGTCCTGATCTGCGACGAAGCTCACCGCATGCGGTTGCGGTCGTCAGGATCCAACGCACCGGCTTGGGACGGGAACCATCGGAGGCAAGTAGAGGAACTCATGGACGCGGCCAGAGTTCCCGTCTTCCTGCTCGATCAACACCAGGTCGTGCGGCCCGGGGAGATGGGAAGTGTGGAGGACATCGACCGGGCTGCACGCGCCCGGGGGTGCCTTGTCCGCCACGTCGATCTCAACAATCAGTTCCGGTGCGGTGGGAGTCGTGCCTACGAGCATTGGGTTCTCCGCCTCATGGGGCTGGAGGCTGGCGGTCCTGTCCCCTGGAAACCCGAGCAGAACTTCAGCGTGCTGGTCGCCAACTCGCCCCAAGAGATGGAGCACTACCTCCGTGCCCAGCATGAAGCAGGGCATACAGCGCGCATGACAGCCGGCTTCTGCTGGCCATGGAGTGATCCACGGAACGACGGCAGCCTTCCCGAAGACGTGGCCATCGGAGAATGGCGTAGGCCCTGGAACGCCAGAAAAATCGCACCAGGGGCGCCCGCCTCTTCACTATGGGCCACAGAACAAGGAGGCTTCGGTCAGGTCGGCTGTATCTACACCGCCCAAGGGTTCGAGTACCCCTGGAACGGTGTGATCTTCGGCCCAGACCTGGTCTGGCGAAGCGACATGTGGAGTCCCGACAAAACAGCAAGCCGGGACAGCAGCCTGGCGAGAACGCCTACGCAACAGTTCGACCGACTCATGCGCAACACGTACAAAGTACTGCTCACACGTGGCATGGCCGGCACCGTGCTCTACTCGACCGACCGCGAGACTCAAGCCATGCTGCGGAGCCTCATCACTATTGGTACCGAGGAGGGTTCGTAGAATCAGCCCTGCGGCCCCCGGACACGTCGACGGCCTGCGACCGACAAGCAGGCCCTACGAACTCAGCACAGCGAACCCACGGGACGGGGAGCGCACGCTTTCCAACTGTGGTGGTGGCGTGGTTGGCGTAGTTCGACGGCGTTCACCTGGGTTCACGGGCGGTCGACCACCGAGACCAGGGAAGCCCTGGAACCCGCCTGAACGACCGTGAACGGCCCTGAATGAGACGGAAACTGAGACGGGTGGTCATCACGACTTGCCTGTTCACATGCCCCGGTTAGGTGTCTTCCGCTCGCCGCGCAAGTCAGCGCGCCGGAGGCTGACGTACCTTCGCGTCTGAATGGCCGTGAGTGGTTCCCGACTGATCGGGCACGGCCTAACGAGCGGTCTCGGACGGCCCGGAAACGGCCCAGACCTGGGCGCGCTCGGCTGACGGCCGGCCTTCAAGGCCGTGAACCTGGGCATCAGTGAAGGTCCTGAGCCTTGGGGGCAGGTCCGCCCGTCACCGCTGAGCAAGCCACCAGCCGCGGTGGCTCAGAAGGGCCTGGACCCCGCCCTTCAGTCACTCAGGGTTATAGAAGCGCTGCGATGGGTAGCTTGCGAGTATCGGTCGTAGCCGATATCTTGGCTCGTAGTCAAGTTCGTCACCTGGGAGGTGATCCATCGTTAGAATCAACATGGGAGTGAGGGCGTAGCGCCGTGGGTAATTGATCTCCCGCTGTGATTGTTAGCGCATCCGGGGGGAGGCCGACTGACCAGCAGGCGTTGGCGGTTCTATAAGACCCGCACAGGTAGGGACATCGTCAGAGACGATTTGAAAAGTCTTGGCGTGGGGGCTCGGGCGGCGATCCTTGACGCAATGAAACGGGTGCTTCGCCAAGAGCATATGCCGTATGAGCAGGAATCGATCGGCAACGGTCTGCAGGCTGTACGCGTATTCATTGGGGGCTGCACATATCGCGTCCTCTACTCGCCCATCGGTAGTCATGACCATGTTCTTCTGGCGCTGCATGTCATCACGAAGAAGGACAGAAAGTTGCCGAAGACGGCCAAAGATCTGGCAATTAGCCGTCTAAGGGATTGGGAAGCTCGCGAGTGAATTTAGGGGAGCGCCATGAGTCGGGATGATCGCGACGAACTCGACCTCTTCATTGATGACGAGCTGGCAAGCCCGGAATTCGAAGCTGCCTACGAAGACGCTCGCACGAGGAGTGGGCTTCTGCGGCGGTTGGTGTCTCGCCGAAAGGCTCGTTCCATCAACCAGGCTGTCGTGGCGGACCGTATGGAGACGACGCAGTCCGCAGTCTCTGAACTCGAGAACGGTGGCACTGACCCTCGTCTCTCGACAGTGCAGCGTTATGCCAGGGCGATCGGCTGTCGCCTTGATGTTCGGCTGAGGGATGATGGTGGAGACTGGCGATTCAGCACTGCTTATGAGATGAGTGCTGTCCGTATGGAGCCAGCTCGCCAGGGATGTGCCTGGTCGACGACAGGAAGTCGGAACGCGGACTTTGATGGAAGCCGCGTGTGGGCAACCGCAGTATACTCGCTCCGGCGCGATTCGGGACACAATGCAGACATCTGACGAATTCGCTCAGTCCTTGCGTTTGGCGTCGACTCTACATCGAAGCGCTAAGCTGCGTGGAATTCGCCTAAACGACCTTGAAGCCAAGGTGTTCAACAGGCGACTTGACCCGCCGTATGACGTGAGTACTGAACTTGAACCCTCCATTTCGGTTGCAGAAAGGGAGGTCACGTTTCAGGTCGCATACGAGGTGACCGCAGAAGCTGAAGGCGAGGAAATATTCAAAATCAAATGCGAATTCCAAGCAGGATACTCGCATGAATTGGAATCCGTTTCCGATGAAATGGTGTCAACTTTCGGAAACGTGATCGTCCTCGCGACATTGCATCCGTATGCCCGCGAATTGGTGCATCGGGTCAGTTCTGACCTGGGTTTCCCGGGGCTTTTTCTGGATAGTTTCGACACTAAAGATCTCTTTCTCCTGCTGAGTGAGGAGAGGATCCAAAAGCCCCCACTGGACGAAAATTACAATTGAACCGCGATGGTTTGATTTGATGTCCAGTCTCTATAGCTGCCACTGGCTCAGCTGGCGCATTGCGGCGCGGCTGATCCCGAAGGTCGGTGGAGCGGGTTTGGTCGGTGGCCTGCCTGGTTTGGGGTCGGGCATGATCAGGGGGCCGTACGCTAGTTGGCAACTCGGGCAGTCTTTGGACCTGCCCGGAATTTGAACGAGTGGCCCCCTGGTCTTGCTCGACGTGGGACCCGGACCGGGGAGGTGGCTAAAGCCGTGGAGCCGACCGGCCCCAGCCACAGAGGGCTTTCTCTGCTCAGCCCCGCTGCACGTGGCGCGCCGCTGGGCGCGGCCAGCCGGGGCGAAGACAGGAGGCCGGCCGCGCCGCATCGGCGGCGCGCCCGCGCCGTGCGCGGGTCTTGAACTCGTAGAGAAGGTTTCTACTCACCCATCCTGGGCTGTGCCCGGGACGAGTCGGCTCGTGTAGCCCTGAGCGCACAACCGCTCGTAGGCCGCAGTGACTTCAGCGGGGACCAGCTGCTCGATCATGAAGCCCTGGGCCGGGTAGACCAGGAGCCGTTGCAGGGAGCCCACGAGCATGTCGACGACCAGGCGGGCGTCGCCGATCGAGGCCACGTACTCGTCGAACGTCATCGGCGTCGAAGCGCTCACGAACTCAACGGCCGGCCACAGCTTGCACGCTGTCGCGTAGGCCCTGCGCTCCTCGTACGGCTTGCTGACGAGAAGAACTGACGACACCTCGATGCCACGTTCCTCGAGCAGGGCTCGGGAGAGTGTGATGTTCTCGCCGGTGTTGCGGGCCTTGGGCTCCACCAGCACAACGGAGTCGGGCACGCCCAGCTCGATGGCGCGCTCCCGATAGTGCTCAGCTTCGCCCCGCGGCATGTGGTCGCGCGTGGTCCGGCTGGTAGCCCCGGTGAAGACGATGAGCGGCATCATCCCGCGCTGGTACAGGTCCACCGTTGTGTCAGCGACGCCGAGATCGTGACTGCCCAGGCCGATGCCGACGGAGCACGGTTGCGGCTCGTGGCCCATCAGCTGGTAGTCCCAGAGCAGTTGAGCGTCTACGCGCGCGTCGTCCCGGATCATCAGGAGCCTTCGGCGGGCTGGGCAGAGTCAGGCACCTTGAAGTCATACTCCCAGGCGAAGCGCGAGGCGGCGTGGATGCCAATGGCGAACTCCACGACCGTGCCGTCTGCCATACGGGTCGTGCGGTGGAGTTCCACCACTGGTTCACCCGGCGGCAGTTGGAGAAGCTTCGACTCCTCGGAGGTCGCAGCGCGGGCGAACAAGGCTTCCCGCATGTGGTCGATCTCGTACCCCGCGTCGTAGAGCACGCGGAATCCTCCGCCGCGGCCGGCGGGGCCCGGGGTCGGGTCGACGATGCGCGTTCCCTCGACGTGTTCGGGACGGTAGTAGCTGGTCAGGGAGTGCGTTGGCTGCTCGCCTTCCTTCACCAGGCGGGCGCGTGCGTAGACATCCGAGCCGACGGGCACGCCGAGGGCTTCGGCCACCACTGCGGGGGCTTCGACGCGACTGACCGTCTGCGTCTGCTCGTTGCGGCGATAGGAGCGACCGGACGCCACGCGGTCAGCGATGAATGCGACCTCGTCGCCGTCCCGCCACTTGGCCTTGTCGTAGCGGTAGATGCCGAGCCGCTTGAGCGGGGCCTGCTGTCGCACGATCGTGCCGTGCCCACGTGACACCGTGACCAGGCCCTCGGCCTCCAGGGCCTTGTACGCCTGATGAACCGTGGCCTTCGAGCCCTCCCCGGCTTCCACCAGGTCGCGGATGTGGGGCAACTGCGCGCCGGGCTGGTACTCGCCACTTCTGATCTTCTCGGCCAGCCTGTCCGCCAGCTGGCGCCACTTCGGTGCCATTTCAGACCTCCTCTCAACGCGTTCAGTGAAGCACAGTCCTAGGACATTGACAGTCCTAGGACTGTGGGTCATTCTTAACGAGTCGGCGTAGTCCTAGGACTGCAATCGGCAGTTCGTGCATGCCCCGGTACCTCAAGACGCAGGAGTGCTCATGCCGTCCTTCAAGATCGACACATCCACTGCCGCCATCTTCGTGGCGGTTGCCCCGTCGCCGAAGGTGGTCAACCGACAGACCGGTGAAATCGCCGTCGACCGGGAGACCGGTGCACAGATGCTCACCATCGGCCTGACCGTGGCCGACGACGGTGCAGCGGACCTCTACACCGTCTCGGTCCCGGAGACCGGGATCTCCGAGGGACTGACCCTCGGCATGCCTGTGGCGGTGACCGACCTCAAGGCCCGCTCCTGGGAGAACGAGTTCAACGGTCAGAAGCGGTGGGGGATCGCCTTCCGGGCCGTGGCCATCACCCCGCTGGCCCCCGCCGCATCCGGTTCGGAGGGCTGACCACGATGTGGGGAGAGACCTTACTGACGCTGTCGCTGGTCGTGGCTGCCGGGGCCGTGGTGCTTCGGTGGCTGCGCCCGGTCTGGTACTGGCTGGCCTTTGGCGCCCTGTTCACGCTGGCACGGGTGATGTTCACCTACGCATCGGTGATGGAAGCGTGCGGGCTGACCGTTCCGCCCTCCCGGGCTCGGCTGTTACTCGCTCGGGCGATGCGGTCGGAGACTCCGGCGAACCGGGTGCCTCGGCTGCTGCGGATACGCATCACTCGGACCGGCCTGGTCCTCAGGCTCGGCCTTCGCCCCGGGCAGGACGCCTTCGACATCGCAACCTCCACCGACCGCCTCCGGCACTCGTTCCGTATGCACGGCGTCGCCTCCCGGGAGATCCGGGCCGGTGTGGTCGAGCTGCGGATGACCGGCTACGACGTCCTTCGGCGCGTGCAGATGCCTGCCCGCACGGACGCCGGTGTGATGAGGGTCCCCATCGCCCTGCGCGATGACGGCACGGTCCACTACCGCGACTACCGGCAGGTGCCCCATGCGCTGAACCTGGGCGCGACACAGTCAGGGAAGTCGGTGTACCAGCGCCGCCTCGTCGCCGAGCTGGCCGCGCTCGACGTCGCCCTGGTTGGCATCGACTGCAAGGAGGGCGTGGAACTCGCGCCCCTGGCACGGCGGTTCTCCGCTCTGGCCGACAACCCCGACGCCGCCGCCGAACTGCTCGATGCGCTCGTATCACGGATGGCCGACACCTACCGCGTCATCCGTCGCGAGCAACGCGTCAGCTCTGACGTCCCCGACGCCGAGATCACCGCTGACATCTGGGGCCTGCCCGACGACCTGCGGCCCGTGCCCGTGGTGCTCCTGGTCGATGAGGTGGCGGAACTGGCCCTGTTCACCACCAAGGAAGAGGAGAAGCGGCGGGACCGGATCGTCACCGCCCTCGTCAGGCTCGCCCAGCTCGGCCGCGCGGCCGGCATCTACGTGGAGATCTGCGGACAGCGCTTCGGCTCGGACCTTGGCAAGGGCATCACCATGCTCCGTGCCCAGCTCACCGGCCGTACCGCCCACCGCGTCAACGACGAAGCCTCCGCCAAGATGGCATTCGGCGACATCTCCCCCGACGCCGTGCTGGCCACGGTGCAGATCCCCGAGGACCGTCCCGGTACCGCCATCTCGGGTGACTCCAGCGGTGGTTGGGTTCGCACCCGTACGCCCTTCACCTCGCTCCGTCACGCGGTGAGCGTCTGCAATGCCCAGGCTCACCGCACCCCCGAGCTTCCTGAGCTGGCGGCTTTCTGCCCGGTGCTGCCGCCCCTTGAGGCCGCGGAGACGGATTGCTCGCCCTCGCTGGTGAAGCCCCGCCCGGTCACCGAGTAACACCCCTCACGCCTCGGCTGGCGTGACCGCCTCGCGCCAGGTCCCTACCCCCGCCTTGCCCGAATAGGAAGGAGGACCGATGCGCCGCCACATCGCCCGACTCGACGCCGTACTCGTACAGGCCGTGATCGCGGGTGCCCTGTCCTTCGCGCATCTCCACGACATCGCTGCCGCCGCGGGACAAGACGGCTGGAAAGCCTGGGCCTATCCCGTCTCGGTCGACCTGCTCCTGGTCGCCGCCTGGAGGCGCCTCCGCACACTTCGCGCCTCCGGCGGTGCCGTACAAGCCGCCTGGTTCTGGTTCTCCGTGGCGCTCACGGCCTCACTCGGCGCCAACATCGCGACAGCCGGCCTTCTCGACCTCGGCGACGTACCCGACTGGCTGCGCATCCTCGTCGCCGGATGGCCCGCGCTCGCCTTCCTCGGCGGCACGCTCCTCGTCCACGCACCCGCAACGGCCGATGAGCCGACGCCGCTCGATGACGCCGTGCCCGACCCAGACGGTGAAGTCGGTCCCGCCCCCGTGCCCACGCTCGTGGCACCGGAGCCCCAACCCATCGAGCTGGTTCGGGAGTCCGTCAACCAGGAGCCGGAGCCCGAACCGACACCTGAGCCCGTTCAGGCACCGGTCCGCCCCGCAGCCCCTTCTCCGCTGCTCACCGTCCCGACCGCGCTCGTCGAGCACGCCCGCAAGGTCGCCGACGCACACCAGGCCCGGACCGGCGCCCCCATCGACACCGACACACTTCGCGCCCGCCTCGGCGTCCCGGCCCCGATGGCCGACCGCATCGCCGCCCAACTCGCCTGACCAGAAAGGAGCCACCTGCCCATGCCTCGCCGCGAGCTCTTCCACTCCCTGTTCTCCGTCGGCCCGGTGGAGATCGGCACCTACCGCAACCGCAGCGGCCACACCCGGCACGCCGCCGTCTGCACCGCCGAACGCTGCGGATGGTCCTCGGACTACTCCAACCGCACCGCCGCCACCCTCGCCGCCCGCACGCACCGCTGCCGCGTCGCCTGACCGAGAGGAACCGCCGTGACCGTCGAACTCCCCCTGATCGCCCTGGTCGGCCTCATCGGCTACTTCGGCATCAAGCTCATGCGCCCGCCGACCTGGCTCGTGGTCGTCCTGCTCCTGGGCGGCTTCCTCCTGGCGGACACCTTCATCGCACCCGCCATCGACGGCGCCACCGAGACCGGCGTCGACGTGGTCAACACCACCACCACCAAGTGACCCGAGGAGCCGTGATGTTCCGTCCCAAGTACCCGCCGCAGGACACCCACACGACCACCACCGCACCCCTGCCGACTCCGTCCGCCGATCCGGGGCCCGTACCGGTCCAGCCGTACGTGGCCGGCCACGCCCCGGCCGCCCGCCCGGCGGTTCAGATCACCCCGGCCGCCCTGGCCACCGGCACCGCCGCGGTCCTGGTCGTGGGCACGGTCCTGGTCTCCATGCTCCTGGCCGTCGCCATCACCGCCGCCTCCGTGGCCATCTGCGCCCTCGTCCTCCGCTCCATGCACCAGCACACCCGCCGCTGACACCACACGGAAGGAACAATCCATGGAACTCCAAGCCCTGACCGCCATCGCCCCGTTACTCGGATGGGCCGTCCATGGCGGCCTGCTCACCCACCGCCTTTCCACCGCCCGCCGCGACCCGCTCACCGGACTGCACACGCGCGCCGGATGGACCGCCCGCGCCGAACGCACCCTCCGCCGCCGCCCCGCTTCCGCCGCGGTCCTCCTGGTCGACCTCGACCACTTCAAGCACCTCAATGACACCTACGGCCACGCTGGCGGAGACGCCGCTCTTGTCGCCACCGCTGACCGGCTCCGCACCTGGTGCGGCCCTCACGGCACCGCAGGACGTCTCGGCGGAGACGAATTCGTCGCCGTCACCCCCGAGCTGCCCGCCGACGGCATCGCCCAGCTCGTCTCGTCACTGCGGCGCCCGGTCGCGCACGGCGGAGCCGTCATCCCCGTAGCTGCCTCGGTCGGGCTGTGCCGCGTCGCCGACTTTCCCGCGTCCACGCTCACCAGCGTGCTCGCCGTTGCCGATGCGGCCATGTACGCGGCCAAGGGGCGCCGCCGCCGCGGGAGTTCCCCCGCCCCTCGATGACCGGCCCCCGGGTGACGCA
Source organism: Streptomyces sp. NPDC048639 (assembly GCF_043199075.1). Taxonomy (NCBI): domain Bacteria; kingdom Bacillati; phylum Actinomycetota; class Actinomycetes; order Kitasatosporales; family Streptomycetaceae; genus Streptomyces; species Streptomyces sp. NPDC048639. Next base: position 237,318 of record NZ_JBICVP010000006.1, read on the forward strand.
CACGCCGCCAAGCATCTCCGCCACCCGGAAGCCCGAGCCCCTTCCAACACAGGTCGAAAGGAACCACCCATCATGCCCCAGCACCCCGCCGTACCCGCCTACGTCTGCCGCGACTGCGACGGCTTCCCCATCGTCGCCATCGACACCGGATTCCTCCACGCAGACGGCACCCGAAGCATCCTCCGCGTGACCTGCCGCACCTGCGACGGAACCGGGAGCACGCCGCTGCGGCCCCTCCTCGACTCCGCGGCCACCGCCACCTTCACCCGCCGCTAGAGACCACCGACCGGGGCACCTGCGCGCCTCTCACCGCGGGTGCCCCGGCCCTTCCCTGTCCTCGAAAGGAGGAGACGCCCTTGCAGCACGCGACGAACTCCCGCCCCCTCAAAGACCTCACCTACGTCGCCACCGCAGGCACCCTGCCCGCCCTCGTGCGCCAACTGCGCGGACTCGGCGGCTGCACCACCCCGATCCGCCTCGACGGCCACCGCACCGAACACACCCTCAACACCACGACCGGTGAACTCGGCCCCGTACTCCACCACCTGAACTCCGCCGACCTGCCCGCCGGATCACTCCTGGTCCGCTGCAACAACCGCCGCGCCACCCGCTGCGCCTCCTGCGCCGAGGTCTACCGCCGCGACACCTACCAGCTCATCACCGCCGGCCTCCGCGGCGGCAAGGGCACACCCGATGAAGTAGCCACCCACCCACGGGTGTTCGCCACCTTCACCGCCCCCAGCTTCGGACCGGTCCACAACCGCCCCGACTCCGGCCGCTGCCGCTGCCGCACCCGCCACCAGGCCGACGCCCCCGAACTCGGAACCCCGCTCACCCCCGACACCTACGACTACGACGCCGCCGTGCTCTGGAACGCGCACGCCTCCAAGATCTGGGCCCGCTTCTCGATCTACCTGCGCCGCGAAGTCGCCAAGCGAGCCGGACTCTCCCAGCGGGCCTTCCGCCACCACGCACGCATCTCTTTTGCCAAGGTCGCCGAGTACCAGCGCCGCGGCGCCATCCACTTCCACGCCGTCATCCGCCTCGACGGCCCCGAAGGCGGCCACACCCCACCACCGGCCTGGGCCACCACCGACCTCCTCACCGACGCCATCCGCGCGGCGTCCGCCGCTACCGAGATCCCGGGCCCGCTCGTCGACGGCCGCACACACACCTTCGCCTTCGGCGACCAGCTCGACATCCGACCCATCCGCACCACCGACTTCGAGGGCGGAACACCCCTGACCGACAAGGCCGTCGCCGCCTACATCGCCAAGTACGCCACCAAAGGCGCCGAGACCGCCACCGGCACCCTCGACCGCCCCATCCGCTTCCTGGCCGAACTCGCCGGAGCCCACCTCACCGAACACGCCCGCCGCATGATCCGCACCGCCTGGACCCTCGGCGCCCGCCAGGACCTCGAAGACCTCCGCCTCCGCGCCTGGGCCCACATGCTCGGATTCCGCGGCCACTTCTCCACCAAGACCCGCCGCTACTCCACCACCCTCGGTGCCCTCCGCGAGGCCCGCGCCCAATGGCGCCGCCTGCAAGCCGCCATCGCCCGCGGCGACACCGAAGAGCCGGCCACCCCCGACGACGAGACCACCACCCTCGTCCTCGCCCACTGGACCTTCGCCGGAACCGGCCTCAGCCGCGGCGAGGAATGGCTCGCCAATGCCTTCACCCCCGACGACACCGAAGGAGAACCCACCGATGACCGATGAACTGCTCACCGTCCCGGAGGTGATGGCACGCCTCAAGCTGGGCCGCTCCACGATCTACGACCTGATCCGCTCCCACCGCCTGGCCTCCATCACCATCGGCCGCGCCCGACGCATCCCCGCCAGCTCCCTGCGCGACTTCATCGCCCACCAGATCGCGGAGGCTGCCTGATGGCACAGCAGCGCAAGCGCAATCCCAACGGCGCGGGCACCATCACCAAGCGCAAGGACGGGCGATACCAGTGCGCCGTCTACGTCCTTCAGCCCGATGGCACCCGCGCCCGCAAGTTCGCCTACGGCAAGACCTGGGCAGACTGCGACGCCAAGCGCCGCGAGCTGCTCGACAAGGTCGACCAGGGCGTCCCCGTGCCCACCCGCTCGGCCAGGCTCTCGGAGTGGCTGCCCTACTGGCTGGACAACGTGATCAAGCCTCGGCGCAAGCTCAGCACGTACGACAAGTACGAGGCTCACGCCCGGTTGTACTTGGTTCCCATGATCGGCGCGAAGCGGCTTGAGTCGCTGGGAGTTGCCGACGTGCGCCGCTTCCTCGTCCAGCTGGAGAACAAGACGACCGCTGCCACCGCCAAGGAGTCTCATCGCGTCCTGCGGACGGCTCTCACCGCTGCTTGCCGTGAGGAACTGGTGACCCGGAACGTGGCGAGCCTCGTCGAGCCGCCTCGGGCCAAGTCACGGGAGCTGAGCCCCTGGACGCTGGAAGAGACGCTGGACTTCCTCGCTGCCGCCCGTAAGGACCCGCTCTACGGCGCCTTCGTTCTCGCCGTCGCCATGGGACTCCGACGGGGTGAGATCGTCGGCCTTCGCTGGACCGACGTCGACCTGGACCAGCGCGTGCTCTACGTCCGGCAACAGACTCAGCGCCGCCGCGGCGTCCTCTACGACGACGACCCGAAAGGCCGGCGCCGTCGGGCCGTGCCGCTCCCGGCCATGTGCATCGCCCCGCTTCGCTGGCATCGGATGCGCCAGGCCGAGGCGAAGCAGCGAGCAGGTGATGCCTGGACGGACGAGGGGTACGTCTTCGCAACGCGCACAGGCCGCCCGGTCGAGCCGCGAAACGTCTACCGGTCCTTCACCCGCGTCGCCGAGTCCGCCGGCCTTCGCGTGATCCGGCTGCACGACGCCCGGCACGGCTGCGCGACACTTCTCACCGCTGCCGGGGTGGCTCCGCGCGTGGTGATGGAGATACTCGGGCACAGCCAGATCAGCATCACCATGGACGTGTACACGCACGTCGTGCAGGACACTCAGCGCGAGGCGATCAGCCACATGGACCGGCTGCTCAAGAGGCGGCCCGGTCGTGAGTGATCACCGCCGTTGATGTCAGATCTGGATGTCAAAGACCCCCAGCCAAGATCGGCTGGGGGTCTTTTCGCTGGTGCCCCCGGCAGGATTCGAACCTGCGACACCCGCTTTAGGAGAGCGGTGCTCTATCCCCTGAGCTACGGAGGCCGGACGCGTCGGCGGTGATCACCGCACGCCGTCGGTGCCGGTCCCTGGCCTATGGGCAGACTTGGCTGCGGCAGGCCTGGGTGGGCACCGGAGACAGCCTAGCGGACCTTGGTCGCTCCTGGCTCAGGGCTCATGGCTCATGGCTCAGGGCTCATGGCTCATGGCCAAGACCGACGCCTCCCCTGGCCGATCCGCTGGGCAGCCATCCACCCAGGTCTGGGGTCGTATCGGCAGGACACCAGCCCTCCCGGGCCGCGCCGGGAGCCACGGCGCACCGCCACCGTCGCCACCCCGCCACCCCGCCAAAGGCAATGGCTCCCGATCCCCGGATCTTCCGTACGGCCATTGACCCGCAGCGGAGTCTCTGACTACGGTCAGAGAATGGATGAGGCGCTGATCGCCCAGGTGCGGCGATTCAATCGGACGGTCACCGAGCGGGTGGGCGCGCTCAACGATCATTTTCTCGGGCGGGGCCGGCCCATCGGCGAGGCGCGGCTGCTCTGGGAGATCGGCGAAGAAGGCCGCGACGTACGGCAGTTGCGGGCTCAGCTCGGGCTCGACTCCGGTTATCTCAGCCGCCTTCTGCGCTCTCTGCTGTCCGACGGTCTGGTCACCGTCGAGCCGTTGCCGCGCGACAAGCGGGTGCGGACCGTGCGTCTCACCGCTGCCGGCCGCGACGAGCGCGAAGCGCTCAACCGCAACAGCAACGAGCTGGCCGCCTCCCTGCTGGGGCCGCTGACCGAAGCCCAGCGCGACCGGCTCGTGTCCGCCATGGGTGAGGTCGACCGGCTCCTGACCGCGTCGATGGTCTCCGTCGCCGCGACGGACCCCGAGATCCCCGAGGCGCAGTACTGCATGCAGGAGTACTTCGCCGAGCTGGGGCGCCGGTTCGACACCGGCTTCGATCCTGCGCGCAGCATCCCCGCCGACCCCGATGAACTCCGGCCGCCCGCCGGGCTCCTGCTCGTCGCCCATCTGCACACGCAGCCCGTCGGCTGCGGCGCGCTGAAGTTCCGCGGCGGCGAGCCCACCGAGATCAAGCGCATGTGGGTCGCCCCCTCGGCGCGCGGCCTGGGGCTCGGGCGCCGGCTGCTCACCGAGCTCGAGGCGCATGCCGCGCGTCACGGCAGCAGCCGCGTCCTCCGGCTGGAGACCAACGGTTCGCTCACCGAGGCGATCGCGCTGTACCGCTCGGCGGGGTACGCGGAGGTCGACGCGTTCAACGACGAGCCGTACGCGCATCATTGGTTCGAGAAGCGGATCGCTCCGGATTCCTGAGCCGGCCCCCGCATTCGCGACAAACGGGGATTCCGCGGGTCGGGGATTTCGCCGTTCGCGCAATGCTGCCTGTAGATGCGGATGGCCATCGCAACCATTCGGTTCTCCTCCGCACGTCTCCTTCTCCGTACGCCCGGAGTCGTACCAAGCCTGGCCCGTAGAGGGATTCGCCCCCATGCCCTGACACGAAAGGGTCGTTCCGTCCCGAGAGTTGACCGGAAGGAACGGCTATCGTGCGGATACGACGCACAGCGCCCCTGCTCGCGGTGGGGGTCATGGCGACCCTGATCCCCGCGCTCGCCCCGACGCAGGCGACCGCCGCGGACTCGCTGGAGCAGTTTCGGACCCAGAAGCCCAGGTGGCACCGGTGCGACAGCGCGATGCCCGCTTCGTACCAGTGCGCGACGATCAAGGTCCCGATGGACTACAAGCGGCCCACGGGTAAGAAGCTCAAGCTCGCGATATCGCGCATCAAGACGAGCGCTCCCGGCAAGCGGCACGGCGTCATGCTCTTCAATCCCGGCGGTCCCGGCGGCGAGGGCCTTTCGATGCCGCTGATGATGAAGGAGACGATGCCGAAGAAGCTCCGCGAGAAGTTCGACCTCGTGGGCTTCGATCCGCGCGGTGTCGGGCAGTCCAGCCCGGTGACCTGCAAGCTGAACGCGCAGGAGGAGAACTTTCTGCGGCCTTACAAGCCCGAGACGTTCAACGGTGATGTCGCACGGGCGCGCAAGGTGGCCGACAAGTGCCGCGCGAAGGCCGGCGACAAGCTTCCGCACATCACCACGCGCAACACCGCCCGCGACATGGACGTGATCCGCAGCGTCATGGGCGAGAAGAAGATCTCCTACCTGGGCTACTCGTACGGCACCTACCTGGGCGCCGTGTACGCGCAGATGTTCCCGCAGCGCACCGATCGCTTCGTGCTCGACAGCGCCGTCGATCCCGCCCGGATCTGGCGCGGCATGATCCAGGTGTGGGCCGAGGGCACGGAGCCGGCGTTCGACCGCTGGACGAAGTGGACCGCGCAGCGGAACAGCACGTTCAAGCTCGGAGACACCCCCGCCAAGGTGCGGAAGACCTTCTACGACCTGGTGGCCCGGGCCGACCGCGACCCCATCGAGTACAACGACGAGAAGCTCGACGGCACCATGGTCCGCGGCATGACGCGGACCGAGTTCTTCAGCCCCAAGGAGGCCGCTCACACGGTCTCCGAACTGAAGAAGGCCGCCGACGGCAGGACCGTGCGGCGCGACTCCGCCGCCCCGGACCCGCGGCCTGCCGACAACGGCAATGCGTCCTTCCTGGCCGTTGTGTGCGGTGACACCGCCGCCTGGCCGCGCGACACCGAGCAGTACCGCCAGGACTCGGTCCGTGAGATGGCCAAGTACCCGCTGTTCGGCGACTTCGGCTCCAACGTCATGCCGTGCGCGTTCTGGGACAAGCCCGCAGAGCCCGTCACCGATATCGACAACACGACGGGCGTCATGGTCGTCCAGAACCAGTGGGACTCCCAGACCCCCCTGACCAGCGGCCTCGGCATGCACCGTGCCATGAAGGGCTCGCGGCTGGTCTACGTCGAGGGCGGCGAGGGCCACGGCGTGTACTCCGAGGACCCGGCCCTTTGCGCCAACCGCGCGGTCAACTCCTACCTGGGCACGGGCAAGTTGCCGACGAAGAACGTCACCTGCGAGGCGAGCAGCACGCAGAACCATGAGAAGGCCCAGCGTCCGGGCCCGACACCGAAGCGCGTTCCGGGGGTTCCCGGCCGCTTCTGAGTGCTGACGCGGTTCGCTGAACCACCGCGCTGATCCACCGCGGCGTGGGTCTCCGTCACCGGCGGAGACCCACGCCGTACGCGTGCGCCCGTACGTGTGCGCCCGTACGCATGCGCCCGTACGTGTCGCACCCAGCGTCTTCTCCCGCTTCCCGTACGGCTGTTGGCGGGTGTCAGGGCCGGGTGACCTTCACGCGGTGGTTGCCCGAGGCGTCCCGGCCCAGGACCTCGACCGTGACACCGCTCGCCCGATCGGACATCTTCTCCCCGGCCGCGAACGTGGCGTCCGTCAGCTCGGCGTTGATGTTCGGCCGCTGCGCGCAGCCGCCGCTCGACGGTCTGCCGTCCTTGACCGTGACCGGTCCGTCGCCGCTGCCGACGGCCGTGTCCAGCCAGTAGACGAGGACGCCGGGGCGGCAGACCGCGGCGTCGTTGCCTTCCTGGGTGCGGACCTCGATGCCGTAGCCGGTGCGCTCGGTGACGGGCACGTAGAGCAGCTTCGTGCCGCCCGTGCGGGCCAGCGGGGTCAGCGTGTGCTCGCTGCTGCCGCTGCCGGTGGCGCATGCCACCTGGTCGGCGCCGAGCCAGCCCAGCTTGCGCTTGTGCCAGGCCAGGAGGTCGTTGTTGGCGCCCCAGTCCTCGGACATGATGTCCCAATGCCCGGCCCTCGCGCCGCCGTTGGCGGTGTAGAGGTCGGGGAGGCCGAGGGCGTGGGCGTTCTCGTGCGGCAGGACGCGGTAGGCGTTCTCGAGCCCGATCGTCGAACCGTCGTCCTGGCGGCTGTAGACGAATGACATGTGGCGCAGCGGGACGCCGTCCGCCTCCGGCGCGTCCTGGAGGCCCGCGAAGGTCACGGACAGGACGGTGTCCAGCGCCGAGGGCCCGGCGTTGGGCGTCACGAGGACGTTGACCAGGTCGTAGTCGGCGAAGTTCACCCGGCTGTCGGCGACGCGCGCGATGTCCCGGACGAGGTTGCGGTAGCCCGGCTCGTAGCTGACCCCGCGGTCTATGCCGTACGCGCCGAACGGCCGCGGCATACGGAGCCAGTCCCGGACCGGGGCACTCGCCTCGTACGACAGGGCGCCGTACGAGCTGGCCCTGTACCAGTCGGCGGTCTTCGGGAAGAACTCGGCCAGGCGGTCCTGGGCGGTGCCCTCGCCGGGCGCGTCGGAGAAGTCGATCATGAGGTTGAGGGCGCGGAGCCGTCCGGTGGAGGGCGCGTGCCCGGCCGGGGTCGGTACGCCTTCCGACATCTGCGCGCCCGAGACGGAGGCCGGGGCGCAGGGCGCTCCGGGCTGGGCCCGGGAGACGGGGGTGGGTCCGGAGGCACCGAGGGAGGCGGTGGCCGTTCCTGCGGCGGGTGCGGTGAGGGCGAGGGCACTGACGGCGAAGAGTGCGGTGCCGCGGCGGGGTCTGCGGAGTCTGCGGCCCGGGCGGATGTCCGGGCGGCGTATGTGGGGCAGGGCCGACTCGCTGGATGGGGTGCGGTGCGAGGTGCGTGAGCGGGCTTCGCGTATTCGGGGGCGGGTGGGCTTCACGGCTGTCCGCCTTCCGTCCGGGCAGCCGTGCTCTGCGACTGCTTGTCCGATCACCGTGCGGCTGGGGCGGTGGGGCGGCGCGCGGGGTGCGGCCGGACGGGGGGAGTTCGTGGGCCGTTCGGGCGCCTTGTGGACGCGGATGGTTATCCGGCGGACACGGAGGGTTATGAGGGCGCGCCGGTCCGCGGATGTGAGGCAGGCCACACGATCCGCCGAAATATCCGGGGACTCCTTCCCCGTTTGGAATCAGTGTCCGCATGAAACGGGGAAGCCCTCCCCGGTTCGCCCCGGGACGCCGCAGGAGCCCCCGGCCGAGCAGGCACGAGTGGCCCGAGACCCGGGACGCCTCGTACACCGCACAGCCGCAGGACCGCACCACGGACCGCAGGACCGCACCACGGACCGCAGGACCGCAGCACAGACCGCAGCACCGCAGCACAGACCGCAGGACAGACCACAGGACCGCACACCACCCAGACAGAGAGGAGCGTCGTCGTGAGTCCCACCACCGTGAAGAGTCACGAGCCCCGGCTGCGCGCGGACGCTCTGCGCAACCGCGAGCGGATCATCTCGGCCGCCCGCGAGATGTTCGTCGAGCAGGGGGCGGACGTGCCGATGGACGAGGTCGCGCGCCGGGCCGGCATCGGCAACGCCACGCTCTACCGGCACTTCCCGGACCGCCACGAGCTGATCCACCGCGTCTCGCTGCATGTGATGGAACGGATCATCGACCGGGCGGAGGCGGCGCTCACCGAGGAGTCCGACGCGTTCGAGGCGCTCCGGCGCTTCGTCCACGCGGCGGCCGACGAGCGCATCGGCGCTCTGTGCCCGCTGATCTCGCAGGCGGGGGACGCCAAGGACCACCCCGATACGGTCGAAGCCGGCGAGCGACTCGACGGGGCCATCAACACCCTGATGGAGCGGGCGCGTTCGTCGGGTCAGCTCCGCCAGGACGTCGCCGTCGGCGATGTGGTGGTCGCGGTCACCCAGCTGACCCGGCCGCTGCCGGGCGACGGCTGCTCGGTGGGCTTCGACGGCTTCGTCCACCGCCACCTGCAACTGCTGCTGGACGGGCTGCGCGCCCCGGCGCGCTCCGAACTGCCCGGCTCCGCGGTCACCTTGGAGGACCTCCGGCAGCGTTCATGATCGCGGTGCCGCTCCCGTAGCGGTGCCCTCCTCTTCCTCCCGTCCACTCTCCCTCCCGTCCGCTTCGCCGCATCTCTTCGGCTCCGCATCTCGTCCCAGTTCACTTTTGATCTCCTTCGTCACCAGATAGGCACCGTCATGCCCGAAACAGCCCGTTCCGCCGCCTCTCCCGCGCGCGCCGCGCACGCCCCGCCCGATCCGAGGCGCTGGAAGGCCCTGATCTTCATCGCCATCGCCCAGCTCATGGTCGTCCTCGACGCGACGATCGTGAACATCGCCCTTCCCTCCGCCCAGACCGACCTCGGCATATCCGACGGCAACCGGCAGTGGGTCATCACCGCGTACGCCCTCGCCTTCGGCGGACTGCTGCTCTTCGGCGGCCGCGTCGCCGATCTGTGGGGCCGCAAGCGTGCGTTCGTCGTGGGCCTCCTCGGCTTCGCGGCGGCCTCCGCCCTGGGCGGCGCCGCGGCGAACCCGGCGATGCTGCTCGGATCCCGCGCGCTCCAGGGCGCGTTCGGCGCCCTGCTCGCCCCTGCCGCACTCTCCCTGCTCGCGGTGATGTTCACCGAGGCGAAGGAGCGGGCCAAGGCATTCGGCATCTACGGCGCCATCGCGGGCGGCGGCGGGGCCGTCGGTCTGATCCTCGGCGGGGTGCTCACCGAGTACATGGACTGGCGCTGGACCTTCTTTGTCAACATCCCGTTCGCCGTGATCGCCGCGGCCGGCGCGTACTTCGTCATCCGTGAGCCCGAAGGCGGCCTCAACCGCTCCCGGCTCGACATGCCCGGTGTCGTCCTGGCCACGCTGGGCCTGGTCTCGCTGGTGTACGGGTTCACCCGGGCCGAGTCCGACGGCTGGAGCGACTCCGTGACCGTCGGCCTGTTCGTGGCGTCCGCCGCGCTGCTCGCCGCCTTCACGTGGGTGGAGTCCCGGGTGAAGTCGCCGCTGCTGCCGCTGCGCGTGGTGACCGAGCGGAACCGCGGCGGCGTCTACGCCTCGCTGGGCCTGGCCGTCATCGCGATGTTCGGCCTGTTCCTGTTCCTCACCTACTACCTGCAGATCGTGAAGGGGTATACGCCGGTCACCACCGGCTTCGCGTTCCTCCCGATGATCGCGGGCATGATCACGGGCTCGACGCAGATCGGCGCCCGGCTGATGAACCGCGTCCCGCCCCGCCTCCTCATGGCGCCGGGGTTCCTGGTCGCCGCGACCGGCATGCTGATGCTGACCCGTCTCGAGGTCGGCAGCTCGTACACCTCGCTCATCCTGCCCGCGCAACTGCTGCTGGGGCTCGGTATGGGTACGGCCTTCATGCCGGCGATGAGCATGGCCACCTACGGGGTCCAGCCGCGCGACGCGGGCGTGGCCTCCGCGATGGTCAACACCTCGCAGCAGGTGGGCGGCGCGATCGGTACGGCTCTGCTGAACACCATCGCGGCGAGCGCCACGACCGCGTACGCCACCTCGCACGCGGCGGGCGTGACGACCGCGGCGGGCGCCAAGGCGCTGCAGCTCCAGTCGATGGTGCACGGCTACACCGCGGCCATCTGGTGGGCGGTCGGCATCCTGGCCCTGTCGGCGCTGATCGCCTTCGTCTTCGTCAACACCCGTGGCCAGGACGGCACCGGGCCGGTCGCCGGTTCGGCGGGCGGTACGGGCGCGGAGGCGGCCGAGGGTGCGGGGATGCCGGCACCGGTCCTCGCGCACTGACCGCACCGGCCGCACCGGCCGCGCGCCGGGCGCGGGCGGCCGACGCGCGGCCCGCCGACCCGCGCTGAGCTGCTGATCCCCGCCCCGGTGGGCGCCCGTCAACCGGGCGTCCCCGGGGCGGAGTTCGCCGCGCACGCCACGGCGCGCGCGGCGTCCGTACGCGGTCGCTCATAGCACGCACACGGCGCCCGTGGGCATGATCCGTGACGGATGAGCCAGTTGTGGGAAGCGCTGCGAAGAACCGGGGCGATGAGCACACTGAGTACATGACTCATGACGCTGGGCGAGTGCCGCCCGTACCCGAGCATCTGGTCATCAAGGTGACGCATCGGGACGACCCCGTGTCGGCTGTGACCGAGCACGACGCGTGGGAGGCCGTCGACGCCTTCCCGTATGTGGCGGGCATCGGGCCGGTGTTCGGCTGCGCCGAGGAGTTCCGGGGGCGTTGGAGGATCCTGACGCTGGGCGACGGCTTCCCGCAGATGGCGCGGGACTCCCTCGGCGCGCACTTCCGCCTGACGGCCAAGGAGGCGGACGAGGCGGGCGACGGCGCCATGGCGGCCGAGCTGATGGCGGCGGCCCTGAGGCTGGACTGGGAGGTCGTCAACGAACTGACGGTCGCCCGGCGGCGGTTCAGGATCATCCGCACCGACCAGTTCACCCGCATGGGAGACGACGGCCCCGAACCGCCGCGCCCCACCGACCCGGACAGGGAGCCTGCGGGCGAGAGCCGTGCGTTTTCACGCCGGACGAAGGGGTTCCTCATCGACCCCACGGCGGCGACGGGAGTGAGCGACGGACTGCTCCGGCTCGAACTGCTGCCGCTCGTCTACACATCGGCGACCGTCCCGCCCGCCGTACGGGCCGATTCGCTGCGGGCGCTGGAGACGCATCCGGGCGGCGTTCTGCTGCCGACCGAGTTCGCCGTGGCCGAGGAGGTCGGGGGCCGCTGGCAGCCGATGGCCGCGGCCGGCCCGGCGCCGCAGAGCGCGCGCGACACCCTCGCCTACTACTTCCGCGAAATGGGCCCACGCATCCTGCGGCTGAACGAGGCGGAACGGGCGCAGTTCGCGCGGGCGGCCGACCGGCTCGACGCCGAACGCTGCGACGAGCTCGCCGTGCTGGGCCGCCGCTTCCGCGTGGTCCGCGTCCAGCAGCTGATCCGCGTGGGACCCGACGGGCCCGAGCCGCCCCGCTCTTCCGACTACGACCCGTACCCACCGTCGGAGGTGCAGGCGCAGCAGCTGCGGGAGGAGGGGGCGCTCGACGAGGAGGACGCCTGAGCGGGCGGCGCGCCGGCGTCCGGGAGCCCGGGAGCCCGGGAGCCCGGGAGCCCGGGAGCCCGGGAGCCCGGGAGCCCGGGAGCCCGGGAGTCGGGGAGTCGGGGAGTCGGGGAGTCGGGATCGCGTCAGGCGGCCCGGCAGGTGACCTTCATCTGACCGGCGGCGTGATGGGCGTACGTCAGCCCATGCGCGTTCCAGTCCACGCCCCGGTCCAGCATCGTCACCGCGATCCGGCCGTCGCGCACCGGATAGGTGCCCACATCGACCAGGCGCCCGTGGTTGCCGGTCTGATCGATGGTGAACACCCCGTACGTGGAGGCGCGTTCGCCGGGTTCGGAGCCCACCTCGTACACCGTCGGGGCGCCCCCCACATCGCGGGCGCCGCCGGCGGGCACGTACACGGCGATCGAGCACTGGCGGGATGCGCGGCCCACGGACCACCACCACTCCACCCGGGCGTCGCGGTCCTCGATCGCGCTGCCCGACATGGGGACGGCGGAGAAGGAGCCGTCGCAGGAGCCGCCGTCGTAGCCGCCGGAGCCGACGGTGTACCAGCCTTCGACGCCGTCGGAGTAGCGGCCGATTTCCCGGTGGCCGCCGCCCGCCGGGGCGTCGCAGCCGTGCCCGGCCCACGCCGTGTAGGTGAGGTTCGGGTCGGCGGGCCTGTCCGTCGGTCCGGCGCTCGGGCTCGGGCTGCGCCGGGTGGGCTTCTTCGAGGGCTTGGGGGACGAGGTGGTGCTGATCGTCGGCTCGCGCACCACGCCGCCGGTCGGCAGGATCAGGCTCGGCTTCGGTGCGTCGCGGATCTCCGTACCGGTGTTGCCGTGTGCCGCGGCGTTGCCGGTGCCGGTGGAGAGGACGGAGGAGGCGAGGAGGGCCACGACGCCGGCGATCCCGGTGACCGCGAGAAGCGCACCCGCGGCGACGGCCGCCTTACGGCGTCCGGGCAGTGTGGTCCAACGGCCGTACAGCGTCTCGCGGATGACCCAGGGAGCAGGTTCGCGCCGCGATGATTCCGTGACGAACCGGCACACGCACGGCCGTCCCGACAACGAGCGCTCGTGACCGCCACACTGCCGACACGCCATCGAAGCTTCCTCTGTCCGTGCTCACAAGCCGTTCCGTGGATCAAGTGGGCCCACTATGCAGCACGTCGCTACTCAGAGGTAGGGGTGCGGTGTGAAGATCCGCAGCGGAGTGGATCGGTGCCCCTTCACCACATCGCTCAACTCCCGGTGGAGCGCCGCGGCGACCGAACCGCTGTCGCCGCGGCCATCGGCAGCCAGGTGGACCTTCGTGCTCAAGCAGGTCTCGCCATGGCGCGTTCGTGCGGTACCTCCAGGCGATGGCACCTGGCAACGAATCCTGGCCTCCGGATCCCGTGGGTGCTACGGAGAGAGGTCAGTCGACGTCCGGGCAGGGCGTCCCGCGCGGGAGCTGGTACGGCGCGGCGATCCGGTACGTGCCCGGCCGCGGTGCGTGCAGCACTGTCCACTCGTCCTGCGGCTCGCCCTCCACGACCTCCATCGCGTGCCGCGTCAGACAGCCGTTGCGGTTCAGGTATTCCTTGCCGGTCTCCGGCGCCTTCGGCGGCTCGACGCCCTTGCCCTTGGCATCGACGAGCCCGAGCCACGGCGAGTACGGGATGCGGATGAGGACCGGGCCCGCTGACCGTACGGTGACGACCAGCTCGCCGGCTCCCGCGCGCGTGAGGGTGGCGGGCGGGTCGGCCATCGGCGTCGGGTTCTTGACCCGGTAGACCTTCCAGTTGTCGTCCGACCACACCTTCTGCAGGTAAGGCAGGCCCGACTTGACCAGCTTGCCCTCGTTCGCGCCCCAGGTGTCCGGCACGTCGTTGGGCAGCACCACGTAGCGCACGGCCCAGCGGTGCAGCCAGCGGTGGTAGGTGTTCCTGTTGAGCTGCCCCTCCTCGTAGAAGAGGGGATTGCGCTCCATGTCCGCCTGCCGGTTCCAGCCACGGGCGAGGTTGACGTACGGCGCGAGCGCGGAGGCCTCGCGATGGCTGCGGACGGGGACGACCTCGACCCGGCCGCGTTCGGCGTCGAGCCGCTGCAGCCGGTCGACGAGCGGCGCGAGTTCGCGGGCCCAGGACGCGGCGGGGGTGGTGTGGACGATGTCGTCGACGGTCTTGAACGACTGCCACCCGGTGACGACGAGGAACGCCAGCACCAGCCCGTACCAGCGACGCGAACGGCGGGGGGCCCAGGGCATCGCGGCGACGAAGACGACCCCGGCGAAGACGAGCGCGAGGCGGGTGACATTGCTGCCGACCTGGGAGTCGACGATCCAGGTGAGCACGACGCCCAGTGCGTAGACCGCGGAGGCGATGCGCACCGTGCGCCAGTGCCGGGGCACCAGCAGCAGCGCCGCGACGCCGCACAGGGCGGGCAGCACGACGCTGCCGAAGCCCATCGGCTGCGTACCGGAGAAGGGGAACAGCCAGGCGGACACGGCGACGACGATCGTGGGCGTGATGCCGAGGCTGAGCGCGGCCGGCCGTCGCTTGTCCAGGAACAGCGCCACGGCGAGGACACCGAGGAAGAGGCCCGCGACCGGACTTCCCGCGGTCGCCAGCGCGGCCAACAGGGCTGCCGCCCCGGCCCGCACGTACATCAGCGGCCGGGTGCGCCAGTCGGCGTCGCGCGGCCAGGAGAAGATCACGGCTACGGCGCCCAGGGCGAACATCGTGCCGAGGCCGAAGGTGACGCGCCCGGAGACGGCGTTGCAGGTGAACGCGAAGGCACCGGCAAGGGCGGGCAGCAGGGGACGCCGGACTCCCGGGCTGCGGACGAGGATCAGCGCCAGCAGACCGCTGGAGACCGTGCCCGCGACCATCATCGTCGTCCGCACGCCCAGGACATGCATGAGGTACGGCGAGATGACGCTGTACGAGACCGGGTGCATCCCGCCGTACCAGGCGAGGTTGTAGGCCGAGTCGGGGTGGCGGCCGACGAACTCCGCCCACGCGTCCTGAGCCGCCAGGTCCCCGCCGCTGTTCGCGAGGACCTCCACCCAGAGCACATGGAGGAGCGCGGCGACGGCGAGCGTGACGAGCACGGGGTGCTCGGTGACGAGTCGGTGCAGGGAGCGGCGGCGGCCGCGGGGGTCACGGGGCGTTGCCTGGACCGTGGGAGTGCCGCTGCGCGCAGGGCTGTTCGCGAGTGCGGTTCCGCTGCTGACGCCGCGACGCTGACCGGGCATGGATATGTGCCCCTCGGCGGCACCGCCGCCGTCGGCGCGCGTGGGATCCACGGTGGTCACTGAGACGTCTCCCCGTTCGTTCGGCGTGCTTCCCCGAGCGCACACGCCGCCCGGCGACGCTAGCACGGGAGATCGACCGCGACCCGCCCGGCACGGCGCCAGGCGCATGTGGAGACACGCGCCTGACTCCTTGAGAGACGTCGTCCGGGGCAGGGAGGTTGCCGCGGGTGTGCGCGGGGGCTCGACGGGAGCCCTCTCGGGGGCTGTTCGGGGCTGTTCGGGGCTCTTCAGGGGCTTTGTTCCGGGGCCGACTTCCGGGTGCCTCTTCGGACGTCATGACTCGGCCCGGCCGAGCGGTGCTCGGCCGGGCCGGGACGACTTCCGGCTCCGAAGCCGTGAATACGGCTCGTATGCCGGGGGTTCGGCTCAGGTGCCGTGGGGTTCGGCTCAGGTGCCGTGAGGTTCGGCTCAGGTGCCGGGCTTGCGACCGTAGACGTGAACGTCGTCGCCGTTCTTCAGCATGCTCCAGTACTTCTTGGCGTCACCGGTGCGCATGTTGACGCAGCCGTGCGAGCCGGGCGGCGACCAGACGCTGCCGGTGATGGAGTGGAACGCCTGCCCGCCGTCGAAGAACTGGCTGTACGGCATGGCGACGTCGTAGAGGGTCGACCAGTGGTCGATGTTCCGCCAGTAGACCTTCTTGGCGCCGGTGCGGGTCTCGTGCCCGTTGCGCCCCGTGCGGACGGGCACCGGTCCGTACTTGAGGGTCTTGCCGTCCTGGATCCAGCTCAGTTGCCGGGTCAGGTCGACGCAGGCGATGCGGCCCTTGTTGGTGGGGCACTTGCCCGCCTTGTTCGGGTTGCTGCCCGCGGCCTTCTGCTTGTTCATCAGATCCATCACGCCCCAGGTGACCGGCCCCGCGTAGCCGATGTTGGGGGATATGCCGTTCTTGGTCTGGAAGGCACGGATGGCCTTGCAGTCGGCCGCGGACTGCTTGCCGTCCACGGGCCGGCCGAGGAACTTCTCGACCTGCTTCTGATGCGGCCCGGTCGAGGTCGTGCACGACGCGGCCTGCGCGGGCGCGCTGCCGAGCGCGAACGACAGCGGAACCACCATGCCGGCGACGCCCAGCGCCACTCCGGCTCTGCGGCGCACGGTTCCCAGTACTGCTCTCATCTGCTCTCCCCACTTCGGTCCTGACGTCTATAGGACAGACGGGGGGATGGGGAGGTTGCTGCGGGAAATGTCGCGAGATCGCAACAGAAGGGCCCCGGCGCACACGCGGTGCGCCGGGGCCGTCTCCCGGGGCCCGGCCGCCGCCGGTGGTGAACTCGGCCGCGGGCGGGGCGATCTGCGGTGGATCAGGTGATACGTGCCAGCTTGTCGCCGAAGCCCGGTTCCACCAGATCCTTCTGGAGCGCGATCGGCACCTTGACCTGACCCAGTCCGCTGCCGACCGTCATCGTCCCGACCTTGGTACCCGCCTTGGCCTCGTGCGGGACGACCTTGCCGTTGTCGGTCAGGGCGATGTCCACGGTCAGACCGGTCCAGCCGACCGCCGACACGTCCTTGGTGGCCACCACCGGGGTCGTGCCGCCGAGTCCGTCGTCGACCTGTCCGACCACATCGCCCTTCTTGACGACCTTGCGGGCGGTCAGGGCGTCGCCCGCGGCCTCGATGAGCGGCTTGCTCGCGTCGACGGCGCCGGTGAGGATCGAGTTGTCGGAGGAGGCCGGGGGCTGGCGCAGCACAGCGCCGATGACGAGCTGCGTCGTACCGCCGACCTTCTTCTGCGCCGCGAACAGCAGGTTGCCCTGCGCCGCCGTGCTCGTACCGGTCTTGATGCCCACGCCGCTGAAGGGCACCAGGCGGTTCCAGTTGTTCTGCTTCTTGCCGTTGCGGTCCTTGTACGAGGGCTTGGCCACGACCTCGCGGAACACCGGGTCCTGCATCACCTTCCGGCCCAGCTTGACCTGGTCCTCGGCGGTGCTGACGGTCGTCGCCTCCAGGCCGCTGGGGTCGGTGTAGGTGGTGTTCTTCATGCCGAGATCCTTGGCGGCGTCGTTCATCTTCTTGACGAACGCCTTCTCCGAACCGGCGTCCCAACGGGCCAGCAGACGGGCCACGTTGTTCGCGGAGGCAATCATTATTGCGTTGAGGGCCTCGTACTCGGTGAGCGTCTCGCCCTCCTCGGTCTCCACGACCGACTCGTTCTGCGCGCCGAGTCCGGCGTCCTCCTCGGCCTTGCGGTCGACCGGGATCTTCGCGCCCTGGCTGCCCGGCTTGAGCGGGTGCCCCTTGAGGATGACGTACGCGGTCATCGTCTTGGCCACGCTCGCGATCGGCACCGGCTTCTGCTCGCCGAACGTGCCGAAGCTGCCGAGGCCGTCGACGCCGACGGCGGCCTGGCCGCTGTTCGGCCACGGCATGGACGGCTTGGCGCCGTCGAACTCGTAGGCCTGGGTCGCCGTCAGGGCGAGCGTCGGCTCGGGGAGCGGACGCACCGCCTGTGCGATCGCGAAGACGATCGCGAGCAGTACGACGAGCGGCGTCCAGATCTTGACCCGCCGCACGGCGTTGCGCAGCGGAGTCTCCTGCGGCGGCGGGGTGTTGGTCAGCCGGGCGAGCAGCTCCAGCGGGGCCGGGTCGGGAACCGGCTCCTGCTTGGTCCGCTCGGACTCGGGCAGCACGGGCGGCGCCGAGGGCTGCGGAGGCGCCTCGGGCTTCTCGGGGGCGGCGCCGGGCCGCGCGGGCAGCGCCTCGGGCGCGGCAGCCTTCGTGTCGGCAGGCGCGGCCTTCGTGTCGGGTGCGGCAGCCTTCGTGTCGGCAGGCGCGGCCTTCGTGTCGGGTGCGGCAGCCTTCGCGTCGGCAGGCGCGGCCTTCGGCTCGGCAGCGGTCGCGCCTCCGGCCGCGGAAGCGGTCGCACCCTCGTCCCCGGACTCCGCACCGGCTTCCGCCGCGGCGGCGGTGAGCGCGGAGGGGGGCTTGCGGGGCGCGTCGTCCGCGGACCTTAGCGGTACGAACCGGCTGGTCCGCTTGGGAGCCGCGGCCTCCGCCCCACCCGTACCGTCCCCGCCACGGGCGGCGGCAGCACCGTTGCCCGTGGCGCCGTCGCTGCCGCCGGAGTCCCCGGCCTTCGGGCGCGTGACCTTGAACGCGGTGGTCGCCCGGTCGACGGGCTTCGCGGAAGCACCGTCCGCGGGTTCGCCATCCGCGGGCTCGTCGTCGTCCCGTGCAGTCGCGTCGACATCTTGGGACTTTTCGGACGTTTCGGACTTTTCGCCTCGACTGGCCTGTCCGTCCGCCGACTTCCCGGCCCCGGACTCGCCCGTGGACGACGCCTTCTCGGCGGCTGAGCGCCCTTCTCCGGCGCTGCGGGCCGCCCCGGATGGCTTGTCGCGCCCGTCGGGCTGCGGGGCCTTGAAAACGGCCGTGGGCTGATCCACGGGCCGCTTCCGCGCGTCGGAGTCGTCGACGGAGCGCTCGGCGGCGTCCGTGCCACCGTCCTCGCCGGAAGCAGCGTCGCCGCCGGAGGCGCCGTCCTCGCCGGAAGCGCCGTCCTTGTCGGACGCCTTGTCGCGCTCCGGCGTCGGCATGGTCCGGAAGACCGAGGTGGGCTGGTCCACGGGGCCGCCGGCCGCGGCGGGTTCGTCGGCGTCCGCCCGCGATTCCGCGGTGGTCCCGCCCTCCCCGGTCGCCCCGCCGCCGTTCCCGGACGGCCCTGTGTCCGCCGTAGCGGCGCCCTCGTCGCCGCCCTCGGGCTTCGCCGCGGTCCCGGGCGTACCGCCATCAGCGGCCTCGGCGTCCTCGGGTTCGTCGACGCCGGACGCCTCCTCGCGCTTCCCCGGCCGCCGGGTCTTGAAGACCGACGTCGGTTGATCCACAGGCTCGTCCCCCGCACCGTCCTGCGCCGTCGCACCGTCCGCGGCATCTGCCGCATCAGCGGCATCGGCGGCATCGGCGGGCTCGCCGTCCCCCGCCTCGTCCGGCCGTTCGGGGAGCGTGGAGAGCGAGGCCGTCGGGCGGTCCACCGGGCGCTTCGGCAGGCCGGAGCCCGCGCTCCCGGCACCGTCGACCTGCGGCTCGTCCGCCCCGTCGTCCGCCGCCGCGTCGCTCGCGGCGCCATCGCCCGTGCCTTCACCGTCCGCGCCTTCGCCGTCCGCGCCATCGGCGTCGTCCGCATCGGCCGTCGCCACCCAGGCCGCGACCGCTGCGCGCAGGCGGGCGTCGCCCTGGTCCGCGCCGGATCCGGAGGCGGAGTCCGAACCGGAGTCCGAACCTGAGTCCTCGGCGGACTCCTCCGCGGCTTCCCGGCCCGTCTCCGTCGCGGCGGCCTCGCCGGCCGCCGTCTCCGTCAACTCCTCGTCCGCCGGGGCCTCATCGGCCGACGGCGATCCGCCGAAGGCAAGCCTCGGATCGCGTTCGTTCTCACGCCGGTCTTCGCGTCGAGCCGTCGCCCCCGACGACTTCCCCTGCTTCGACCTGTCGGGGGACTCGCCCGCCACCGGTGCCTCCTTCGTCCGTCCCGCAGGCCGCTCGCGCCGTCCACGCCGCCGTCCTGCTGCCGCTACCGCAGCCCATCCGCTCTACCAGTTTCCAGCCCGGCAGTGGGTGCCCCACGCCGTCACGCCGCCGCCCTCATGCCCGGCCCCCTCCCCGGCCGCCGCGACCCGTCGCTTTCGTGCTAGACGGGAACGACATACCTACCGGTTCCCGTACGAACCACCCAGGCACTCTCGACAGATAAGTGTGAGAGGGGTCACCCTGTCATTCATCCACGCGGGGAGGCATGGATGGGCAGGAGCCGCAGAACAATTCCGGAAGAGCTTCTGCTGCTCGCCTTGGACCCGACCACGGGAACCACGGCGCAGCCGCAGTCGCTCGACCTCGGCCTGGCCGGGGCCCAGCTAGTGGAGCTGGCCCTGGCAGGACGGATAGCCCCAGACGGGGATCGTATCGCCGTGGTCCTACCACGGCCGACAGGAGATCCGACGCTGGACACGGCACTCGAGCTGTTGCGCCGACGCGGCAGCCCGGTGCGAGCGGTCCATTGGATCGGCGGGCCCCGACTGGGGCTGCGCCAGACGTATCTTTCGCATCTCGAGCGCTGCGGCATGGTGCACGCAGTGGCCGGCCAGATGTGCGGGGTACTGCCGACGACTCGCTACCAGGCGACGGACACGGCGATCAGCCGGGAGATCAGGAACCGGCTGGACAGTGCGATCCGCACCGGCGTACCGCCGGACCCGCGGACCGCTGCGCTTGCCGCGCTGGCCCATGCGGTCGGGCTCGGCAAGCACCTCTACCCCGGTAACGAGGGGCGGTCCTCCCGCTCCAGGCTCCGGGACCTGATCAGGCACGACCCGATGGGCGGCCTGGTCGCGCACGCCGTGATGGACGTGCAGAACGGCGTGGCTGTCCAGCCGCGGCGCACACCACCGGTACGAGGACGCGCGGGCGAGCCCGGCGGAGTCCCGGTACCGGCGCGTCACGGGGGTATGGCCCGCGCCGTGGCTCACTGAGCGATCTTTCGGGAAGGGTTCCCGGAAGCGTTCGGAAGAGTCACGGAATGACAACGGAACCACAGCAGCACCGGAGCACCAACTCCACCTGACCGCACCGCAGTCGCCACGACCCGGTTCGGGAGCCGCTGATGCGCGCGGGGTGGCGGGAGGCCGTTCGGACGACGGCCGTCCCGCCGCCTCGCGCGCACGCCTGCGTACGGGCCGGGTGGGACACGCCCTGCGTACGGGCCGGTGCGACACGCTGAGCCGCGTAGGGATCGCGCGCGTTCTCGCCACGGCGCAAGGCCCGCGCCTTCAGGCGTCACGGCTTCCCGCCACAGCCTCGCGTCACGGGATCGCGTCACTGCGTCACTGCGTCTGTCCAGGGACTGCGTCACGGCATATACCTGCGTCACGGCATGCGCCCCGGCGTGGCCGGAAACGAGCGAACGCCCGTACCCCCAAACGGGATTGCGCCTCGTGCTCGACCCGGGACCCTCTGTTGCCGTTTTCCAGCGGGGCATGGCCAGAAGTGGCAGTCTGCTGGACAAACAGCGGTACAAGTCGGAGGTGCAGTTTCCGTGGCATCCAGTGTCAATCCCACGGTCAGACGGCGCCGGCTGGGTCAGGAGCTGCGCAGGCTCCGCGAGCTCAAGGGCATGACGGCCGAGGAGGTGGCGGAGCGTCTGCTGGTCTCCCAGTCGAAGATCAGCAGACTGGAGAACGGCCGCCGCAGCATCAGCCAGCGCGATGTCCGAGATCTGTGCGGGGTCTACGAGGTCGAGGACCGCCGGATCGTCGACTCACTGATGCAGATGGCGAAGGACTCACGCCAGCAGGGCTGGTGGCATGCGTTCGGCGACATCCCCTACAGCGTCTACATCGGACTGGAGACGGACGCGGCCTCGTTGCGCGTCTACGAATCACTCATCGTCCCCGGCCTGCTGCAGACGCGGGAGTACGCCCAGGCGGTCATCGAGGGGATGTGGCCCGAGGCCACACCCAGCGAGATCGACAAGCGGATCCAGATCCGCCTCAAGCGCCAGGACCGTCTGACGGATCCGATCAACCCCCTGCGTTTCTGGGCGGTGATCGACGAGGCGCTGCTGCGGCGCGTGGTCGGCAATCCGCAGATCATGGCGCAGCAGCTCGAACATCTCGCGCAGCTCAGCGAGCAGCCCCACGTCACCCTGCAGGTGCTGCCGTACGACGTGGGCGCCCATCCGGGCATGTACGGGAAGTTCGCGATTCTCGAGTTCCAGGACGCGATGGACGCCAGCGTCGTCTATCTCGAAGGGGTCACCAGTGACCTCTACCTGGAGAAGGCGAACGACGTGCAGAGCTATGCGGTGATGTACGAGCATTTGCGCGCGCAGGCGCTGAGCGCCGAGCACTCGCGCGAGTTCATCCACAAGGTGGTGATGAGCTACAGCACCTGACCGGCGGAGGCCCGCGGATGCCCATGGACAGAGCTGAGGGCTCGCACCGTACACCCGTGGGACAGGCCCGCAAAGATCCCGGTGGAATATGCCACTCGGTTGAGTGAACACGGCCTGCCAGCACCGGTGTTGCGGCGTAGCGTCGATCGCAGCCGCTGAAAGCGGCCGGGTGCCCAAGCCCAATCAACTGGCACGACCATCGGAGTCATCATGCTGAGTCGGCAACCATCGCTGACGGAATGGACCAAGTCCTCGTACTCGGCCGTCAATGGCGACTGTGTGGAAGTCAAGGAGACTTCCCGCGCGGTTTCGGTCCGCGACTCGAAGGATCCGCAGGGGCCCGTCCTCGGCTTCGCACAGGAGACGTGGAAGGACTTCATCCTCGAGGTCGGTCGAGGCTCGTTCGGCGCCGCCTGACGAAAGCGCCGACGCAACACCGGCAACATCCGTAGTACGCGCACAACGCGCAACCCGGAAAGCCCTCTCGACTGGTCGCCGTCCCGGCCGAGGGGGCTGGTTGCTGTCCGGGGTTCCCTCCCCGCGGTCCCTCCCCGGACCGCTGGGCTTCAACGGGGCCGCCGGTCAGCGGAGTTCGTCGACGTAGCGATCCGTCCCCGGCACCGTCGGGATGAACGGCGCGACGAGTTCGACGCGTCCGAGACCCGAGGACGCGACCTCCGCGTCGAGCCCGGTGCACCATTGCGCGAAGCACTCCCGCGGGTCCCGCTCCAGGAACCACAGCAGCGTCAGGCGGGTGTCCGTGCCCTCCACCTGCCGGACGTAGGACATCCGGTCCAGCGGGAGCGGCGTCGGCCGGAACACCGTGACCAGAGCGGCCGGTGAGCCCTTCAGCCGCTTGGGCAGGTGCTTGGCGCGCAGCCACTCCAGGAGTTCGGCGCGCTGCTCGGGGCCGTCGGCGTCGACGACCTCGACGACGAGGCCCGCGTACGGATGGTCGAGCGCGTGGATGTCGCGCGGCCCCGCCGCCCCGTCGCGGTAGACGGTCGCCTCGTGGTCCTGGAAGGCCGTGAAGATGTGCGTACGGGCCTGGTGGACCCGGCTGTCGCGGCCCAGGCGCTTGTTGATGGCGACGGTCCACCGCATGTGGTCGTCGTAGCGGCCGTCGGTGATCCAGTAGACCGAGAGGTAGCAGCCCGCGGCGACGGGATCGGCGACAGCGGACTTGCCCGGATAGCGCAGGAGTTGGAGCTCGCGGGTGGCGACCCATCGCCGCCCCGCGTAGATCCAGGGCATGGCCATCGCGCCCGCGATGAAGTGGTCGTCCTCGTAC
Organism: Streptomyces sp. NPDC048639; assembly: GCF_043199075.1. NCBI lineage: Bacteria > Bacillati > Actinomycetota > Actinomycetes > Kitasatosporales > Streptomycetaceae > Streptomyces > Streptomyces sp. NPDC048639. The sequence continues at coordinate 260,694 of NZ_JBICVP010000006.1, forward strand.
CAGCGGTTGTAGGCGTACTCGTGGCCACGGTGCGGCTCGACCATGGTGATGAGGGCGTGTCCGGGGCGGACCCCGTACGGTCCGACGGAGGCCAGTTCGGCGTAGACCTCGCTGCGGGTGTCCTCGGTCCCGCTGTCGCCCGTGGGGTCGGTCCTGCTGCCGGTTCCTCCGTCGGCCGTTCCGCCCGTCCTGCGGTCGCTCGCGTCATGGGTCATGCCAGGGGTTCTAGCTGACGTTGCGTCAGATGTGGAGAGGGATCGCACACCCTGGTGCGATACGGCGCCGTGGAGGACGCCGCGCGCCCGGGGCCGGGTCGCCGCTGCTGCCGTTCCGCCGCTCGCCGAACGCTGCAGAGCGGAGCCATCCCCGCGGATCGGGGCGTTCGGTACGCGCCGGCCACCGGGCACATCGGAAAGATCACGCATCTCGGCCCGCCCACGGGCCCTGGCGAGGGCTTTCCCGACCGGACCGGATTCGACGGTCCGGGGTCGATTACAGTGCTGAGCCAGTTCAGGGGTCGAGCACGGACAGGGAAGGGGCGCCCCCGTGACCGCAGCCGCGACCGCCGTATGGGGCCGCGCCGAGCAGCAGGATTTCCGCAGCCGCGTGCGGGGCTGCCTGCTCGGCGGCGCGATCGGGGACGCATTGGGCGCGGGCATCGAGCTCGACTCGCTCGAGGAGATCCGTACCAAGTACGGGCAGGACGGGGTCACCGACTATGTCCCCGCGTACGGGCGGCGCGGCGCCGTCACCGACGACACCCAGATGACCCTGTTCACCGTCGACGGGCTCATACGGGCCCAGGTCCGCCGGGACACCGGCGCCTGGCACCCGCCCACCGACGTCTACCGCGCCCATGTCCGCTGGGCCGCCACCCAGAACAACTGGGGCCCCGACGAGCGCCGCAAGGACGACGGCTGGCTCGCCCACGAGGAGTGGCTCTACGCGCGACGCGAGCCGGGCCCGGCCTGTCTCACCGGCCTCGGCGACGAGGTGATGGGCACGCTGGAGCGGCCCAGGAACCCCGAGTCCAAGGGCTGCGGCGCGATCATGCGCTCCGCACCCTTCGGCCTGCTGGTGGGCTGGGAGCCGCAGCTCGTCTTCCAGCTGGCCGTGGAGTGCGCCGCCCATACGCACGGCCACCCCACCGGCTACCTCGCGGCCGGCGCGTTCGCCGTCATCATCCACAGTCTCGCCCGCGGCGACGACCTCGACAGCGCCGTCCAGCACGCGCTGCGCCGCCTCGCCCAGCACCCCGGTCACCAGGACACCACCGACGCGCTGCGCCACGCCCTGGGCGCCGTACGCCAGGGCCTGCCGTCGCCGGCCCGCGTCGAGTCCCTCGGCGCGGGGCGGACGGCCGACGAGGCGCTCGCCGTGGCCGTCTACTGCGCGCTGGTCGCCGAGGACATCCGCCACGGCCTGCTGCTCGCGGTCAACCACGGCGGCGACTCCGACTCCACCGGCTCCATCTGCGGCAACATGCTGGGCACGCTGCACGGCGAGACGGCGCTCCCGCCGGGCTGGCTGGCCGAACTGGAGGGGCGTTCCACGATCCTGGAGATCGCGGACGACTTCGCGATGGAGATGACGCAGGGGCCTGCCCTGCACAGCCCGGCGTCCAGCTCCCCGGGCTGGCTGGCCCGTTACCCCCGCGCGTAGCTCGTCGGCCCGTCACCCCAGCGCGTAGAGGGAGCGACCCGCGGTACAGGGGACCGCCCTCGCGTGGACGACCGCCCCTCGGCCCCAGCCCCGCCCGCACGGACCGCCCGCACGTCACCCCCGCACGTAGGCGGGGCTGTCCTCGCGCTGCTGCGGCAGGCCGACGGACTCCGGCCGGCGCGGGGATCCCGTACGCCAGGCACGGATGGTCAGCCGTGCGGCGACGGCGATCAGGGCGAGGCCGAGGAGCGGGTACGCGCCGGACAGCACCATGTGCCCGACGTTCTGCTGCAGTTCGGGCCGATCGGGCGTGGCATGCGGGACGTACCAGATCATGAACGAGCAGAACGCGAGCCCGGTCAGCACGGTCCACGCCGTCCAGCGGGCGTCACGGCGGCGCAGCGCCTCCGTCCCGAGCAGCAGCACCAGAGGGACGGCCCACACCCAGTGGTGCGACCAGGAGACGGGGCTGACCATCAGCGCGGTGACGGCGCAGACGACGGCCGCCCAGGCCCGGCCGTTCGGCAGCCTGTCCCCGGCGAGCTGGGCGGCGACGGCCGTGGCCAGTCCCGCGCCGGCGACCAGGGCCGCCGCGACGGCCCACCAGGGGCCGGGGTCCGGGGTGTGGAGGGCGCGGGCGAGGACGCCGAGGAGGTTCTGGTTGCCGGTGCCCTCGACGAAGCCGGGCCGGTCCGTCGCCATCAGGATCTCCGTCCAGAACCGGCGGGTGTCCTGCGGGAGCAGGACGGCCGTGGACGCGACGGTGGCGACGAAGGCGGCGGTCCCGACGGCGGCGCGGCGCAGGTGCTCGTTCCACGGGCTGCGCCCGGCCCGTATCCGGCGCCCGGCCTCGACCAGGCCGGCCAGGGCGAGGAAGACGACGAAGAGTGCCGGCGTCACCTTGATTCCGGCGGCTATGCCCATGCCGGCGCCCGCCCAGCGGTGGCCCTTGCGCCGGGTGAGGTCCCACAGCACGAGGACGGTGACGAGCAGGTTGATCTGGCCCCAGCGGAACGTCGTCCACACGGGTTCGCACCAGACCGCGAGCGCGGAGAGCGCCAGGACCGCGGCCGGACGGGACACCGTGTGCGGGCGGCCCACGAGACGCAGCGCCAGATGCACCAGGACGGCCACGAGGCCGAGGTTGGCCGCGGTGGCCAGGGTCTTCAGCGTGCCGACGTCCACGAGGGTCAGCGGCGTGAAGACGAGGCCGGCGAACGGCGGGTAGGTGTTGGGCAGGTCGTAGACGGTGGCCCGCAGGTCGTACAGGTCCTCACCGCTGCGTACGGCCATGCCCTCCGCCCGGTAGACCAGCAGGTCGACCATCGACACCTGGGCGGCGCGCTGCGCGATCAGGAAGCCCGTGAAGGACAGCAGGCACAGGACCGCCGCGCAGAGGGTGGGACGGCGCAGCACGGCGGCGCGCGCCGTCCCGGGGAGGGAGGCGAGGGTCGTCCGTAGCGTGATCACGGGGTGCGACTCCAGATGTCGACATTTCGAACACTCCAGAACACGCATTCTTCTGGTCCGCGGTTTCAGCGATCCAGGCGGGTGCCCCGGGTCATGCGCCGAAAAGCTCAGCGCATCAGCTCTCCCGCGTTGACCAGGAGCGACTGACCGGTGATCGCGCGCGCCCGGTCGGAGGCCAGGAAGACCGCCGCCTCCGCCACGTCCCCGTCCGTCGCCAGCTCGGGCAGTGCCATCCGCTGGGTGAGCCCGGCCAGCACGTCGTCCTCCGGCACGCCGGAGGTCTGGGCCGTGAACCGTACGTACGCCTGCACCGGCGGGCCCCACATCCAGCCGGGCTGGATGGTGTTCACCCGGACCCGGTGCGGTCCCAGTTCGCGGGCGAGCGAGTACATGGCGGAGACGAGCGCCCCCTTGGAGGCCGCGTACGCGGCCTGGTGGACCTGGGTGGGGGCGGCGACCGAGGACTGTGTGCCGATGAGGACGACCGAGCCGCCGCCCCGCTCCTTCATGGAGGGCAGGCAGGCCCGCGTCATCCGCAGGGTGCCGAGCAGGTTGACGTCCAGGACCTTCGCCCAGGTGGCGAAGTCGGCGTCCTCCAGGCCCCCGAAGTACGCGTCGAGCGCCGCGACGTGCACGACCGCGTCCACGCCGCCGAACCGCTCGACGGCCAGGGCCGCCAGCGCCTCGCACTGCTGCTCGTCGCCGATGTCCGTCGCGCGCCACGCCGTGCGCCGCCCGGAGGGGTCGGCCTCGGCGGCGGACTTGGCGAGGTTGGCCTCGGTGCGGGCGCCGAGCACGGCGTTCGCACCGTCGCGTACGCAGGCGGCCGCGACCTGGTGGCCGAGTCCCGCGCCGACGCCGGACACGATCACGGTCTTCCCCCGCAACAGCATGGTCGCCTCCCGGACCGCTGGGTTTCTGACGGCCCGTCAGGGTATGGCCCTACGCCGGGGAAGGCCAGAGCCGGGGAAGGCCAGTGCGGGGGAGGACCAGAGCCGCGGCAGCCCCGAGCCGGTCCGGAGGGGTCGCCGTACGTTTCCGGCTCGTTCACGGGGCGCGCGGGGCGGCCGGCGGGTGACACCCGTACGCCTCGTGCGCTGTTCGGGGCCGCGGCGCTTAGGGTGCTGTGTGCGGGTGACTGCCGCAGCCATGGCCGGATTTGGTCCTCTCGCGACCGTCCGGCCCGGTTTCGCCGACCAGGACCGGACGCGGTCCCTGACCACGAGGGGGACACCGTGCGGTACGCCGACGGTCCGCAAGTGCAGTGCGACATCCATGTCGAGGCCGCCCCGTCGCAGGTCTGGAAGCTGGTGACCGACATCGACCTGCCCGCCCGGCTCAGCCCCGAACTGCAGCACGTGGAATGGATCGGCAACGCGACCGGCGCGGCGGTCGGTTCGATGTTCGTGGGCTACAACCACAACCGGCTGCTCGGCGCCTGGCAGACGGTTTCCCACATCGTGGAGTTCGAGGAGGAGCGGGCCTTCGGATGGGTGGTGGTGTCACCGGACGGACGGTTCGGCGACCCCGAGCCGGACCCGGAGAAGCCCATGGCGGCCTGGCGCTTCGAGCTGGAGCCCGGCGAGTCCGGGACCACCTGGCTGCGGCACTCGGTGCTGATCGGGCCCGCCCGCTCCGGGCTGAGTCTGGCGATCGACTCCATGCCGGAGCGGGAGGAGGAGGTCGTGGCGTTCCGGATGGACGTCCTCCGCGCCAACATGGACGCGACGCTGGAGGGCATCAAGCAGCTCGCGGAAGAGCGCGCGCCGGAACCGCGTTGACGCCCGCCGCCGTCCTTTGCGGCCGACCCCGCTGCTGTCTTCCCGGCGGTCGGCCACGCTGCCGCCCTCTCGGCGCTCGGCCCCGCTGCCGCCTCGCCCCGCATCGCCGGCCGCCCGTCGCTCAGTCGTTGCCCAGCACGGGCAGCAGCTCGGGCAGGTGCCCGTCGGACGCCAGCGCGGCCTCCTGCCGCTCCGCCGGGACCTCGCCGTACGTCGTGGTCCGGGGCCGGGACGGACGCCCCGCCGCGTCGGCGATGGCGACCAGGTCCTTGATCGAGCGGTGGGAGCCGTAACCGGAGCCCGCCATACGGGAGATGGTCTCCTCCATCAGCGTGCCGCCCAGGTCGTTGGCTCCCGAGCGCAGCATCTCGGCCGCGCCCTCCGCTCCGAGCTTCACCCAGCTCGTCTGGATGTTGCGGATATGCGGATGGAGGAGGAGACGCGCCATGGCGGTGACGGCGCGGTTGTCCCGGATCGTGGGGCCGGGCCGGGCGATCCCGGCCAGATACACGGGGGCGTTGGTGTGCACGAAGGGCAGGGTGACGAACTCGGTGAAGCCGCCGGTCTCCTGCTGGATCCCGGCCAGCAGCCGCAGATGGCCGAGCCAGTGCCGGGGCTGGTCCACATGCCCGTACATCATCGTCGAGGAGGACCGGATGCCCAGGGCGTGCGCCGACTTGACGACCTCGACCCAGGTGGCGGCGGGCAGCTTGCCCTTGGTCAGCACCCAGCGGACCTCGTCGTCGAGGATCTCGGCGGCCGTGCCGGGGATGGTGTCGAGACCCGCCTCCCGGGCCGCGCTCAGCCAGTCCGTGATGGACATCCCGGTGCGCGTGGCGCCGTTGACGACCTCCATCGGCGAGAAGGCGTGCACATGCATGCCCGGCACCCGCTCCTTCACGGCCCGCGCGACGTCGAAGTACGCGGTGCCGGGCAGGTCCGGGTGGATGCCGCCCTGCATGCAGACCTCGACCGCGCCCACGTCCCACGCCTGCTCCGCCCGGTCGGCGACCTGGGAGAGGGAGAGGGTGTAGGCGTCGGCGTCGGTACGGCGCTGGGCAAAGGCGCAGAAACGGCAGCCGGTGTAGCAGACGTTGGTGAAGTTGATGTTGCGGGTGACGATGTACGTCACCTCGTCACCGACCACCGCTCGCCGCACGTCGTCGGCGATCCCGCACAGCGCGTCCAGCGCCGGCCCGTCGGCGTGGAGGAGGGCGAGCGCTTCGTCGTCGGTCAGGCGTGTGGGGTCGTCGGCCGCCACGGACAGCGCGGACTTCACGTCACCGTCGATGCGTGAGGGGACCATGCCGGGGGCCGCCGCCTCGCGCAGCGCCTCCCAGTCCCCGTACACCGCGTCGAAGTCGTCGCGCCGGTCGGAGGTGCGGCCCTCGGTGTCGATGGTGCGGTGCAGATCGGTGCGGCCGGAGGCGGTGAAGCCCTCGTCGGGCTCCTGCCACGGGATGCCGCGCGGGACGGTCTTCTCGTCGGCGAGACCGGTGTCCGGTTCGGCGAGGGCCGTCACGTGCGGCAGGATGCGCGGGTCCAGCCAGGGCTCGCCGCGCCGGACGAACTCCGGGTAGACCGGCAGCCGTTCCCGCAGGGTGAATCCCTCCGCGGCGGTCCGCTCGGCGAGTTCGTCGATCTGGGGCCAGGGCCGCTCGGGGTTGACGTGGTCGGGCGTCACGGGCGAGACGCCGCCCCAGTCGTCGATGCCCGCGCCGATGAGGAGGGCGTACTCGGCCTCGATGAGGTTCGGGGGCGCCTGGAGGCGGGCGGAGGGGCCCATCACATGGCGGGCGACGGCGATGGTCGCGGCCAGTTCGTTCAGCTCGGCGTCCGGCATCCCGCGCATCGCCGTGCCCGGCTTGGCGCGGAAGTTCTGGATGATCAGCTCCTGGATGCCGTGGTAGGCGCGGGCGATGCGGCGGAGCGCGAAGAGGGACTCCGCACGCTCCTCGTACGTCTCGCCGATCCCGATCAGGACCCCGGAGGTAAAGGGGATGTTGGAGCGTCCCGCGTCCTCCAGGACCCGCAGCCGAACGGCCGGTTCCTTGTCGGGCGAGCCGTGGTGCGGGCCGCCGGGCTCGCTCCACAGCCGGGTCGCCGTCGTCTCCAGCATCATGCCCATGGAGGCGGCGACGGGCTTGAGCCGCTGCAGCTCGGTCCACGACATGACGCCGGGGTTGAGGTGCGGAAGGAGGCCGGTCTCCTCCAGGACCCGGATCGCCATGGCCCGCACATAGGCGAGGGTGTCGTCGTAGCCGTGCGCGTCAAGCCACTCGCGGGCTTCGGGCCAGCGGTCCTCGGGGCGGTCCCCGAGCGTGAACAGGGCCTCCTTGCAGCCCATTTCGGCGCCGCGGCGGGCGATGTCCAGCACCTCGTCCGGCGAGAGGTACATGCCGTGGCCCGCGCGCCGCAGCTTGCCGGGCACCGTGACGAACGTGCAGTAGTGGCACTTGTCCCGGCACAGCCGGGTGAGCGGGATGAAGACCCCGCGCGAGTACGTGATGACCCCGGCGCGGCCCTCGGCCTCCAGTCCCGCGTCCCGCACGCGAGCGGCCGAGGCGCACAGGTCCGCCAGGTCGTCCCCGCGTGCCTGCAGCAGTACGGCGGCCTCGGAGACGTCCAGCGCGACTCCTTCACGGGCGCGGCGCAACGCCCGGCGCATGGCGTTGGCGGTGGGTGCGGACCGGTCGGGCCCGGGGGCGCTCGTCGTCATTACCCGAGCATACGAGCGCCTTCGGACAGTGCCGCGGCTCCGTCCGGCGCGCGGTGTGTGCACATGCTCACGGCGCTCCGACCTCTTTGCCGGGAATACGCCCGAGTGCCGGTCGGAGGACCGGCACTTGGGGCGCGTGGGCGGCGGCGTGTGCACCGGGCACGACACGCCCGCCGCGGGGCGTCTAGAGGTACTGGGCGTAGTCGTCCAGGGTGCGCAGGACCTCGGCCTCGTCCCCGGGCGGCAGTTGGAGCACGACTTCGTCGATCTGCAGCTCCTGGTAGTGGGCCATCTTGCCGGGCGAGGGACGGACCGCGTACGGCACGGTCTGCGGGTCCACCGGGCCGCGCCCGGCCCGCTCCCATGCCTCGCGCAGCCGGGGAATCGTCTCGGTCAGACCGCGGCCGCCGATCGGCAGCCACCCGTCCGCGTACTCGGTGATGTGCGAGAAGAGCGTGGGTCCAGCGCCCCCGCCGATGAGGGTGCGCGGTCCGGTGAGCGGGGTCGTGCCGGCGCGCTCGCGCGGCTTCCGGGCCGGCTTGGGGTGGGCGTGGCTGGCGCTCACGGAGCCGAACTCGCCCTCGTACGGCGTCGGCTCCTCCGCCCACAGGGCCCGCATCAGGGCCATCCTGTCGCGGACGATGTCGCGGCGGCGGGCCCACGCGACGCCGTGGTCCGCGGCCTCCTCCACGTTCCAGCCGAAGCCGACGCCGAGGGTGAGGCGGCCCCGGGAGAGATGGTCGAGGGTCGCGACCTGCTTGGCGAGGGCGATGGGGTCGTGCTGGGCGACGAGTGTGATGCCCGTGCCGAGGGTGAGCCGTTCGGTGACGGCGGCGGCCTGGGCGAGGGCGACGAACGGGTCGAGGGTACGGCCGTATTCGCGGGGCAGCGGGCCGCCGGAGGGGCTCGGTGTCTCGCGGCCGACGGGGATGTGGGTGTGCTCGGGGACGTAGAGCCCGGCGAATCCGCGCTGTTCCAGCTCGTGCGCGAGTCGGACGGGGGTGATGGTCTCGTCGGTGAAGAAGATGGTCGTCGAGATCCGCATATGCGTATGTTCTCCCACGGCGGGGGCGCGGAGAAGGACGCGCGGGGCGGATTCCCCGACACGGCGAAACCGCACAGCCCCCTCCCGTATCCGGAACGCCGCCTACGCGCGGGACACCGGCTGCCGTGACAGGAGCCGTTGACCGGTCGCACCGGTGACGAGCAGCCCGGCGACCATGACGAGCAGGGACAGCCCGGGTCCTGACGCCCAGTCGACGTCCTGGGCTCGTACGCCCAGCACGACGGCCAGGGCGAGGGCCACACCCGGCACGGCGAGCAGGGCGGGCCGGGTCCGGGTCAGGTCGTCCTCGGCCAGGGAGCCGAGGACTCCGACGCCGAGCGCGAGCGCCCACACGCCGAGGGCCTGCGCGTCCGGGCGGTTGACGCTCCACGGGACGAAGTCGGCCCAGAACCCCGGGACGGCGAGCAGACCCGCACCGATCCCGAACCAGGACGATCCGAGGACGGCCAGGAACGGCTTCGACCAGCCCGGCAGCGGGGCGGCCCGCTCCCCTGTCGGCTGTGCGGGCTTCAGGTACTGCCCTCCGACGCACGCGAGCGCGGACACGGCCAGCAGCCCCAGGACGAGGACCCAGCCGAGGCTGAACAGGACGAGGACCACCGATCCGCCCTGGGCGGCGTGCAACCGGCCCGCGTTGAGCAGGGTCACGGCGAACAGGCCGACGAGCACGACCGCGAGCGGCACGACGAGCGTACGGACCTCCTCCCAGACCTGCGCGCGGCCGATCCGCAGCAGACCGGGAGTGACGCCGAGCATGGCCGCCCCGACCAGGCCCGGGCTCAGCGCCTCGGGCGACGTCCAGGCGCCGAACCTCTCACCGGCGAGGCCGGCGGCCGCCATGGCAGCGCCGACCAGCATGCTGATCACCGCCACTGCGACGGCCAGCATCGGTACCGCCGGGGCCAGTTCGCGGCCCCCGGCGAACCCCGCTGCCGGCTCCGGGACCTCCGTCGTCGGCCGGGCGCGCGGTCCGGCCGCATGCTCTCCGTGCGGTCCGGCCGCATGCTCTCCGTGCGGTCCGGCGCTGCCGGTGCTGCCAGTACTGCCGGTGCCGCCGGTCCGCTCCGTTGCCTCGCTCATCCGTCCTCGTCTCCCACGCTTGCCTGTCGCACGTCCAAGGCCCCTCCCGCGGGCACCCCACGCATACGCGGACGCCGGTTCCGGATCCGGGGCGGCCCCGAGGCCAACTCCCGGCCCAGAGGCCAACTCCCGGGCCCGGTCAGGCGACCGGCGCCGAGACGGGTCGCTCGCGTCGTGCGGCGGCGATCCCCTCCCGCTTGATCACCTCACGCCCGTACATGACGCGCAGGCTGACCACGGTCGTCGCGGCGAACGCCAGCACGCCGCAGCCGATCGTCACCCCCGCGGTCAGCGCCGTCGCGCGGTCCAGCCCCAGGACCCGCTCGAACGGCAGGGCCGCAGCGACCGAGAGCACGGGCGCCAGGCACAGGGCGGCCAGATGCAACCGCCACTCCTCGCGCGCCCAGTTCCTGCCCTCCCGGCCCGCGCGCCGCTGGCGGGCGAACAGGACCGCGTACGTGGCCGCGTACGGCAGCAGATATGCCACCAGCAGGCGCTGCCCGGTCGTTCCCCAGCCCCAGTAGGACCGGGCGATCCAGGCCAGGGCGGCCGCACCAGCGAGATGCACGGCGGCGAGTACGGGCAGTGGCACCCATGTGCCCCTCACGCCGGGCACGTTGGCGCGCCGGTCCATCGCGCGGGAGGCGATCAGGGCTCCGAAGGCGACCAGCGAGCCGAGGTGCATGATGGCCACCCTGTTGACGTCCTCCATGGAGAGTCCGGGCAGGACCCATGGGAGGGCGCCCCACTCCAGGCGCAGCAGCGGTGCCGTCATGAGGAAGCCGTAGCAGAGGAGCATCCAGCGCTGGTGCAGGTCGGGGAACCCGCCGATGACGGCGAGGAGTCCGAAGGTCACGCTCATCACCGTGCCGACCAGGATGGTGGCGAGCACGATCCAGAACGCGGCGCCGCTGAACGCGTCCTCCGGCGCCGTCCGTGCCAGATAGATCCCGGCACCCGCCATCGAGACGTACACGGTCAGGGCGAACACCACGCCCACGGCCCGGTGGAGGCGGATGCGCCGGCGGACGGCCGTGAGCAACTGGACCGGCCCGAGCAGCATCAGCGCACCGCCCAGGACCGAGTGGACGATCAGCGGGACGAGGCTGTGGCGGTAGGGCTCGATCCGGGTCGCGAGGGCGTCCGCGGCGTACTCCGCCGACACCACGCGGGAGAGGATCCATTCGCCGAACGCCGGGGCGTTCGGGTCCACGTACGGCCACAGCTCGGTCATCGCCATCGGCGCGTAGCTGACGCAGACGACCACCACGGCGACGGTGGCCACGCGGCGCCAGTCGATCCCGTTCGGACGGTGCACGGCGACTCCCTCGGACCGCTGGTGCCCTCGATAGTCCTTTTTGGACTATCGAGAAGGTAGCGGCGACCGGAAGCCGGGTCAATGAGACGAGCACCGGGCGCGGAGCCGGCTGGTGCGAGCGGGTGGCCGGCCGGTGCGGCGGGCTCCGCGCACCCAGGTGCCGTGCACCCGGCTCCTACGAACCGCGCTGCTCCACCCATTGCCAGAAATCGAGCATCATCCGCTCGTACCGGATCCCGAATTCGAGCGCCTCGCGCTGTCCCGAGGTGAGCAAGGAGCCGACGGTCTCCTCGAGTTCCTCGTAATCGGCCAGCACACTCCGGTGCTCGGCGAACTGCACCGGAGCGAGCACCTCCGGCCTGGCGCCGAACCAGAGCTTCAGGATGCCGCGCTCGCGGGCCTCGACCGGGACGAAGGACGGGTCGGCGAGCCATTCCGCGAGGGCCTCCTCGCCTGCCCCGGTCAGCTTCATCAGCCGCCGGTTCCGGCCGCTGGTCTGGCGGATCTCCGACAGCAGACCGGCGTCCACGAGGCGGTCGCACTGCGCGTACACCTGCGCGTGCGGCATCGCCCAGAAGTGCGCGACCGTGCGGGCGGCCTCGACCTTCACGTCGTACGGGGTCGCCTCGCCCAGCTTGTCGATGATGCCGAGCACGAGGTACGAGGGCGTGGTCAACCGAACGTCAGCCATGCGGCGACCGTATCGCGGTGGACCGGCCCGGGAATCCGGCCGCGAACACTCGTGAGAACAGCCATGAGAACAGTCATGAACAGCCGCGATCGCCTCACGGATCCGTGCGCCGACGGAGGCGGACCGAGGCGTCCCGGGGGCCCTGGACGGGGCATCCCGGGCATCTCGCCGCCACGGACCCGGGCGCCGCGCGTTCGCCGTGCAGTTGTCCACAGGCCTTCTCGTCGACGCCGCGGACGCGTAGAACAGTGTCACGCGGTGTGACACAGCAGTTCCCGACTGTGGGGGGATCCGATGGAACGACGTGACGTTCTCAGGCTGTCGGCTGTCGCCGGTGCGGCAGGCGCGCTTACGCTCGGGACCGTGACATTCGCCCGTGCCGACGCGCGCGACGGCGGTGGTGGTGAGGAGACGAGAACGGCCACCGGCCACCTGCCTCCCGGCTCGCCGGACTTCGTGTACCTCCCCGTCGAAGTCCCGCGCGGAGTCCGGGAGATCACGGTCTCCTACACCTACGACAAGCCCACCGTCCCGCCCGGCACGCCGGGGAACGCCTGCGACATCGGCATCTTCGACGAGCGCGGCACGGAGCTCGGCGGCCGGGGCTTCCGGGGCTGGTCGGGCGGGGCCCGCTCGGAGTTCACCCTCGGCGCGGAGCAGGCCACGCCCGCCTATGTCGCGGGCCCGATCCGGCCCGGCACCTGGCATGTCGTCCTCGGCCCGTACACGGTCGCGCCGCAGGGCATGGACTACGAGGTCACCATCACCCTGCGGTACGGCGAGCAGGGCCCCACGCCGAGGCCCGTCTATCCACCGCAGCGCGCCAAGGGCCGCGGCAGGGCCTGGTACCGCGGCGACTGCCATCTGCACTCCGTGCACTCCGACGGACGGCGCACCCCGGCGGAGGTGGCCGCGGCGGCGCGGGCCGCCGGGCTGGACTTCATCACCACGACCGAGCACAACACCACGTCGGGCCACGGCGCATGGCAGGGGCTGTGGGGCGACGACCTGCTGATCCTCACGGGCGAGGAGGTCACGACGCGCAACGGCCACGTGGTGGCCCTGGGCGTCGACGGCGGCACCTTCATCGACTGGCGCTACCGCGCCCGGGACAACGCGTTCGGCCGCTTCTCGCGGAAGATCCGCGAAGCGGGCGGCCTGGTCGTCCCCGCCCATCCGCACGCCACCTGCGTCGGCTGCAACTGGAAGTTCGGCCTCAACGAGGCGGACGCGGTGGAGGTGTGGAACGGCCCGTTCACCCCGGACGACGAGGTGACGATCGCCGAATGGGACAACACCCTGGTGGCCGCCGCCCGAGGGCGCGGCCGCTGGCTGCCCGCGATGGGCAACAGCGACGCACACCGCGAGCCGGACGTCGTCGGCCATCCGCAGACGGTCGTCCTCGCCGACGACCTCTCACGTCAGGCGGTCCAGGGCGGCATCCGGGCCGGGCGGAGCTGGATCGCCGAATCGTCGAAGGTCGAGCTGTCCTTCCGGGCGACGGCGGGCCCGGGGAAGCACGCCGGGATCGGCGAGCGGCTCCCGGTGGGCCCCGAGACGGAGGTGACGGTCCGTCTGGAGGTTTCCGGCGTCCCCGGCTGCTCGGCCCGCTTCGTCACCGACCAGGGCCAGCTCCACGCCACCCAGCTCCCCGCATCCGGCACGGGCACGGTCGAGTGGCGGACCACGCCCGCGTACGCGGCATACGTACGGGCCGAGGTCCGGCATCCCCCGGCGGACGGCGGCGCCTCCGGCCTCCCGGGCGCGATGGCGGCGATGACGAACCCGGTGTTCCTGGGAAGGGATTGAGGGGACGGAAGGCGGAGGAGGAGAGGGCGAGCGCCGAGAGGCCAGCACCGAGAGCGGAAGGCGCGCGGGGGAATGGAGGGCCTGGCCGTGCTCGTCCGACGAGGCCCCGGCTCGTAGGCAGAAGCTGCTCTTCGAGGACGGGCGAAGGCGCGCGACGAGGACGGGCGAAGTGCGCGTCAAAGACGGACGAAGGTGCGCGTGGAGGAAGGGCGGAGGGGCGCGTGGAGGAGGGGCGGAGTCGGGCAGCGAGGAGGGGCCGAGGCGCGCGTCGGGCAGGGGCGGAGGCGGGCGCGAGGACGGGCGGAGGCGCGCGTGGAGGACGGGCGGAGGCGGGCAGCGAGGAGGGGCCGAGGCGCGCGTCGGGCAAGGGCGGAGGCGGGCGCGAGGACGGGCCGAGGCGCGCGTCGAGGACGGGCGGAGGCGGGCAGCGAGGAGGGGCCGAGGCGCGCGTCGGGCAGGGGCGGAGGCGCGCGTCGGGCAGGGGCGGAGGCGCGCGGTCCGTGGCGGTGGCACATGAGTGGCTGCGTCCGCGCCCTACCGAGGAGCCCTGCACCTCGTCGAGAACGCACGCGCGGATCCCCCTCGCCGGGATCGGGGCGGCCCGGATCCACGGATGGCACGCCTCGGTCCACGGGTTGAGGCCCGGCACGGTCCACGGTGGATTGGGGCACGGCACGGCCACGGTGGATTGGGGCCCGCCCCGGTCCAGGGGTTGAGGCACGGCCCGTCCCCGGGCTGACGCCCAGCACGGTCCACGGATTGGGGCCGCCCCGGTCCACGGGGTGGGGCCGCCCCCGGGCTGAGGCCCGGCCCGGTCCATGGAATGGAGCGCGGCTCGGCCCACGGGGGCTTCTCGGCGCCGCGGGTTGGCTTCTCGGCGACCCGGGTGGGGCTCCTCGGCGACCTGCGTGGCTGAACCGCTTGGGCCTCGACTCCGTTGCCGGAGTAGGCAGCCGTGAAGAAGGCGTCCCGCGGTGTGCCGTTCACGAAAGAGGAGCTCAACAGTGGCAACGCATCCGAACCCCGCCCAGGCGCAGGACTATCAGCACATGATGGCCATGGTCACGGGGTTCTGGGTCACGCAGACGGTCCGTGCCGCGGCCCTGTACAAGCTGGCGGACCACCTTGCGGAGGGAACCGATACGCCAGAAGCGATCGCTCGGGCGGAAGGCATCGACCTCGATGCTGTTCGGCGTCTGCTGCGCACCTGCGCCTCGCTCGGCCTGATGACGAGTCCGGACGGCGGCACGCACTACAGCGGCACTTCTCTGCTCAGCACCCTGCACAAGGACGACCCGAACTCGTTGCGCGGGTTCGCCATTTCGCAGGCCGCCCCGGGCCACTGGCTGCCGTGGGGGCAGTTCCCGGAAGCCGTGCGCACCGGCGGGCACCGGATCGAGGCGGCTCACGGGGACGCAACGATCTTCGAGTACTTTGCTCAGCATCTCCAGGAGGCGGCGCTCTTCACCGAGTCGATGGGCAACCTCTCGCGAGCCGCTGCCCAGGACATCGCGGCGGTGGTCGACACGGAGGGCGTCGGGCTCGCTCTGGATCTCGGCGGCGCCAACGGCGAGGTCGTCCGGGCGATGATGAAGGCGAACCCCGACCTCCACGGAGGGGTCTTCGACCTCCCCCACGTCGTCCCGGACGCTTTGGCGGCCGCTCAGGCCGATGGACTCGACGCACGGTTCACCACGGTCGGTGGCGACTTCTTCGAGGCGGTCCCTCCGGCTGACCTGTACATCCTGAAATACATCCTGCACGACTGGGACGACGACACCTGTATGCGCATTCTGAAGAACTGCCGGGCCTCGCTCCGGGAGGGAGGAAGGATCGTGGTGGTGGACCATCTCATCCCCGAGATCGGCACCCCAGGCATCGCCCCCCTGATGGACATGAACATGCTCGCCATGACCGGCGGCAGGGAACGCGAGACCGCTGAATTCGACGCGTTGTTCGCGGCTGTCGGTCTGCGTCGTACCGGAATCACCTCGGCCGGCGCCTTCGCCGTGATCGAAGCGGCGGCGGTCTGATGCGTCCCGGGGGCTGAGCACGAGAGACGGCGCGGGTCACACCGTCTGCGCGTCGACGAGCCGGGAGGAGCGCCGGGCAGGACGGGACCCCGAAGCTCCCGCCCTGCCCGACCGACCGACCGACCGACACCGATCGACCGACCGACACCGACCGGCCGGCACCAACCGCCCGACCGGCACCGACCGACCCTCACCAACCGCCCGCGGCCGCTGCCGTGTTCGGCCCGCCCGCTCAGCCCGCCGGCTCAACGCGCCGGCTCAACGCGTCGGCTCGCCCCGTCGGCTCGGCCCGTCGCCGTCGACCTCGACGACGTGGTCGGCCCGCTCAGCCCGTCGTGCTGACGGTTCGGGTGTCGCGGCCCGAACGCAGCACGGTGCCCGGGATCTTGCCCGTCACCACATCGTCCCGGACGGTCTCGACGC
The DNA here is from genome assembly GCF_043199075.1 of Streptomyces sp. NPDC048639. Taxonomy (NCBI): domain Bacteria; kingdom Bacillati; phylum Actinomycetota; class Actinomycetes; order Kitasatosporales; family Streptomycetaceae; genus Streptomyces; species Streptomyces sp. NPDC048639. The sequence goes on from NZ_JBICVP010000006.1 coordinate 276,746, forward strand.
CGTTCACGCGCACGCTCACGATGCCGATGGCCTCCGAGTCCAGCCGCGGGCTGTCCCCCGGCAGATCGTGGACCAGTCGTGCCGTGCCCGCGTCGATCCGCTCCGGGTCGAACAGCACCAGGTCCGCGTGCCACCCCTCGGCAATACGGCCGCGCTCCCGCAGACCGAAGAGCTGCGCCGGGTCGTCCGTCAGCATCTTCACGGCCCGCTCGAGCCCGACCAGTCGACGTCCGCGCAGGCAGTCGCCGAGGAAGCGCGTGGTGTACGGAGCCCCGCACATCCGGTCCAGGTGGGCCCCCGCGTCCGAGCCGCCCAGCATCACGTCCTCGTGCTCCCAGGTCTGCCGCCGCAGCTCCCAGCTCGCCGGGTCGTTGTCGGTCGGCATCGGCCACAGCACCGTACGCAGGTCGTCCGCGGCGCAGATCTCCACAAGGCAGGCGAAGGGTTCCTGGCCGCGTTCGGCGGCGATGTCGCCGACGACCCGGCCGCTCAGGCCCTCGTTCTCGGCGGAATAGGTGTCCCCGATGACGTAGCGGCCGAAGTTGGTCAGCCGGCGGAAGACTCCGGCCTCCTTGCCGACGGCGCGGCGCAGCATCTCCTCCCGTACGGCGGGTTCGCGCAGCTTGGCGATCCGTTCCGGCACGGGCAGGCCGAGGACGTCGCCCCAGCCGGGGATGAGGTTGAGGGCGCAGAACGTGCCGAGCGACATGTTCATGGGAGTCAGGATCGGCATGGTGAGGGCGACGATCCGGCCGCCCGCCTTGCGGGCACGCTCGGAGGCGAGCAGCTGACGCGGTACGCGCTCGGGCACGGCGGCGTCGATGGTGAGGACGTTCCAGTTGAGGGGCCGGCCCGCGGCGGCGCTCATCTCGACGAAGAGGTCGATCTCCTCGTCGGCGAACTGGTCGAGGCAGCCTGCCACGATCGCTTCGATCTGCGTGCCCTCGTGTTCGCCCACCGCGCGGGAGAGGGCGAGCAGTTCCTCGGGGCCGGCGTGCCGGGAGGCGACCGGTTCGCCGTCGCCGTCGGAGTGCGTGGACGATTGCGTCGTGGACAGGCCCCATGCGCCCTGCTCCATCGACGCGTGGAGGAGCCGCAGCATCCGTTCCATCTGGTCGGGTGTGGGCCGTCCGCCGATGGCGTCCGGGCCCATCACATGACGGCGCAGCGCGCAATGCCCCACCATGAAGCCCGCGTTGACGGCGATCCGCCCCTCCATGGCGTCGAGATACTCACCGAAGGAATGCCAGTTCCAGGGCGCGCCCTCTTCGAGCGCGACGAGGGACATGCCCTCGACCTTGCACATCATGCGGCGCGTGTAGTCGGCGTCCTCGGGACGGTCGGGGTGCAGCGGTGCGAGCGTGAAGCCGCAGTTGCCGCCCGCGACCGTGGTCACGCCGTGGTTCATCGAGGGGGTGGCGTACGGGTCCCAGAAGAGCTGGGCGTCGTAGTGCGTGTGGGGGTCGACGAAGCCGGGCGTGAGGACGAGCCCGGTCGCATCCTCGGTGGTTCTGGCCGCTTCCATGACGCTTCCGGCCTCGGCGACGACCGCGATCCGCCCGCCGCGGATGCCGACGTCCGCCATGCGCGCGGGCGCACCCGTCCCGTCCACGACGGTCGCTCCGCGTATGAGGTGGTCGAGCATGCTCAAGTCCCTTCTCGGGTGGGGCGGTCAGTGCCGGGGCCCGGTGCCGGGCCGGCGGCGGAAGGGGCGATCGGCGCCTCCTCCGCCGTCGGGAGCACCGGGCCGGGTACACGGCGCGGTGACGAGGTGCGGTAGGCCGGGCCCGTACGAGGTGCGGGTGCGGTGTGCCGTACGCGTACGAGGTGCGGGGCGCAGTGCCCCATGACGTACGCGGCGCGCGGGCTGTGGCTTGGTCCCGGCCGGGGGCCGCCGCGGAGGGGCCTCCGGCCGGGACCTCATCCAGGGCGGCGGGCCGGGATGCCGCCGCCCCCGCCGGGCGGCCGTTGGCGTCCGATGGGCGGAACCCATGAGATGCCCCGGCCACCCGCGTCCGTACGCCCCTCGCCGTCCCGGTCCAGCAGCACCCCGGCCCAGCGGCACCCCGACCCAGCGCCGTCCCGGCCCAGCGCCGTCCCGGCCCGGCAGCGCCCCTCGCCCGTCCGCCGGCGCTCCGTCCGCCCGCCCTCCTCCCGCCGGTGTGCCACGGAGCGCGGCAGGGCGGCAGTGCGGGAGCCGCGGGGAGCCGTGGGAAGGCGCAGGAGAGGCACGTGAGACGCGGGAGAGGCGGAGAGGGGCGCCGCACGACGGGCGGAGACAGCGGGAGGCGGTGTCAGAGGCTCGCCGCTTGGCGGAAGCGGGTGGTGCGGTGCACCGGATCCGTGTCGATCTTGGGGATGACGTGCTCGCCGATGAGACGGATCGACTGGAGCGTGTCCTCGCGCGAGATGCCGATGGGCATCCCGAACGAGAGCTGGTCCGCCCCGGCCTGCTCCCACCGCTTGCACTGCCGGAAGACCTCGTCCGGGTCGCCGCAGATCAGCAGCTCCTCGGCGATGAGGAGTTCGATGATCTCCTCGTTGAAGTCCGGCAGCGTCTCCGGCCACACCGGGAAGCCCTCGGGGCGCGGGAAGGTGTCGTGGTAGCGGAAGACCAGCGACTGGAGGTAGTTGAGGCCGCCGCCGGCCGCGATGCGTACGGCTTCCTCGTGCGTCGGCGCGCAGATGGCCGTCGACGTCACCATCACGTTGTCGTTGACGAAGTCACCGACCGGTTCGGCCTCCTGGATGGCGGTCTTGTACTGCTCCAGCACCCACTCCATGTCGGAGACCTTCTGCACGCTGAAGCCGAGGACGCCGAGCCCCTTCCTGGCGGCCATGGCGTACGAGGGCGGGGACCCGGCGGCGTACCACATCGCCGGGTGCGAGGCCCCGTACGGCTTGGGCAGGATCTTCCGCGGCGGAAGCGACCAGTGCTTGCCCTGGAACCCCGGGTACTCCTCCTGGAGCCACATCTTGGGGAACTCGGCGATGGTCTCTTCCCAGATCTCCTTGGTGAAGTTCATGTCCGTGACGCCAGGGATGAACCCGAGGATCTCGTGGCTGCCCGCGCCCCGCCCGGAGCCGAACTCGAAGCGTCCCTCGGAGAGGTGGTCCAGCATGGCCACCTTCTCGGCGACCTTCACCGGGTGGTTGACCTGGGCGAGCGGGTTGAAGATCCCGGAGCCGAGGTGGATCCGCTCGGTGGCGTGGGCGAGGTAGCCGAGGAAGACGTCGTTGGCGGAGAGGTGCGAGTACTCCTCCAGGAAGTGGTGCTCGGAGGCCCAGGCGTACTTGAAGCCGGAACGGTCCGCCTGGATGACGTACTCGGTCTCCTCCATCAGCGCCTTGTGCTCGGCTTCGGGGTCGGTCTCGGCCCGCTTGCCCACGTATCCCTGTACAAAGAGCCCGAATTCCAAGGCGGTTCACTCCCTACGAGGATTCTGACGGACCGTCAGATGCGGAACTGGCTCGACTGTGGCACCGGGCACCGGCACCGTCAAGAGATGACGGCCAACAGCTGACGATCCATCAGCTTGACTGTCCGGGAACGGTCAGAGCACGGAGACGCCCGCCAGCCACCCGCCGTCGATGACGAACGGCTGCCCGGTGATGTACGAGGAGTCGTCGCACGAGAGGAACAGCGCCAGTCGCGCGACCTCCTCCGGCCGCCCGATGCGCCCCATCGGCACGAGCTTGCGGTAGACCTCCTCCACCGCCTGCGCCACCTCCGCCGGATCCACATCGGGGTCGAGCTGGGCGGGGTTGGTCATCGGGGTGTCGATGGCCCCCGGGCAGACGGCGTTGACGCGCACGCCCCGGCCCGCCAGCTCCATCGCGGCGACCCGCGTCATCCCGACGATCGCCGCCTTGGTCGCGGCGTACGAGGTCAGCAGGGCCATGCCGGTCAGCGCCGTGTACGAGGCGGTGTTGACCACGGTGCCTCCGCCCGCCGCCTCCAGCTCGGGCACGACCGTCCTCATCCCCAGAAAGGCTCCGACCTGGTTGACCTGCACGACCTGCTGGAACTCCTCCAGCGGCGTGCTCACCAGCTCGTTGAACCGCAGGATCCCGGCGTTGTTGACCAGGCCGTCGATCTTCCCGAACGCCTGCTTCGCCACGGTGACGGCGGCGCTCCAGTCGTCCTCCCTGCTCACGTCCAGGTGGACATAGCGCGCCGTGTCCTCGCCGAGTTCCTTCGCCAGCGCCTCGCCCCGGTCGTCGAGGACATCGCCGAGCAGCACCCGCGCGCCCTCGGCGGCGAACAGCCGCGCCTCCTGCTCCCCCTGTCCGCGCGCCGCGCCGGTGATGACCACAACACGCCCGTCGAGCTTGCCCATACGACCTCTCCCTCCGCGTTGGTGCCGGCACCTCCGCCGCCGTCCACCGCGCGTCCGGCACGTCGCGCACACTCCGTACGGACACCGCGCCGTTCCCCGCAGAGCACGGCGCCGCGGCCCGCCGGAGCGCTCGCTACGCGCCGAGGTGCGGGGCCACGCCGGAGGCGAAGGCCTCCATCTGTTCGATGAGTTCTTCCCTGCTCCGGCTTCTGAACCGGACCTGGATCTGGTGCACCCCCATGGCCGCGTACGCGCGCAGCGACTCGGCCAGGTGGTCGGGCTTCCCCGACAGGGTTCTTCGGCCGACGTGCCAGCCGGGTTCGCCCACGTACAGCGGTTCGGTGATCGCGCCGATCTCGATCGGCGCCTCCACCCCCGCCTGCTCCCGCAGCATGCGCAGGCGTGCGATCTGCCGCGGCAGCTCCTCCCGCGGGTCCCCCTGGGGCAGCCAGCCGTCGCCCCGTACGGCGGCCCGCCGTACGGCCGCCGGCGAGGAGCCGCCCACCCAGACCGGTGGGCGCGGCGTCTGCGCCGGGCGCGGGCTCTGCCCGAGCCCGGAGAACGCGAAGCGTTGCCCGGCGAACTCCGGGAACTCCTCGGGCCCCAGCGCCGCCTTGAGCGCGTCGACCGCCTCGTCGAGGACCGGCCCGCGCTCGGCGAAGTCGACGCCGAGCGCCTCGAACTCCTCCCGTACGTGCCCGGCGCCGACCCCGAGGATCAGCCGGCCGCCGGAGAGCCGGTCCAGCGTCGCGTACTGCTTGGCGGTGGCCAGCGGATGCCGCAGGCCGACGACGGCGACATGGCTCAGCAGCCGTACGCGCCGGGTGAGGCCCGCGAGGTACGCGAGAGTGGCCACCGGGTCGTACCAGGTCGTGCCCATGGCGGCGGCCAGCCGCCGCGGGATCGCGACATGGTCGCAGCAGGCGATGTAGCAGAAGCCGAGCCGGTCCGCCGCCCCGGCCACGGCGGCGAGATCGGCCGGACCGGCTCCGGCCTCCCACGGCTCGGCGTAGAGGGTGCTCTGCGACTGGACCGGGAGCTGCATCCCGTACGCAAGACGCCCGGCGGGCAGGACCTGCACCACATCGCCTCCCAGAGGATCGGTTCGGTCGGTAGGTCAGGGGCGGGGCGGACCACGCGCGCGCCCGGTCGGGTCCGGGGCGGAGCCCGTCGCCCGTCGAGGCGGAGCAGAGCCCGTCGCCGGTCAGGGGCCCGGCCAGAGCCCGTCGTCGGTCAGGCGCAGCAGGTCGATGGCGTTGCCGCGCACGATCCGTTCGACGACGTCGGGTGCCAGATGTCCCATCTGGGCCTCGCCGACCTCACGGGACTTCGGCCAGGTGGAGTCCGAGTGCGGGTAGTCCGTTTCGTAGAGGACGTTGCCGACGCCGATCGCGTCGAGGTTGCGCAGGCCGAAGGCGTCGTCGAAGAAGCAGCCGTGGACGTGGTCCGCGAAGAGCTCGGACGGCGGGCGCAGCACCTTGTCCGCGACCCCGCCCCAGCCGCGGTTCTCCTCCCACACCACGTCCGCGCGCTCGAGGATGTACGGGATCCAGCCGATCTGGCCCTCCGCGTACATGATCCGCAGGTTCGGGAAGCGGTCGAACTTGCCGGACATCAGCCAGTCGACCATCGAGAAGCAGCAGTTGGCGAAGGTGATGGTGGAGCCGACGGCCGGCGGTGCGTCCGCGGAGGTCGACGGCATCTTCGAGGACGAGCCGATGTGCATGGCGATGACGGTGCCGGTCTCGTCGCAGGCCCGCAGGAAGGGATCCCAGTCGTCGGCGTGGATGGACGGCAGCCCCAGGTGCGGCGGGATCTCGCTGAAGCAGACGGCGGGGACTCCGCGCGCCGCGTTCCGCCGCACTTCCTCGGCCGCCAGCTCCGCGTCCCACAGCGGTACGAGCGTCAGCGGGATCAGCCGGCCCTGCGCCTGGGGACCGCACCACTCCTCCACCATCCAGTCGTTGTAGGCCCGCACGCCCAGCAGACCCAGTTCCCGGTCCTTGGCCTCGGTGAAGGTCTGGCCGCAGAAGCGGGGGAAGGTGGGGAAGCAGAGCGCGGACTGGACGTGGTTGACGTCCATGTCGGCGAGCCGTTCGGGAACGGAGAAGGATCCGGGGCGCATCTGCTCGTACGTGATGCCTTCGAGCTTGATGTCGTCCCGGGAGTAGCCGACGGCCGTGTCGAGCCGGGTCAGCGGGCGGTGCAGGTCCTCGTACACCCACCAGTCGGCGATCGGCCCGTCGTCGTCGCCGGGCGCTCCCATGATGGGGGCGAACCTGCCGCCGACGAAGGTCATCTCCTTCACGGGCGCCCGCACGATGCGCGGTCCGACGTCGAGGTACTTCGACGGGAGCCTGTCCCGCCAGACGTTGGGCGGCTCGACCGTGTGGTCGTCCACCGAGATTATCTTCGGGAAGCTCTCCATGCCCGACACGGTAGCGCTGATCTGACGGATCGTCAGCTCCCTGTTGAGGGAGGGTTTTCGGACACTTCTCGGTCAACTTTGTGGAGAGTTGGGAGAGAGGGGGCTCTTGGTGACGCGGAAGACCTGCACAAGGCAAACTGGCGTGTGCGACTTGACTTGAGAAGATCTGGGGGCAGCGATGGGACAGGATGTGGGGGGCCGCCCGAACCTGCACTTCTCCGTACTGGGCCCCGTACGGGCCTGGAGGGGCGAGCAGCAGCTCCCCACAGGTTCACCGCAACAACGCGCCCTGCTCGCCGCCCTTCTGCTCCGCCGCGGCCGCACCGCCACCGCACCCGAACTCGTCGACGCCCTGTGGGGCGAGGACCCGCCCGAGGCGGCAGTCGCCGCCCTGCGGACCTACGCGTCGCGGCTGCGCAAGGCATTCGGGCCCGACGCGGACGCCCTCGTCAGCGAATCCGGCGGCTACGCCATCCGGATCGCCCCCGACGGCCTGGACAGCGAGCGGGCCGAACGCTGCGCGGCCGATGCCGAGAAGGCCCGCGGCCGAGGCGACCGGACCGGCGCCGGTGAGCTGATCGACGCGGCGCTCGACCACTGGGACGGCGAACCGCTCGCCGGACTCCCCGGCCCGTACGCCGAGACGCAGCGCACCCGTCTCGAGGAGTGGCGGCTCCAACTCATCGAGACCCGCCTCGACATCGACCTGGAGACCGGCCATCACGCCGAGGCGATCTCCGAGCTGACCGCCCTGACTGCCGCGCACCCGCTGCGCGAGCGGCTGCGCGGCCTGCTGATGCTCGCGCTCTACCGCAGCGGGCGGCAGGCCGAGGCGCTGGCGGTGTACGCGGACACACGGCGGCTGCTCGCGGACGAGCTGGGCATCGACCCCAGCACCGAACTGGGCGAGCTGCACCAGGGCATCCTCCAGGCCGACTCCGACCTGGCCGCCACACCGGCCGGCGGGCAGCGGGGCGACCCCGCGCGGGGGACCGCGATCGTACGGCCCGCCCAACTCCCCGCGACGGTCTCCGACTTCACCGGCAGGACCGCGTTCGTCGGCGAACTCGGCGAGCAGCTCGCGACCGCCGAGGGCCGGATCATGGCCGTCTCCGCCGTCGCCGGGATCGGCGGCGTCGGCAAGACGACACTCGCCGTCCACGTCGCACACGCGGCCCGGGACCACTTCCCGGACGGCCAGTTGTACGTGGACCTTCAGGGCGCGGGCGCCCGCGCCGCCGAACCCGAGGCCGTCCTGGGCGCGTTCCTGCGCGCGCTCGGCACACCGGACGCGGCGATCCCCGACGCGGTCGACGAGCGCGCCGCGCTGTACCGCTCGACGCTGGACGGACGGCGCGTCCTGGTCCTGCTGGACAATGCCCGCGACGCCGCCCAGGTCCGGCCCCTCCTGCCGGGAACGGAGGGCTGCGCCGCGCTCATCACCAGCCGTACGCGGATGGTGGACCTGGCCGGAGCGCATCTGCTCGACCTCGACGTGATGAGCCCGGAGGAAGCGCTTCAGCTCTTCACCAAGATCGTGAGCGAGGAGCGGGTCGCGGGCGAACGCGACGCCGCGCTCGATGTCGTCGCGGCCTGCGGCTTCCTGCCCCTGGCCATCCGCATCGCCGCATCGCGGCTGGCCGCGCGCCGGACCTGGACGGTCTCCACCCTCGCGGCCAAACTCGCCGACGAGCGCCGGCGTCTGGACGAACTCCAGGCCGGCGACCTCGCGGTGCGCGCCACCTTCGAACTCGGCTACGCCCAGCTCGAACCCCAACAGGCCCGCGCCTTCCGGCTGCTGGGCCTCGCGGACGGCCCCGACATCTCGCTGGCGGCCGCGGCTGCCGTGCTGGACCTCGACGTCTTCGAGACCGAGGAACTGCTGGAGTCCCTGGTGGACGCCTCTCTCCTGGAGTCCGCCGCCCCGGGCCGCTACCGCTACCACGATCTGGTCCGGCTCTACGCGCGTGCGTGCGCCGGAGTCACCCATGCCGAAGGCCAGGGGAGGAACGAGCAGCCCCAGGGGGCCGAAGGCCCCGATGAACGCGACGCGGCACTGTCTCGCCTGCTGGACTTCTATCTGGCGACGGCGGCGCGGGTGTACGCACTGGAGCGGCCGGGTGACCGCCTGATCGAGCACGTGCATCACCCCAAGCACGCGGGGCTCGACTTCACGGACCGCAGCGAAGCGCTCGACTGGCTGTACCGCGAGGCGGAGTGCCTCCTGGCTTGCGTCCGGCAGTCGACGTCGCGCACCACTTTGGAGCGGGCGGGCGATCTTCTGCTCACCACCAAGGACCTGGCGGAGTCGGGCGCCAACTCGCGGCGCTACGAGGCAGCGGCGACGGCGATCCGGGATGCGGCCGCGGCAACCGGCGAGAACAAGGTCGAGGGTCGGGCCCTCACGATCCTGACCCATGTGAACAGCATCGCGGGGAGGTTCGACGAAGCCGATGACGCAGCGCAGCGTGCCATCGCGCTGGGGCGCCTGACCGAAGACCGGGTGCCGAGCTGCGAAGCCCCCAACGACAGGGGGATCATCGCGATCTACCAGAGTCGGCTGGAGGACGCGGAGAGGTATCTCCTCCAGGCTCTGGACGCCTTCCGGGCGGACGCCAACGGACCGGGCGAGGCAAGCGCCCTGTGCAATCTCTCCCGCGTCCACCTGGCCACCGGACGTACGGCAAGCGCCATCGAACTCGCCCAGCAGGGCATCGCCATCTACGACCGCATGGGGCTGGCTCTGCGTCTGGCCAACGGCCGGTACGCCCTGGGCATGGCGCTGGGCAACGGCGGACAGACCTCGGAGGCCGTCGACCGGCTCTCGGAGGCCCTCCTCGTTTTCCGCGAGAGCCGGCAGCGGCTCTGGGAGGGCATGACGCTCTTCCGGATGGCCGAAGTGCACCTTGCGGCACGGAAGTCCGCGCAGGCCGCGGCCCACGCCGAACTGGCGCTCGCCGTGCTGCGCGACGTCGGTGGCGAATGGCGGCGCGCCAATGTCCTCCGTGTGCTCGGGGAAGCGCTCGAGGGGATCGGGCAGACGGACCGCGCCCGCGCGTGCTGGCAGGACGCGCTCGTCATCTTCGAGCGGCTCGGGTCGCCGGAGGCCGAGGACGTGAGCCGGCTACTGACACCGGTCGTCGCAGCCTGAGCCATCCGTCGAGTGGTCGGCTCCCATCGAGTGGCGGCCCTGTCGGGCTGCGGCGAGGTTGCCGGGCCCCCGCCCTGCTTACGGCTGCGGACGTTCAGCGATCGTTTATCGCGTGGCGTCATGCTCATGAGTGTCGAGCCGCCGCGGCGGGGGTGGGGCGGATCGACGGGGGTGCCGCACCACTAGGGTGAACGGCCCTGTTGCCCGCCCGGCGACCGACGGGGGAGTCGCCGGACGGGCATCACCACCCGATGCCCCGCAGGAATTCACGGAGTTGAGAAGGATGACCGAGGAAAAGAAGCCCAAGACCGACATCGGGCCGCTGGACAATCACGCCACGGATGCCGACATCTCCACCAAGGACAACCACGCCACCGTCGGCGATGTCCGCACGATGGACAACCACGCGACGGGTGCCGGCAACGGCCGGGTCAAGCCGCTGGACAACCATGCGACCGGCGCTGAGATCGCGCAGGACAACCACGCGACGATCAAGGACCCCAAGTAGTCCAAGGGTCCGGTACGGAGGACGGCCGCGGCGGCGCGGAGGGGGAGCCGTCGCGGCCGTTTGCATGTCGTCATGTTTGCTATCGCGCCAACCTTCGCGCGTTTTGGGCCAGACCTCCCCGGAGCTGAACCCTCCGCCCCCATGATCCGGCTTCATCAGGGGAGAAGAACCCCATACCCCACCAGCACCAGGAGTTCGCCATGTCCCGCACGAAGAAGCTCGCCATAGCGTTTGCAATCACCGCGGCCGTCACCGGCGGAGCCGCGGCTCCGGCTCTTGCCGACAACCACTCCACGGGTGGCACCCCGGTGGCCCCGCAGGACAACCACTCGACGGTGGTGACGCCTCAGGACAACCACTCCACCGTGGTCACCCTTCAGGACAACCACTCCACCGTCGTCACGCCGCAGGACAACCACTCCACCGTGGTCACCCCGTAGCGGCGCCCGTCACCGCGGCACCGGGTCATCACGTCCCTGGTCACCCGGCCACCGTGGCCGTTGGGCGTCCGTCGCCGGGTCACCGTGCGCGCGAGCGGAGTTGGGTCTTGAGCACCTTGCCGCTCGCGTTGCGCGGCAGTTCGGTCACGAACTCGACCTCCCTGGGCACCTTGTAGTTGGCCATCTCGCGGCGGGACCATGCGATGAGGTCGTCGGCCGTCATCGTCGCGCCCCGGCGCCGTACCGCGTAGGCCTTGCCCACTTCGCCCAGGCGCGGGTCCGGGATGCCGACCACCGCCACCTCCGTCACATCGGGGTGACGGGCCATCAGTTGCTCGATCTCCGCCGGATAGGCGTTGAAGCCGCCGACGATGAACATGTCCTTGATGCGGTCGGTGATCCGCAGGTTCCCGTCCCCGTCCATGACGCCCACGTCGCCCGTCCGCAGCCAGCCGTCCGCCGTGATGGCCTTCCTCGTCTCGTCCGGCTCCTCGAAGTAGCCCTGCATGATGTTGTAGCCCCGTACGAGCACCTCGCCCTGGCGGCCGGGCGGCAGGTCCTCCCCCGAGGGGCCGACGACCTTCACCTCCGTGTCGGGGATGGCGCGACCGGACGTGCCGGAGATGATCTCGGGCGGGTCGCTGCGGCGGCACATGGTCACCGTGCCGCCCGCCTCCGTGAGCCCGTACGCCGTGAGCACCGTGGCGATCCTCAGCTCCGAGCGCAGCCGTTCGACGAGTTCCAGCGGCACCACGGCCGCCCCCGTCACCACCAGTCGCAGTGCGGAGAGGTCGTGCTTGGCGCGGGCCGGGTGGTCGAGGATCGACTGGTGGAGGGTGGGCGGGCCGGGCAGGACGCTGATGCGTTCGGCCGCGATGTTGGCGAGCGCGGTGTCCACGCTGAACACCGGTTGCGGGATCATCGTCGCGCCGCGCAGCAGGCAGGCGATGATGCCCGCCTTGTAGCCGAAGGTGTGGAAGAACGGGTTGACGATCAGATAGCGGTCCCCCTCGCCCAGTCCGGCGAGTTCGCTCCAGGTGTCGTAGATGCGCAGCGTCTGGGCATGCGTGACGACCGCGCCCTTGGGCCGGCCGGTCGTCCCCGAGGTGAAGGTGATGTCGGAGGGATCGCCGGGCCGCACGGCGTCCGCCCTGTCCCGTACGGACGCGGCGGACACCGCTTCGCCCGCCGCCAGGAAGTCCTTCCATGTGCGGAACACGGCGGGAGCGTCGTCCGCCAGGACGACCACCTCGCGCAGGTGCGGCAGCCCGGGCAGCGGCCCTTCGCCGGGGCCCTCCCCCGCCGCGCGCCGCAGCGAGGCCACGTACGAGGTGCCGAGGAAGGCGCCGGTGACGAAGAGCAGTTCGGTGCGGGTTCGCTCCAGCACGAAGGCCGCTTCGGTGCCCTTGAAGCGGGTGTTGACGGGAACGAGGACGGCTCCGGCGGTCACCGCGCCGAGCGCCGCGACGATCCAGTCGGCCGTGTTGGGCGCCCAGACGGCGACCCGGCTCCCCGGTTCGACGCCTGCCGCCATGCAGGCCGCGGCGGCCCGCTCGACCCGCTCCCCCAGCTCTCCGTAGGTGATCCGGGTCCGGCCGTCGACGACCGCCTCGCGGTCCCGGTGGCGCTCCGCGGCCGCGCGGACCAGCCCCGGGATGCTGCCGAACTCCACGTCTGCGCGCCGCATCGCACACCCCTCCCGTACAAGTCCCGTACGAATCCCGTGAGAACCCGAACGAACAACCTCCGCAACCGCCGTAGCTGACTGTCCGTCAGATTAGCGGTAGCCTTCGCGGCTGTCAGCAGTGACGGCGGACGGCGGAGGTGGCGATGCCCACAACCCTCAAGGACGCGACGGCGATAGCGGGGATCGGCCAGACCCCGTTCGCCAAACGGCTCCCCGAATCCGAGAGGACCCTGGCCTGCCGGGCCATCATCGCCGCCCTCGACGACGCGGGCATCGCACCGCACGAGGTCGACGCCTTCGCCTCCTACACCATGGAGGAGACCGATGAGGTCGAGGTCGCCAAGGCGATCGGCGCCGGTGACGTCACCTTCTTCTCCAAGGTGGGCTACGGAGGCGGGGGTTCGTGCGCGACCGTCGGTCATCTCGCCGCGGCCATCGCGACCGGTCAGGCGACCGTGGGGGTCGCCTGGCGTTCGCGCAAGCGCGGCAGCGGCCCCCGCCCCTGGAAGAACACCGCCGTGCAGCTCCCGACGCCCGGCCAGTGGACGCGCCCCTTCGGACTGCTGCGCCCCGCCGACGAGATCGGCATGCTCGCCCGCCGCTACATGCACGAGTACGGCGCGACCCGCGACCACCTCTTCAACGTCGCGCTGGCCTGCCGCAACCGGGCCAACCAGAACCCGGCCGCCATGATGTACGAACGGCCGCTGACCCGCGAGATGTACATGACCGCCCGCTGGATCAGCGAGCCGCTCTGCCTCTTCGACAACTGCCTGGAGACGGACGGCGCCCTGGCCTGCGTCGTCGTCTCGGCCGAGCGCGCCCGCGACTGCCGTCGGCTCCCCGTCTACGTCCACTCCGCCGCCCAGGGCCTGCCCGCCCAGCACCACGGGATGGTCAACTACTGGTGCGAGGACCCGCTGACCGGCCCGGCCTGGACCGCGGCCCGGCACCTCTGGAAATCCGCGGACTTCGGCCCCGACGACGTCGATGTGGCCCAGATCTACGACGCGTTCACCCCGCTCATCCCGCTCTCCCTGGAGGGCTACGGCTTCTGCGGACGCGGCGAGGGCGCGGCCTTCACCGAGGGCGGGGCGCTGGAGATCGGCGGGCGGCTGCCGGTCAACACCGGCGGCGGAGGGCTCTCCGAGGCGTATGTCCACGGCTTCAACCTCATCACCGAGGGCGTGAAGCAACTGCGCGGCACCTCCACCGCCCAGGTCCCCGACGCCGCGACCTGCCTCGTCACGGCGGGCGAGGGCGTGCCCACCTCCGCGCTGCTGCTGAGGAGTTGAGATGCACGAGAGGACCACCGAGGGGTCCGGTCTGCTGGCCCCCGCCGTCGACGAGGACGGCGCGCCCTTCTGGGAGTACGCGGCACGGGGCGAACTGCGCGTTCAGGCATGCGGCGCCTGCGACAGGCTGCGCTTCCCGCCGCGCCCGTGCTGCCCGCACTGCCGGTCGTTCGCGAGCATCTGGCGCAGGATGAGCGGCCGCGGCCGGATCTGGTCGTTCGTCGTCCCGCACCCGCCGCTGCTGCCCGCGTACGCCGACCAGGCCCCGTACAACGTGATCCTCGTCGAGCTGGACGAGGACCCGGCGATACGGCTGGTGGGCAATCTGGTCACGGAGCCCGAGGCGCCCCTCGGCGCGGCCGACCCGTACGCGATCCGGATCGGCACCCCGGTGCGGGCCGTCTTCGCCGAACTCGCGGACGGCGTGACGGTGCCGCGCTGGACGGCGGAGCGGCCATGACCGTTCGCACCGAGGTGAAGGACGGCGTCGCGCTCGTCACGCTGGACCGGCCGGAGCGCCACAATGCGATCGATCTGCCCATGGCCGCCGAACTCCGGTACGTATGGCGGGAGTTCCGGCGCGCGGACGACGTACGGGCCGTGGTGCTCACCGGCGCCGGTGACCGCGCCTTCTGCACCGGGCTGGACCGCTCCGCCGAAGTGCCGCAGCCAGGCAGCCCGTACTCGATCGACGATCCGCTGCTGCACGTGGGCCCGAAGGCGTGCGACCTGTGGAAACCGGTCATCGCGGCGGTGGGCGGCATGGCGTGCGGCGGGGCCTTCTACCTGCTGGGCGAGGCGGAGTTCCTCATCGCCTCCACCACGGCCACCTTCTTCGACCCGCACACCACCTACGGCATGGTGAGCGCGTACGAGGCCATCGGCATGGCGCAGCGGATGCCGTTCGGCGAAGTGGCGCGGATGGCGCTGATGGGGACGGCCGAGCGGCTCTCGGCGGGCCGTGCCCACGAGATCGGGCTGGTCTCGGAGGTCGTCGCACCGGAGGAGCTGACCGAGGCGGCGATGCGGGCGGCCGGGGTGCTCGCCTCGTACCCGACGGAGGCCGTGCAGGGGACCGTACGGGCCGTGTGGTCGGCCCGGGAGGCGGTACGCGCACAGGCGCTCGCGGGCGCACCGCATCTGATCGCGCTGGGGAACCTGCCGCCGGAGCGGCAGGCGGGGCTCTTCGCGGAGCGGAGCCGTGACTTCCGCACGCGGTGAGGCCCGGCTGCGGGAGATGGCCCGCGCGGGTTTCGTTCGGGAGAGCGGAGCGGGTTCCGTTCGGGAGAGCGGAGCGGGTTCCGTTCGGGAGAGCGGAGCGGGTTCCGTTCGAGAGAGTGCGCGGGCGGTGCCGACTCGCGCCGCGAGAGCGGTGCCGTCCGCAGCGCGTGTGAACGGCCCTCCCCTGCACGGCACTTGACGACCGCCCCCGCCTGCCGCGGCGCGGAGCGCCGGCTCGCGTGGCGGGCGTACGGCACCGGGCGTAGCGTCGGCAGGGAAGCCTTCCCCCGCCCGCCGCGGGAGAGGCCCGAACGAGGTGGTCCGTGTATGGTCCGCAACCTGCTGGGTTCCGTGCTCGCCCTCATCGGAGCGGCGGTGGCCGTCTGGAGCCCGTTCCACGCCTGGTACGGCGGCCGTGAGGGACAGGACATCCGCGTCCAGGACCCGTTCACGGGGATCACGTCCGCGGTCCCCTCGAGTCTCTACCTTTCCGTGCTGCTGCCGATGCTGGTCGCCGCGGTGCTGACGCTCATCGGGGTGGTGTTGCGGTCGCGGCTGCTGGTGGCGGTCGCGGGTCTTCTGGTCCTCGCGTTCACGTTCCTGTGGATGGTGCGGCAGGGCATGGAGCTGGGCAGCCTGACCGCAGGCGGCGACGGGGGGCTGGGCGCCGGGGCCGGGCTGGCCGTGGCCGGTGGCGTGCTGTTGCTGCTGGGCGCGCTGGTCATGCATGGACGCCAGGGGCGGGCACGGCACGGGCGGGACGGCCCGGAGACGCCGGAGGACGACCTCTACGGAGGGCCGCCGACGGTCGCCACCGACTACAGCGACTACCGCCCGCGCCCGGACGACCCCTGGCCGCCGCAGGACCAGCGCCGCTCCCCGTAGCGGAACGCCGGACGGTGCGGCGGAACGCGGACGGTTCCCGCGTCGAGCCGCCCGGGCTACCGGGTCGGCGTGCGCGTCGCGGTGCACGCGTAGCGGAGCGCTCGTGGCCGAGCCCAGGGCGGGCCCTCGCGGCGGAGCGCTCGTAGGGAGCCGCGAGCGGACTCTCGCAGCGGAGCGCCGGGCGGGGCGGGACCCCCCGGCCCACCCACCGCTTGGAGCGGCTGTGCCGCTAGCCCCGCCCCGAGGCCGACTGCCGGGAGAGCCCCGTGCCCTTCAGGGCGTCCAGCGCGTACACGCACCGGTCCTTGCTGCACGCGTAGACCACTCCGCCGGCGACCAGAGGCGCGCCCGTGATCTCCCCGCCCGTCGCGAGCTTCCAGCGGAGCTGGCCGCCGCCCGCGTCGAGCGTGTAGAGGCAGTGGTCGGCCGAACCGAAGTGGACGCGCCCGTCGGCGACCACGGGGGCTCCGATGACCTCGCCCTGCGCGGCGAATCGCCATTTCGGCGTGCCCGTGACCGCGTCCAGGGTGTACAGCGCGCTGCCGCTGCCCACGTGCACGGAGCCTGCCGCGACGAGGACGGGTTCGGCGGACTGCCGGGTCTCGGTCGCGATGCGCCACCGGTCGCGGCCGTCCGCCGCGTCCAGGGCGTACACGGTGCCGAGGTGGTCGGCGATGTAGACGCCGCCGCCCGTCACGGCGGGCCCCGGCGCGTAGGCCGGGGCGCTCAGGAAGACCGCGGGCGCCTCGAAGCGCCACCGCACCTCGCCCCGCGCCGCGTCGACGGCCAGGACGCGCGCTCCCGCCGCGATGTACACGACCCCGTCCGGGGCGTGCAGAAGCCGCACCGGGACGCCGCCGCAGGAGGCCGCGTCGCCGACCGGGTAGGACCAGCGCTCCAGGCCGGTACGGGCCTCCAGCGCGCGCAGCCGGCCGTCGGAACAGACGTACACGACGCCGTTGTGGACGGACGGGCCCGCCTCGGGCGTCTCGAAGTCGGTCTGGGCGCCGGAGAGTTCCCAGAGCTTCTCGCCGTTCGCGGCCTCCCAGGCCTGGACGCCGCCACCGCGCGTGCCGGTCACGACCGTGCCGTGGTCGACCTTCAGGGAGTAGACCCAGCCGTCGGTGCCCAGCCGCCACCGCTCGGAGCCGTCGGCGGCGTCCAGCGAGTACAGCGTCGGTCCGTCCGAGGCGTGGATCCGGCCGTCCGCGACGGCCATCGCCCATGCCACGTCACGGGTCTTGAACTGCCGCCGCCCGGTGGCCACATCGAGCGCGTGCACCTCGAAGGAGGTGACGTAGAGGAGGTCCCCGGCGACGGCCGGGGTGCCCCAGACGTCGTTGGACATCCGGAACCGCCACGGCCGCCAGCGCGCGGGCGCACCCTGCGCGCCGGGCGGCTCCGCGGGCGCGGGCAGGGGCGCCGATACGGGTGCGGGCGGCGCGTGCTGGTGATCGGCCGCGAGGGCAGGTCCGGGCACGGCCGCCGTGCCCGCCGGAGGCCGGATCCAGCCGGTGGCTCCGGCGTCGTGCCGGGCCGCGTCGCGGCCGTCCGCCGCGGCACGGGGCCCCGGCCCTATCGCGACCTGCGAGCCCGCCAGGCGTACGGCACCGTCCCCGGGCGCTCCGGCCCCGCCTTGGGCCGCGGGGGCACTGGCACCGTCCCACCCGGCGGCGGGACCGTGGGCGGGGGCGTCCCGCCGGCCGGGAGCGGGGCGTACGGCCGTGGGGCCGGGGCCGCGCGCTCCACCGGGGGCCAGCGGGCCGGGCCCGCCGTGCGCGGAGGCCCCGCCCCGCGGATCTCCCGCGCCGTGACCGCCTCCGTCGGGCCAGTGGCCGTCGGGGCTCTCGGCGTGCCGCGCGGCGGCGGCTCCGTGTCCGGGCGCGCCCGGGGCCTGCCCCTCCGGGGCGCCGCGGTGCCGGGCGGGACCGCCGTGCGCGTTCGCGGGGGCCGGAGCGGGGGCGCCGCCTTGGCCTCCGTCCGGTGCGTACGACGGCCGCGGCGGCTGTGCGGAGCGTGCCTTCGCACCGCCCGTGCCACCGCCTCCGGACGCCCGGGCGGGCGACGGGCGGCCGCCGCGGCGCTGCTCGATCATCGTGACGGCCCGGCCGGGAAGCCAGGCCGACGCCGTCCCGCTGTCGTCCCCGCCCGAGGAGAAGAGATGGGGTGCGAGCTGGGACTGCAGGTCCGCGGGGCTCGGCCGGTTCTCGGCGGCCATCTGCATACAGGAGTCGATGAGCGGCCGAAGTTCGTCCGGCAGCCCGGCCAGGTCGGGGCCTTCACGGAGCAGCATGAAAACGGTCTCGACGGGGTTGGCGCCGTGGAAGGGCGCGTGCCCGGTCGCCGCGAAGACGAGGGTCGAGCCGAGCGAGAAGATGTCGCTGGCGCCGGTGACGCTTCGTGAGTCGCGCGCCTGCTCGGGCGACATGTACGCGGGCGTGCCGACGGCCACATTGGTCATCGTCAGACGGGTGTTGGAGACTCCGCTCGCGATGCCGAAGTCGATGACCCGCGGACCGTCCTCGACGACAAGGACGTTGGACGGCTTCAAGTCCCGGTGGACCAGGCCGGCTCCGTGGATGGACTGCAGCGCCTCGGCGACACCGGCCGCGAGCCAGCGCACCGCCTGCGCGGGCAACGGGCCGCACTCATTGACTATTTCCTCGAGGGAGGGCGCAGGGACGTACGCCGTCGCCAGCCACGGCACCGCGGCCCGCGGGTCGGCGTCCACGACCGCGGCGGTGTAGAAGCCGCTGACCGCGCGGGCCGCCTCCACCTCACGGGTGAAGCGGACCCGGAAGAGCTGGTCCTCGGCGAGTTCGGTCCGCACCGTCTTGATCGCCACGCGCCGGCCGGATGCCGAGCGGGCGAGATAGACCAGCCCCATGCCGCCGGCACCGAGTCGGCCGAGCACCTCGAACGGCCCGATCCGCCTCGGGTCGTGCTGCGTCAGCTGCTCCACCACTTGCCTGCCACCTCCCCGTGGGGGCCTCGAAGGTTTTCAGCCCCGTGCAGCGTCTCACCGTGAACCGTCGCGGGGTACGCAACCTGATTCTTCCTGGCGAAGCCGGTGGTTGCGAACCCGGGGGCAAATCGGGGTGTCTCCCCAGACAATTAACGCAAATACCCAGGCAGAACGGGGTTACCCATGGGTTGTCACAGGTTTGCGGCGGGTTGACAACAATCGGCGGACGGTTTCGGGACGGGCCGCGAGCGCCTACCGGGCCGCCCTGGAGAGGTCGATGACCGCAAAGTTTGCGCCCTGGTTGTCGACCATGACCGCGAAGCGACCGTACGGCGTGTCTTCCGGATCGAGGATGACACGACCGCCGAGCCGTGTGGCCGTCGCGACCGACTCGTCGCAGTCCGCCACCGCGAAGTACACGAGGAAGTGCGCGGGCATTTCGGCCGGAAAGCTGCTGTCGATCGCGGCACGTGCGGCGACCGCGCCCTCGACCCCGGGCGGCCTCCCGGGCGGTGACCAGACCGCGAACGGCATACCGTCACCGGTGTCCAACTCCTGTGTGGTGTATCCGAACACGGTCTCGTAGAAGGGGTCGACGCGTTCCGGCGCGCGCGTGTAGAGATCGGTCCACGCGTACGAGACGGGCCGGCCCTGTTTCTCGAACCCGGCGTACGAGCCCGCCTCCCACAGCCCGAAGACCGCGCCGCCCGGGTCGGCCGCCATCACCATCGTGCCGAAGTCGCCGGCGGGCAGAGGCGCGGTGATGATCCTGCCGCCCGCCTCCTCGATCCGCGCGGCGGCCGCTTCGGCGTCCCGGGTCGCGAAGTAGAGGTTCCAGACGGTGGGCATCCGCCCGTCGGGCTTGGGCAGCAGCGCGGCGACGGTGCGTCCGTCGTGGAAGGCCTGGGTGTAGAAGCCGTACTTCTGCTCGCCCTCCTGGAAGGTCCATCCGAACAGTTCGCCGTAGAAGCGCTTGGCCGCCTCCAGGTCGGGGACCATCGCGTCGACCCAGCACGGGACACCCTCGTCGAATGCGGCCATGGGAACCGTCCTCCTAGACCTTCGGCTCGCCCGCCGTCGTCCGCGGGTCGATCACCGAGAACACCGCGCCCTGCTGGTCCTCGACGATCGCGAACCGGCCATACGGGCTGTCCTGGGGGTCCACCCGCACCGCGCCGCCCATCCTGCGGACCGTGCCCACCGCGTCGTCGCAGTCGCCGACCACGAAATAGACCATCACGTGCGGAGGGACGAAATCCGGGGTGCCCTCGGGCAGCTTGAAGCGCCCGCCGACCGGTTTCCCTTCCAGTTGCCAGACGTTGAAGTCGACGCTCTCGTCGCCGTACGGCACCACCTCGAAGGCGAAGACGGCCGGGTAGAAGGCGTCCACGCCCTCGGTCTCCCGGACGGAGACCTCCGCCCAGCCGAACGAGCCAGGCTGGTACTGCTTTTCGAACCCCTGGTGGGTGCCGGCCTGCCAGACGCCGAAGACCGCGCCGCCCGGGTCCTTGGCCATCAGCATGCTGCCGTAGTCGCCGACCTGCATCGGCTCCATCATCGTCTCGCCCCCGTTGGCGCGGATCTTCTCCGCGGTGCGGGCGATGTCGTGGGAGGCGAAGTAGAGGTTCCAGGCGGGCGGCATTCCGCTCTGCTCCTCGGGGACCGGGTAGAGCGCGGCGACGCGCTGCCCGTCGTGGAGCGCCTGCGTGTAGGAGCCGTAGTCGGGCTGGCTTTCCTCGAAGGTCCAGCCGAGGAGCTCACCGTAGAAGCGCTTGGCCGCCTCCAGGTCGGGGACCATGGCGTCGGCCCAGCAGGGGGCGCCCTCGGGGAAAACGGCCATGACGTGCTCCTCGCGCTCTTCCGAAGCCGAAAAAATATCCTGTTTCTGCACGTTAACCGCATATTTGGAGGCCCGCCCGTTGTCCACGGAAGTTGTCCACAGCCTGTTGATAAGAGGATTCATTCGTATGGACCAAACGGGCCTGCCGGATCTTCCCCCTCACCGGCACTGAGCTGGCCCTTCTCCGGCGGCCGGAGCCCCCTCCCCATTTGCATGCGGCCGAATCGCGCTCCGATCACCCCTCGGTAAGCTGACGGCATGACAGGACAAGTTCGCACCGTCGACGGCCGGGTTGCCGGGCGCCGCGGGCAGGCGACGCGGCAGAAGCTGCTCGACTGCCTCAGCGAGATGCTCAGCTCCTCGCCGTACCGCGACGTCAAGGTCATCGACGTCGCCCGCAAGGCGGGGACGTCCCCCGCGACCTTTTACCAGTACTTCCCCGACGTCGAGGGCGCCGTCCTCGAGCTCGCGGAGGAGATGGCCAAAGAGGGCCAGAAACTGACCGACTTGGTCGCCGGGCGCTCCTGGACGGGCAAGGCAGGGTGGCAGACGGCGGAGGAACTCGTCGACGGCTTCCTCTCCTTCTGGCGCAAGCACGACGCGATCCTGCGCGTGGTCGACCTCGGTGCGGCCGAAGGGGACAAGCGGTTCTACAAGATCCGCATGAAGATCCTCAACGCCGTCACCAACTCCCTTACGGACGGGGTCAAGGAGCTGCAGAGCAAGGGACGCGTCGACAAGGACGTGAACCCTGCGGCCGTGGCCGGTTCGCTGGTGGCGATGCTCGCCGCGGTGGCCGCGCACCAGAAGGGCTTCCAGAGCTGGGGCGTCAAGCAGGCCGAGTTGAGGCCCAACCTGGCCCTGCTGGTGCACTTGGGCATCACGGGCCGGAAACCGACGAAGTAGGACACGTCGCGGGACGCGTCCTCCTTACGGCCGCGCGCCTGCCTCGTATCGCCGGACACGCTGCCTCGTACCGCCCGCGCATGCCGCCCTGTATCGCCGCGCGCACGCACGGGAGTTCCCCGGGGCCGTCCCTTCGCCTCGGTGCCGCACGTCACCCGGCTCTCACCACCGCCGATGTCCTGTCACACAACGGCGGTGCGGTGCCGGGAAGCCGCTCGTTCCCTCGCTCATCACCCGCGGCGCACACGGGTGTCGGCGCAATGATGCTCGAACTCCCGTGCATGGACGGCCGCTTCGTGTCGTCAGCGCGGTTGCAGACGGAAGACGCGGATACGACGTTCCACCCGCCGCTGGTACGCGGCGTACGGCGGCCAGAACGACAGCGCCGCCGACCACGCCGCCTCGCGCTCCTCCCCCTCCAGCAGCCGCGCCAGCACCGGGATGTCGCGCCCCTTCCAGTTGATCTCCGCCTCGGGGTGCGCCAGGAGGTTCGCGGTCCACGCCGGATGGCCCGTCCGCCCGAAATTGCTGCCGACCAGCAGAAACGTCCCGTCGTCCTCCGGCAGACAGGCCAGCGGTGTACGCCGCGTCGCCCCGCTCTTCGCTCCCGTGGCCGTCAGGATCGCCCCGGGCAGCATCCGCGCACTGGGCAGTACCCTGCCGCGCGTCAGCCGGTGCACGGCCCGGTCCAGGGCCGGGATCACATGGGGCGCGACCTTCGCGAAGCCTTTCGTCGAGGACACCTTCTGGACCATGCGCAGCGCCACCGGCATCAGACCGCCACCTCTTCCGCCGCATCGCCCCGCGCGGCCCGTACGGCGCGGGCCGCGCCGAAGAGGCCCGCCCTCTCCGCCGCGCGCGCCCGCAGCCGGTGCACGGGCCCGAAGAGCAGTTCGTCGGAGGCGGCGCGCTTGAAGAACAGGTGCGCGTCGTGCTCCCAGGTGAAGCCGATGCCGCCGTGCAGTTGGACCGCCTCGCCCGCCACCTCGCGCTGGGCCTCCAGTGCCTGCGCGAGGGCCAGCCCGCCCACCACAGCCGCATCGTCGTCCCGTCCGTCCGGCCGTCCCTCCGGGCCGCCCTGCGATGCCTCCCGGCCCGCCGCCCAGGCCGCGTAGTACGCCGCCGACCTGGCTGCCTGGATCCGTACGTACAGGTCGGCCAGCCGGTGCTTGACGGCCTGGAAGGAGCCGATGGGCCGCCCGAACTGCTCGCGCGCGCCCACGTACTCCACGGTCCGCGCGAACACGCCTGCCGCAGCGCCCACCGCTTCCGCCGCGAGCGCCGCTGCCGCGAAACCGCCGAGCCGGGCCAGGGCGTGGAGCACGATCGGGCTGTGCTCGTCCTCGCCCAGCAACTCTGCTTCCACATCGCGCAGTTCGACGCGCGCCTGCGGCCGCGTCTCGTCCAGCGCCGTACGCCGCGTCCGCGTGAGCCCCGCGGAGCACGCGTCGCGCTCCTCGTGCGCCTCGCGCTCCTCGTGCCCATTGCGCCCGTGGTGCTCCTCGCGCACATCGCCCGCCCGCACGACGAACACCAGCGTGCGGCTGCGCGCGTAGCCGCCCGTGTGCGCCGCGACCAGCAGCAGGTCCGCGGTGTGCCCGTCGAGCACCCGGTCCGCCTGCCCGTAGAGCCGCCAGCCCTCGGGCGTACGCCGCGCCTGGACGCCCCCGGCGCGACCGCCGCCGGCCCATCCGTCCTCCGCCGGCCCGGAGTCGAAGGCGGAGCCATGCATCGGACCTCCGGCGCGGTTGTCCCCGGTCAGGCCCAGGGCGAGGGCCGTGGCTCCGCCGGGCAGGGCGAGGGTGGCGGTCACTCGGCCGCGCGCGATCGGCGGGAGCAGCGCGCGCCGCTGCTCCTCCGTGCCGAGGCGGGCGATCAGCGGCGCGGCCAGGACCGACGTGGCGAGCAGCGGCGACGGCAGGAGCGCACGGCCCGTCTCCTCGCAGGCGAGCGCCAGTTCGGCAGGCCCGCAGCCCACGCCTCCGTACGCGGCGGGCAGCGCGAGTCCGGGCAGCCCGAGCTGTTCGGCCAACTGCCGCCACAGTGCGCCGTCCCAGCCGGCGGGCGTGCGGACGGCGCGCTTGACCTCGTCCGCACCGCACCGTTTGTGCAGCAGTTCGCGCAACGTCCGGCGGATCTCGTCCTGTTCGGCGGTGAAGGCGGCGTCCATCGGCAAGCTCCTTCCACCCGCCCTGCTCCCGCCGCCGCGCGGGCGGAGGTGTCGTCCCAACCGATGGCGCGACCAGGGAGATGTCCATGACGCACATGACCTGACGGCCCGTCATGCTAGGCCGCCCGCCCGCAGATGGACAGAGCCGTACGGGAAGCGGCAACCCATGCATCTGATGTACCGTCAGATGCATGTGGAATGCGACCTCAGCGACCCGCAGGAAGCCCCGCACCACGACATCCGCCCGCGCCTTCAACACCCCGGCTCACCGGGCACCCACCCGCAGGGTCGCCGTCGTCGGCGCGGCCCTCGCGGACTGCGGCCGGGTCGAGGGCCTCACCCCGTACGCGCTGCACGCCCAGGCCGCCCGCCGCGCCCTCGCCGACTCCGGCCTCGACCGGTCCGTCGTGGACGGCTTCGCCTCCGCGGGCCTGGGCACGCTCGCCCCCGTCGAGGTCGCCGAGTACCTCGGGCTGCGGCCGACCTGGACCGACTCCACCGCGGTCGGCGGCGCCACCTGGGAGGTCATGGCGGCGCACGCCGCGGACGCCATCGCCGCGGGCCACGCCGACGCCGTCCTCCTGGTCTACGGCTCCACCGCCCGCGCCGACGTCAGGGCCGGGCGCCGCACCGCGAATCTCTCCTTCGGGGCGCGCGGCCCGCTCCAGTTCGAGGTCCCGTACGGCCACACACTCATCGCCAAGTACGCGATGGCCGCCCGCCGCCACATGCACGAGTACGGCACGACCCCCGAGCAGCTCGCCGAGGTCGCCGTCCAGGCCCGCGCCAACGCCGCCCGCAACCCCGACGCGATGCACCGGGACCCCATCACCGTCGACGAGGTGCTCTCCGGCCCCGTGATCGCCGACCCCTTCACCAAGCTCCACTGCTGCATCCGCTCGGACGGCGGCTGCGCGGTGCTGCTCGCGGCCGAGGAGTACGTACCGGACACGGCAAAGGCACCGGTGTGGATCCTCGGCACCGGCGAGCACCTCTCGCACAGCACCATGTCCGAGTGGGAGGACTTCACCGTCTCCCCCGCCGCCGTCTCCGGCCGCCTCGCCTTCGAACGCGCCGGGGTCCGCCCCGAGGACGTCGACCTCGCCGAGATCTACGACGCGTTCACCTACATGACGCTGGTGACCCTGGAGGACCTGGGCTTCTGCGCGAAGGGCGAGGGCGGCGCGTTCGTCGAGAAGGGACGGCTGCTGCGGGACGGCGAACTGCCCGTGAACACCGACGGCGGCGGCCTCTCCGCCTGCCACCCCGGCATGCGCGGACTCTTCCTTCTGGTGGAGGCGGTACGGCAGTTGAGGGGCGAGGCGGGCGAACGGCAGGTACGCAAAGCGGGCGGGCGGCTGCCCGAGCTGGCGGTCGCCTCCGGTACGGGCGGCTGGTTCTGCTCCTCGGGCACGGTCGTCCTCGGCACGCGCTGACCCGACGCTCGCGGCTGGGCCGGACGACGCCCGTTAGGCTGCCGCATGGCCTCCGAACAGCAGCGTTCCTTCCGCGACCTCCTGCGCTCCCTGCGCGTCTGGGACGGTGAACTCCCCACCTTCGACCCGGTGACCGCACCCGGCGAACCCCTGCCGCTCTTCCAGCAGTGGCTGCGCGAGGCCGCCGAAGCGGGCGCGCCGGAGCCGCACACGATGACGCTGGCGACCGCGGGGGCCGACTGCCGCCCGTCCCTGCGCACGCTGATGCTGCACGACGCCGACGACCGCGGCTGGCACTTCGGCACGCACCGCACGAGCCGCAAGGGCCGGGAGCTGGCCGAACGCCCGGACGCCGCCCTCGGCTTCTACTGGCCGACGGTCGCCCGGCAGGTCCGCGTCCTCGGCCGCGTCACGGCCGCAGGCCCCGAGGAGAGCGCGGCGGACCTCCACCGGCGCTCACCCGGCGCTCTGGCGGCGGCACTCGTCGGCCGCCAGAGCGAGGTCCTGGACTCGTACGAGGAGCTGGAACGCGCCTCGGCCGCCGCCTGGGACCGCGCCCGCCGCGAACCCGAAGCACCGGTCCCGAGCTGGACGTTGTACGTGCTGGAGCCGGAGGAGGTCGAGTTCTTCCAGGGCGACCCGCAGCGCCGCCACATCCGCCTCCGCTACCGGAGGGACGGCGACGGCTGGGTGCGGGACCTGCTGTGGCCGTGAGGGGGGTGGCGGTCAGGCGGTGGCTTGCGGGGAGTCATTGACCATCGCGAGGAAGTCGGCCCAGGCGTCGCCGGAGAAGGTCAGCGCCGGACCGGAACGGTCCTTGGAGTCGCGTACGTGGACGATGCCGGAGGTTGCGGCGACCTCGACGCAGGCGCCGCCCTCGTTGTCGCTGTGGCTGGACTTGCGCCAGTCGGACGCGACCTCGACGCAGTTGCCGCCTTCGTTGTCGCTGTAACTGCTCCTGAACCAGGCCAGTTCGGAGTTCATAGCGCGCTCGCGGTCCTCTCGATCAAGTCCACAGACTCCCACGGCGTGAGGGCCTGAGCTCGGAGGGTGCTGTAGCGCTCGAACAACAGATTGACTTCCTCCGGCTTCGAGATCAAGGTACCTCCGCCCTGTCCCTCTGCATACGCCAAGTTCCGCCCTTCGGCAGTGCTCAAGAGAGCCACAGGACCACGCAGTCCGGCGTGTTCGTGCCGACGCGTAGGCATCACCGTCAGGGTGACGTTGTGCATATTGCGCATGCACTCAAACAGATGCCACAACTGCTTCCTGAGCACTTCGACGCCGCCAATGGGCCGCTCCACAACCGACTGCTCGACCACAAAGCTGAGGATGGGCAACGGCTTGCGGCTCAGCACCGTCTGCCGCTCCAGCCGCGCGTCCACGAGCCGTTCGATCTCCTCGTCTTCCAGGACCGGAACGCGCACGCGGTACAGCGCGCGGATGTACTCGGGCGTCTGGAGCAGGCCCGGCACGAGCAGGCTCTCGTACGCGCCGATGCTCACAGCGTCCGCTTCGAGCTTCACCCAGTCCACGAACTCCGGCGGGTACTTCTCCTCCTCCATCATCTCCACGCAGGACGCCAACGCGCCCTGCGCGCCGAGCACTTGGTCGGCGCGGAGGAGGTAGTCGCGGCTCGGGATGCGTTCGGCGCGTTCGTAGGCGCCTTCCAGCGACTCCGAGACGAGCAGCCGTTCGGCGAGTTCCTTCTGGGTGAGTGCGGCCCGCTTCCGGAAGTTCTTGATCAGCTCGCCCACATGCCTCCGCGCGTGCGTCGGTTCCTGACCCGATCCCACAGCGCTCACCACTCTCCCCACATCCCGCCGTTGTGCACCGTGTTCCCCTGGTCACGGTACGCAACTGCCGTGAGGGTTGAGGCTGTGACGACGGAAAACCACCCCACCGAACCGCGCCTGCTGCCGTGGCCCAGCCCGGACGGCAAGCCCTGCTATCTCATCTCGGACGGCGACGGCCGGATCTCCGATCTGGCGGACGACATCGAGGAGCTCCAACTCGACCTGGCGTCCGAGATCCTGACGCACAGCCGCCTGATGCTGTCCGCTGCCGAGCCTCCGCGTCCGGTGGAGCTGCGCTTCGTCGCGTACCGCCTGGCAGAGTCCCTGCACGACGCCCTGCGCGTGGCCGAGAGCCGCGGCCGACGGCTCCCGTAGCAGCGGTGACCGGATCGATACCGAGCATGGTGAACTTGGGGCCGTGCCCACTGAATCGGACCGGATCGAGCTGAGCGAACACGAACTTCGTGAGATCGCGGGTTACGCGGCTGCTTGCGCGCGCAGGGCGCTGCCGATCTTCGAAGAGAGCCTTCCTGCTGACACGCGCCCACGTGACGCCATCGATGCGGCAGACGCTTTCGCCGGGGGCGGCCGGCGCACGGGCGCTCTGCGGGACAGCGCGTGGACGGCGTACAAAGCGGCACAAGAAGCCGCTTCACCCGCTGCGGTCGACGCGGCACGAGCGGCCAGCCATGCGGCCGCCGCTGCGTACCTTCACCCCAAGGCAAGCGCTCATCAGGTGAAGCACATTCTCGGTGCGGCAGCGCATGCGGCACGAGCAGAGGAGTTGGCGTCCGGATCCGGGGAAGACCGGCGCGTCACTGCGGGGACCCTTGAATGGGCGCGTCATCACGCGCCCACAGCGGTCACCGTGGTGCTCGGCCGTCTGCCCGCTGCGCCTCCCGGAGGCGGGCGCGCGGGAGAGTTCATGCGCGATCTCGACGCCGCTCTCCGCGGCCTACGGCTCCCCTGACACCGAGCGGACGGAGGCCCGCAGGACCTCCCGCCGCTCGTCCGTCCCGGCAACGCAGCGCGGTGAGGCCGGGTTCACCTGCCGGAACCTCGGTTCAGACGGGCCGGAAGACCGGGACGGACACCGCCTCGCCCGTACGGAAGGCCACGCGGACGTCCATACCGATCCGCAGCTCGGACTCCGGACAGCCGACGATCTCGGTCATCATCCGCGGGCCTTCTGCGAGGTCGACGACGGCGGGGGTGTAGGGCACGCGGTGGCCGAACGGGGGCAGGTCGTTCCGGTGGACCACCGACCAGGTGTAGAGGGTGGCGCGTCCGCTCGCCCGCTCCCAGGTGACGTTCTCGCTCCAGCAGCGCGGGCAGAACTCGCGCGGATAGTGGTGAGCCGCGCCGCAGTCGGCGCAGCGGCGGATCAGCAACAGCCCCTCGGTCGCGGCGTCCCAGTAGGGCTGGGTGAACGCGTCGGTCTCGGGGAGGTCGTACCGCGGGGCGCTCACCGGAACAGTCCCAGCGCGGCGTCGAGCGACCAGGTCTGCCAGGCCATGGCGAAGAGGGCGGCCAGCGAGATGAGCGCCATCATCGCGTTCTGGCCCTGCTCGGCCCAGTCGTGGATCATCAGCACGAGGTAGAGCAGATTGAGGATGAGCCCGCCGACCAGGGCGACCGGGGTGAGGAAGCCGAGGATCAGGCCGAGGCCGAGGGCGAGTTCGGCGTACACGACGACGTACGCCATCAGCTTCGGGCGCGGCTTCACGACCCGCTCGAAGCCGCGCCGCACGACGGCCCAGCGGTGGTCGGCGGCGACGCTCGCTGCCCAGGCGATGCCCGTACCGCGTTCGAACCAGCCCTTCTTGTCCTTGTGCCGCCAGCTCTCCAGCCACCACAGGCCGAGGCCGATGCGCAGCACGGCGAGCCATTCGGCTCCGCTGAGCCAGATCGTCTGCACCGGGACGCCACCCCCTCATTTGTTTCTGACGGTACGTCAGTTCAGCGGATGGGGGCGGCCGGACGCAAGAGGCCGTCACCGATCACGGTCCGTGATGCATCCGCAACCGATTCGGTATGAGGTTGACCGACACACGACAACCCCGGCACCTACGCTCACGCGCATGCCCGACATCACCCCCACGACCGCCACGCCGCCCACGACCGCCACGCCGCCCACAACCCCTACGCCGCCCACGACCGCCGCAACCGGCACTCCCGTCTATGTGATCGGCGGCGGACCCGGGGGCCTCGCCATGGCGGCCGCCCTCCGCGAACGCGGGCTGCGCTCTGTCGTCCTGGAGAAGTCCGGCGCGGTGGGCGCCTCGTGGCGCGGGCACTACGACCGGCTCGAACTGCACACCACCCGCAAGCTGTCCGCGCTGCCCGGACTGGCGATACCCCGCGGTTACGGCCGCTGGATCGGGCGGGACGACATGGTGCGGTACCTGGAGGACTACGCGGAGCACCACCGGCTGGAGATCGTCACCGGCGTCGAGGTGACCCGGATCGAGCGGCCCGCCGAGGGGGCGGAGACGGGAACCCGCTGGCTGCTGCGGGCGACCGGCGGGCGGGAGCTGGCGGCGGACGCGGTGGTGGTCGCCACCGGCTTCAACCACACGCCGTACGTCCCCGACTGGCCGGGACGCGACACCTTCCGCGGGGAACTGCTGCACGCGGCCCACTACCGGAACGCCCGGCCGTACAGCGGCCGGGACGTGCTGGTCGTCGGAACCGGCAACACCGGCGCGGACATTGCCGTCGACCTGGCCGAGGGCGGCGCCTCCCCCGTACGCCTCGCGGTGCGCACCGCACCGCACATCGTGCGCCGGACGGTGCTGGGCTGGCCCGCGCAGCGCACCGGCATTCTGGTGCGGCGGCTGCCGCGGCGGGCGGTCGACCGGGCGGCGCGCAGGATGGTGCCCATGACGGTGCCCGACCTCGGCGCGTACGGTCTGCCGCGGCCGGACTCCGGGCTCTCCTCGCGCGTCACGGAGGGTGCGATTCCCGTTCTGGACGCGGGCCTGATCAAGGCCGTCCGCAAGCGGAAGGTCCAACCGGTCGCGGCCGTCGCGTCGTTCGACCACGACAAGGTGGTCCTCACGGACGGCACGGTCCTCACACCTGACGCGGTCGTCGCGGCCACGGGCTACCGGCGCGGCCTGGAGGAACTGGCCGGGCACCTGGACGTACTGGACGAGCGGGGGCTCCCGCGCACCCACGGGCGCCGGCCCGCGACCCCCGGCCTCCACTTCACCGGCTACACCAACCCGATCAGCGGGATGCTGCGCGAACTCGCCCTCGACGCCCGCCGGATCGCCGACGCCCTCGACCGCGAGGACCGGCGACGGCGACGCGGGCGAGGGCACTGAGGGCCGGCGGCGGGGCGGCTCTCGGGGCTGCTCGCCGGCTCGGGGGGAGAGAGAGAAGAGAAGATAACGGCGGTGAATGCGACAAGCCGGACAGGGCAAGTAAGGCGGAACTTCTTGGGTACCCGCTGCGCAAGCCGTCGTCCGATCCCCCGGGGGAACGCGATGGCCAGGCTCTCCCGGTCCGGACAGCGTGCCGGGAGGGCCGCCCCTTCCGGGCCTCGTCCGGGCCCCTTCCGGGCCTCGTCCGGGCCCCTTCCGGGCCTCGTCCGGGCCCCTTCCGGGGCTCGCTCCGGGCTCCTTTCAGGCCCGTTCCCTGGCCGCGTGAGCGTGCGGGCTAGCCGGGCGGCGGTTCGCCGTCGATGCTTCCGGTCTCGCAGATCCGCCGGGCGACCTCCCGGAGCTTGACGTTGCGCTCCTGGGACAGGCGGCGCATCAGACGGAAGGCGTCCTGCCCCCCGAGGTCGTAGCGCTCCCTGAGAATGCCCATCGCCTCGCCGATCGTGTGCCGGGTGTCGAGCGCCTGCTGAAGCTGGTCGGCCGTACGGGCGCTGGAAAAGGCGACCGCGGCGTGCGACGCGAGCAGCCAGCCGGCCGTCTCGCTGCCCTTGGTGAAGGCCGCGGGCTTGCGCGAGTACACGTTCAGAGCGCCGAGATCCTCGTCGAGGGTGTAGAGGAGGAACCCCATCATGCTGCCGATGCCCAGGTCACGCGCCTGCCGAGCGTATTCGGGCCACTGCTCCTGCGGCTCGGTGAAGTCCTTGATCCGGTACACCTGCTCGCGCTCGCGGGCGGCGTCGAAGCACGGGCCTTCCCTGAGCCGCTCCTGAAGCTGGTCGGAGTGGATCACCAGCCCGTCGGTGGGGGCCAGCGTCTCCACATGCTTGTCCCGGAGGAGCAGGATGCCCGCGGCCTCGCAGCCCTCCACGTTCTCGACCGCGGACTCCGTGATCCGCTCCAGCGTCGCCTCGACCGAGTCCTGCGCGAGCAGATCCCGCGCCATCGCGGCCATGCGCTCCGCGAAGTCCTCCCAGTCCATGACCGTCGCCTTTCTGCCAATTCAAGTCTCACCCGAGCTGCCGCGATGCGCCCGGGATACACCGGGACGAGGCGGCCGAGCGGTCGGCGCACCGCTGCGACCTCCCGTTTCCGGTCCTGCCCCGTCCGGGGACACCGAATCCGGCCGCGTGGCCGGAAGCGTCTCCGGGACGGCCGGAGGTCGTGTGCGGAGGGGGGTGCGGGAGCATCTGCGGCGCGAGGGCGAAGGCGGCGGGGCCGCGAGGGCGCGAGGGCGTAGGCGGCGGGGCCGCGAGGGCGCGAGGGCGTAGGCGGCGGGGCCGCGAGGGCGCGAGGGCGTAGGCGGCGGGGCGCTGGGGCGAAGGCGGACCGGGCGCGAGAGGCGGGTGACCATGCGGCGGGGCGCGAGGGCGATACGGAGCGGGCCCGAGGCCGCGTACGGGCTCGCCCCATGCAGGCTCGCCCCGTCAGGCCGGATCCACCGGAATCTCCGCCGTGACGCGGAATCCCCCGTCCGTACCCGGACCCGCTTCGAGGCGGCCTCCGACGGCTTCGATGCGCTGCCGCATGCCCGCCAGGCCTCTGCCGGTGCCATCGCTCGCCGCGGCCGCCGCGGACGACGCCCCGGCGCCGTCGTCGGTGATCTCGATGCGGAGGGATTCCGGGGCGTAGATCAGCCGGACGCGGACCCGGTGGACCGGGCCGGCGTGCTTGATGATGTTGGTGAGGCTCTCCTGTACGAGCCGGTAGACGCTGAACCCGACGACGGAGGGCACATCCCGCGGGGTGCCCGTGACCTCGTACGCGGCCGGGAGCCCCCCGGCGTGCGTCTCCTCGACGAGGCGGCCGAGGTCGCCCAGACCGAGATCCGGGCGGGGTGGCACGATCTCATGCCCGTCCTCCAGCAGGCGCAGGGTGCTGCGGATCTCGGAGAGTGCGGTGGCACTGGCGCGGTTGATGCGCAGCAGTGCGTCCCTTCCGGCCTGCGGGTCGCTGTTCAGGACATGCGCCGCCACCCCCGACTGCACATTGATCACAGCAATGCTGTGGCCCACGACGTCGTGCAATTCCTGGGCGATGCGCAGCCGCTCCTCGTCGACCCGGTGACGCGCCTCCGCTTCGCGGGTCTGTTCGGCGCGCAGAGCGCGCTCCTCCATGGCCTGCCCGAACCGGCGCTGATTCCGCATCGCCAGACCGACGGCGCTCGCGGCGACGAACCAGCCGAGCTGAATTCCGTTGTCGAGCCGGAACCGCTCGATGTCCGGGATCAAGGTCGCGGCGAAATACACGACGGCGACGGTCATTGCGGTCAGCGCGACCGAGACTTTCAGCGAGCATCGGAGGCCGACTTCGTACAGGGCCACCATCACGGTGAGCGCGGCGGGAAAGACGGTTCCGTCGACGAGTGCGGCATAGGCCAGGGACGCGACCACGGTGACTGCGAGCGCCGCCACCGGATGCCGGCGCCGCAGCGCGACGGCCAGACAGGCGACCAGTGCGATCAGTGCGGTGAGAACATCCAGCCATTCCGCGCTGAACAGCGCGGAATATGTCAGCACCAGCGCGAGAATGACACCGGCCAGCGGCCCTTCGGTCCATCGCTGCCCCATGGGTGCGACGGTAATTCATGCACCGCGTATGGCGCCGTATGACATTCGGCGCGCGGCGCGCGCGTCCTGGCGTGCGCGTCGGGGAATTCCCGCGGGCGCGGAGGAGGCCCGATGTTGTGGGACCGACCGGCGGATGCGATGTCCCGGCCGGTCGGCAGGGCCGCAATTCCGGATCGGGTCAGCGGTGGGTTTTCCGCTTCACCGGTTCACCGGCCTCGTCGTAGGTGATCCACTCGCCGGTTTTCCTGCCGAGGTTGTACGTGCCCTCGTCCAGAAGGCTGCCTGTGGCGTGCCAGCGGCGCCACCGGCCGTGCTGCATGCCGTCCACGAACGCGCCCCGCTGCAAGAGGCTGCCGCCCCCGCGGTGCCAGACCCACTCGCCGTCGAGTTTCCCGGCGTTGTACGCACCCTGCGCCTTCACCGTGCCGTTCTTGAAATAGAACGTCCACGGCCCGTGCCGCTCGCCGTCGCGACAGGCACCCTCACCCGACAGCGTTCCGTCCTTGAAGTGCTCCTCGGCCATGAAGAGCAGCATAGGGACGAACGGTCACGGTGAAGCCGGCGTGCGCATCAAGACCGGCGTGCGCATCAAGACCGGTGTGCGCATCGCGCATCGGTGCCGGATCGATGCCGCCTCCACCCATCCGATCGGCCCGCGGTCCCGAATTGCTCCCGGAATCCCCTCGTCATCGTGAAGTCCGGAGGAAGACATGGCCCCTGCCGTGTATGCGGAGGCAGTGCTGTGAGCGAACCGCTGCGGATCGCTGGATCCACACCCACCACCCAGGCATCGGACCTTTCCGCGCTGTTCTCCCTGGTCGCACGCGGCGACCAGGAGGCATTCGGGAAGCTCTACGACGCCGTGAGCGGCCCGGTCCTGGGCCTTGTGATCACCATCCTGCGTGACCCGGCCCAGTCGGAGGAGGTGGCGCAGGAGGTGTTCGTCGAACTGTGGCGAACCGCCGCCCGCTACCGTCCCGACCGCGGCAGCGCCATGAACTGGGTCCTGACCCTGGCGCACCGCCGTGCCGTGGACCGCATCAGGTCGACGACGGCCTCCGCCAACCGGGAGCACCGGGCAGCCCTGCTCGACCAGGCACCCGCCTACGACGAAGTGAGCGAACAGGTCGAAGCGCGCCTGGAGCGGCAGCAGGTGCGCCGCTGTATGAAGACGCTCACCGAACTGCAGCGCCAGTCCGTGACCTTGGCCTACTACCGGGGCCTGACCTACCGGGAGGTCGCGGAGCTGCTCGGCGCACCGCTGGGCACCGTGAAGACCCGCCTGCGCGACTGCCTGGGGGGGACCGCATGACCACCACCGAACTGCACACGCTGACCGGTGCATACGCCGTACATGCCCTGTCCGCGGACGAGCGCGCGGCGTTCGAGCGCCATGTGAGGTCCTGCGAGGCCTGCGCGCAGGAGGTACGGGAGTTGTCGGAGACGGCCGACCGGCTGGCCCTCACGGTGGCCCGCGTCGCGCCGGCCGAGTTGAAGGAACGGGTGCTGCGCCGGATCACCACCGTCCGCCAGGAAGCGCCGAACGTGCTCGTACGGTCCTGGCGCGGCCGTCCGGGCCGGTTCGCCACAGGATCGCTGCCGCGCCTCGCGCTCGCGGCCGCTCTGGCCCTGGCCACGGTGGGCGGGGTGGCGCTGTGGCAGCACCAGGAGGCGCGGGACGCCCGCCACGAGGTCCGCCAGGCCCGGGAGCGGACCGACGCGCTGTCGAGGGTGCTGTCGGCGCCGGACGCCGTGAGCCGGGCCGCGGGGCTCGGCCGGGGCGCCAGGGGCACGGTCGTGATGTCGCGCAGCGAGGACAGGGCGGCGTTCTTCGCCCACGGAATGCCGCAGTTGAGCGACGGCAAGGTCTACCAGCTCTGGTTCGACGACGGAGAGCGGATGCGGTCCGCGGGCCTGCTGGACTCCTCCGGGGGCCCGTCCGGGGACTCGACCGCGGCAGCGCTGATGGAAGGGAAGGTGCACGGGGCCTCGGGCATGGGCATCACGGTCGAGCCCGCCGGCGGCTCGGAACAACCGACGACGCAGCCACTGGCGCTCGTCGCGTTCCCGTCGGCGTAGGGGCGCAGAGCGCCGCGCCGCGCAGGGCAGGGCAGGGCAGCGCGGCGGAGGGCAGCGCGGCGGAGGGCAGCGCGGCTCAGGACCGCCCCTGGATTGCGACCGGCGGCAAGGACCGCCGGTCGTAAGGGTCGTTCGGCGCTGCGGTGAAGGGGATCGGGCACGGTCGGGCCCCGATCCGGCACCATCACCGGGTCAACGCCCCACCCGAATCAGGCAGACCGCCCCACCGACACGGATGTCCAACGGCTCCGCCGCGCCCGGTCTCGTCTCACGCCTGCGGCGCAAAGGAGGAGCATCGGGGGCCGCAGGGAGCTGGGCCGAGGCCCGCGTCCGCGACAGAGGCTGGTGACACGGCGGGTTCCGGCATGCCCGGCCGAACTCCCGCCGCCCCTCGACCACCGCTCTGGTCCCGCGCCTACGGCGCAAAGAACGAGCATCGGGGCGGCAAGGGGCACGGCCACGGCCCGCGACCGCGACAAAGCCCGGTGACACGACGAGGTTCCGGCGGAGGCTCGGGGCGGTGTGCCTTTTCCGCTCTCGTTGTGGAATTACTTGCCTCCGGTCAAGCACTTCGACAACGAGTTGCCAGGACCGGCTCAACCGACGCCCCAGGCGAGAACACCATGCCCGGTCTGCCGCGCAACCCCACGACGACCGCACCGCCGGACACCCGACCCAGCCAGGACCCCGCCCGCCCGGATGCTCAAACACCCACCACCGGACCACCATCCGGGCAACAACTCCCAACCCATCGAGGCAGACCGCCCCACCACCACGGATGTCCAACGGCTCCACCCGCGCCCGGTCTCGTCTCACGCCTGCGGCGCAAAGCAGGAGCATCGTCGCGGCAGGGAGCCCGGCCGAGGCCCGCGCCCGCGCCCGCGCCCGCGACAGGGGCTGGTGACACGGCGGGGGCTGGTGACACGGCGAGGTTCCCGCATGCCTGGCCGAACTCCCGCCGCCCTTCGACTACCGCTCTCGTCTCGCGCCTACGGCGCAATGCGCGAGCAACGGGGGCGGCAGGGGGCCGGCCAAGGTCCACGTCCGCGGCAGGGGCCGGTGACACGGCAAGGTTCGAGCAAGCGCTCGGGAGCCGTGCGCTGCGCGAGGGCGAAACCCGCGAGGACGGTGAGGATGCCGAGATCGACGCCACACGCTGGCAGCTGCGGATCCACGGCCAAGGTGTACGCCGCCCCCTGACACTCCGCTACCGCGATCTGCTGGAACGCGAACTGGTCGAGCGGGACATCACCTTGACGTGCGTGTCCAACCAGGTCGGCGGGCCGTACGTCGGCAACGCGCGCTGGACCGGCGTGCCGTTGGCCCCACTCCTGAAGGACGCCGGGATCGAACCGCCGTCGCGGGGCGGCCCGGCCGACCAGCTCGTCTCCCGTTCCGTGGACGGCATGACGATCGGCACCCCCGTCGAGACCGTCATGGACGGCCGTGACGCCATGCTCGCGCTGGGCATGAACGGCGAACCGCTGCCGTTCACCCACGGCTTTCCGGTCCGCATGGTGGTGCCCGGCCTCTACGGATACGTCTCGGCCTGCAAGTGGCTGCGGGAGCTGGAGTTGACCACGTTCGACGCGTACGACGTCTACTGGGTCAAGCGGAAGTGGGCCCGAGAGGCTCCCATCAAGACGGAGTCCCGCATCGACACACCCGGTTCCTTCGCGCGCCTCAAGACCGGAACAGTGCCGGTCGCCGGTGTCGCGTGGGCCCAGCACCGCGGCATCGACCGCGTCGAGGTGCGCGTCGACGGGGGCCGGTGGCACGATGCGCGGCTCGCGGAGGAGGCCGGGGTGGACACCTGGCGGCAGTGGCTGTGGGAGTGGGAGGCCACGCCCGGTTCCCACCGGCTGGAGGTACGCGCCACCGACCGCACCGGTGAGACGCAGACCGAGGAACGGGCCGGGACCGTGCCGGACGGGGCGACGGGCCGGCACTCCGTCGTCGTCACCGTGAGCTGACTTGTCAGCGTGAGCCGACTCGTGAGCGTGAGCCGATCTTCAGCGGGAGCCGCGCCATCGCCATGACCGGAGAAAACGCCGGTGACCGCGGTGACCTCCGTTCCCACCCTTTCGGTGTTTTCACGAAGCCGACACGTCAGGAGACTTTGGAATGAACAGCGCGCGCACGACCCGAATTCGCCGCATCGCCGTTGCCGTCACCACAGCGGCGGTTCTCCCGCTGTCTCTGGCCGCCTGTTCCGAGGAGAGCAAGGACAAGGCGTCCGACTCGGCCGCGTCCGCACCCGCCGACAAGTCGGAGGAGGGCGGAGCGGGTTCCAAGGCCGACGGGTCGGTACCGGCCGGTGACCAGCCGTTCGGCGCCGCGTGCTCGACCGTGCCCCAGAGCGGCGCGGGCAGCTTCAAGGGGATGGCCCAGGACCCGGTCGCCACCGCCGCGTCCAACAACCCCGCCCTGTCCACCCTGGTCACCGCCGTCAAGAAGGCGGGCCTGGTCGACACGCTGAACAGTGCCGAGAACATCACGGTTTTCGCCCCCACCAATGATGCCTTCGCCAAGATCCCCAAGGCGGACCTGAACAAGGTGCTCAATGACAAGGCGACCCTGACCAAGATCCTTACCAACCATGTGGTGGGCGAGAAGGTGACGCCGAAGAAGTTGGAGAACGGCTCGTACGAGACGCTGGCCAAGACCAGGCTGACCACCGCCGGTTCGGGCAAGTCCTACAAGGTCAACGACGCCGCCGACGTCGTCTGCGGCAACGTCCGGACCTCCAATGCGACCGTGCACATCA
The DNA here is from genome assembly GCF_043199075.1 of Streptomyces sp. NPDC048639. Lineage (NCBI taxonomy): Bacteria > Bacillati > Actinomycetota > Actinomycetes > Kitasatosporales > Streptomycetaceae > Streptomyces > Streptomyces sp. NPDC048639. Next base: position 314,613 of record NZ_JBICVP010000006.1, read on the forward strand.
TCGACACCGTCCTCATGCCCGGATAAGGGCGCGTCGGGCTCTCGTCGACGGAAGGCCCCCGAATACCGCCGGACGGTTCCCGCGCCATGGGCGGGGGCCGTCCGGCTTCGCGGGAGGGGGATGGCGGACGATGTGTCGTGATGCGGGGATTTCCGGAAAGACGTCGAACCACGGCACGCTTGCAGAGGACGGACGGGACGTGAGCATGGACCATCAGGCACTCGCCATGAAGAGTACGGGCGGTCGCGAGGAAGCGGTCGTCCTCTTTCTGCACGGCGGACGTGAGGACGGTCTCGGCCGCCCGTCGCGATGGAATCTTCCGGCTCTGCGCATGCTGCCGTTCGTCCACGGGGTGCGGTCCGCGGCGGACCGGCACGGCGTCGCAACCGGTCTGGTCCGCTACCGGCATCGCGGCTGGAACGGCGATCGCGCCGACGCGGTGCGCGATGCGCTCGACGCCCTGGAGGAGATCGCGCGCCGCTGCGGTCCGGTGCCCGTCGTCCTGGTCGGCCACTCCATGGGCGGCCGGGCCGCCCTGCGCGTCGCGGACCATCCCCGGGTCCGCTCGGTGATCGCCCTCGCGCCCTGGTGTCCGGCGGACGAACCGGTCGAGCACCTGGCCGGTGTCCCCACGGTGATCCTGCACTCGGACCGGGACCGTGTGACGGAGCCCTGGCTCTCCCGCGCCCTCGCCGAGCGCGCCAGGGCCGCGGGGGCGCCGGTGTGCCGTTTCGAGATCAGGGGCAGCGATCACGCGATGCTGCGGCACGCAGCCCAGTGGCACCGGCTCACCACCCGTCTCACGACGGGACTGCTGGGCATCGACGAGCTTCCCCTGTCGGTCGGCGCCGCGCTCCGGCTGGACGGCGGCCACGCCGACGGACTGGATCTGGATCTGACCTCGGTCGCCCCCGGGGCATGACGGCGCGGTCGACGCGGCCTTCTCGCTCCGGCTGCTCGCTCCGGTTTCCCGTCGCTCCGGTTTCCGCTCGGGCTTCTCGCTCGGGTTTCTCGCTCGGGTTTCTCGCTCCGAGCTGTTCCTGACGGGTTGTCAGTTCAGTAACCTGACAGTGCGTCAGTTGTTGCGCGAACCCATCGGCCATTGAGCAGGAGCGGGGCGAGAACGATGCTTGGTTCGACTCACGGCACCCTCACCACTCACTCCCGCCCGGCGCGCGTAGTGGCCTGCGGCGAGCACTCCGGAGCCACGGTACGCGGTACCGCGGATCCCGGCGAGGACAGGGATGTCAGCGGGCGTCCGCTGCACGCGCCCGTACCCGACCTGGACCGGTTCTTCCGGCCCGCGTCCATGGTCGTCGTGGGCGCGTCCGACAGCGAAGGGCGTCCCAACACGGGCATCACCCGCCGGCTGATCGACTGGTCCGAGCGGGTCGGGGCACGCCTGCACCCCGTGAACCCCGGCCGCTCCACCGTCTTCGGCCTGCCCTGCCTCCCTTCCGTCGCCGACCTGCCCGAACCGGTCGACCTCGCGGTCCTCCTCGTCGCCGACCCGCTTCCCGTGATCGCGGAACTCGCCACCGCCAAGGTGAAGTTCGCGGTGGCATTCGCCTCCGGCTTCGCCGAGACCGGTGGCGAGGGCGCCATCGCGCAGGCGCGGCTCGCGGACGCCGTACAGCGCTCAGGGCTCCGGCTGCTCGGCCCCAACACCAACCTCAACGCGTTCGAGGAGTTCCGCGACGACCTCGAAGGCCCCGCCATCGCCCTCATCACGCAGTCCGGCCACCAGGGGCGACCCGTCTTCGCCCTCCAGGAACTGGGCATACGGCTCTCCCACTGGGCACCCACCGGCAACGAGGCCGACCTCGAAACGGCCGACTTCATCTCGTACTTCGCCTCGCAGCCCGAGGTCGGCGCCATCGCCGCGTATGTGGAAGGGCTCAAGGACGGCCGGGATTTCCTTCTGGCCGCCGACCGGGCCGCGCGGAACAAGGTGCCCGTGGTGGCCGTCAAGGTCGGCCGCACCGAGACCGGCGCCAGGACGGCCGCCTCCCACACCGGCAAACTCACCGGTGCCGACGAGGTGGTGGACGCGGCGATGCGGCAGTTCGGCGTGATCCGGGTGAACGGACTCGACGAACTCCAGGACACCTCCGCGCTCCTGGCGCGGGCGCGCCCTCCGCGCGCGGACGGCGTGGCCGTCTATTCGATCTCCGGCGGCACGGGAGCCCACTTCGCGGACCTAGCCGCGGCAGCCGGCCTGCATCTGCCGGACCTCTCCTCGGAGAAGCAGACCGAACTCCACCAGTGGATACCCGACTACCTCGGCGTCTCCAACCCCGTCGACAGCGGCGGCCATCCGGTCGGCGACTGGCGCGGTCGGAAGATCATCGACGCGATCCTCGCCGACCCCGCCGTGGGTGTCCTCGTCTGCCCCATCACCGGGCCCTTCCCGCCCATGAGCGACAAGCTGGCCCAAGACCTGGTGGACGCGGCGGAGGCCACGGACAAGCAGGTGTGCGTGGTGTGGGGCTCGCCGGTCGGCACGGAGGACGCCTACCGCCGCATCCTGCTGGGCTCCTCCCGCGTCGCGACCTTCCGTACGTTCGCCAACTGCATCACCGCGGTCCGGGCCTACCTGGGCCACCACCGGTTCGTCTCCGGCTACCGCTCCCCCTTCGACGACGCGCCCCGCACCCCGTCCCCGTCGGCCCGCAAGGCGCGCGACCTCCTGCGCCCCGGCGAGCAGTTGAGCGAGCACGCGGCGAAGCAGCTTCTGCGGGCGTACGGGATCCGTGTGCCCCGCGAGCAGTTGGTGACCAGCGCGGCCGCCGCCGTACGGGCCGCGGGACTCGTCGGCTACCCGGTCGTGATGAAGGCCTCGGCCGCCCGGCTCGCCCACAAGACCGAACTCGGCCTCGTCCGGATCGGACTGACCTCGGCGAGTCAGGTCAGGGACTCCTATCGCGAGCTGACCGACATCGCGCGCCAGGAGGGGATCAAGCTGGACGGGGTGCTCGTCTGCCAGATGATCGAGCGGGGCGTGGAGATGGTCGTGGGCGTCACGCACGACAGCCTCTTCGGGCCCACGGTGACGGTCGGCCTGGGCGGCGTCCTCGTCGAGGTGCTGCGGGACGCCGCCGTGCGCGTGCCGCCGTTCGGCGAGGACCAGGCCCGCGCGATGCTGCGCGAACTCCGCGGCCACGCCCTGCTGGAGGGCGTGCGCGGCGGGCCGCCCGCGGACGTCGACGCGCTGGTCGAAGTCGTGCTGCGAGTCCAGCGGATGGCTCTCGAACTGGGCGACGACCTGGCCGAGTTGGACATCAACCCTCTGGTCGTCCTGGACCGGGGCCAGGGCGCGGTGGCTCTCGACGCGCTGGCCGTGTGCCGGTGAACCACGCGCACGCCGACGGCGTAAAGCCGACGTCCACCGCCCGCCCGGCAGCGCGGGCGCACCGCGCCACAACACGCCGCGCCACCACGCACCGCGCCACCACGGTCCGCGCCCGGCGACACCGCGCCACCATGCGCCGCACCGGCGACACCGCGCCACCATGCGCCGCACCGGCCACGCGGCATCGCGCGCGGCGACCGGTGCGCCGTGTCTTTCCCGCCCCCCGCGCGGGAAAGACACGGCACGACGACAAGGAGCTCCAGCATGACTGCCTCCCCCGAGAAGTCCTTGGAGACATTGGTACTTCACACCACTGACAACGGCGTCTCGTGGATCACGCTGAACCGCCCCGAGGCGATGAACGCCGTCACCTGGGACCAGCGGGAACGCATCATCTCCCTGCTCGACGCGGCCTCCGCCGACCCGGACGTACGAGCCGTCGTCATCACCGGTACGGGGAAGGGGTTCTGCGCCGGGGCCGACCTGCGCGGCGGCCCCGCGAGCGCCGGAGAGCGGGCGGCGGACGAGCGGGTCGCGGGCGAGCGGGTCGCGGGCGACGTCGCCCGTACGATCCGGCGCGGTGCGCAGCGACTCGTCGCCGCGGTCCTGGACTGCGAGAAGCCGGTGATCGCCGCGGTCAACGGCACTGCCGCGGGCCTGGGCGCCCATCTCGCGCTGGCTTGCGATCTCGTACTCGCCGTGGAATCGGCGCGGTTCATCGAGGTGTTCGTGCGCCGGGGGCTCGTACCGGACGGCGGCGGTGCGTATCTGCTGCCCCGGCTCGTCGGGCCGCAGCGGGCCAAGGAGCTGATGTTCTTCGGTGACTCCGTGTCCGCCTCGCACGCGGAGCGGCTGGGAATGGTCAACCGGGTAGTGGCCGATGGGGAGTTGGAGAAGACCGCTCGCGCATGGGCCGAGCGCCTGGCCGTGGGGCCGACGCGCGCGCTCGCGCTCACGAAGCGGCTGGTGAACGCCTCGCTCGACACCGACCGCGGCGGCGCGTTCGACGCGGAGGCGACGGCTCAGGAGATCAACATGACGACGGCCGATGCGCAGGAGGGCGTGGCGGCGTTCGTCGAACGCCGCTCACCGGTGTATCGGGGGCGCTGAGGAGAGGTTCCCGCATCCGTGATGCCGTGAGGGCCCGGGGTCGCTCGGTGCACGCGGTGCACGCGGTGCACGCGGTGCACGCGTGAACCGACGCCATGTGGACACAGACGCTTCTCTCCGGCCCCTGACATCGGGACAGTTCGAAGAAGCTCTGGCCGCAGCGGCTTGAAGGTGGACGCATATCTGACGGACGACCGGACTGGCGTCGACTGCCGGACGAGAGCCGGTCGAGAGCCGGCGAGCAGCGCCTGACCGTCATGTCCGGGCTGTCATGGCTGCGGCGGGGACACGAGGTCATCGCCGCCCTGGTGCCAGGCACCGGCATCGCCATGACAGGTCGTCCCGCGTCCCGCGGACGCTGACGGCTTCGTCGTGCTGTCCAAGAGATGGTCGTGCAGCGGAGTGATGCGCGCACGACGCAACGCGAGGGACCCGGAGCACCTGATGTTCCCGCGCGAAAGCGCGCACCCCTGACATGCCGCCCCGCGGTATCCCCTTCCCTCCAGGTACTACGATCTCGTATATTCCGAAAACGTGATACCTGAACCCGCATCCGAACGCGAACTCGCACCTGATGCCGCCGAGGGCTCTCCGCTGCTCGCCCTGCAGCGCGCCACCCATGCGACGCTGCAGGTCCTCGCCGCGGAGCTGGTCGATCTCGATCTGACCGCCTCGGAGATCAACGCCCTGGCGATCCTCTCCGACGGCCGGGGCCGGACCGTCTCCCGGCTCGGCGCCGCGGCGGGCACCCGCCCCACGACGCTGACCAGCGTGCTGGACCGGCTGGAGCGGCGCGGCCACATCACGCGCGGCACCCGCGCGGGCGACCGCCGGGTCGTCGTCATCGAGCTGACACCGTCGGGCCGGCTCACCGCGGACACGATCCGGCGGACGGTGACCGGGCTGGAGGAGCGGGCGATCGGCCGGCTGCCCGCCGAGGCGGTCGCCGGTTTCCACGCCGTCATCCGGGCCCTGTCGGAGGTGACTTCATGACCACGGAACGTACGAACCCCGACCACCCGAACTCAAGCCTCCCGAACCCCGGACCCCCGAACCCCGGTGCCCCGAGCCCCGGTGACCCGGACCCCGTGCGCGCGCACGAGAACAGCAGGCCCGTGGAAGGCTCCGATCCCGTCTTCGGCGAGCTGATGGCCGATGTCATGGCCTCCGCCGAGCACTTCGGCCACCGCGAGCACATCCGGCTGACCTGGCTGGCCGTCCACCACGTCGGGATGCCCGCGGCGATCGACCTGATCAGCGACGGCATCCGGCGGACTGCGCGCTATGCGGGCGCCCCGCAGAAGTACAACGCCACGGTCAGCAGGGCCTGGGTGGAACTGGTCGCGCACCACGCGGCCGAGGAGGACACGCGGTCCTTCCCCGACCTCGTCGGCCGGAACCCCGCACTGCTCGACAAGCGTCTGCTCGGCCGCTTCTATCGCTCCGGGACGCTGGCCCGCCCGGAGGCCCGGACCGGCTGGGTCGAGCCGGACCTCGCCCCGTTCCCCTGGGCAACGGACTAGAAAACTGACGGGTCATCAGCTTCAATGGACCGCATGATGGGACACGCAGGCATGGCGGCCACCGCCGTGCGCTATCTGCGCTCGGTCGGCTCGCCGGTGTCGGCCGCGCGTCATCCGGTCGACCCGCTCCCCCGGCCCGATCTGCGAGCCGTGCGGGAGGACGAGCGGCTGCCCGTCGACCCGGCCGAATTCCGGCGCGTGCTCGGCCACTTCGCGAGCGGCGTCACGGTCATCACGGCACCCGGCACGAGGGGCGACACCGCTGCGGGCGGCAACCCTGCGGGCGGCCGCGCAACGGACGGCAACGCTGCGGCCGTCAGCACTACGGCTGCCAACGCGCGAGGCGGTCTCCCGCCGGGCGAGGGCCCTGCGGGCTTCGCCTGCCAGTCCTTCGCCTCGCTCTCCCTCGATCCTCCGCTGATCGCCTTCATGGTCGGCAGAACGTCCACGACCTGGCCGCGGATCGCCCGCGCCGGTGTCTTCTGCGTAAACATCATGGGCGCCGAACAGGGCGGGCTGTGCAGGGACTTCGCGGTCAGCAGCGAGCGCAGGCCCGACAAGTTCGCGGGCGTGGCCCACGACGCCGCGCCGGTGACGGGCTCGCCGCGCCTGAACGGCGTACCGGCATGGATCGACTGCACGGTCCACGCCGTCCACACCGGCGGCGACCATCTGATCGTCGTGGGCCGCGTCGAGGCCCTCGGCACGGACGAAGCGGCAGCGGCGGCGGGACCGCTGCTCTTCCACCGGGGGATCTTCGGAGGTTTCAGCGGCTGACCGTCCCTGAGCGAAGGGTGAGGCACCGCCGCCGAGTTGACGGCTACGGCGGGCTTCACCGCTCTCAGGCCGGGACCGCCGGTACCGGTTCCGTCCGCACCGCCTCCGGCCGGCGGCGGATCACCAGAGCCATCAGGGCGGCAGCGGCGCACAGCGCCCCCGAGGTGTACCAGGCCGTGTCGTAGGAGCCCGTGACATCCCGGATCACCCCCGTCGTCAGGGCGACGAGGCCCGCACCGACCTGGTGGGACGCCAGCACCCAGCCGAAGACGATCGCGCCGTCGTCGCCGAAGTGCTCGCGGCACAGCGCGACCGTCGGCGGCACCGTGGCCACCCAGTCCAGGCCGTAGAAGACGATGAAGAACAGCATCGGCGGGTGGACCGTGTCCGCGAGCAGTATCGGCAGGAACATCAGGGAGACACCGCGCAGGCCGTAGTAGACGGCGAGCAGGCGGCGCGAGTCGTACCGGTCGGTGAACCAGCCCGAGGCGACCGTTCCCACCAGGTCGAAGACGCCGATGACCGCGAGCAGCCCGGCGGCCGCCGTGACCGGCATGCCGTGGTCGTGCGCGGCGGGCACGAAGTGCGTCTGGATCAGGCCGTTGGTGGACGCCCCGCAGATGGCGAACGTGCCGGCGAGCAGCCAGAAGGTCTTCGTGCGGGCGGCCGAGCGCAGGGCGCCGAGGGCGCGGGCCGCCGCGCCGCCCGCCGTCATCGGCACCGCCTCCTGTACGGCGCCGCCTCCGGCCACGGCGCCTGTTGCCGCGGCTTCCTCGGGCCCTTCGCCGTAGCGCGTGGTGCCCACGTCCCGCGGGTGGTCGCGCAGCAGCCAGAGGACGAGGGGGACGACGGCGAGGGCCGCGAAGGTGACGGCGAGCGTCGCCGTACGCCAGTCGTAGCGTTCGGCGGCCCAGGCGACCAGCGGCAGGAAGACGAGCTGTCCGGCCGCGCTGCCCGCCGTGAGCACACCCGTCACCAGGCCGCGGCGGGCGACGAACCAGCGGTTGACGACGGTCGCGACGAACGCCAGCGCCATGGAACCGGTGCCGAGACCGACCAGGACACCCCAGCACAGGATGAGCTGCCAGCTCGCGTCCATGAAGACCGTCAGTCCGCTGCCCGCGGCGACGAGCAGCAGCGCGGAGGCGACGACCTTGCGCATGCCGAAGCGCTCCATCAGGGCGGCGGCGAACGGCGCGGTCAGCCCGTACAGCACGAGGTTGAGCGAGACGGCACCCGAGATCGTGCCGCGTGACCAGCCGAACTCCGCGTGCAGCGGGTCGATCAGCACGCCCGGCGCCGCGCGGAACGAGGCCGCACCGACGAGTGCGACGAACGCGGCGACCACGACCCACCAGGCGCGGTGGACGCGCGGCGTGCGCCGGGCGGGGGCGTGCGGGTCGCGCTGCCCGGGGCGTGCGGGGATCCGAGGCGTTTGAGTCACCGGACCAGCATCGGTGGCCCCGATCGATCGTTCGAGTGGCCCGAAGGTCATGGTTCGCTAGGATCGGGCCATGCACGCCGTGGGCCGGGCCGGGTCCGTGCCCTGGGGACCGGATCCATGCGGTGCGAGGGCCGGGCGAGAAAGCAGGAGGTCACCATGGCGAGAGCCCCGCGTACGGCGCCGGGCGCACGTGCCGCGGCCGAGCGCCTCCACCGCGTCGTCGTGCTCACCCTGGACGGGGTCATCCCGTTCGAACTCGGCATCCCGTACCGGATCTTCGGAAAGACCCGGTCCCCCGGGGGCTGGCCCCTCTACGAGGTCGTCACCTGCGCGCTCACCCCGGGACCGGTCCGTACGGACGCCGACTTCTCGATCACCGTCGGCCTGGGCCCGGACGCCCTGGCGGAGGCCGACACGGTCGTGATCCCGTCCTCCTTCGAGCTGGGTCCGGTGTACGAGGAGGGCACGCTGACGGAGCCGCTGGCCGCCGCCCTCGCGCATGTACGCCCGGGCACCCGCATGGTGTCGATCTGCACCGGCTCCTATGTGCTTGGCGCGGCCGGGCTCCTCGACGGGCGGCCCGCCACCACCCACTGGCGCAACGCCGACCACTTCCAGCGGCTCTTCCCGAAGATCGACGTCGACCCGGACGTGCTGTTCGTCGACGACGGCGACGTGCTCACCTCCGCCGGCGTCGCCTCGGGGATCGACCTCTGCCTGCACATCGTGCGGCTGGACCACGGCACATCGGTCGCGAACGAGGTCGCGCGCCGCAGCGTGGTGCCGCCCCACCGCGACGGCGGGCAGGCGCAGTACATCCGGCGCCCGGTTCCGGAACCCCAGGTGGCCACGACGGCCACCGCCCGCGCCTGGGCACTGGAGCGCCTCGACCGGCCCATCCAGCTCCAGGACCTGGCCCGGCAGGAGGCGATGAGCGTACGGACCTTCACCCGGCGGTTCCGGGAGGAGGTCGGCGTCAGCCCCGGACAGTGGATAGTGGCACAACGGATCGAACGTGCCCGGCACTTGCTGGAGGACACGGACCTGGCGGTGGACCGGGTGGCCCGGGAGTGCGGCTTCGGATCGGCGGCGTCACTGCGGCAGCACGTACAGGCGGCGCTCGGCGTCTCACCGATGGCGTACCGGCGTACGTTCCGTGCGGCCGGGGGGAGTTGACGCCCGTACGTTCGGGACCCGGGCCGTCTCAGGACCCGAACGTCAGCACACCGCGGGCCACCCGGCCATGGTGCGCGTCGTCCGCGGCCTTGGCGAAATCCTCCACCGGATAGGTGTCGGTGACGAGTTCGTCCAGCAACAGGCGTCCTGCCCGGTACAGCTCGGCGTAGAGGGCGATGTCGTGCTGCGGGCGGGACGAACCGTAGCGGCAGCCGAGGATCGACTTGTCCAGGTACATCGACGAGACGAGGAACGAAGCCTCGGCGGTGGCCGGCGGGACGCCGAGCAGCACCGCCTGGCCGTGCCGGTCGAGGAGATCGACGGCCTGCCGGATGAGCCGGGTGCTGCCGACGCACTCGAAGGCATGGTCCGCGCCCGTGGGCAGGACCTCCTTCACGGCGGCGGAGGTGTCGGGGACGGCGGAGGCGTCGACGAAGTGCGTCGCCCCGAACTGCCGCGCCACCGCCTCCTTCGCCGGGTTGGCGTCCACGGCGACGATCGTCAGCGCGCCCGCGAGCCGCGCGCCTTGGACGACGTTGAGCCCGATGCCGCCCGCGCCGATGACGACGACGCTGTCGCCGTCCGCGATCCGCGCCCGGTTGAGGGCAGCCCCGACACCGGTCAGCACACCGCATCCGATGAGGGCGGCCGAGCTGAACGGGATGTCCGGATGGATCTTGACCGCCTGGACCGCCTTGACGACCGTCCGCTCGGCGAAGGCCGAGTTGGAGGCGAAGTTGAACAAAGGCTTCCCCGCACGGGAGAAGGGCCGGCCCGGCCGTCCGATGGAGGACCGGCACATGGTGGGTCGGCCGCGGTCGCAGTCGGGGCAGGCACCGCAGTTGGCGAGGGTGGACAGGGCGACGTGGTCGCCGGGCACCACGTGCCGCACGCCCGGACCGACCGCCTCGACGACGCCCGCACCCTCGTGACCGAGCACGACGGGCACGGGGAAGGGGATCGTTCCGTCGACGACGGACAGGTCGCTGTGGCAGAGCCCGGCCGCGCGGACGCCGACCAGCACCTCGCCGGGCCCCGGGTCGCGTACCTCCAGGTCGTCGACGACCTGCGGTTGCCGGCCGTCGAAGATGACACCTCTCATGGCTGCCGTTCCCTTCCTCTTCCGCGTCCTCGGCTCCCCCGCGTCTGCGGCCTCAGGAAGGCCAGACGACGGACTGGAGCTCGCTGTAGGCGTGCAGGCCGAACGAGCCGCCGTCGCGGCCCACTCCGCTCTCCTTGAAGCCGCCGAACGGCGTCTCGGGATGGCGCTGAACGGTGTTGATGCCGACATTGCCGCTGCGCAGGCGGGCGGCGAGGGCCCAGGCGCGGCCCGCGTCGGCGCTGAAGACGTAGTCGTAGAGGCCGTACGGGGTGCCGTTGGCGATCCGCACCGCCTCCTCCTCGTCGTCGAAGGGCATCGCGACGACGACCGGGCCGAACAACTCCTCCTGCGCGACGGTCATGGTGGGGGCGACGTCCGCGAGGAGGGTAGGAGCGACGTAGAAACCGGTCTTCGTCCCCGGGCGTTTCCCGCCCGCGACGAGGCGGGCGCCCTGGTCGAGGGCTCCGGCGATGTACGCCTCGACGCGGTCGCGCTGGGCGGCGGAGATCAACGGGCCGACGACCGTGGAGTTATCCACAGGGTCCCCGACGGTCAGTGCCGCCGCGTAGTGTTCAAGAGCGGCAACGACCTTCTCGTACAACGATCGATGGACGAGGACGCGGGTCGGCGCCGTGCAGATCTGGCCGCTGTGGAACGACCATGTCGAACCGACTGCCGAGATCGCCGACTTGACCACTCTCTCGTCGGCATCCCCCAGCACGATGGCCGCACCCTTGCCACCGAGCTCCATCAGGGTGCGCTTCATCGTCTCCCCCGCGGACGTGGCAATCCGCCTTCCCACAGCGCTGGATCCGGTGAAGCTGATCATGTCGACATCCGGGTGGGCGACCAGCGCCTCACCGGCAGTAGCGCCCGAGCCGGTGACGACGTTGAACGCGCCCGCGGGCAGCCCGGCCTCCTGGAGCAGCGGGCCCAGCTCCAGGCAGCCCAGCGGGTCCTGCGGGGCCGGCTTGGCGACGACCGTATTGCCCATGGCCAGAGCGGGCGCGACCTTGCCCGCGAGATTGACGATCGGAAAGTTGTAGGAGGTGATGCATCCGACGACACCCACGGGGCGGCGTACGGCCGCGGCGCCGATGAGTCCGCCCGGCGCGAGTGGGCTCGCCCGGACGGGCTGAGGTGCGAGCGGGATGGTGCCCGGCTCCAGGGCGCCGCGTGCGTAGCGCCTGAACCGGTCGGCGGCGGTGGGCACTTGCATGGTCGAGGCGACGCGCAGGGTGGAGCCCGTCTCGGCCTGCAGGAGCGGCACCAGGTCCTTGCCGCGCTCGGTCAGCAGGTCGGCGACGCGGTCGAGCACGGCCGCCCGCTCGCGGGGCTCGGTGCGCGACCACTCCTCGTACGCGGCGCGTGCGGCGGCGACGGCATCGGCGACGTCGGTGTCCGACGCCTCGGGTGCCTGGCCGACGGCCTCCTCGGTCGCCGGGTTGATGACGGAGTAGTGGCCGGAGACCGGAGCACGCCAGGCGCCGCCGATCCAGTGCTGATACGTCGTCGTCATCGGGGTTCCTTCGGCAGGCCGAGCACCCGCTCGGCGATGATGGTGCGCTGGATCTCGTCCGAGCCGCCGTAGATGGTGTCGGCGCGGGAGAAGAGGAACAGGTGCTGCAGGGGGTCCAGTTCGTACGGGCGGTCGGCGGCCCAGTCCGCCGGTCCGAACGCCGACTCCCCGCCCCGTGCCTGCATGGCCAGTTCACCGAGCCGCTGGTGCCAGCCGCCCCACAGCAGCTTGGCGACGTTGGGGGCGCCGGGGTCGGGGGCGGTGCGTGGCCCGGTGGCCGTGTGGGGGCTGGTGCCATGAGTGCCGGGGTTGGTACGGGGGTTGGTGCCGTTGGTGCGGGGGGTGGTGCCGGTGCCCGGGTCGGTGCCGAGGGTGCGCAGGGCGTTCCAGCGCATGGTGCGGAGCTCGGCCCACTGGCGTACCAGCCGGTCCCGCAGGACCGGGTCCTCCGCGGCTCCGGTCCCGACGGCCAACGAGATGACCCGGTCCAACTCCTCGGCGAAGCCGATCTGCTGGACGAGGGTCGACACCCCGCGCTCCACGGCGAGGAGGCCCATGGCGACGTGCCATCCGTTGCCCGGGCCGCCGACGATGTGTTCGGCGTCGGCCACCGCCCCGTCGAAGAACACCTCGTTGAACTCGGCGGCGCCGGACATCTGACGGATCGGCCGGACCTCGATCCGGCCCGGCTGATCCATCGGCACGAGAAGGAAGGAGAGACCGCGATGACGCTGTGACCCGGGTTCCGTCCGGGCGAGGACGAAGCACCAGTCGGCGTACTGGGCAAGGGAGGTCCAGATCTTTTGGCCGGTGATGCGGTAGGTGCCGTCGGCCTTGTCGCGTACGGCAGCCGTGCGGAGGCCGGCCAGGTCGGAGCCCGCACCCGGTTCGCTGTACCCCTGGCACCACAGCTCTTCGCCGCGGGCAATGGGTGGGAGGAAGCGGTCTCGCTGAGCCTGGTCGCCGAAGGCGATGAGGGTGGGCGCGAGCAGGTTCTCGCCGATGTGGCCGACCCGGGACGGGGCTGCGGCGCGGGCGTACTCCTCGGCCCAGACGACCTGTTGGGTCAGGGTGGCGGCGCGGTTGCCCCAGTCGCCGTGGCCACGGTCCCAGCCGAGACCGATCCAGCCATCGGCACCGAGCTCACGCTCCCATGCGGTGCGCTGGAGCCGGGCGGACGGGAGGGCTGAAGAGGCGAGGGAGGGGGCAGGGGCGGAGGGGGTGGGGGTGGGGGCCCTGGGGGGCGTGGCACCGGCGGACATGACCTCAGTGGCGACCGTGCCCCCGGCCGTGCCGGTGAGTTCGCCCGTCCGGGCCGGATCCGCGAGGTCGGCGAAGTCGCCGACGAGATGCGCGTCGAGCCAGGCGCGTGCCTCTGCGCGGAATCGTTCGTCATCGGGCCCGAAGCTGAAGTCCACGGCGTTCTCCCCTCATACCCCGTGCGGCGGGCGGGGGTTGTCCCCCTTCTCCGGTGTCGCCGCGTGTTCCGGTGTCGCCTGCTTCTCCACCGCGACCGCCTTCTCCACCACGACCGCCTTCTCCACCGCCACCGCCGCCGTCGCCTCCGCCTCCGCCTTCGCCTTCGCGGCCGCGGCGGCCTGCGCCATCGCCTCCAACTGGGCGAGCATCGGCATGGGGTCGGTTCCGACCGATCCCGGAAGGAAGTCCGCGATCCGTTCGGGGGTCCAGGAGCCGTCCGCGTAGGCGGACCGCAACTCCCTCGGCTGCGCCCAGACCGCGATCTTGGGACCGGCGATCGTGTAGACCTGACCGGTGATCCTCTCTTCCCTCGCCCGGTCGCTGAGGAGATAGACGACGAGCGCCGCGACGTCCTCGGGGTCGCCGATCTCGTTCAGTTCCATGGGCACGTTCGCCGACATCCGCGTACGCGCGACCGGTGCCACGCAGTTCGCCGTCACCCCGTACTTGTGGAGTCCGAGTGCCGCGCTGCGGACCAGGGAGATGATTCCGCCCTTGGCCGCCGAGTAGTTGGCCTGCGAGACGCTGCCCTGATGGTTGCCGCTGGTGAAGCCGATCAGTGTGCCGCTGCCCTGCTTGCGCATGACCGCGGAGGCCGCGCGGAAGACCGTGAACGTGCCCTTGAGGTGAGTGGCGACCACCGGGTCCCACTCCTCCTCGCTCATGTTGAAGAGCATCCGTTCGCGGAGGATCCCGGCGACGCACACGACGCCGTCGATCCGTCCGTACCGCGCAAGTGCCGTCTCCACCACGCGCCTTCCGCCGGCCATGGTGGAGATGTCGTCGGCGACGGCCACTGCCTCGCCTCCGGCCCGCGACCCGCCGGACCTGCCCGCGTCCACTGCCGGGTCGCGGTCCGCGCCCCGGCCGCCCGAGCCCCTGTCTGCCGCCCCGCTCGCGGCCCGGTCTGCCGCCCCACCCACGGCTCCACCCGTGTCGCTGCCCGCGTTGCCGCGCGTGCCGAAGTTCCCGGCCTCGATCTCCTTGACCACGGCCTCGGCGACATCGCTCGTCGGCTCCGCGCCCTCGATGGAGACGCCGTAGTCGTTGACGACGACCTTCGCCCCCTCGGCCGCGCACGCGAGGGCGACGGCCCGTCCGATGCCGCGACCAGCACCCGTGACGGCGATGACCTTGCCTGCCAGGAAGTTCCCCACGCCGCGCCCCTTCCGGAGTTTCTGACGGACCGTTAGATTTTTGGCAGAGGCGGGGCACAAGCACAAGCCCCGTACGGGATTCGGCACTTCAGGAATGCCGAGCCCATACGGGATTCGGCACTTCAGGAATGCCGACGGCCGCGCGGCCCGGACGGCGAGGAAGGCGGGGATCCATGGCACTGCCGCCGGAGTTCCACGACATCGCCAAGCGCGTGAACAACTGGGGGCGCTGGGGCGAGGGCGACGAGATCGGCACGCTCAACCTGATCACCGACGAGGTGGTCCGCGCCGCCGCCGGCACCGTGCGCTCCGGTCGCCGCATCCCCCTCGCGCTGCCGCTCCAGCAGGACGGCGTGCAGACCGGCGTGATCCCGGGCCGGACCAATCCGCTTCACACCATGATCGCCGTCAATCAGGAGATCTTCGGCCCCGGAACGGTTGCCACCAGCGATGACACCGTGACGATGGCGCTCCAGACCGCCACGCACTGGGACGCGCTGACCCATGTCTCGTACGCGGGCAGGATCTACAACGGGCGCCCGGCCGGATCGATCACCAGCCACGGCCGGTCGTCGTTCAGCGGCATCGAGAAGGCGCGGCACATCGCGTCGCGCGGTGTCCTTCTCGACGTTGCCCGCGCCCGCGGCACCGACCGCCTGGACGGGGGCCACGCGGTCACCCCCGAAGACCTCGAAGCCGCCGAGGAGTTGGCCGGTACGCGTGTCCGCTCGGGCGACATCGCGCTCGTACGGACCGGGCAGATGCGACAGTATCTGTCGGGCGACAAGCACGGGTACGCCTTTCCGTCACCCGGCCTGTCGATCCGCTGCCCCGAGTGGTTCCACGCCCGCGATGCCGCCGCCGTCGCGAACGACACCCTCACCTTCGAGATCTTCCCGCCGGAGATCGAGAATCTCTGGCTCGGCGTGCACGCCCTCCACCTGGTCGACATGGGCATGTTGCAGGGCCAGAACTGGAATCTGGAGGAACTTTCGGAAGCCTGCGCCGAGGAGAGGCGGTACGCGTTCCTGCTGTCGGCGATGCCCGAGCCGTTCGTGGGCGGAACCGGAACCCCGGTCGCGCCCGTGGCGATTCTCTGACCGCCGCGGATCGCCACGATCTCCCGACAGCTGCGGATCGGTACGGTCTTCCGACAACCTCGGATCACCACGGTCTTCCGACAACCTCGGATCACCACGGTTTCTCCGAGAGCCTCCGCTCGCCACGGTCCCTACGGCAGCCTCGGATCGCCACGGAACTCCGACCGCCTCCGACCGCCTCCGACCACCTCGGACGCCGCAGACCTCCGACGACCTTGGACCGGCGCCTCAGCTGACCTTCGGATTGCCGCGGCCGACATGGCAGGGTCCGTGATGGCGCGACCCGGGCCGGTCGGGTGGCGGTGCGCTCGTGCGCGCCCCGAGCACGGCACAGCGACCGCCACCCGGCTCCAGCGCCCAGGCGCCGCGCCACTGAGCGGCGAGCGGCCCGCACCGGACCACGACCCGCACTCGCCGAGGACCACGGCCGGGAGGCCGGTTCGCCCTCGACGTCCCCTCGCGACGAATCGTTCCCCACAAGGGTGATCACGTGACCACTGGACGTCAACACCTGGTCTGGACTTTGCGAACTATGCCCGTTTTTGCCGCACTCGATTCTCGCCGGACTCGACTTTTTGCCCGAACCTGTGCGGCGGAGCGGCCTCTCCGCCGCACACAACGGCCGGAAGCCACCGTCGGTCACCGCCCGGCCACGCGGGCCCGACGTCATCAACAGCCGGTCAGCACCCGGTCGCCAGCCGGTCTGCACCCGATGGGCACCGGATCGGTAGCGTGCCGACGTCGGGCGGACGCCGGGCCGACGTCGGATCGGTAGCGGGTCAGTGGCTGGCCAGGGGCCGCGAGCTCATCGAAGGTCCCGCGGCGCACTGACCCCAGGCTCCGAGCACGTGTCCCAGCGCCTGTGCCACCGGCCGCACCACGGACTGACCCAGCGGCGGAACGGACGACTCCCCGTCCGGGTTCGCCGCCGTGTCCGCGTACCCCGTGCGCTGCGGCCCCACCCACGGCTCCCCGCGGTCGATCTCGCACCAGATGCTCTTGCCGCCGGCCTCCGGGCACCAGCCCCAGCGATCGGCCAGGCCGGTGACCAGTTCCAGGCCTCGCCCGTTGGTGTCGTCGCCCTCCGCATGACGCGGCTTCGGTGCGCAGGCGCTGCGGTCGGCGACCTCGACCCGTACGGTCTCGCGCACCGGTCCGGGGCCCTGTTCCGTGCGGGCGCCGGGGACGTCCGGACCTGCCGGGCCGACGCCGGATCCGTTCGCCGCGCAGTCGGGCAGTTGCATCCGCAGCACCGCCGGACAGCCGGTGTGCACCACGGCGTTGGTGACCAGCTCCGAGATCAACAGGACCAGCGTCTCGGCCAGAGGCTCATCCGGCGCTATTCCGGACACGGCGAGCCGCGAACGGGCCCACCGGCGGGCCCGCGCCACTTCCGCGGGATCGGGCCGCACCTCGAGCTGAACCTGAAGCACCTGCACCGCTCACACCATCCGAACCGGCGGACACATCGCCTCGCGTCTCCAGGAGATCACACTCCGTGATCCCGCAGAAGAACAGCATGGTTGACGTACAGTCACCCCAACAAGCGCTTCAGGCATATTCCGACGCAACGGAGTACGCGTGCTGCATACTGTGCGGCTTGCGTTTCGGGGACTCCACAGCAGGGGCTTTCCATGCCCCCACCTGGCGCGAGCGGCGCACATTCGGCACCCCGGGATCGCCACACTGGCCACACCGGGATGGTTGCGCATCAGAACTACTCGCACCCGACGCAGCGTACCGGAGCAGTGCCGCGACTCCCCCCTGTGACGAGTCACGTATAGGACACAACCCCATATCAACGCTCAGTGACATTCCTGGCTGAACTCAGCCGAACTCATGCGAATCATTCGGACATTCCGTTGATGGCGCCTTCTGGCGGGACATTCTTCTGCCGACAAGGCTGTCGGCAAGAAGTTCCTCCGCCTCGGCCGCCGACTGCCATTGGCCGGATCGCACCCATGCGCGCTTGAGATGCAGATGGACATCCGCTTCCCATGTGAATCCCATGCCGCCGTGCACCTGGAGGCAGTCGCGCGCGTTGCGTACGGCGGCGTCGTCGGCGAGCAGTTTGGCTGCCGCGATGTCGTACGCGTCGCCTGTGACGGCTGCCGCGTAGACGGCGCTACGGGCGATCTCGGCCCGCACCAGCATCTGCGCGCAGAGGTGTTTGACGGCCTGGAAGGCTCCGATGGGCCGGCCGAACTGTTCCCGCTCGCCCGCGTAGCGGACGGCCGTCCCGACCGTGCACGACGCGCTCCCGAGTTGCTGGGCCGCCGTGAGGAGGGCTGCCTCGCGCCGCAGCACCGCGCTGCGCGGCGCGGGAGCCTGCTGCGTCGCAGCACTCCGTTCGGCACGGGCCGCCACGCCTCCCCGTCGCCGCGGGGCAAGGGCCACCCGGTGCAGTGGTGTTGCGGGATCGACGGTGTGCAGCGCCCCCGTCTCGCCGACGGCCCCATGCGCATCGCGCGCGACGGGCGCATCGGGCGCGCCGTGCCCGCTCGTCGCGAACTCGCCGACTGCGGCCATCCGTACGTCCGTGTCGTCTTCGCCCACGACCAGTACGGCGTCGGCCGATGACAGGTGCTCGATCAGTGCGGTCGGCGCCGTACCGCCGCCGCGTGCGCCGCGTACGTCGAGGGCGGTCACCACGGCCTCGCCGCGGGCCGCGGCCACGACCGCACCGGCAGCCTCCACACCGGCGATCCCACCGGCGGCCCCACCAATACGCCCGGCCCCGGAATCGGACGAACCCGCGCCCCCGGACGAACGCGCGCCCCCGGCCGAGTCCGCACGCCCTGCCGAACCCGCGGCCCCGATCCCGGAATCGGCCGCCCACGCACCCACGCCCGCATCCACGCCCAAGCCCGCGCCCAAGCCCGCGCCCGCGCTCACGCCCAAGCCCGCGCCCGCATCCGAGCCCACGCCCACGCCCAACAGATGGGTCACCGCCAGGTGCGTCGCGACCAATGGCCCTGGCAGCAGCGCGCGTCCCGCCTCCTCGAAGACGAGCACCGCCTCCGGCAGCCCCACCCCCACCCCGTCCGGCCCGCCGTCGCTCCCGTCCTCCTCCAACCGCAGCACGAAGAGGCCCGCTTCGCCCAGGGCCCGCCACAGTCCCCGGTCCAGCCCCGCCCCCCACGACGGCGCGTGATCGGCGGCGGCCCTCAGCCGCTCCCGCGGGAACCGGCGTGCCAGCAGCTCGCGGAACCCCTTGCGCAGTGCCTCCTGGTCCTCCGTGAGCCGGAAGTCCACCGCGCTCACCGCCCCTTCGGCATGCCGAGGATCCGCTCGGCGACGATGTTCTGCTGGATCTGCGAGGTGCCCGCGGCGATCGTGTACGAGAGCGAGGAGAGCCGGTCGGCGACCCAAGGGTGTCCGGCGTCCAGCGCGTCGGCCGCTCCCAGCACCTCGGCCGCCGCGTCGTACAGCTCCTGGCGTGCCTGCGAGTAGCGGAGTTTGAAGACCGAGCCGCCGACCCCTGGTACCCCGCCCGTGCCCTCGGCCGCGCTCACGTTCCACTGCGTCAGCCGCCACAGGGCCGCGAATTCGGCCGCGAGCCGACCCAGGCGGCGTCGCAGTACGGCGTCGTCCCACCGTCCGTTCGCCCGTGCCGTGCGCGCCAGTTCCTCCAGTACCCGCCGGCAGGCGACGACCTCGCCGACGAAGGCGGTCCCGCGCTCGAAGGAGAGCGTCACCATGGTGACCCGCCACCCGTCGTTCTCCGCGCCGATCCGGCAGGGGACGGGGACCCGCACCTCGTCGAGGAAGACCTCGGCGAACTCGGTCGACCCGGCCAGGGTGCGCAGCGGCCGTACGGTCACCCCGTCCGCGTCCATGGGCATCGCGAGCCAGGTGATGCCGCGGTGCCGGGGCGCGTCCGGGTCGGTGCGGACGAGGAGTTCGCACCAGTCGGCGACTTCGGCGTGCGAGGTCCAGATCTTTGAACCGGTCACCACGTAGGTGTCGCCGTCGCGTACGGCGCGGGTGCGCAGTGCCGCGAGGTCCGATCCGGCGCCGGGCTCGCTGAAGCCCTGGCACCAGACTTCCTCGCCGCGCAGGATGGGCGGCAGCCAGCGCTGCCGCTGTTCCTCCGTTCCCTCCGCGGCGATGGTGGGCCCGGCGTGGAGGAGGCCGACGAAGTTCGCTCCGACGTACGGTGCTCCGGCCCGCTCGGTCTCCTCCAGGAAGATCAGGTGCTGGGTGGGGGTGGCGCCGCGTCCGCCCGCGTCGGCCGGCCAGTGGAGTCCGGCGTATCCGGCGTCGTACAGCGCCCGTTGCCAGCCCAGGTCGTACGCCCTGCGGCCCGGCCAGTCGGCCGGGTCGGGCTTCGGCGGGAGCCCCGGCAGCGCCTTTCCGAGCCAGGCCCGGAGTTGGTGCCGGAAGGCTTCCTCCTCTTCGCTGTACGCCAGGTCCACGCGCCGCTCACCGCTTTCCGGCGGGGCGGTTCCGGTCGAGGTCGAGGCCGAGCATCCGGATCGCGTTGCCGCGCATCAGTTTGTAGACGGTCTCGTCGTCGAGCCCTTTCACATGGTCGAGTGCGACCTCCTTGGTGTGCGGGAAGGTCGAGTCGACGTGCGGGTAGTCGGTCTCGAAGGTGGCGTTGTCGCGTCCGACCGCGTCGAGCGAGGCGACGCCGTGCTTGTCGCGGAAGAAGCAGCAGAAGATCTGGCGGTAGTAGTAGGTGGACGGCGGTTCGGGGATGAGGTCGCGCACCCCGCCCCAGGCCCGGTGTTCCTCCCAGACGTCGTCGGCGCGTTCCAGGGCGTAGGGGATCCAGCCCATCTGCCCTTCGCTGTAGGCGAGTTTGAGCCGGGGGAACTTGACCAGGACGCCGCTGAAGAGGAAGTCCATCATCGAGGCCATGGCGTTGTTGAAGCTGAGTGACGCCTGGACGGCGGGCGGTGCGTCCGGGGATGCGGCGGGCATCTGCGACGAGGACCCGATGTGCATGTTGACCACGGTCCCGGTCTCTTCGCAGACGGCGAAGAAGGGGTCCCAGTGGCCGGAGTGGATCGAGGGCAGTCCGAGGTGGGTGGGGATCTCGCTGAAGGTCACGGCGCGTACGCCCCGGGCTGCGTTGCGGCGGATCTCGGCGACGGCGAGGTCGATGTCCCAGAGCGGGATGATGCAGAGCGGGATGAGCCGCCCGCCGCTGTCGCCGCACCACTCCTCGACCATCCAGTCGTTGTAGGCGCGCACGCAGGCGAGCGCGACCTCCTTGTCGCTCGCTTCGGCGAAGGTCTGTCCGCAGAAGCGGGGGAAGGTGGGGAAGCAGAGCGAGGCCTCGACGTGGTTGAGGTCCATGTCGGCGAGCCGTGCCTCGGGGTCCCAGCAGCCGCGCCGCATCTCTTCGCGGGTGATGCCTTCGAGGGTCATGTCGTCGCGGTCGAAGCCGACGGCGGCGATGTTGCGCTTGTACGGGAATTTGAGGTCCTCGTAGATCCACCAGTCGGTGGGCGGCCCCTCTGGGTCCATGGTGATGACGTATTTCCCGCCGATGTACGCCAGTTCGCCGATGCCGGCGGTCAAGGGCTTCGGGCCGCGGTCGCGGTACCTGGCCGGGAGCCAGGTCTCGAAGAGGTGCGCGGGCTCGATCACATGGTCGTCGACGCTGACGATCCGCGGTAGCTCCATCGCCGTCTCCCCTCGCTTCTGATGGACATTTCTGATGACCCGTCAGAAACCGAGGCTAGCCCCGGACCTCTGGACCGACAAGGCGCACACCCGTACGCTTCCGGGCTACGCGGTCTGACGGTCCATCAGATCTGGGGAGTGTCCATGGACGACGCCACAGCCACCGCACACGACGACGCGACGCCCACCGCACACGAACGGGCCACGGCCACCGCACACGAACTGGCCGCCTGCGCAACCCTCTGGGAGCTGGTCGAACGGCGCGCCGTTCTCACACCCGACGCACCCGCCCTCCTCCAGGCCGGAACCTCGGTGGAGGACGACAGGAGGCTCACCTTCGGCGGACTGCGGGACCGCGCGGAGAGGGTGGCCGCCGGGCTGTACGAACTGGGCGTACGGCCCGGCACCTCGTTCGCCTGGCAGCTCCCCACCCGTATCGAGACCGTCGTGCTCTCGCTGTCCCTCGCCCGCCTGGGCGCCGTACAGAGCCCGGTCATCCCCGTCTACCGCGACCGTGAGGTGGGGTTCGCGCTGCGCACGGCGAAGGCGGAGTTCTTCGCGGTGCCGGGCACCTGGCGCGGATTCGACTACACCGAGATGGCCCGCCGCCTCCCCGACGCACCCCGCGTCCTGGAGGCGTACGACGCGCTCCCCGAGACCGATCCCGCACTCCTGCCCCAGCCCCCGGCCTCCGGGACCGACGTCCGCTGGATCTACTGGACGTCGGGCACCACGTCCGACCCCAAGGGCGTCCTGCACACCGACCGCAGCCTGATCGCCGGAGGCTCCTGCCTCGCCCACGCGCTGCGGCTGCGCACCACGGACGTCGGCTCGATCGCCTTCCCGTACGCGCACATCGGCGGCCCCGACTACCTGGTGATGATGCTCCTGTACGGCTTCCCGGCCGTCCTCCTGGAGCAGTTCGCGCTCCCGGCGTCACTCGACGCCTACCGGCGCCACGGCGTGACGGTCGCGGGCGGATCCACCGCCTTCTACGCGATGTTCCTCGCCGAGCAGCGCAAGGACCCCGCCCGCCCCCTCATCCCGTCGCTGCGCCTGCTGGCGGGCGGTGGAGCGCCGAAGCCCCCGGAGCTGTACCACGAGGTGGTCACCGAGCTGCGCTGCCGGCTGACCCACGGCTACGGCATGACCGAGGCGCCGATGATCACCATGGGGTCGCCGGACGACACCGAGGAGCAACTCGCGCACACCGAGGGGCGTCCGCCCGCCGCGATGGAGATCCGTGTCGTCGACGGCGAGGTGCGGCTTCGCGGCGAGGCGGTCTGCCGCGGCTACACCGACCCGGACCAGACGGCGGCCGCGTTCGACGCGGACGGCTTCTTCCTCACGGGCGACCTCGGGCGCGTACGGGAGGACGGCCATCTCGTCCTCACCGGGCGGCTGAAGGACGTCATCATCCGCAAGGGCGAGAACATCTCGGCCAAGGAGATCGAGGAACTCCTCTACCAGCATCCGGCCGTCGGCGACGTGACCGTGATCGGGCTGCCGGACGCGGCGCGAGGGGAGCGGGTCTGTGCGGTGGTCGAGCAGCCCAAGGGCGCTGAGCCGCTCACACTGGAGGCCGTCACCTCTTACCTGGGCGACCAGGGGCTGTCGGTGCACAAGCTCCCGGAGCAGCTGGAGATCGTGGACGCACTGCCGCGCAACGAGACGCTGCGCAAGGTCCTGAAGTACCAGCTGCGGGAACGCTACTCGGCGACCTGACGTGGCGGGACGGGATGGGCGGCATGCCTCGATCGGGTCCCTGACCGGAGTACGCCGCGCACGTCCGCGCCCTGCCTCGGAGCCGTCGGGCGTGCGTCCGTGCCGCCGCGGCGGCGGAGGCACGGCATCGCGGAGGCGCAGCTCAGGCGCGGAGGCATCGCGGAGGCCCGGCATCGCGAAGGCCCGGAGGCGCGGTGTCTACGCCGGGCCGCCGAGCCGCCCGGTCAGGTCGGCGAACGCCGCACGGACGGCCGCCGGGTTCTCGACCCAGGGGAAGTGCCCCGCCGAACCGATCCTGCGTCGGAGGATGTTGGACGTGGTGAACGCGGGCTCGTCCTGCCACAGGCTCTGGTCGACGATCCGGTCCTCGGCGCCGCTGACGATCAGGACGGGCAGCGACGCGGGTGCCCATCGTGCGCGGTACTCGTCGTCGAAGTGCTCGCCCGACCACGCCACCGCGGCATGGTTGTAGGAGCAGCGCGACAGCAACGCGCGTCCCTCCGGGACGAAAGGCGCGGTGAAGTTCCACGGCGCGGAGGCAAGAGCGAGTCGCCGCAGGTTCGGATCTCCGGGCTCCCGCTCGTACTGCCGGGTCGCCTCGTCGATCCCGGGGATCGGATGCCGCGCCGCGTACTCGGCGAATGCCGGCAGCCAGCCCGCGTGCGGCGCGCTGCTGACCAGGACCAGGCCCGCAAGATGCGGTTCGAGCTCCGGCACGGACAGCAGGTACATGCCTCCTGTCGAGTGGCCCACCATGACGACATCGTCCAGCGCCCGCGCCGCCTCGACGAGGACACCGGGCCAGCGCGCGTACGGCTCGGCCGGTACCTCGGACACGTCGCGGTTCGACCCGTCGCCGGGCAGGTCGACGAGCCAGGCCGTCCCCGGCACCCCGGCCGCCTCCGCCAGGCCTGCCACGGATTCGGAGCCCAGCCCGGGACCGCCGGGCAGGAACAGCCAGTTCCACCGCCCGGGTCGGGAACCGGCCCTGCGCAGCCGTACGCCCGACTCGGTCCACTGCTCGTCCCGCCGCACGCTTCCGTGATCGCTCATCGCGCATGTCTCCGTCACTGGCCTCCGGGTGGCTGCTCCCTGCCGTTCGTGACAAGCCGTACGTGGCGTGCCGTACGTGGCGTGCCGTACGTGGCGTGCCGTACGCGCGGCAGCGAGCAGAAGCCACATTTCGCCATGGATGGGAACGCTCCCGCAACCGCATTGAGCGGGGGCCGCGGAGCCACCCCGGAGCGCACCGCGGCCGTACGGGCCGGGCCGGCACAGCACCCGAAGCGCGGGCCGGGCAGGGCGGAGCCCGGACACCGGCCGGGCAGCGGGGAGTTCGGGGCCCGGGGCTCCGCCGGGGTCGGCAGCGCACGCGCCGGGGAGTCCGAAGACAGGCGCGGTAGGGAGTTCTTCGTCACGGGCCGGGACGCGCGGGCCGGTTCATCGACGGGCGAAACCCGGGTCCCACGCCCCGGAGCAGCACGCATGGAGCCCCCTGCACCGACCTCTCACAGCACCACCACAGGCCTGGACCCGTGGCGCGAACGGGGCCGTGGCAGAGCGCCCGAGCGACCCGGTAGCGTGAACCGACGCTTCCGTAGGCACGTTCCGCCATGAGGCATGAGGAGTCCCGGTGACGCACAGCGGACAGGGGAACGAGTCGCAGCTCCCTGCGGCCCGGCACGCCCATGAGGGCGTCGTGCTGCCCGCGAACGGTGGCGATCCGTGGGTGCCGGAGCAGCAGGCTTCGCCCGCGACCGGGCAGCCATGGGGTCAGCCCTGGGGCCCGGACTCCGCGGAGGCGCCGCACGACCCGCAAGCCCCGCCCGCCTCGCAGGCGCCGCACGGCCCGGTCGCACCGCACGGCGGCCCCGTCGCACCGCACAGCCCGGCCACGCCGCATGGTCCGGCCGCACCGCAGTCCAACGCCTGGGCGCCGCAGCACGACCCGTCGGCGCCCGCAGCTCCGCCCGCCGGAGTCGGGGCGCCCACGCCGTTCGACCAGCCCACGCCGTTCGACCAGCCCACGCCCGCGCAACCCGGCGCCTGGACGCAGCCCGCACAGCCGACCCCGCCGCCCGGCCTGCCCTCCCAGCCCGGACTGGCCGCCCAGCCCGGACTGGCCGCCCAGCCCGGCCTGCCCGTACCGCTCGGGCAGTCCGCACCGCTGGGGCAGCCGCTCCCCCTGCCCGCCGAGGGAACGCCCTTCCCGCCGCAACAGGCGCAGCAGATGCCGCCTCAGCCCGGCGGCGGCGCGGTGTCCGGCACGGACGCCACGCAGTACATACCGCCCATATCGGGCGGCGGCGCTCTGCCTGCCGAGGCACCGTCGGAATCCACGACGTTCCTCGGCCGGCGGCCCCTCCAGCACCAGGGCGGCGGCAATTCCGACGCGGAGGCCACTCAGTTCATCCCCCCGGTCCCCGGCGCCTCCGGCCCGGACCCGGCGCAGCGGCCCCAGCCGCACGCGCAGCCCCCGCAGGACCCCGCCGGGGCCCCCGCCCCGCCCATGGCCGCACCGTTCGGCATCCGCCCCGGCCTGCCCGGTGACCGGCAGCCGCTCGCCGACTTCGACGGACTGTTCCGCGACGCGACCCCGGCCGGGTCCGGCTCCGAGCCGCCCGCCGCCACCCAGCACCTGCCGCGCTTCGCCGAACCGCCGCAGGGCGCGCAGCCGCCCGGCGCCCAGCCGCCGTACGCGACCCAGCAGGGCTACGGCGGCCAGGGCTACGGCAACCAGCCGCCCGCGCCCGACTCCTACGAGCCCGAGGGCCACGGCCGCCGCCGGCTGTCCCCGCTCGCCCTGATCGGCATCGTCATCGCGGGCTGCACCGTCGCGGGTCTCGCGGCCGGTGCCGCACTCAGCGGCGGTGGTGACAGCAAGGACGACACCGAGAAGACCGCGCAGGCGAGCGACGCCGGTGACGGCGGCAACAAGTCCTCACCGGCGGCCGATCCGGCAGAGTCCCAGGCCAAGGAGCTCGACGGGCTCCTCTCCGACAGCAACAACAGCCGCGCCACCGTCATCAGGTCCGTCGAGAGCATCAAGTCGTGCCGGAACCTCGGCCAGGCCGCGCAGGACCTCCGCTCCGCCGCGGGCCAGCGCAACAGCCTCGTGACCCGCCTGGGCAAGATCTCCGTCGACAAGCTCCCCGACCACGCGTCGCTCACGTCCTCGCTGACGAGCGCCTGGAAGGCATCGGCCGCCGCCGACAACCACTACGCGGCCTGGGCGGATCAGGTCGCCAAGGGCCGCAAGAAGTCCTGCCCGGGCGGCAAGGCACGGGTCACGGGCCACACGGCCGCCGGCAACCGGGCCAGCGGGGACGCCACCACCGCCAAGAAGCAGGCGTCCCAGCTCTGGAACTCCATCGCCGAGAAGTACGCCCTCACCAAGCGCCAGGTCACCCAGCTCTGACCTAGGTCCGAAGACGGCGCGGGGCGGCACCGCCGTACGGTGCCGCCCCGGGCCGTCGTTGAGCCCCCGGCACGCGCCGAGCCGTTCAACCCCAGGGGTTCGCCGGGTCGTTCAGCCCTCGCAGCCCCCAGGCCGTTCAACCCCCGTAGTCCCCGCGGCCGTTCAACCCCCGTAGTCCCCGCGGCCGTTCAACCCCGATGCACCATCGGACCGTTCAACCCGACGCCCCATCGGAGTTCAACCACCGTGCCCGCGCTGCTGTTCAGCTCGCAGGCGGCCGGACCGCTCAACTCCTCTTGCCGTGGAGCCGTTCAGCCTCCGTACTCGCCCGGTTCCGCCCGCTCCTCCAGCGTCTTCGCGACGTCCACCGAGCCGCCCCCGACCGGCACCAGCTGCCCTCCGCGCACCACTTGGTAGGTGACCCGCGCGTTCGTGATCCGCGGGAAGCCCCGCACGGCGAGCATGTCCTCGTACCGCCAACTCAGCTTGGGCGTCAGCCCGCCGGTGTCCACGCCGCCGTTGCCGAGGGTGCCGTCCAGCGCGCGGCGTACGGACTTGGCCGTGACCTCGCGGCCGTCCAGCGACTCGATCGCCGCCTTCAGCACCGTGTACGCGATCCAGGTCGTCTGCACGCCGGGGTCCGCCGGGTCGATGCGGTTGTCGCCGAACGCGTGCTCGTTGATGACCTGGCGCATCGGCTCCCAGCGCGCGTCGCTCGCCGCCGGGTACCACCCGGTGACGTAAGCCCCCTCCAGCGGGCTCGACCTGCCGCCGGTCCGCGTCACCAGGGACTGCTGCACGCTGCCGAGCACCGAGGCGATCGTGACCTTCCCCTTGTCGTCCTGGATGCGGCGGAAGGAGTCGA
Source organism: Streptomyces sp. NPDC048639 (assembly GCF_043199075.1). Lineage (NCBI taxonomy): Bacteria > Bacillati > Actinomycetota > Actinomycetes > Kitasatosporales > Streptomycetaceae > Streptomyces > Streptomyces sp. NPDC048639. Next base: position 341,997 of record NZ_JBICVP010000006.1, read on the forward strand.
AGAAGCTGTCGGTGCGGTCCCCGAGCGCCGCGGTGACGCACGCCCTGTCCGATGTCGCGGCGTAGTCCGCGGTCCCGAACAGAGCGGGGTCGGCGCCCGCGCGTGCCAGGGCGCGCTCGGCCTGCGGGGTGTAGTCGGTCGCGTCCTCGGGCGCCCGTACGTCGTGGGCGGCATCCCGGTCGGCCTGCTCCAGGCCCGCGTTCATCAGGGACGGCATCTGGTCGCCCGCGATCGTGTCGGGCCGGACGAGCGAGACCTGGTCACAACTACGGGCGAGCTGGCGGCCGTTGCCCGCGAGCAGCGTGGCCACCCCGCCGTTGACGGGGTACGAGAGCGGGCTGTTGAACTCTTCGTCCGCTATTCCGTAGCCACCGATGTAAGGGATTCCGGAGGCTTCGAGCTGCGGCATGAAGGACCGGCCGTGCTGGCTGTACGAGCCGACGACCGCGACGACGTTCTCCGCGGCGGCCCGTCGTGCGCAACGGCCCGCGTTCACCGACTCGTTGCGGTCGTTGCAGCCGATGACCTTGAGTTCGCGCCCACCGAGTCCGCCACGCTTGTTGACCCAGCGCGCATACGCCTGGGCCATTGCGGGCATGCCCGGCATGTTGGTGGCTTTGGTCCCTTCCGGGGCCATCGTCATGATCACGATCGGGTCCTTGGCCGTGCGCGCGACCCCGGACAGCGAGCCGCATCCGGCCAGCAGCGCCGCAGCCGCCGCCAGTGTGGCGACCGAGGTGATCGCGGCAGCTTTGACGTTGCGGGAGGGACGAGAGGGGCGTGGGGGGTGATTGGGGCGCGAGGAAGGGGAGCGTCGCCGTCCGGTCATACCGCACAACCCTTCCGCCCGCCTCATAACGGAAGAGTGACGTCCGGCCAACGCCCCGTAACCCAGGAGTGAACAGCGAGGGTCCGTGCACGAGCCACTTGTGAAGAACGTACGATCGGGAACTGTGCAAGGTAAGGAGAGGTCTTCCCGTCGCGGCCGTCGCTCGACCACCATGGGCGGCATGCCACTCAACGACATGCCGTGGTGGCGCTGGCGCAGCAATGTGCGCTCCGCGCTGCACATGCTCTCGGACCCCGTTTTCCAGCAGGAATGCTGGCTCGCCGGCCGCGAAGGCTATGGAGATGTCACCGACGCCGTCTACCGGCTCGTCGAGGACACCTGGCTGGACAACTGGTCCGGCGAGAAATACGTCGGCACCATCTTCCGGGACTCGCAGGAGGCTGCCCTCGTGGACGTCGCCGTGCTGCGGGTTCTGCGGATCATGCACCAGGTGGGCCCGGACGCACCTGTGAGCGCGTACATCGCGCACCACGGGTGGACCGAGGCCGTACGAGCCGCCCGCGAGGCGCACGTACGGCTCGCCACCAACGACGGCGAGGACCCGGACACACCGCCGCTCACGCTCGACGTACTCGCGATCATGAAGCGCGAGATCGCCTCCGAGGCCGTCTAGAGGCACGGCGCGGGACGTCCCCCGCCGACCTCGGCACCCACCCCCGGCACCCGCCCTCCGGTTCGGGCCCGCGGAACGCTCGCGGAACGGTCCCGGAGCAGGCTCGGTGCAGGTGAGCGGCGCAGGTGTGCGACGCTATGGGGTCATGAACGAGTCCCAGTCCGCCGCCGCCCCGCGCGACCCCGAGCAGTACGTCCTCACGCTCTCCTGCCCGGACAAACAGGGCATCGTGCACGCCGTGTCGAGCTATCTCTTCATGACGGGCTGCAACATCGAGGACAGCCAGCAGTTCGGCGACCATGACACGGGACTGTTCTTCATGCGGGTGCACTTCTCCGCCGAGCAGCCTGTGACGCTGGAGAAGCTGCGGGCCAGTTTCGCCGCGATCGGCGACCGCTTCGGGATGGACTGGCAGATCCACCGGCCCGAGGAGAGGATGCGGGTCGTCCTCATGGTCAGCAAGTTCGGGCACTGCCTGAACGATCTGCTGTTCCGTACGCGGATCGGCGCGCTGCCCGTGGAGATCGCGGCCGTGGTCTCCAACCACACCGACTTCGCCGAACTCGTCGCCGGCTACGGCATCCCCTTCCACCACATCCCGGTGACGAGGGAGAACAAGGCGGACGCGGAGGCGGAGCTGCTGCGGATCGTCGAGGACGAGGGCGTCGAGCTGGTCGTGCTCGCCCGCTACATGCAGGTGCTCTCGGACGATCTGTGCAAGGCCCTGTCGGGGCGGATCATCAACATCCACCACTCGTTCCTGCCGAGCTTCAAGGGCGCGAAGCCCTACCACCAGGCGCACGCCCGCGGCGTGAAGCTGATCGGCGCCACCGCGCACTATGTGACCGCGGACCTCGACGAGGGCCCGATCATCGAGCAGGAGGTCGAGCGGGTGGGGCACTGGGTCACGCCCGATCAGCTCGTGGCGATCGGCCGCGATGTGGAGTGCCAGGCGCTGGCCCGCGCGGTCAAGTGGCACAGCGAGCACCGTGTTCTCCTCAACGGCACGCGCACGGTCGTCTTCGCCTGACCCGACGGTTCCGCACGGCCACCGCCTGACCGACCGGTTCCGCACAGCCGCCGCCTGACGCGACCGGTTCGCCCGTCCAGCTTCGCCCGGCCGTCTTCGCCCGGTCGTCTCGCCCAACGTCACCGCTTCCCGCACGGCCGTCCGCGCCCGGCACGACCGGTTCCGCACGGCCGGTCCCGCACGACCGCCTCAGGATGCGGCGTCACAGACGGGACAGCGCCGCCGCGGCGGAGAGAACCTCGCGGATCGCCTCCCGGTCGCCATCCTGCCCCGCCGCCGCGTCCTCGGGCAGGATGTGCCCGGCCGCGAGCTGGCAGAACTCCGTGGCGTCCAGCGCCACCCGCGCCACTTCCTCCTCCGGTGTGGCCGCCGCGCCCGGCGAGTCCAGCGGGATGAACCAGTGGCCGCCGCCCTTGCCCTCCACCTCCAAGTGGAGGGTGCGGCCCGGCTTTCCCGCCGCTCCCAGCCGGTGCACCGGACCGGCGAGCCCGACCCGGCGCCGCCCGGCGAGCGTCTCCGGCAGCAGCCGCACCGCCAGGTCGATCATCAGGTGCAGATGCGCCGCGGCCGGGGGCTCGTACGGGTAGTCCACGGCCTCGGCTATGTCCCAGGCGTGCATCCAGCACTCGAAGGCGCGGTCCAGGAAGGAGTCGCGCAGCGGCAGCCCGAACTCCCCGTACGGCACCTGCTGTTCGGCGGCCGGGCCGCCCGCGAAGCCGACCGTGCGGACCATCGCACGGGCCTGGTCGCGCCACAGGTCGCGCACCGAGCCCGGCGGTTCCGGCATCTCCGACCGCCAGTACGCCTCGGTGCGGGAGGTCGGTGACGCGGGCGGGGACCCGGGTCCGGCGAACTCCCCGAGCCCGCTCAGCGGATCGGCCAGTCCCAGAGCCACCGCCACCGCTCCGTCGACCGCCATCAGATGCGCGAGCACCGCGGCGACCGTGGCCTCGCGCTCGGCGCCGCGACTGCCCTCGTACCAGCGCAGCCGCACCGGAGTTCGCCATTCCGACTCGCCCATGTCGTTGAGCAGCGCGTCCAGCCGCGCGGTCTCCGCGTCGTACGGCGCCGCCCATTCCGGCACCGGGATACGCGCCGGCCGCCGCCCCAGGCACCCCGCCAGTGTGCGGGTGCGCAGCATGGGGTCGAGGTCGAGGTTGTCCTCCTTGTGCAGGAGGCCGACCGCATCGCGCAGCCGTACGGCTTCGTCGGCGCACATCGCGCAGTCCGTCAGATGCGCCTCGACGGCCGCGGCCTCCTCGACGGAGCACGCGGACAGGGCCCACGCGCCCAGCAGCGATTTGAGGATCTTGTGGTCGAACGGAATCACCGGAGTGGCCTTCTGAGCAGGCACCTCCGGCTCAGGCGGAACCGGCAGCGGGGTCGGCTGGGGCAGGGAGGGCGGCGCGGGCGGCATCACCGACTCCGGGTCGGGCAGGGGACCTCGGTCCTCGGCCGCCGCCCGCGGCGGTGGTATGCGTGGACGTTCCTCCGCGGAGCCGCTTTCCGGCTCATCGGGCCGGTCGGGGCCGAACGGGCCGCTCACAGCGCGCTCCCCGGACCGGGCGACCGCGACGGCGCGTGCCCCGACGTCTGATGCGCCGTGGACAGCAACTGCAGGCCCAGTCGCAGTCGCCGCCGGGCCTCGTCCTCGGTGACGCCCAGATCGGCGGCGGTCTGCCGGTAGTCGAGGTGCTTGAAGTAGGCCAACTCCAGCGCGGCGCGCAGCGACGCGGGCATGGAGTTCCTGATGTAGTCGGCCCGCGCCGCGGCGGACGCAGCCCTGACCTTCTTCTCCATACGGTCGGGCGCCACGCCCTCCCCCATGTGCTGCGCCTCGGTCTCGCGCAGCCGCCGCACAGCCTGCCGGTGGGCGATGGAGGCGATCCACGAGCGCAGCGGGCCCTGGTTGGCGTCGTACTCCTCCGGGTGCTCCCAGATCCGGACGAAGATGTCGCGGGTGACGCGGTCGGCGGCGTCCTCGTCGTCGAGCACGCGATAGGCGAGGCCGTGAACAAGGGAGGCGAACCGGTCGTACAGCTCACCGAGCGCGGCCGCCTCGCCGCGCACCAGTCGCTGTTGCATCTTCCGGTCCCAACGGGGAGATGCGTCGTTCGCCATCCGGCCCCCATCCCTGTGCCGTCGTTCCCATCGAATGTAGTGGGCTCTACGCATATCGCACGTGCTTTGGGCAATGTGGCCCCGGAGGCGACCGAAGCTGATATAGATCCGGTCACTTTGCTCGTCGCTTCTGAGACTGGTGTTCCCGATTGCGCATAGGGTCATGACGAGCGACGGGCGAGTCGTGAGTTTCAGGGGGGAACGGTCGGGCAGCCGCAGTCGGAAGGGCTGCTTCCGCATAGCGATCGCAAGCGAAGGGACGTCGGGCGCGTGACGTTGAAGGTGATGGAAGCCGAGCAAGGCGACTGGGCGGTACTGAGCATCTCGGGCGAGATGGACTTGGTGACCTCACCCTCAGTACGCCAGCACGTGCACGAGGCGGTGGCCGACGGCCGCCGCAGCCTCGTGCTCGACCTCTCCGGAGTCCGCTTCTGCGACTCCAGCGGCGTCGGGGTTCTCATCGCCTCCCGCAGACTGATGCGCTCCTGCCAGGGCCGGCTGCGGCTGATCCTTCCCGCGCGAGGCGCGGAGGACGGCTCCCACGTGAACCGTGTCCTCGCCGCCCTCGGCGTCCGCCGCCTCTTCGAGGTCTATTCGGACGTCGACTCCGCGCTCGACGAGACCGCGCGCCCGCTCTCCGCGTAGCCCTCGCCCTCCGCGTACGCCTCGCCCTTCGCCCAGCCCTCGCTCGCCGCGAACTCGCACCAGACGACCTTCCCGCGCACCGGCCGCTCGTAGCAGCCCCACTCCTTCCCCAGCGCGGCCACGATCGCCAGGCCGCGCCCTCCGCAGCCCTCCGTGTCCGGTACGCCCTCCGGCCACCTCGGCGGCGTCCGCGCCGGATCCCCGACCTCCACCCGCAGCCGCCCGTCCCCGCACCACAGCGCCAGCGCGATCACCCCGCGTGTACAGCCGCACGGGCACACGGCGTGCCGTACGGCGTTGGTGACCAGCTCGCTCGCCACCAGCTCGACCGTCTCGGCCAGTTCCCCTCCGCCGAGCCCCCAGGTCGTGAGCACCTCCCGGACATGCCGGCGGGCCTGCGCCGCGGCGAGCGGGCTGTGAGGCAGAGGCAACCTGCTGATGTGCAGGCCACGTTCGGTTTCGTGATTCACATCACCACTGTCGGCGCTGATGGCTACTCTCGGCTACACGATGGTCGCTGACAGCGGCCACTGTTGCAGTGCCGTACGCCAAGGGGGACCGCCATGCCGAACACGACCGACCTCGATCCGTCCAAGTCCCCCCTTGCGTTCTTCGGCTCGGAGGTGCGCCGCCACCGCGAGAAGACGGAGATGACGCAGAAGGACCTCGGCGGAAAGCTGTACTGCTCGGGTGCGCTGGTGGGCTACATCGAGACGGCGAAGCGCTTCCCGACGGACGAGTTCGCCGACGGCTGCGACAAGATCTTCGAGACGGACGGCTCGTTCGGGCGGCTGTGGCCGCTGGTGGCCCGACTGGCTCTGCCGTCGTGGTTCCGCGAGTACGTCGAGTTCGAAGCAGCCGCGACGGCGATCCGTACCTACCAGGCGCAGACGCTCTACGGGCTCCTGCAGACCGAGGACTACGCCCGTGCCGTCATGCGCACGAGCCGTCATCGCGATCTCGACGGATTGGTCGCGGCGCGCATGGAGCGCCAGCACATCCTGACCGGCCCAAAGGCACCCGACATCTGGGTCGTCCTGGATGAGGCCGCACTGCGTAGGCGTCCCGCTGACAACGAGGCAATGCGGGCTCAACTCCAACGCCTGTTGGATTACCGCTTTGACCCAAAGATGGTCATTCAGGTGCTGCCCTTCAGCGCAGGTTTCCCAGCCTCGCTGGACGGTTCGTTCACCCTTCTCGACATGGATGAGGGAGCCGACTTCGTCTACAGCGAGGGGGTGGGCAGCGCGCAAGTCATGGCTCATCCGGACGAGTTCAAGCAGGCGGCGTTCCGATACGATCTTCTGCGGGCCGCCGCTCTCTCACCAGGAGACTCGGCGGAGCTTATTGCCTCACTCCTGGAGGAGCTATGAGCACCAGATGGCGCAAGTCGAGTCACAGCAGCCCCCAGGGCGGGGACTGCATCGAGTGCGCCCCGCTCGGAGGCGCCGAGTGGCGTAAGTCCAGTTACAGCAGCGGCCAGGGCGGCGAGTGTGTCGAGTTCACTCAGCTCGCCGGTGCAGCCGTAGCCGTCCGTGACTCCAAGGATCCGGACGGTCCACGGCTCCACTTTTCGGCTGATGCATGGCACACGTTTCTGAACTTCGCCTCCGGCCAGGACGTACGTACTATCTGACCCCGGTACCCGACGCAAACGTGAGGCCGACCGTGGATCCCGCTGAATACCAAGCAAAGATCGCCCGCCGCTTCGCCACCTTCGACCAGGACGGCAACGGCTACATCTCCCGCGAGGACTTCAACGCCGCCGCTGCCGCCGTGCTGGCGGAGTTCGACGTGACAGCCCGCTCGATGAAGGGGCAGGCCCTCTACGAGGGGGCGGAGGCGTTCTGGCAGGGGATGGCGGCGATCGCCGACACGGACGGCGATCAGCACGTCACGCGGGAGGAGTTCGTCAACGGGGCGGTCAAGCGCCTCAGCGACAACGCCAAGCGGTTCGCCGAGATCGCCAGACCCTTCCTGCGGTCGGTGATCCGGATCGCCGACACCGACGGCGACGGAGTCATCACCCCCGAGGAGGCCGAGCGCGTGGTGCGGTCACTCGGGGTCCCGTCGGACGTGTGCGCCATGGTGGCCGCCGCGCTCGACGACAACGGGGACGGCAAGATCACCGAGGAGGAGATCATCGCCGCCTTCGCGCTCTACTTCACCACGCCCGAGCCGACCGCCTGAGCCCGGACTCGTACGGGGATCCGTCCCCGTTCATCGCGCATGGCTCCGCCCACCCGCCCCTGTGAAGGGCGGGTGGGCGGATGTCTTTCTCCCTGCACGCGGTCGCGGCCGCGTCAGGCCGCGACCGTGTCCAGCCTGGCCCCGAACTCCCGTACCACCGGCTCGTCCTTGAACGGGGCGAGCCGCTGCTGCAGATCCTCCAGATATTCCGTGCCGCGGTTGGAGCGCAGCCCGGAGAGGAGTTCGAGCGCCTGCGTACCCGTGGTGCACGCCAACTCGACATCCCTCTGCTGCACTTGGGCCGAGGCGAGCAGCGCCAGCCCGATGGCGCGCCGTCGTGCGCGCGTCTCCGGGTGTCCGGCGAGCGCCTCCTGCGCCCTGCGCCCCGCGGCCTCGGCCTGGCCGAGGTCGCGGTGGCAGTGCGCCAACTCGTCGGCCAGATAGGCGTGGTCGAAGTGCGCGATCCACACCGGGTCGTCGCCCGTGCCCTCCGCCGACGAGCCATCGGCCTTCTCCATCGCCGACTCGGCCCGCATGGCCACGGCCTGGAACGCGCTCACGTCCCCGAGGAGCGCATGCCCGCGCGCCTCGGCCGCGAGGAACATGGCCTGGGCCCGCGGCGTGACGTGCCCGCGCGCGCCTTCCTGGGCGGCGCGCGCGAGTTGGGCGATCTCCCGCGGGTTGCCGAGCGCTGCGGCGAGATGGCTCATGCTCGCCGCGAGCACGTAGCCGCCGTAGCCGCGGTCCCCCGCCGCCTGGGCCAGGCGCAGCGCCTGGATGTAGTAGCGCTGGGCGAGGCCGGGCTGGCCGGTGTCGACGGCCATGTAGCCGGCGAGTTCGGTCAGGCGGGCGACGGCCGCGAAGAGGCCGCGGCCGACGCTCTCGCGGTAGGAGCCGCTGATCAGTCCGGCGACGACGCTGTTGAGGTAGTGCACGACCACCGGCCGTACGTGCCCGCTGCCGAAGCGGTGGTCGAGGTCGACGAGCGCCTCGGTCATGGAACGTACGGCTTCCACGTCGGTCCGCCCGACACGCGCCCCCGCGGTGCGCGCCACTTGCGGATCCGTCTCGGTGATGAGCCAGTCGCGGCTGGGTTCGACGAGCGCGGAGGCGGCGACCGAGGAGCCGGAGAGGAAGTCCCGGCGCCCGACGTCGCTCCGCCACAACTCGCAGACCTGCTCGATCGCACCGGCGACCGTGGGCGAGAACTGCAGGCCGACGCCGGAGGCGAGGTTCTTGCCGTTGGCCATGCCGATCTCGTCGATGGTGACCGTACGCCCGAGCTTGCGGCCCAGTGCCTCGGCGATGATGGCGGGGGCGCGGCCCCGTGGCTGCTGACCTCGCAGCCAGCGCGCGACGGACGTCTTGTCGTAGCGCAGGTCGAGCCCGTGTTCGGCACCGCACATGTTGACCCTGCGTGCCAGGCCGGCGTTGGAGCATGCGGCTTCCTGGATCAGCGCCTGGAGTCGTTCGTTGGGCTGACGCGCTACGAGTGGCCTGGCGGCCATGGCACTACCCCCTTCATCGACGCTACCGTTCTCTTCCCTGCCGTTATCTCGTAAATTCGTGATATTTCTGCCGTTCGGTTATCCAAACGGATTCTCACGAACTGAGCGGGGCCTTCCGGATGTCCGGTGATGCGCAAAGCGCCGCACTTCCCCGTACCCGCTCTTCGCGGACCCCTCTCGCGCGCGCCCCCATGCGTGCTTCTGTGCGCCCCACCCCCCGGAACGTATGCGCCGGTCAACCCCCGCAGAGCCGTAACTCCCCGGCGCAGCGGGAGTTGTCATGAACGTGGACGAGACCATGGGAGTCACCGGCACCGGCCGCGTGACCGGCATCGGCGTGGGCATGAACACGGGCGTGAACTCGGGCCTGGGCGCGGGCGTGGGCGCGAGTACGGATCCGGGAGCGGTTGCGATCACGGCTGCCGGGGCGGAAGTGGGCGACGGCGCACCCCGCTTCCCCCGGCAGCGCGGCGACCTGCTCCTCGACGTCGCGGCGGTCTATGTGAAAGAGCGGCAGTGGGACGTGTTCCCCGGCACATGGCTCGAGATCGTCCGCGGAATGGAACGCTGTTCGTGCGGGGACTTCAACTGCCCGTCGCCGGGCGGGCATCCGGCCCGCCCCGACTGGGCGGCGCAGGCCACGAGCAGCGGGGTCGTGGCGCGGCGGCTCTGGTCGAAGCAGCCGCTGGCGTCGATCCTGCTGCCCACGGGCCGTACGTTCGACGCACTGGACGTTCCCGAGTCCGCCGGCTGCCTGGCGCTGGCGCGGATGGAGCGGCTGGAGCTGTCGCTGGGCCCGGTGGCGTCCACCCCGGACGGCCGGATGCTGTTCTTCGTGCAGCCGGGCGCGGCGGCCAAGGTCCCCGACCTCGTACGGCACCTGGGTTGGGCTGCGAGCACGCTCGACCTCGCGGCACGGGGTGTGGGCGGGTATGTGGCGGCGCCGCCGACGCGGATCGGCGGGCGCGGCCCGGTGCAGTGGGTGCGGCGCCCCTCGGCGCTGAACATCTGGCTGCCGGATGTCGAGGAGCTCATCTGCCCGCTGGCGTATGCGTGCGGGCGCGACGCCGCCGCCGCTCGCAGGCGCCGGACCTCCGGCTGACACCCCGCTCCCCTCCGGACCGGCCCAACTCCCTTCCTCTCGCGCCGACTTCACCCGGTCCGGCTCCCCGGGGGCGGCGACGCCCGATCACGCAATCCCAGCATCCGGAATCACCGGCCAAACCATTTGATCTGACGATGGGGAGTTTGCTTTGATCCCTTTCCGGCCGTGAGGAGATACCGACTCAGGCCGTCATAACTGCAACGGGGGCCTTGATGCACGGAAAAGCCGGACCGGAACACGTCCACCATTTGCACACCCTTGGTCCGCACGGCACCAATCTGGAGGCCGCCTCCCACGAGTGGCTGCGCAGGCGCGGCGTCGAGGGGACCGTGGAGCTGCACTCCTCGATCGAGACCGCACTCGAAGCCGTGCCTGACGACGGGCGCCACGCACTGACCGTCTGCGCCGTCTATCCCGCGCTGCACACCCTGGTGTTCGGGAATCTGCACCGGCTCCACATGATCGACAGCTTCGTCATGCCGACGCACAACATGGTGCTCGCCACCAGCGGCACGGCAACGCCCGCCACCGTCGCCTCGCATCCCGCGCCGAAGGGGCTCGTGCCCGCCGACGCGCAGGTCCACGAGGTGCTCAGCAATTCCCGGGCGGCCATCGACTGCGCCGAGGGGCGGTTCGAGGGCTGCATCACGACGATCGTCGCCGCCGAGCGCCACGGCCTGCGCGTGGTGCGGGACTTCGGTCCCGTACCCATGGTCTTCACCATCCACCAGGTCCTGGCGTCGGTGTCAGGTGCGGAGACCCCGAAGCCGCTCGCCGTGCAGGCGGCACTGTGACCACGGCGACCACGACCGCCCCGATACCGGGACACCTTCTCTCCGAGGCCGCCGAGCTGTCGGCATCGCTGATACCGGGGGTCGACCGTTTCCGGGGGCGCCAGGCCGACGACGGCACGGTTCCGGAGCCCGGCGAGGACGACCGCCGTCTCCTCACCCGGATCCGGGACGAGGCCTGCGCCTGGTACCGGCGGCAGGAACGGGACGACCAGGCAGAGGCGCTGGCGGCGGACATCGACGGCTGGCTCGCGGCCGGACTCGACACCCGTCCGCACTTCGCCCGCTCGCGGGACGCCCTCCGGGCCCCTGCGAACGGCTCCGCCGTCTTCTTCCTCGCGCCGCTGCAGAGCACCAACAGCGCGCCGCCCGTGGGCAAGCGCCTGGAGTGCTTCTTCGCCCTGCGCAAGGAACCCGACGCGCTGCCGGAACTCGCGAACTCGTTTCCGCATCCCAAGAACAACTGCCAGTCGCTGATCCTGATCACCGGCAGCGCAGGCTTCTCGCACGGCAACTGCCTGGTGTTCTTCCCGGAGAACGTGGCCGCTCACGACAAGATCACCGAGCAGCCCTACGCCATGTTCTTCTACAACAAGATGCGCAAGATCCACGAGACGTACGCGCTGCCGGGGGCAGCCGCCGTCCTGACCCCCGAGTCGCTGCCCCGGGCCTCCACGGGCCTGGACGCCGACGTCTGCTTCGAGGCCCGCGCCATCTGGGGCTATCTGCACGACTCGATGCACTACCAGGGGCTCTGGCCGTTCGACCAGCACATCTCACTGAAGATGAACTGGTTCGTCGGGCTGCTGGAAGAGATCAAGGTCGATGCGAAGACGGTGCTCGCCTGCGCGGAGAGCGGCGTCGTCCCGTTCGCCGACGAGCAGATCGACATGGTCCTGCTGGAGCGGGTCTTCCGCTACCCGCAGGCGGACGACGCGACGCGCAACTTCGACTCGGGCACCGGAGTGTTCCTCTACTCGTGGTTGCGCGAGCGCGGAGCGCTGACCGGCTCCCCGGCCAACGGCGGCCTCCTGCACATGGACCGGGCCAAGGCACTCGACGCGCTGCGGGACTTCGTCTCCACGGTCGAGAAGCTGGAGGCGGAGGTCACCACCGACGACGCGTACCGGACGGCGGCCAAGACCCTGGTCCGCCGCTACCTCCCGGCCGGTGAGAAGGGGCAGCGCTACGGCTTCACCGAGGACCAGCGGGCACTGCTGCGCGCCAAGCAGGGGCTGGACCGGCTGCCGCCCCTGACGTTCGGACAGGCGGAATGGTGACGGGCGCCTCCGCGACCGGCCGTGGGGGCGGGCGCCTTGTGGTGCCCGCCCTCTCGGCGCTGATGATCACCCTGCTCGCCGCCGGCTGGCTCGTCGCCGGGCATCTGGTCACCGGCGCTCCCGTACTGGCGGTGGCGGCGGGGCGCACGGCAGCCAGTTTCGTGGTCATCACGGCGGTCGCCGCGCTGTTCCCGCGCACCTGGCCCGGCATCCGGGCAGGGGCCGCACGCCACCGGAGCGTACTGCTGCTGGCGTTCCTCGGCTTCTTCGCGTACTACTCGGGGACGCTGCTCGGCACCAGCCGTATCGGAGCCTCCCGTGTCGGCCTGATCGTCTCTCTGCTGCCGTGCATCACCTTCGTGATCGGGATCGCCGCCTTTCGCGAACCGTCCACGCGCCGCAAGATCCTGGGCACGGTGCTGGCCGTGGCAGCGGCCTGCGGCTATGCGCTGGCCGACGGGGCCGCGAGTGACGGCGGCGGCTCGGGAAGCTCGGGCACCCTGCTGAGCGGGGTGCTCCTGGCGCTCGGCGGCACCTTCACCTACGCCCTCTACGGGTACGTCTACCGGCAACGCATGGCGGACCTCCCCCCGCTGGCCTCGCTGCCCGCCATCACCGGGGCGGGCACGGTCATGCTGGGGCTGGCGACCGTGGTGTTCGTCCCGCTCGGCGATATCAGCCCGGCCGACTGGGGCGGCATCGCGATCCTCGGTGCGGTCCTCACCGCACCCGTCTTCCTCATCTCGCACGAACTGATCCTGCGCAAGGGGCCGCTGTTCACCTCGGCCCTCGCTCTCGTCGTACCGTTCCTGGTGCGCCTGGGAGAGTGGGCGCTGGGCTGGGCCGAGGCGCCCGGACCGCTCGTACTCGTCCTGATCTTCCTCTGCGCCGCCGGGGTGTGGCTCACGGTGGGCCGGCCCCGCCCCGCCCGGCCCGAACGGGTGGCACCCGAGCGGGACGCAGTCCACACCACGCAAGGAACACCGCGATGACAACGAACAACCCGACCGTCGTGCTGGTGTACCAGCGCACCTCACTGCCCTGGGTCTTCGAGAGCGCCGAGCGGGCGGGCATCGACCTCGTACTGGTCCCGCGGCCCGACGAGCCGGTCTCCGGAGCCCTGCCGCCCGCGGTGGTGGACGTCCTGCCCCTGGACCTCGACGCGGACAGGGCCGGCGCCCTGGAGACCCTGCGCAAGCACCACGGGACGAACCCCTTCCAGGGCATCGTCACCCTCTACGACCCGGCCGTGCCGTTCGTCGCCGAGGCCGCCGAACTCCTCGGGCTGCCCGGCATCGGCCGCGACGCCGCGCTCGGCGCACAGGACAAGCGCCTCATGCGGGAACGGCTGTCGGAGGCGGGCCTCAACGTGCCGCGCTTCGTGCGCCTGAACGGCCCCGGCGAGTGGGAGGCGGCGAAGGAGCTGACGTTCCCGGTCGTCGTGAAGCCCGCGACCGGGTTCTCCAGTCTCGGCGTCACCAAGGCCGAGACCCCCGAGACCCTCGAGGCCGTCGTGGAGGAGGTCCGGCAGATCTGTGCGACCAAGCTCGGCGGAGTGGACGGCCTGGTCGTCGAGGAGTACCTGGACGGACCCGAGTTCGCCGTCGAGTCCCTCGCCCACGGCGGCGAGGTCCGGATCCTGAGCATCGGCTACAAGGGCGACCCCGAGGGGCCCCACTTCGAGGAGAGCGTCTACCGTGCTCCCGCCGCCCTGCCCGAGGACGTCCAGGAGGACATCCGCCGCGAGGTGGCCGCCGCGCACAGGGCCCTCGGCGTCACGGACGGGCCCACCCACACGGAACTGCGGCTGCGCGGTGGCGTGACGCCGTATCTGCTGGAACTGGGCGCCCGCATCGGCGGCTCCGGGGTGTCCCACTACATCGCCTCCCACGTGACCGGCGTCGACTTCGCGGCACAGGCACTGCGGATCGCGGCCGGGCTCGCGCCCGAGTCCACGGGCGACGGCAGCCCGGCGCCCGTCGGTGCCGCGGCCAACTACATCGTCCCGTGCGGCGGCTTCGGGCGGATCACCGCGATCCACGGCCTGGACGAACTGCGCAACGACCCGCGCGTCGACCACGTCGTCCAGATGCTCTTCCCCGGCGACGTGGTGCGGCCCTACCCGGACTTCACCGGCTACCCGGCGTTCGTGCTGTCACGGCACACGGACATCGCCGAGGCCGAGGAGTTCCACCGGCTGCTGGAGCGGTCCGTCCGCATCGACTACGCCCCAGCGACGGACGCGTCATGACCCTCGTGCCGTTCGACGACCGGGACGGCGTCATCTGGCTGGACGGCGCGTTCGCCCCGTGGAGGGAAGCCCGTCTGCACGTCCTCTCCCACGGGCTCCACTACGGCGGCGGCGTCTTCGAGGGCGTACGCGTCTACGGCGGCCGGCTCTTCAAATCCGCCGAGCACGCCCTCCGCCTCCATGCCTCGGCACAGGAACTGAACTTCCGCATCCCCTTCACCGCCGCCGAGTTGGACGCCGCCGCGCGGGAGACCGTCCGACGCCAGGGCATCTCCGACGGGTACGTCCGGCCCGTGGCGTGGCGGGGCAGCGAGCAGATCAGCGTGTCCGGAACGGGGGCTCGCGTGCACGTGGCCATCGCCGCTTGGGAATGGCCGCATGTCTTCTCCGCCGCGTCGCAGGATCAGGGGATCCGCCTCAAGACATCGCGGTGGCGGCGCCCTTCGCCCGACACGGCCCCGGTCCGCGCCAAGGCCGCGTCCCTGTACAACATCGGCACCCTCGCCCGCGACGAGGCGGAAGCAGCCGGGTACGACGACGCGCTGCTCCTGGACTTCCGCGGCTACGTGGCCGAGGCCACCGGAGCCAACCTCTTCCTGGTCGTCGACGGCGCCCTGCACACGCCGATCGCGGACACCTTCCTGAACGGCATCACCCGGCAGACGGTCATAGCCCTGGCACGGGAGTCGGGGATCGCCGTTCACGAACGGCGCATCCAGCCCGAGGAGTTGGCCCGGGCCGACGAGGTCTTCCTGACCGGGACCGCGTACGAAGTCCAGCCGGTCCGCGCGGTGGACGACCGCCCGTACGGAGTGGGGAGGACCACCACGGCGCTGGCGGACGCCTACCGGCGTCTGGTCCGCGCGGCGGATCCCCTGCCGTCGGCGGACCGTGTCGGAGCCGACGCCCCGGACGGCCGCCGATGACCGGGACGCTCAGGGACGGTCACCGGGTGTCCTGAAACCGTCCTCCGGGGTGAAGCGGCCCCGGGCGCCGTCGGGGAGCCGTGCCCGGATCTTCACGCGCCGGGTGGTGCCCGACCGCTCCCCACGGAGAGTCGGTACGGGACCGTGCCCATGGGCGGCGGCGCACCCCAGGTGAGGGTGGTGGCGAACGCGCCGTCGAGGAGGATCCCGTACGCCGGGACCTGCCCGCCGGTCCGTGACGGGATCCGGGACGGATGGAGCGGGCCCGTGCCGGAGCCGTCGTACGGGTCAGCCGGAGGCCGCCGTTGTACGGGCCCGCGCGAGCAAGGCCGGGTGGACGCGGGAGGCCGGTGGGCGCGGTCCCGGTCCCGGTCCCGGCGTCCGGGAAGGGCGCGTGGTGGCCTTCCGCGCGCGGGCGGAATCGTGGGGAGGGCCCGTACCGCACGGGGACGACCCGCACCGCCCGGGGACGACCCGCACCGCCCGGGGACGACCCGCACCGCCCGGGGACGACCCGCACCGCCCGGGGACGACCCGCACCGCCCGGGGACGACCCGCAC
>NZ_JBICVP010000006.1:357963-452026 GCF_043199075.1 Streptomyces sp. NPDC048639
CACCGCCCGGGGACGGCCCGCACCGCACAGGAAGACGGCCCCGTGAAACGGACCTTAGGGATCGACCTAGACGAAAGGTCTGGACATATAGGGCACAGGAGCCCGCCCCCCTCAAGAGACGGTGCGAGGGGCGGCTCAAGAGAGGCCCGGCGGAGGACTCGGGGGACTCTTCACCAGGGGTACCGGGCGGCAGCGGACCCCTGCCCGCCCCGATCCGCCCCCCGTATCGTGGCTCCGGGGGCCGATGCCCGGTCCCGACGGGGAGACCGAAAGGCACCACACGTGGCACGGGAGCCAGAGCACATCGATCAGACAGCGGCATCGGCACCATCGGCAGCGGCATCGACAGCAGCGGGGGACGCGCCACCGGCGGTCCGTATCGAGGGGCTCTGGAAGAGGTTCGGCGAGCAGATCGCGGTCGCCGGGATCGATCTCGAACTGCCCGCGGGCAAGTTCATCGGTCTCGTCGGCCCGAACGGCGCCGGCAAGACGACCACCCTGTCCATGGTCACCGGTCTGCTGCGGCCCGACTCCGGCCGCGTCGAGATCGGCGGCCACGACGTCTGGCAGGACCCGGTCGCCGTCAAGAGCCGGATCGGTGTCCTGCCCGAGGGCCTGCGGCTCTTCGAGCGCCTCTCCGGCCGCGAACTCCTCGCGTACACGGGACGGCTGCGCGGCCTGCCGGGCGAGGAGGTGGACCGGCGCGCCACCCAGCTCCTGGACGTCCTCGACCTCGCCGGATCCCAGAACAAGCTGGTCGTCGACTACTCGACCGGTATGCGGAAGAAGATCGGCCTCGCCGCCGCGCTCCTCCACAACCCCCAAGTCCTCTTCCTCGACGAGCCGTTCGAGGGCGTCGACCCGGTGTCGGCGCAGACCATCCGCGGCGTGCTGGAGCGCTACACCGGCTCCGGCGCCACCGTCGTCTTCTCCAGCCACGTCATGGAACTGGTGGAGAGCCTGTGCGACTGGGTGGCGGTGATGGCCGCCGGGCGCATCCGCTCGCAGGGCGAGCTGGCGGACGTACGGGGTGACGCGCCGTCGCTCCAGGCGGCGTTCCTGGAGCTGGTCGGCGCGAACGGCCGCGCCTCGGGCGAGAGCCTCGAATGGCTGGGCGGCGGCGCCCGATGACCGCCACCTCCCCGTCCGTGACAACCACCCCCGCATCCCCCGTCCCCGCACCTCCGCTGTCCGCCATCACGCCCGTCTTCGTACGGCTGAAGCTCACGCTGCTGCGCAACGGGTTGCGGCAGTCCTCGGGCCGTACGGCCGCGTTCGTCACGTCCATCGTCATCGTCCTGCTGTTCGCGACGGGGCAGATGCTCGGCCTGATCGCGCTGCGCGGCAACGCTCACGCGCCCGCGCTCGTCGTGACGGCCCTCGCCCTCATCGCGGTCGGCTGGGCCGTCATGCCGCTGTTCTTCCCCAGCGGCGACGAGACCCTGGACCCGACGCGACTGGTGATGCTGCCGCTGCACCCGCGCCCGGTCGTCGTCTCCCTGCTCGCCGCCTCACTCATCGGCATCGGGCCGCTGTTCACGCTCATGCTCGCGCTCGGCTCGGTGATCGCGGTCGCGCACGGCGGGGCGGCCGTCGCCCTGGGCGTGATCGCCGTACCGCTGGTGATGCTGATCTGCGTGACACTCTCGCGCGCGGTCGCGGCCGGCAACATCCGGCTGCTGACCAGCCGCAAGGGCCGCGACCTCGCCGTGCTGAGCGGCCTGATCATCGCCGTGGGCGCGCAGTTCGTGAACCTCGGCGCGCAGAAACTGGCCCGCCCCGACGGGCTGAGCGTCCTGGAACCGGTCGCCGACGTTGCGCGCTGGCTGCCGCCGGCCTCGGCGGTGGACGCGGTACGGGCGGCGGGCGAGGGCGCGTACGGCCAGGCCGCCGTCCAGATGCTGACCAACGTGGCGGCCCTGGCGCTGCTCGTCCGCTGGTGGCAGCACAGCCTCACCCGCTTGATGACCGCCCCCGACGGTTCGACCGTCCAGGCGTCCACGGGGACCGAGGAGAAGACCGCGGACCGCGACTCCGGCCTCGCCCGCCTGCTCCCGCCGGGCCGCACGGGCACGGTCATGCTGCGCACCCTGCGCTACGCCTGGCGGGACCCCAAGGTGAAGGCGGCCTGGGCGACATCCCTGGCCATCGGACTGATGCTGCCCGTGGTGACGGCGCTGCAGGGCGGCGGCAGCGTCTACACGGCGTGCTGGTCGGCGGGGCTGCTGGGCATGCAGATGTACAACCAGTTCGGGCAGGACACCTCCGCGTTCTGGATGGTCGCCCAGACGATCTCCTCACCGCGCGACGCCTACCTCGAACTGCGCGGCCGCGCCCTGGCATTGGGCGCCGTGGCATTGCCGTACGTGACGCTGGTGGTGCTGGGGACGGCCGCCTTCCTGGACCAGTGGGAGGCCTTCCCGGAGGCGCTCGGCATCTCGCTGAGCCTCCTGGGCGCGCTGCTGGCGACGGGCGCGACGGCCTCGGCGCTGTTCCCGTACTCGATCCCCCAGGACAGCGGCTACAAGAACGTCGCACCAGGGCAGGTCGGGCTCGCGTGGATCAGCATCATGGGCGGCATGGTGGTCGGCGGGCTGCTCTGCACGCCACTGCTCGGCCTGACGATCTGGCTCCACACCTCGGGCGGCCACGCCTGGCTGTGGCTGATCCTCCCGCTGGGCGCGGCGTACGGCCTGGCGCTGGCCCTGCTGGGGCTGCGCTTCGCGGCCCCGCGGACGGCGAAGCGGCTGCCGGAGATCCTGGCGGCGGTGAGCAAGGGGTGACGCGGCGGGCTTGAGGGGGCCGGGCCGGACTCGGGAGGGGCCGGGGCGGTCGTGTCGCTCGGGGGCGGTCGTGTCGCTCGGGGCGGTCGTGTCGCGGGCCGCCCCGGTGACGGCGTTCAGGCGCGGGCCGCAGCCCCCGTACCGCCGCTACGGCCCGCGTCGCATCGCCGCGTACAGCACCCGCAGCGTCAGGACCGCGCTCACCGCGAGCAGGTTGTAGCCCAGCAGCGGGAAGAGCTCCAAGTGGTCCGTGACGCGCGGGCCGTGGCCCGTGCCGAGGGCCAGGAGCAGGACCGCCATCAGGCCCGTGCCCGCCGCCAGGAGCGTCACCAGGAGCTGGTGGACCAGGCCCGCGATGAACCGGCGGTCGCGGTCGTCGGCCAGCAGCCGTACGCGGGCGGTGAGACGGCCCTGCTCCACGGATGCGGTGATACGTTCCGCCCGCCGCGGCAGACGGCGCAGCATCGGCAGTATCGGCAGCAGCTCCTGGGCGACCGTACGGGTCAGCGCCGCGGCATCCAGCGGCTGCGCGTCCCAGGGAGTCTCCTCCTGCGCGCCGTGGGCGTACGGGGTGCCGGTCAGCGTCGCGTACGTGCGCGTCGCGTGCGAGGCCAGACGGCTCGCGGGCGCCGACGCGAGGCGTTCCGTCACCAGCGCCGTCGCCACCCGCCGTGCCTCCGCGACCAGTTCGAAGCCCGGGGAGATACGCGTCAGCGTCCCCTCCAGGGTGGCCAGCGCCCGGAAGACCGCCGCGACCTCCGGCGGGACGGCGAGCCCGAAGCGGGCCAGGAGCCGGAAGAGGGCGGTGAACATCTCCGCGTCCGGACGGCTCGACGGGCCCAGGTGGCGGGCCATGAAGCGGCCCAACTCCCGTTCCAGCACCAGCGCGTCGAGCGCCGGCCCGTCGTGGTCGGCCCCGTCCGGGCGGGGGCCGAGGAGTTCGAGCAGGGCGTCGCACATGCCGGCCGGGTCACCGCGGTCGACGGCCAGCAGCAGATGCTGGATCGCATCCCGCACCGTCGCGTCGATCCGGCCCACCGAACCGAAGTCCAACAGGCCGACGCGCGGCCCCTGATGGGCGTCGTCGGCCGCGAGCAGCAGGATGTTGCCTGGGTGCGGGTCGGCGTGGAAGACGCCGTCGCGCATGATCTGGCGGAGCATGGCGCCCAGTACGGTGCGGGCCAGCGCCTCCCGGTCCAGGCCGCGCGCGTCGGCGTCGGCGCCCGCCTGGTCCAGCGTCACCCCGTCCAGCCATTCCTGGACGAGCACGCGCGCGGAGGACAACTCGTGGTGCACGGCCGGTACGCGCACGGCCGCGTCCGACGCCCGCCCACCGCCGGCCGCGGCGACCGCGTCCGCGTTGCGTGCCTCGGTACGGAAGTCCAGCTCCTCGCGTACGGCGTCCGCGAAGCCGTCCGCCAACTCCCTCAGCCCCAGGCCCCGTACGGAACGTGCCCGGACATGCAGCCCCTGCGCCATGGCCATCACGATGTCGAGGTCGCGCTCGACCGTCTCCCGGATGCCGGGCCGCTGGACCTTGACGACGACCGTCGATCCGTCGCGCAGCGTCGCCCGGTGCACCTGGGCGATGGAGGCGGCGGCGAGCGGCTCGCGGTCGAACTCCGCGAACACCTCGGTGAGCGGCGCGCCCAGCTCCTCGCGCAGCACCTCCTCCACCCCGTCCCAGGGCGCGGGCGGTACGTCGCTCTGCAGCCGGCTCAACTCGACGACGAAATGCGGGGGCAGGAGGTCCCGGCGCGTGGAGAGGACCTGGCCGAGCTTGATGAACGTGCCGCCGCACTCCTCCAGTGCCAGGCGCAGCGAGACCGCCGCCTCGCGGCCCGCCGCGTCGGCGCCGACGGCGCGGTCGAGGCTGGCGCGGCCGCGGACGTACCGGCCGAGGCCGTGGCGCATGAAGATCCGGCTGATCTGGGAGTAGCGGCGGGCATGGGTGAGCCGGCGGCGTACGGCGCGTGTCCACTGCACCGGACGCGGCCAACTGCCGGACGGGATGAGGATCTCGACCACGACGAGGACCGCCATCGCGGCGAGAAGGGAGACGGTGATCGAGACCGTGGAGAGCGCCGTACGGCTGTCCGTGTCGTGCAGGGACCGGTTGAACATCTGGAACGCGGTCATCCCGGCCCCGCACGCAACGAGCGTGCGCAGCACGCCGATACGGATCCCGAGAAGGCGCCGGGCGCCGACCGAGATGCCGGTGAAGAAGATGGCGACGGTGGCGAGGACGACGACGGCGGTGAGGAACCAGTGGGCGGCCTGGTCGAAAGCCGTAGTGGCGACGGCGGTCGCGGCGCGGCCCAGGGCGGTGGTCGCGGTGCGGCCCGCGGCGGCATGGGGGGATCCGTACGCGAGGGAGAACTCCTGCAGCCGGAACTCTTGCGGCGGGTGGCCATGCGCGAGCCCCCGCAGGAGCGGGAGTTCCCGCGGGAACGGAAGCGCCTGCGGCAGCGGGAGCACCTGCGGCAGCGGCGACAGGGACAGCAGCAGCGGCGGCATGGTGGAGGTCCCCTTCCGGGGGGAGGCAGCGGCGGCGGTGTCGGGTCCGCGGCCGGGGCCTCCGCGTCGACGGAATGCCCCCGGAGCCTAGGGCATGGCCCGCGCCTCCCGTGCACCCCGCGCACCCCGGCGCTGCGCGGGCAGGGCGGCGAGCGCGCACGGCGCGACCCGCGAGCGCGGGCAGGCGGCGGCCTGCCGGAACGCGGGAACGACGGCGCGGGGCGGCAGTTCGGAACGCGCCCGGCACGAGCCCCACGACACGCGACCGCCCGGGCATACGGACCGCGGCGCAGGGGGCGGGCTCACACGGCTCGACCTGCGAGCACATGGACGCCGCTGTCTGCCGGAACGCAGCAACGACGACCTGCGGCGGCAGTTCGGGGCACGCGCCTGCACCGGACACACACCCAGGCGCAGCAGAGCGGGCTCACACGGCACGACCTGCGAGCGCGTGGGAGGGGCCGGCTCGCGGTGGCGGTGCGCGCAACGGCACGACCCGAACGAGGCACGGGAACAAGGGGTTTGCGCGACGACGGGGTCTTGCTGCTTCGAGGACGCCCGGAGCAGGGATTCGCGGGACGCCAGGGACATGCAGTTCGCGGGACGCAGGGACATGCAGTTCGCGGGACGCAGGGACATGCGGCTCGGCGGGACGCCGGGAGCAGGGGTTTCGCGAGATGCCGCGGGCGGCGGACGCACGTGGCGCGTCAGGCGCGCAGCGCGGCTGTCAGGAAAGGTTCCAGGGCCGAACGCCAGGTGTCGGGCTGGTCATAGTGCACCAGGTGTCCCGCCTCGGGGATTTCGGCGTACTCGCCTTGCGGGAGGACGCGGACCATCTCCTGGGCTTCCGCGCGGCCCAGTTCGCCCTCGATACCGCGGACGACGAGGGACGGGCACTCGACCAGGGCCAGTTCCTCCCAGTGCGCGTCGTGCACCCAGGTCTCGCGCGCCATCAGCATCTGGCGCGGGGAGAACACCGGGCGCCAGCCGTCGGCCCGTTCGGCCATGACCTCCGCGTAGAACTCGCCGCGGGAGGGCCGCGGGCGCTCCAGCCAGGGGTCGTCCTCGCCGAACCACTTGCGGACGTCCGCGAGCGTGGCGAAGGGCAGGGGCCAGGTCGTGAACCACTCAGTCCACTCGCGCTGCGACTGGGCGCCCAGCGCCGAGGCCCGCATGTCGCAGATGACCAGGGCGCTGACGAGGTCGGGGCGGTGGGCGGCGAGTTGCCAGGCGGTGAGCGCGCCCATCGAGTGGCCGATGAGGATGACCGGGGCGAGGTCGAGCTGCTCGATCGCGGCCACGGCGTCGGCGACATACGCCTCACGGGAGTACGGGCCGTCGGAGGGCTTCTCGCTGCGACCATGGCCGCGTTGGTCGAGGGCGACCGCGCGGTGGCGGGCGGAGAGCCAGCGGGCCGTGCCGGCCCAGTGGGAGGCCCGGCCCATCAGGCCGTGCAGTAACAGCACTCCCGGCGTCTTCTCCTCCTCCCTCCCGTCCTTCGGCGGGTCGGCGAACTCCCAGGCGGCGAGCCGCACACCGTCGGCTCCGGTCACGTCGATGCGCCGCACCATGTGTCCTCGCACCCCCATTCCTTCCGGCCGCTCCGCGTCGTCGGCTGCAGGGTCCTCGCGCATGTGCTTCCGTACACCGAGCTCGTGTACGGGGTGGTACACCGCCACATTATCGAACCCCTATTCGAACCAGAGCTTCTGGCGCGTAACACCCCTCGTTCGAGTGACCACGCTCAAGGATTGACGATCCACGCCGAGGGGAGACAGAGACCGGGAGGCGGGCCCTGTGGGGAAGGGGGCTCGTGAGGATCGACCCGGAGAGCTCGGGGCTCCAGGTCGCCTCGGGGGGACCAGGGGAGGCGGGGTCCCGGATGCCGATCGCACTGATCGCGCCGGGGCCCTCGCCATGGGGGCCGCCGGCGCGCAGAGCGCCGCGGACATGGGGGAACAGCCGGCATGACGGACATGGCCGATGGACCCGCATCGCGTCATCCGGACCCCCCTCCCCGACCGCCCGACTGCACAAGCACCCCCCACCGAAAGCCCGCGCGCCATATGCCGCAGCAACAGCGTCGCACGCCCCGCCCGCGAGCGCTGCTGTTCCGGAACGTTTGCCCGGTAAACCGGAGGATTCCGGCCCGCGCGCACGCACCGGGCGCAGACGCGTCAACTCCCCGCACCCGAAAGGGAGTTCATCGGAAACGGGAGCAGAGAGGGAAACCGCTCAGCGCTTCGCCACGAACACGTGCGACGCGATGTCCGACGCCAGCTCCGCCGCCTCGCCGCTGCTGCCGACCAGCACGCCGCCCGCCGACTCCGTCACGCTGACCACCGCGCCCGGCTGCACACCGGCCCGCCTCAGCGTGTACATGAGCTGCGCGTCCGTCTGGATCGGCTCGCCGATCCTGCGCACGACGGCCGTCGTGCCCTCCGCACCGGGGTCGAGGTCCACCAGGCTCACCATGCCCTCGTCGAGGAACGGGTCCGCCTCGGCCTTCTCCCCCAGCTCGTCCAGGCCCGGAATCGGGTTCCCGTACGGCGATTCGGTCGGGTGGCGCAGCAGCTCCAGCACGCGGCGCTCCACGGCCTCGCTCATCACGTGCTCCCAGCGGCAGGCCTCGGCGTGCACCTGCTCCCACTCCAGGCCGATCACGTCGACGAGCAGGCACTCCGCGAGCCGGTGCTTGCGCATCACCCGGGTCGCCAGCCTGCGGCCCTCCTCGGTGAGCTCCAGATGCCGGTCGCCGGCGACGTGGAGGAGGCCGTCGCGCTCCATGCGCGCGACGGTCTGGCTGACCGTCGGACCGCTCTGGTCGAGCCGCTCGGCGATCCGGGCGCGCATGGGGACCACGCCTTCTTCCTCGAGCTCCAGAATGGTGCGGAGATACATCTCCGTGGTGTCGATGAGTCCGGACATGCGTGCCCCTCGGTATGTCGTGCCGTGGCCCTGAACTCAATTCTGACGCATCCGACCGACAACCGGGCCCCGCGTGCGCAGTACCCGGCCCCGGCGCGCGGGTTGCCGACGGTGCCCCGCGTGCGCCCGGCCCGGCCCCCGCACGGCCACCGGGCTCGCGGCCGCGCACAGGAGGCGGTATTGACAGGGCACCGAAGTTGGCCGCAACGTGATCCACGCCACCCTGGTACGTACCTATGCACTCGTGCCCGTCGGCACCCCCACGGGCACGTCCCCGACCGCATCGACCGGCCCACCGACCCGCACGTCCCACGCACACGGCCCACGTCCCACGTCCCACGACCCACCACCCACCGACTCGGCAGAAAGGCTCCGCGGCGATGAGCGAGAGCAAGCCGGCAGGGCAGTTCTTCGACGCCGCCATCGAGCTGTTGCGGCTGGTTCGCGACGAGGAGGCGGCACACATCAGCGCCGCCGGGGAGATGGTCGCCGACACCGTGACCGACGGCGGCCGGCTCTTCGCCTTCGGCGCCGGGCACTCCTCCCTCCCCGCCCAGGACGTCGTCTACCGCGCGGGCGGCCTCGGCCTGATGAACCTGCTCACCGTGCCCGGCGCCGTCGGCGTGGACGTCGTGCCCGCCACGCTGGGCAGCGCGCTGGAGCGCGTCGAGGGCCTGGCCTCGGCGGTCCTGGAGAACAGCCCGGCCCGGTCCGGGGACCTGCTGGTGATCATCTCGCTGTCCGGGCGCAATCAACTCCCCGTGGAGATGGCCCTCACAGCCCGCGAGATGGGCATCAAGGTGATCGGCCTGACCTCGGTCGCGTACGCGGACGGCACCGCCTCCCGGCATCCGTCCGGCACATATCTGAAGGACCACTGCGATCTCGTCATCGACAGCAGGATCGCGATCGGGGACGCGGAGTTGAGCGCCGAGGGCATCGACGCGCCCTTCGCACCGGCGTCGACGGTCGTCACCAGTGCGGTCATGCAGGCCGTCATGGCCACCGCCGCGGGCGACCTGGCAAGCCGGGGCATCACGCCGCCGCTGCTGCGCTCGGGCAACGTGGACGGCGGACACGAGTGGAACCGGCGGGTGTTCGCCGAGTACGCGGACCGGATCTTCTTCCGGCACGCGTAACCCCGGCACCGGACGCTCGCGCCCGCACCCGTCTGCACGCGTCAGCGCGCCCGTCCGGGCCCGCGCGGGCCCGTCAGCGCCCGGGGGCGAGCCGCCGCGGCGGCCGTCAGCCCTGCTCGGACCGCGCGGACCGCTCGGACCGTCTGCGCAGATGGTCCGAGAGGTCGAGCGCTCCGGCCACGCGCGACGCGACGTCCTCCGCATACGCCGCGTCGGCCCGGTCGAAGGAGCGCCGCCCCGTCGACCGGAGGAAGGTCAGGACACCCAGCGTCCCGCCGCGGCTGCGCAGCACCACGCACAGGGCGTGCAGCGAGTCGTCCGGCCACTGCCGGTCGCGCGCCCACTGGCGGGCCTGCTCGGCCGCCGAACCGTCGTCCGCCGCATCGCCCCGCCCTGCGCCCGTACGGCCCTGGCGCCGGCCCGCGTAGAGCGGATCGGCGCTCGCCCGCACCGCGCCCGTGCGCTCCACGGCCTGGAGTGCGGGGTGACCGTCGTCGTAGCGGACGGGGATGCCGCCGTGCGTGATCGGGGAACAGGGGCCGCCGGAGCCCGAAGGCGTGGCCGCGGCGCGGACGAGCCGGACCGGCTCGTCGCCGGTGGCCAGGTCGAGCAGCGCGTGGTCGGCGAAGCCCGCGAGGGCGAAGTCGACGAAGACGGTGGCCGCCTCCCGGGGATCCTCGCAGTCGGCGGCCGTACGGGCCGCACGCTGCATCTGGTTGGCCCGGAAGCGGACCACCGAGTTCTCCTGCTCCAGGTTCTTGGCCTCGGTGACGTCCTGGAAGACCCAGCTCACGCCCAGCGGAACCGGTTCTTCCGCGAGGGGTGACGCCAGCCGCAGGAACCCGCTGCGCCAGCACCGTCGCTCGCCCTCCGCCTGCCCCTCGGGGGTGCGCAGCGTGACCCACACATCGGAGGGCGCGGCCGGGGCGCCCTCGGCCAGGACGTGCTGGAACGCGCTCTCCAGCTCCTCCAGGCCCTGCGCCAGGAGCTCCCCCAGGGGGCGCCCGAGGACCGCCGTACGTCCCACGCGCAGCGCGCGCGCCGCGTACGCGTTGGCGACGGCCGGGCGCAGATCGGCGTCGATGAGGACCGCGCCCCAGGGCGCGTCGTCGAACAGGGCCTCGCTCAGCGCGATGGAACGCTCCAGATCGATCTGGGCGTGCACCTCGCTGAAGGCGCAGTAGACCCCGGCGGGCCGGCCGTCCGCGCCGCGCACGCCCGCGAACTGGGTGCGTACGAGAACCCGGCCCCCGTCCTTGGTGAGCAGCGCGAAGTCGTGGACCTGGCGGCCAGGGGCCGTCATGGCGGACAGCAGACGGCCCTCGACCTCCGTGGCGTCGGCGCTCCGTACCGCCCAGCCTGAGAGGCCGCGGCGGCCGATGGCCTCCTCGGCGGTCCAGCCGAGGATGCGCTGCGCCTCGCGGTTCCAGTGGGTGACGACACCTTCGGCGTCGAAGGCCCAGAGAGCCGCGTCCATGCCGTCCAGCAGCGCGGTGAGCAGATCGGTGTCCTCGGAGTCCCGGGGGCTCGCAGCAGGCGGCTGCGCCGCTTCGGCAGTGCCGGTGGGCGTCGTCCCGTCGTCCGCGGCGGGCGAGCCGTCGGCCGGGGGCGCGTCCGTCGCCGCGGCGGCGTCTCCGGCCCCCGGGGAAGGCCCGGGGCCGGCGGTGCCGGCCGGTTCGCCGGGACCCGACGAGCCCGAGCCGGACGAGCCGGACGAGCCCTGGCCGGGCGACCCGGAACCACCGCCCGCCGGCTGAGTGGGGCCGGGCGGCCGGGAAGCGTTCACCTGGCACCTCCTGCTCGACGTGGCTGCGTGTACTGCACGTCGGATCATTCAAGTGGAACGTGATGCAGCACACACCGTGTTCTTAGAAATTGTTGCGCGCCGGAAATGGGTTGTCGCGGGGCGGGGCGCCTGCCTAGCGTGTGGAGCACACGAGAAGGGAGGTGGTTCGGCAGATGTATGAAATCCGGACGCGTGAGGTGACTGCGGGCTAGCAGTCCGTCGTCGCGCTCAGCGCACCGCCGGACAGCGCGGAGAATTCCGCGCATGCCGGCCCTATCCCAACGCAGTCACCCGACCCGCGGGCTGCCGGTACGTCCGACCGGCCTCCTGGCGCCTCTCGGCGACCACGAGAACAGGCCCGCGGGTCGTCTGCGTTTGCGTCCCCGGGCGCCGCGCCCTTCGGCCGTCGGCCGCCCGTTCCCGTGGCGGTTCATGGCCCGTACGTATCCGGGCCCCTTCGGCCGTCACCTCCCGTGACTGCCCGTCGCCCGTATGTATCGGGCATCCGCCACGATGCCTGCGCCTGGCCCCGATACCCGCGCACAGGCCCGACGCGTATGCCGCGCAGGCGTCGATCCCCGCGGCCGAACCGCCCACCCACGACCCGGCTGCCGGCCGCCGTGCCGCCCTGCGCCGGGCCGCCGGGTCCGGGTCCGGGTCCGGGTCCGGCCATCAATGGCGCCACACGCCCCGCTCCCCCACGCCCACCCGCTGCGCAAGCGGCTCCACGGGGTCCACGCGCATCCAGGGGACTTGCGGCCTCACGCGAAGCGGCGACAGGCGTTCCCGGCCGCGCTCGCCGCCTTTCAGGCCTCTGCGCGGGGCTCGCTCACGCTGCCGGACGGCCGACTCGCCCCGGACCTGTCCGGCCACCGCTCGGCACCCGGGCCCGCTCGCAGCACCCGAGAACTCACGCCCCTCACGCCCCTCACGGGCAGAGCCGCTCCACGCGCCAGGCGTCGTCCTCCGTGCGGACGTAGCGCAGGCGGTCGTGGAGGCGGTTCGCACGGCCCTGCCAGAACTCGACGGTGTCCGGGCGGACGCGGTAGCCGCCCCACTCCGGCGGGACCGGGACCTGGCTGTCCTCCGGATAGCGGTCGGCGAGTTCGCCGTAGAGCCGGTCGAGTTCCTCGCGGGAGCCGACGACCGACGACTGCGTGCTCGCCCACGCGCCGAGCTGGGATCCGTGCGGCCGGGTGCGGAAGTACGCGGCTGTCTCGTCGCGGCCCGTCCGTTCCGCGACACCGCCGACGATGACCTGGCGAGCGATCGGATGCCAGGGGAAGAGCAGCGAGATCTGCGCGTTCGCGGTGAGTTCGCGGCCCTTGCGCGAGCCGTAGTTGGTGTAGAAGACGAAGCCGCGCTCGTCGTACTGCTTCAGCAGTACCGTGCGCGAACTGGGCCGCAGTGTGGCGGGGTCCGTGGTGGAGACGATCACGGCGTTCGGCTCGAAGATCCCGCTCGCCACCACCGCCTGGAACCAGCGGTCGAACTGTTCCATCGGCCCGGCGGCGGCGTCCGATTCCGCCAGCCCCTCCGCCCGGTAGTGCTCCCGCATGGCGGCCGGGTCGAGTGAGCGCCTGGTCGGGGGTTCCTGGTCCAGCCTGATCGGGTGTTCCGGGTCGACGTGTGCCACGCACATATCTTGCAGCATCGTCCGGGGCGGCCACCGGGCACCTCCGGCACCGGTGATCCAAGACAGCGTCCGGGCGGCACAGTCTGCGTGGCACTCCGTGCACCCGCACGTACCACCACACCGCCCGGGGCGGACCCCCGTACGCGCGTCCCCACCTGCGCTCGCCCGTGCAGTGGCGCAGTTTGCCCGGCCCGGGCCCCTGCGAACCCTCTGACGCCACCGCGGCACGGTGTGCCGCTTCTCACGCTTCCCCCGCGCCCGCCGGACGCGTCAAACTCTCGACTGGACCACTATCGCCGGTCGGAGACCCGAGCGAATGGCGAGTCCGGCATGTACTGACGTGTACTGATTCATATGGACCCGTAAGGACTCTGCATCGACCGGCGAGCGACCCGCCCCGCCCGGGCCGGGATGAGCAGCATCCCCGCGGGGCATCACCGGGATGACCGTACGGACCGCGAGCCGCCGCAGAGGCCGCGTACCCGCCCGGCGCCGACAACCCAGCCCCCGAACCCAGACCGACCCGACCCCCCGGACCGACCCGAACTCGGACCACGCCGACCCCGGAATCAGGAACGGTCCGAACCCCCGGACCGATCCGGACCCCCGGACCGATCCGAACCCCGAGCACCCCGAGCCCGTACCACCCCGAGCCGGGGCCACCCCGATTCCAGACCGCCCAGACCACCTGGTCGCACAAGGCCGCACGCCACGAGCAACCGCGAGCCGCGTGTCGACCACACCACGAGGAGCCGCCAGATGTCCGACTTCGTACCCGGACTCGAGGGAGTCGTCGCGTTCGAAACGGAGATCGCCGAACCCGACAAGGAAGGCGGCGCGCTCCGCTACCGAGGCGTGGACATCGAGGATCTGGTGGGCCACGTCTCGTTCGGGAACGTCTGGGGCCTGCTGGTCGACGGCAGCTTCAACCCCGGGCTTCCCCCCGCGGAGCCGTTCCCGATCCCCGTCCACTCCGGCGACATCCGGGTGGACGTGCAGTCGGCGCTCGCCATGCTCGCCCCGGTGTGGGGCCTGAAACCGCTGCTCGACATCGACGAGGCCCAGGCGCGCGAAGACCTCGCCCGGGCCGCCGTCATGGCGCTGTCCTACGTCGCGCAGTCCGCACGCGGGCAGGGCCGGCCGATGGTCCCGCAGAACGAGATCGACAAGGCCGGCACGGTCGTCGAGCGCTTCATGAAGCGCTGGCGCGGCGAGCCGGACCCGCGGCACGTCAAGGCCGTCGACGCGTACTGGACCTCCGCGGCCGAGCACGGCATGAACGCCTCCACCTTCACCGCCCGTGTCATCGCCTCCACCGGTGCGGACGTCGCCGCGGCGCTGTCGGGCGCCGTCGGTGCCATGTCCGGGCCGCTGCACGGCGGGGCGCCGTCCCGCGTCCTCGGCATGATCGAGGAGATCGAGCGGACGGGCGACGCCGAGGCGTACGTGAAGCAGGCACTGGACAAGGGCGAGCGGCTCATGGGCTTCGGCCACCGCGTGTACCGCGCGGAGGACCCGCGGGCGCGCGTTCTGCGCCGTACGGCCAAGGAGCTGGCGGCGCCGCGCTTCGAGGTCGCGGAGGCGCTGGAGCGCGCCGCGCTGGATGAGCTGCACAACCGGCGGCCCGACCGCGTCCTGGCCACGAACGTCGAGTTCTGGGCGGCGATCGTGCTGGACTTCGCCGAGGTCCCGGCGCACATGTTCACGTCGATGTTCACCTGCGCCCGTACGGCCGGGTGGAGCGCGCACATCCTGGAGCAGAAGCGGACGGGGCGTCTCGTACGGCCCTCGGCCCGCTACGTGGGGCCCGCGGCGCGCGACCCGCGCGCCATCGAGGGCTACGAGGACCTCGCCCGCTGAGTCTCCGACGTCGGTCAGCTCGCTCACCCGCTTCCGTCCCTGGGGGCGGGTGAGCGCGTTCACGGCGGCCCTGGCGGTGGCCCCGGCGGCTCCGTGGCGACGGCCCGTCGGGGCCACCCCAGCCGTCCCCGAGCGGCGGCCCCTCAGGCCGTACGGTCCAGCGTCCCGTCCAGGATCCGGGCCCACTGCTCGACGACGCGGGCCCGGCGCGCCGTGTCGTCGGTCAGAAGGTTCGCCAGACCCAGCCCGCGCGCCATGTCCAGCAGCCCCTGAACGGTCTCCCTGACGCCCGGCCGGCTCTCGTCCGCGCCGAGCAGTTCCACGGCCATCCGGTGCGTCTCACGGCCCACCCGGGCCTCCAGCGCGGTCACCCGCTTCTTCAGCGGCTCGCCGCCCGCCTCCGCCGCGGAGTCGTCCGGCAGCGTGGAGGCCGCCACCCAGAGCTGGAGCGCGGCCCGGAACAGCGGACCGGTGTAGAGGTCGACGAGCTGCTCGACGATCATCCAGGTGCGGGTGGGCGTACCGGGCTCCGGAAGGTCGCGGGTGAACTCCCGCAGCGCGCCCGACCGCATCTCGGCCACGTGCTCGACCGCCGCGGTGAACAGGTCCTCGCGGGTGGGGAAGTGGTGCTGGGCCGCGCCCCGGGAGACCCCGGCCCGCTCGGCGACCACCATGACGGTGCTGCCGCTCCAGCCGTGCTCGGCCAGGCAGGCCACCGCGGCCTCCAGCAGGCGCTGCCGGGTGGCCCGGCTGCGGTCCTGCTTGGGGTCGCGTACGGCTGCCCGGCCGGTCACCGCGCCCACTCCGGGCTCCGTCGTTCCAGGAAGGCGGTCATGCCCTCGCGGGCCTCGTCCGAGGTGAACAACCGGGCGGACGTCGCGGCCAGTCCCTCGGTGTCCCGGTCGAAGGCGCGCAGCACGCCGGCGGTCGCGAGCCGCTTGGACTCGGCCAGGCCCTGCGGGGAGCCCTTGCGCAGCCCGTCGAGGATCGGTTCCAGCGCCGCGTCCACGTCGTCGGCGGCCAGCGTCAGCAGGCCGATACGGGCCGCCTCCGCCGCGTCGAACCGCTCGCCGGTGAGGTAGTAGCGGCCCACCGCCCGCGCGTCGAGCCGGGGCAGCAGCGGCAGCGAGATCACGGCGGGGGCCAGCCCGAGCCGCGCCTCGGTGAACGCGAAGCGGGCGCCGCTTTCCGCGACGGTGATGTCGCAGGAGCCCATCAGGCCGATGCCGCCCGCCATCGCGTGGCCGGTCAGGCGGGCGACGACGGGTTTGGGCAGCTCCACGATCGTGCGCATGAGCCGGGCGAGCCCCAGCGGTGCGGCCGTCCCGGCCACGCCCGACCGCGCCTCGCTCAGGTCGGCGCCCGCGCAGAACGTGGAGCCGGTGTGGGTCAGGACCACCGCCCGCGTCTCCTCGTCCGCGGCCGCCGCCTCCAGTCCCTCGGACAACTGGGCCACCAGGCGCGAGGAGAGCGCGTTGCGGTTGCGCGGCGAGTCGAGGGTCAGGGTGGTGATGCCGCGTTCGCGGGTGCGGTGCACCAGTGGCTGCTGCGCCGCCTGCGCCGCGCCCGCGTCCGTACCGCCGGCGCCCGCTGTCGCCGCGCCGGTCCCCGCCGCGGCCTCCGCCCCGTCCGCCGCATCCGTCACGTTCCGTGTCATGAGGGCGCTGAACTCCTTTCCCGGTCCCGCAGTTCGCGCCGGAGCACCTTGCCGCTCACGGCGCGGGGCACCGTGTCGAGAAACTCGACCCGGCGCACCTTCTTGTAGGGCGCGACCCGCTCGGCAACGTACGCCATGACCTCCTCGCCGCTGATCGCCGCCCCTTGCTGCGGGACGACGTACGCCTTGGGGATCTCGTTGCCGTCACCGTCCGTCACCCCGACCACGGCCGCGTCCGCGATCCGTTCGTGGGTGAGCAGGACGGCCTCCAGTTCGGCGGGCGCGACCTGGTAGCCCTTGTACTTGATCAGTTCCTTGACGCGGTCGACGACGAAGAGCCAGCCGTCGTCGTCCACCCGGCCCACGTCGCCGGTGTGCAGCCAGCCGTCCTCGTCGACGATCGCGGCGGTGGCCTCCTGCTGCCCGAGGTAGCCCTTCATCACCTGGGGGCCCCGGATGACGATCTCGCCCTCCTCGCCCGGCCCCGCTTCCTTTGCCGGGTCGTCGAGGGAGACCAGCCGCATCTGCGTGTTCGGGATCAGCTTCCCGACGGTTCCGGGCGGTGCGTCGCGCGCGCGGCGCGGCACCACGTGCGTGCCCGGGGAGAGTTCGGTCATCCCGTACGCCTGCATGATCGGCGGAAGTCCGAGCCGGCGCGAACAGACCGTGGCGAGTTCGGCGTCGAGCGGTGCCGCCGAGCAGACGATGTACTCCAGGGACGACAGGTCGTGGCTGTCGACCGCCGGGTGCTTGGCGAGCGCCAGCACGATGGGCGGGGCCACATAGAGGGCGTTGACCCGGTGCTTCTCGATGGCGGCCAGGAACTGGCCGAGGTCGAAGCGGGGCAGGACGACGACCGTGGCGCCGGTGCGCAGCGGGGCGTTGAGCAGGGCCGTGAGGCCGTAGATGTGGAAGAACGGCAGGACGGCCAGGGCCCGGTCGCCGGGTCCGCTGGGCACGAGGGCGCTGAGCTGCGCGAGGTTGGTGGCGATGCTGCGGTGGGTGAGCATCACGCCCTTGGGTATGCCGGTCGTCCCGGAGGAGTACGGCAGGGCGGCCAGGTCCTCGGCCGGGTCGATCGTGACGTTCGGTTCCGGCGCCGTCGAGGCCAGCATGTCGAGGACGGAGCGGTGCCCGTCGGCGCTGTCGCAGACGAGGATCTCCCGTACGCCGCCCGCCCGTTCGGCCGCCCGGCGGGCCGTGTCGAGCAGCGGTGAGACGGTGACGATCCACCGCGCCCCGCTGTCGCGGAGCTGGCGGGCGAACTCCTCGGCGGTGGCGAGCGGATGGACGGTGGTGACGGCGGCTCCGGCGCGGGTGGCCCCGTAGAAGACCGCCGGGAAGACGATCGTGTTGGGGCTGTGCAGCGCGAGGACGTCGCCCTTGCGCACGCCCGACTCGGCGAACGCGGCCGCGATACGGCGGGTGAAGCGGTCGAGCCGGGCGTGGCTGAGGGTCGTGCCGTCCACGCCGTCGATCAGCGCGGGCAGGTCGCCGAAATCGGCGGCCCGGCCGAGGACGGCGTCGTGGATGGGCTGGTCGATGGGCGGGACATCGGCGTACTCACTGCGGAACACCATGGCGATCCCTTTCGACGTCGGTGCCGGACGAGAGCCGGGCGGGGCCCGGGCTCGTGGCGGACGAGTACCGGGCCGGTGCCTGGCGCGTGGTGCCGGTGGAGCAGCGGTGGGACACCACCGTTCGCCGTATCAGTACGACTTGGGGAGACCGAGGGACTGGTGCGAGACGAAGTTGAGGATCATCTCCCGGCTGACGGGGGCGATCCTGGCCACGCGCGAGGCGGTGATCAGCTTGGCGAGGCCGTACTCGCGGGTGAGGCCGTTGCCGCCGAGCGTGTGGACGGCCTGGTCGACGGCGCGGGCGGCGGCCTCGGCGGCCGCGTACTTGGCCATGTTCGCCGCCTCGCCCGCGCCCATGTCGTCGCCCGCGTCGTAGAGATGGGCGGCCTTCTGCGTCATCAGCCGGGCGAGCTCGATCTCGATGTGCGCCTGGGCGAGGGGGTGGGCGATGGCCTGGTGGGCGCCGATGGGATCCTTCCAGACCGTACGGGTCTTGGCGTAGTCCAGGGCCCGGCCGAGTGCGTTGCGGCCCATGCCGAGGGCGAAGGCGGCGGTCATGATGCGCTCGGGGTTGAGCCCGGCGAACAGCTGGAGGAGACCGGCGTCCCCGTCGCCGACAAGGGCCTCGGCAGGGAGCCGTACGTCATCCAGCACCAGCTCGAACTGCTTCTCCGGAGCGGAGAGTTCCATGTCGATCGGGTTGTACCGGAAACCCGGGGTGTCGCGGTCCACGATGAACAGGCAGGGCTTGAGTCTGCCCGTACGGGCGTCCTCGGTGCGGCCCACGATCAGCGTGGCGTCGGCGAAGTCCACCCCGGAGATGAACACCTTGCGGCCGGTGAGCAGCCAGTCGCTCCCGTCGCGGCGGGCGGTGGTGACGATGCGGTGGGAGTTGGAGCCGGCGTCGGGCTCGGTGATGCCGAACGCCATCAGCTTGCTGCCGTCGGCGAATCCCGGCAGCCACCGCCGCTTCTGCTCCTCGGTGCCGAAGCGTGCGATGACGGTGCCGCAGATGGCCGGCGAGACGACCATCATCAGCAGCGGGCAGCCCGCGGCGCCCAGTTCCTCCAGGACGATGGACAGCTCGACGATGCCGCCGCCCCCGCCGCCGTACTCCTCGGGGAGGTTGACGCCGAGGTAGCCCAGCTTGGCGGCCTCGGCCCACAGTTCGTCGGTGTGCCGGCCCTCGCGGGTGACGGTGTTGAAGTAGTCGTGTCCGTAGCGGGCGCCGAGCGCGGCGACGGCGGCGCGGAGGTCCTTGTTCTCGGCGGACTCGATGACAGCGGTCATGCGGGACTCCTCCTCGGGCGGGGCGGGTGAGGTGCGCGGAGCAAGGGGGGTGACGTACGCGGGAGTTCGGGGCGGCGGTCCGTGGGGGCAGCGGGTCGGCGGGCTACGTACCGTCGGCCGGCGCGGCGGGGTCCGCCGCTTCGGTGACGACGGCGAGGAGCGCGCCGACCTCGACCTGGCGGCCCGGTACGGCGTGCAGTTCGGTGAGCGTTCCGGCGGTGGGCGCGGAGACCTTGTGCTCCATCTTCATCGCCTCCAGCCAGAGCAGCGGCTGTCCGGCGGCGACGGTGTCGCCGACCGCGACCTCCGCCACGCGGACCACCGTTCCCGGCATCGGTGCGAGCAGTGAGCCGGGCTCGGTACGGGCGGTGGGTTCGGGGAAGCGGGACAGGGCGGTGAAGGCGAAGGTGCCGAGCGGGGAGTCGACGTGCAGGCGCGTGCCGTAGGAGGCGACGCGGAACTCCCGCCGGACGCCCTCGACTTCGAGGACGACCCGGGCCGGGGCCGTGGCGAGCAGCCGTACCCCGGGGCAGTCCTCCACCGTCAGGCCGTCGCGGGTGAGGCGGTAGCGCACCTCGTGCTCGGTGCCGTCGGGCTCGCCGCGGTAGCGCTTGGACTGGGGCTGGGAGGGGACGTTGCGCCAGCCGCCGAGGCGGGCGG
Source organism: Streptomyces sp. NPDC048639 (assembly GCF_043199075.1). Lineage (NCBI taxonomy): Bacteria > Bacillati > Actinomycetota > Actinomycetes > Kitasatosporales > Streptomycetaceae > Streptomyces > Streptomyces sp. NPDC048639. The sequence goes on from NZ_JBICVP010000006.1 coordinate 377,800, forward strand.
TGACGGTCGCGGGGGCGGAGCCGGTCGATCCGCCGGACGGCGCCGCTCCGCCGGAGCGTGCGGCGCTGCCGGAGCGTGCGGCGGCACCGGACCGGGTCGCGGCGTCCGCGAGCGCGGCGGCCAGGGCCGAGACCCGTACGGCCGAGGGGCCCGGAGCGGACGGACTGTCGCCGCCCTCGGTGAGCCCGGACAGATTGCGCTCCAGCCAGCCGGTGTCGAACCGGACGTCCCCGAACTCGGGGTGCCGCAGGGCGCGTACGAGCAGTTCGCGGTTGGTGACGGGCCCGTGGAGGCGGGCGCGTTCCAGGGCGCGGGCGAGCTTGCGGACGGCCTCGGCCCGCGTCGGGGCCCAGGCGATGACCTTCGCGATCATCGGGTCGTAGTGGACCCCGATCTCGTCGCCGTCCGCGTAGCCGGAGTCGACGCGCAGGCCGCCGTTTCCGCCCGCGGGCTGGTCCACCGCGAAGCGGTGCAGCACACCGGTCTGCGGTTGCCACCCGCGCGCGGGGTCCTCCGCGTAAAGCCGCGCCTCGATCGCATGGCCCGAGGGTTCCGGCGGCGCGTCCGCCAGCAGCCCGCCCTCGGCGACGCGCAGTTGCAGGGCGACGAGGTCGAGGCCGAACACCTCCTCCGTCACCGGGTGTTCGACCTGGAGGCGGGTGTTCATCTCCAGGAAGTACGGGCGTCCGTCCGCGGAGACGAGGAACTCGACCGTGCCCGCGCCCGTGTAGCCGATGGCACGCGCGGCACCGGCGGCCGACGTGTGCAGCCTGCGCCGCAGCGCGTCGCCGAGACCGGGGGCGGGGGCCTCCTCGATGACCTTCTGGTGGCGGCGCTGGAGGGAGCAGTCGCGGGTGCCGAGCGCCCACACCGTGCCGTCGCCGTCGGCGAGGATCTGCACCTCGACGTGGCGGCCGTGTTCGACGTACGGCTCGGCGAAGACCTCGCCGTCGCCGAAGGCGGAGGCGGCCTCGGCCGCGGCGGCCTTCAACTCCTCGGGCAGGGCGTCGAGTTCGCGGACGACCCGCATACCCCGTCCGCCGCCGCCCGCCGCCGCCTTCACCAGCAGCGGCAGATCGGCCTCGGTGGCGGCGTCCGGGTCGACGGGGGCGAGCAGCGGCACGCCCGCCTCGCGCATCAGCTCCTTGGCGCGTGTCTTGGAGGCCATGGCCTCGATCGCGTCCGGCGACGGGCCGATCCAGGTCAGGCCGGCGTCGAGGACGGCGCGCGCGAACCCGGCGTTCTCCGACAGGAATCCGTAGCCCGGATGGACGGCGTCGGCGCCGGCGGCGAGGGCGGCCTTCACGATCAGATCGCCGCGCAGATACGTCTCGGCGGGCGCATTTCCTGGCAGCCGTACGGCCGCGTCCGCCTCCATGACGTGCGGCGCGTCCGCGTCCGCGTCGGAGTGCACGGCCACGGTGGCGATGCCCAGTTCGCGGCAGGTGCGGAAGACGCGGCGGGCGATCTCGCCGCGGTTCGCGACGAGGACGGACTGGATCACCTGGGCCCCTCGGGTCGATGCGGTCACGATGCTCCTCACCTGCCTCACATCCGGAAGACGCCGAAACCGCGGGCGCCTTCGACGGGAGCGGTGTGGATGGCCGAAAGGCAGAGGCCGAGCACGGTGCGGGTGTCGCGCGGATCGATGACCCCGTCGTCGTACAGCCGGCCGGACAGGAACATGGGCAGCGACTCCGACTCGATCTGCTGCTCCACCATGGCGCGCAGGGCCGCGTCCGCCTCGTCGTCGTACGGCTGCCCCTTGGCCGCCGCCGACTCGCGCGCCACGATCGACAGCACGCCCGCGAGCTGCTGCGGGCCCATGACGGCCGACTTGGCGCTGGGCCAGGCGAAGAGGAAACGCGGGTCGTAGGCGCGGCCGCACATGCCGTAGTGGCCGGCTCCGTAGCTCGCGCCCATCAGCACGGACAGATGCGGGACCTTCGAGTTGGACACCGCGTTGATCATCATCGAGCCGTGCTTGATGATGCCGCCCTGCTCGTACTCCCGGCCCACCATGTAGCCGGTGGTGTTGTGCAGGAAGACCAGCGGGATGTCGCGCTGGTTGGCGAGCTGGATGAACTGCGCGGCCTTCTGGGACTCCTCGCTGAACAGCACACCCTGCGCGTTGGCGAGGATGCCGACCGGGTAGCCGTGGAGCGCCGCCCAGCCCGTCACCAGGCTGGGCCCGTACAGCGGCTTGAACTCGTCGAAGTCGGAGCCGTCGGCGACACGGGCGATGACCTCGCGCGGGTCGAAGGGCACCTTGAGGTCGCCGGGGACGATGCCGAGGAGTTCGTCCTCGTCGTACTTCGGCGGCTCGGCGACCGGCGGGCTGCCGTACGCCTTGCGCCAGTTGAGGCGGGCGACGACGCGTCGGGCCTGGCGCAGCGCGTCGGGCTCGTCGACCGCGAAGTAGTCGGCGAGGCCGGAGGTACGGGCGTGCATCTCCGCGCCGCCGAGCGACTCGTCGTCGCTCTCCTCACCTGTCGCCATCTTGACCAGGGGCGGCCCGCCGAGGAAGACCTTCGACCGCTCCTTGACCATGATCACGTGATCGGACATGCCGGGCACGTACGCGCCGCCGGCCGTCGAGTTGCCGAACACCACGGCGATCGTGGGGATCCCGGCGGCGGACAGCCGGGTGAGATCCCGGAACACCGCCCCGCCCGGGATGAAGATCTCCTTCTGGCTCGGCAGGTCGGCGCCGCCGGACTCGACAAGGCTGACCAGCGGGAGCCGGTTGGCGAACGCGACCTCGTGCGCGCGCAGCGCCTTCTTCAGCGTCCACGGATTGCTGGCCCCGCCGCGTACGGTCGGGTCGCTCGCCGTCACCACGCACTCGACGCCCTCGACGACGCCGATGCCGGTGACCATGGACGCGCCGACCTTGTAGTCGCTGCCCCACGCGGCGAGCGGCGACAGCTCCAGGAACGGGGTGTCCGGGTCGAGCAGCAGCTCGATGCGTTCACGGGCCAGCAGCTTGCCGCGCTTGCGGTGGCGGGCGACGTACTTCTCGCCGCCGCCCTCCACCGCCTTGGCGTGCTCGGTCTCCAGCTCGGCGAGCTTGGCGAGCATCGCCTCGCGGTGCGCGGTGTGGTCGGGGCCCGTCGGGTCGAGCGCGGACGCGAGGACGGTCACAGCAGTACCTCCGGGATGTCCAGGTGGCGTGAGCGCAGCCACTCCCCCAGCGCCTTGGCCTGCGGGTCGAAACGGGCCTGGGAGGCGACGCCCTCCCCCAGCAGCCCGTCGACGGTGAAGTTGAGCGCGCGGAGGTTGGGCAGGACGTGGCGGGTGACGGCCAGGTCCCGTGTCTCGGGCAGCAGTTCGCGGAAGCGCTCCACGGTCAGGGTGTGCGCGAGCCAGCGCCACGCCTCCTCCGAGCGCGCCCACACGCCCGTATTGGCGCTGCCGCCCTTGTCGCCGCTGCGGGCGCCCGCCACCAGGCCGAGCGGCGCGCGACGCGTCGGTCCCGGCGGCAACGGATCGGGCAGGGAGGGCTGTTCGGGCTCGGCGAGCTCACGGGTCCGCGGCGCCGGCGGGACACTCACGCGCCGCCCGTCCGGCAGCACCGCCGTGTGGGGGACGTCGGCCGCGTCCACGAAGGCCGCCTCGAAGACTCCGTACGGGGAGCCCTTGCCGGGCGGCGCCGTGACGTGGAAGCCGGGGTAGCTGGCGAGGCCCAGTTCGATGGCGGCGCTGCTCACCGCCCTGCCGACGGCCTCCGCGTCGGGGTCGCGGACCACCAGCCGCAGCAGCGCGCTCGCCTCCTCCTCCACCTCGGCATCGGCCCGGTCCGTACGGGCGAGGGTCCACCGCACCTCGGCCGGGCGGCGCTTGGCGAACCCGGCCTCCATCTGGTCCTTCACCAGCGCGGCCTTGTCCTCGACGCCCAGGCCGGTGAGGACGAAGACGACCTCGTTGCGCCAGCCGCCGATACGGGTGAGGCCGGTCTTGAGGGTCGGCGGCGGCGCCTCTCCGCGGACGCCGCCGATCCTGACCCGGTCCGGCCCCTCCTGGGTGAGCCGTACGGAGTCCAGGCGCGCGGTCACGTCCGGCCCGGCGTAGCGGGGGCCCGCGGTCTCGTAGAGGAGCTGCGCGGTGACGGTGCCGACGGTGACGGCACCGCCGGTGTCAGGGTGCTTGGTGATGACGGACGAGCCGTCCTCGTGGATCTCGGCGAGCGGGAAACCGGGGCGGCGCACGTCGTGCTCGGCGAAGAAGGCGTAGTTGCCGCCGGTGGTCTGGGTGCCGCACTCCAGGACGTGGCCGGCGACGACGGCTCCCGCGAGGGCGTCCCAGGCATCGGGCGCCCAGCCGAAGTGGGCGGCGGCGGGGCCCGTGACCAGGGCGGCGTCGGTGACCCGGCCGGTGACGACGACGTCCGCGCCCTCGCGCAGGCACGCGGCGATGCCGGCGCCCCCGAGGTAGGCGTTGGCGGTGAGCACGCCGGGGCCCCAGTCACGGGCCTCGCGCAGGTCGTCGCCCTCGACATGGGCGACGCGTACGGGGACGCCGACGCGATCGGCCAACTCCCGTATCGCGTCGGCCAGTCCGGCCGGGTTCAGCCCGCCCGCGTTGGTGACGATGCGCACGCCCCGGTCGGCTGCCAGGCCGAGCCCCTCCTCGAGCTGCCGCAGGAAGGTCTTGGCGTAGCCGAACCCCGGGTCCTTCATGCGGTCGCGGCCGAGGATGAGCATGGTCAGCTCGGCGAGGTAGTCGCCGGTGAGGATGTCGAGCGGGCCGCCGGTGAGCATCTCGCGGACGGCGTCGAAGCGGTCGCCGTAGAAGCCGGAGGCGTTGCCGATCCGGAGGGGGGCGGTCCCGCCGCCGGGCAGGGAGCCGGTGGGGGGCGGGCCCGAGGTCGCGCCGTTGGGGGTCACGCCTCGCCCCCGGCCGTACCGGTGTCGCCGGACGGGTCGGTGTCGCCGGACGGGTCGGTGTCGCCGGACGGGTCGGTGTCGCCGGACCGGGCCGGTTCACGGCCCTGGCCGGGCGGTCCCGCGAACGCCTGGGCGATGTCGAGCCAGTGGTCGGCGTCCGCTCCCTCGGCGCGTACGGCGAGGTCGGCACGGTGGGCGCGCTGCGTGGCCAGCAGGCAGAAGTCGAGCGCGGGCCCGGTGACGCGCTGGGCGGCGTCCGGCGGGCCGAAGGCCCACAACGACCCGTCGGGAGCGGTGAGTTCGACCCGGAACTCCTCCTCGGGCGGAGTCTCCCCGCGCATGAAGTACGCGTACCCGCGCGCCCTGACGCCGATCCGCGCAATGTGGCGCAGACGGGCCGTCGGGGTACGCCGGACGCCGAGCGTGTCGGCGATGTCCTGACCGTGGGCCCAGGTCTCCATCAGCCGCCCGGTCGCCATCGAGGCGACGCTCATGGTGGTCAGGAACCAGGGCATCTTGACGTCCCACGGGTGCTCGGAGAGCGCCCGCTGCACCGCCCGCCGGTTCTCGCGCCAGCGCTCCAGCAGCTCGGCGGGCGGCAGTTCCGCACCACGTGCGGCCGCTTCGTCGACGAAGGTGTCCGGCGAGGCCATCGCCTTCTCCGCCTCGCGGGCGAAGGCCCCGGGCTCGGTGGCGGACTTCACCGCCTGCTCGTCGGTCCAAGCGAGATGGGCGATCTGGTGGGCGATGGTCCACCCGGGGGCGGGCGTGGGCGCGGCCCACTCCGCGGGACTCAGCCCCGCGACGATCCGGTCGAGGTCTTCCCCTTCGGCATGCAGGTCGTCGACCACAACTCCCGGGTCGGCCACGGTGCGCTCCCCTCATCGGCAGGCGGTGTTCTGCGGGAATGGCACGTCGACGCCATGCCGGCGAGCGGCCCCGCGGTGGCGTCGGTGAGCAGCAGCGTGGCAGCAGCCGAAGAAACAATCAAGCATGCTTGCATGATTTTCTGCCAGTGGCGGGAAGGCGACAAGGCCGCCGTTCCACGACAGTTGATGACACTGTGCGGCGATGTGAACGACGTGTCCCATTACGCATGGTGGGCGGCATTCGCACCCCGCACGGGCCGCCGGCGACCCGGCGTGCGCTCCGTGCGCCCAGGCGCCCAGGCGCCCAGGCGCCCAGGCGCCCAGGCGCCCCGCCGTTCGCATGGCGCTGGGCGGCCGGGTCATTCACCGAGCAGGCGGTCGTCCCGGTGCGCTCCGTAGAAGTCGGCCTGGCGCGCCATGATGTCGCGCATCGGCGTACCGCGCGGCGAGCCGTACACCGTGCCGGGGAAGTCGAGGCCGCGCTGCAGTTCCCACAGCTCCTCGTGCCGGTCCGGCGAGAAGAGCTGCGCCGGGTCGCCCGCGGCGATCCAGCCGATCGGTACCACAGTGCCGGGCGCGAGGCGCGAGTTGACGTGGAGGACGCTGTTGATGCGGAGTTCGGCACCGGTGCCCGCGACCGCGCCGGGGAACAGCGAGGCACCGGTCGCGACGAAGACCTCGTCCTCCACGGTCGCGCCGTTGACATGGGCGTGCGGTCCGATGAGCACGGCGTCGCCCAGCAGCGCCGGGTGCGCCGCGCGCCCCCGCACGAGTGCGTTCTCCATGACGACCACGTCCGCGCCCGTCCGCACCTCGCCGTTCTCGGCGGTGAGGACGGCGCCGTGCAGCACCCGCGCCCGTTCGCCCAGGACGACCGCTCCGCACAGCACGGCGGACGGCGCGACGTACGCCGACTCCGGAACCACGGGCCGCTTGCCGCGATGCTCCAGCAACATGCGCCGCAGCCTAGGGCCTGCGGTCCGCAGCCCTGCCGGGGCACGCCCGTCCTGACACGCGGCACTCCCGTCCTGACGCGTCGCCCGGCGGACCCGCATGTACGGACCCGCATGTACGGACCCGCATGTACGGGCCCGCATGTACGGACCCGACGGGCAGACGGCGGCGTCCCGCGCGGCGCACGGGCGCCTGATCCGTCCGGAGGATCCACCAGTGACCGGGCCGGACATCCACGGCTGACCGGAACGCCAGGGGAGGTTGTTGCCGATCTGTACGCCGGTGGCGGGTAATTGAGCATCGGGCCGGGCGGGGGACGCGGCTGAGCTCGGCGTCCGCAGGGACGGCCGTCGTCCGGTTGCGCACTTGGCGGCTTCGCGGGGCGGGCGGGTGGGGGCCGGGGCGGACTGCTTGTTGCGGCTGGGCCCCCTGCCAGACAGCCGGTGGTGGGCCGTGTTGCGCATCGGGCCGGGCAGAGACACGGCTGAGCCCGGCGTCCACAGGGACGGCCGTCGTCCGGCAGCGGCGATCGTCCGGCAGCGCGACGACGGAACCGGGTCGTCGATCTGGGCCGGTGCCCGGTGTCCCGTTTTCGGAATGCTTGACCGGAAGCAAGTGCTGAAGCAGGCGAGTTCACAACAGGTGCCGGAAGCGAGCGCCGGCCCGAGCGGGCCCGCTGCAACCTCGGCTCATCACCGACCGCAGCGCGGACGCGGACCTCGGCCAATCCCCGGGCGCCCCGATGCTCAATCCTTGCGCCGCTGGCGCGAGACGACACAGAAACCGAAGCGACGGGCACGAGACCGACCGAACCAGCCCGACCCCCACCACAGCCCGGACGCGGACACGGACGTGGACGTGGACGTGGAATCGGACGTGGACACAGACAAGGCAGGACACGGACACGACGCAAACGGGAATGCAGCGCCGTGTTCGTATCCTGCCGATTCCCCTGACTTTTCGGGGCACTTGCCCCCCCCGGGCCATTCCCAGGGAGCACCGCATCGGCACAGCGCATGCGGGGAGGCGAGCGCTGTGCCGATGGGGCCGAATGAGCCGTAGGCCCGGCGGGCCGATGAGCCGTAGCCCGGCGGGCCGGTGGCCTTACGGGCGGTCAGCCCTTCAGCGGCCGAGCTTCGCCTTCAGCTTCTTGCCCTCGGGGGACTCGGCCAGCGTGTCCCAGAGCTTGGCGGAGCTGACAGAGGTGTAGACGCCCGGGGCGCCCTGGCCGGCGCAGCCGTCACCGTAGGAGACGATGCCGATCTGGATCTGCTGCTCGCGGCCGGGGACGGTGCGGAACATCGGGCCGCCGCTGTCGCCCTGGCAGGAGTCCTTGCCCTCGACGCCGGCGCAGATGTTGACCTTGCTGTTGTAGCTGTCGTAGCTGACCTTGCACTCGTCGTGCGAGAGCAGCGGCACCTTCACCTCGCGCAGCCGGTCCGGGAAGTGCGGCATGTCGGTGTCGGTGTTGCCCCAGCCGGTGACGGTGGCCTTGGCGCCGGGGCGGATCAGGGCGTCGGTGCCCGGGGTGGGGAGCTTGACGGGGGCAATGCCCCTGACGGGCTTGGCCAGTTCGACGAAGGCCATGTCGTAGGCCGAGTCGCCCTTGGTGTAGCGGGGATGGACGACGATGCCGCCGGGGTCCCCCTGGCCCTCGGACGGGCGGGCGTTGCGGATCTGGCCCTGCTGGGAGTTGGAGAGCTGGGTGCGGCCGACGGCGACCTGCAGGTCCTTGGCCTTCATGCCCTCGACGCAGTGGGCGGCGGTCATCACGATGTCCTGGCTGATGAGGCTGCCGCCGCAGAACTGGCGCTTGAGCGCGCTGCCGGAGCCCTTCTCGAGGAGGGCCGTCATGAAGGGGTACGCGTCGTTGGACACGTCGCCGCCGCCGATGATGCGGGCGCTGGGCTTGGAACGCTCGCCGTCCGGCGACGACGCGCCGGCCTGCGCTGCCGGGGCGGCAGCGGCGACCAGAACCGCCGCGGCGGCCGATGCCAGGCCCGCGGCGGCTATGCGCTTGGCACGGCGGCGCGAAAGGGAATTTCTCATGGGGGGTGGCTCCACTTCTGCGGAAAACGAATTCGGGCAGGCCGTCGAAGGGCTCGCGAGCGCATGCGTCCATGCCTCGACATCAGAGCCCAACCGGCTTGCGGAGATGCGATGTTGGGAAACGCTAGAACTCTATCCGTCCCCGCGTCAAAGAATTCCCCACAGAAATGCGGTCGTTCGGGATCGTGCAGGATTGAAGAAATTGGCGGGACGTTCGTCCCGCCAATTCCTCAGACGCCGTACCGGGCCGCCGGGTTCAGTCGTTCCGCGGATTTCTCAGACCGTCGGCGAGCACCTCGGCGAGATGCCGGCCGGGCCGTGCCCCGAGCTCTGTGAGCTGCGTCCGGCAGGAGAAGCCGTCGGCGAGGATCTCGGTCTCGGGCGAGGCGGACCTCACGGTGGGGAGGAGTTGTTCCTCCGCGCAGGCGCGCGATACGTCGTAGTGGCCGCGCTCGAAGCCGAAGTTGCCCGCGAGGCCGCAGCAGCCTCCGCTCAACTCGCCGGTGAGGCCCGCACGTCGACGGAGCTTGCGCTCGGCCTCGTCCCCCAGGACGGCATGCTGATGGCAATGGGTCTGGCCCGCCACCGGACGGTCGATACGGGGCGGCTCCCAGTCGGGGGCGAGCCGGTCCAGCGCCTGCGCGAAGGTGACCACGGACGAGGCGAGCCGGGCGGCCCGCGGATCCTCTCCGCCCACCAGCTCCGGCAGGTCGGTCCGCAGTGCGGCCGTGCAGCTGGGTTCGAGCCCGACGACGGGGAGGCCCGCGTCGAGGGCCGGGGCGATGACGTCGAGCGTTCGGCGCATGACCTTGCGGGCGCGGTCGAGTTGCCCGGTCGAGACCCAGGTCAGGCCGCAGCACACGCCCTTCGGCGGCAGGACGACCCGTACCCCGGCGGCTTCGAGCACGGCGACCGCGTCGCGGCCGACGGACGGGGAGAGGTAGTTGGTGAAGGTGTCGGGCCACAGCAGAACCGTGGGGAGCGCACCGGCCGAGGCGTCCGGCGTCCGCTCACGGCCGTCGCTCACCGCCGTAGGGCCCAGGGAGTGCGCGGTCGGCCGGTCCCGCCACCACCGTGTGAACGGCTCGGGGGCCAGTTCCGGGATCGTCCGCTCGGGCGCGATGCCGCCGAGCCGCTTCGCCAGACCCGCCAACGGCCCTGTCCGCGCTGCCGCGTTGGCCGCCCGGCTCAGTCGCAGCGCGGCCGTGGAGCGCAGCCAGACCGGCAGCCACCCCATCGCGTAGTGCGCCGCCGGACGCACCCGCCCCTCGTAGTGGTGGTGCAGGAACTCCGCCTTGTACGTGGCCATGTCGACGCCCACCGGACAGTCGGACCGGCACCCCTTGCAGGACAGGCACAGGTCCAGCGCCTCGCGGACCTCCTCCGAGCGCCACCCGTCCGTGACGACCTCGCCGCCGAGCATCTCGTGCAGCAGCCGGGCCCGCCCGCGCGTGGAGTGCTGCTCCTCCCCCGTCGCCCGGAACGACGGGCACATCACCGCGGCTCCGCTCACCGACGTCGTACGGCACTTGGCGACGCCGACGCACCGGCGCACCGCCGCGGAGAAGTCCCCGCCGTCGTGCGGGTATCCGAAGGCGACTTCGACAGGTTCGCGCGGCAGCACATCGAAGCGGAGGTTCTCGTCCAGCCGGTTCGGGCGAGCGAGGATGCCGGGGTTCAGCCCGTTCGCCGGATCCCACAGATCCTTGAACTCCTCGAAGGCGCCGACCAGTTCGGGCCCGTACATCCGCGGCAGCAGCTCCGCCCGCGCCTGCCCGTCGCCGTGCTCGCCCGAGAGGGAGCCGCCGTGGGTGACGACGAGGTCGGCGAGGTCGGCGGAGAACGTGCGGAAGCGCCGCTTGCCCTCCTCGCTGAGCAGATCGAAGTCGAGCCGGATGTGGATGCAGCCGTCGCCGAAGTGCCCGTACGGCGTGCCGCGCAGCCCGTGCTGGGTCATCAGCTCCCGGAAGTCCCGCAGATACCCGCCGAGCCGGGCGGGCGGCACCGCGCAGTCCTCCCAGCCGGGCCACGCCTCACTGCCGTCGGGCATACGCGTCGCCGTGCCCGAGGCGTCCTCCCGGATGCGCCACAGGGCACGCTGCCCTGCCGGATCCGTGACGAGCGCGTGGTCCGTGGTGCCCCCGGCCGCCGCCCGGCACAACTCCTCGGCGCGCGCCCGCGCCTCCTCCGGTGTGGCGCCGCCGACCTCGGTGAACAGCCATGCCCCACCCTTCGGCAGACCGGCCCCGGCCACCCCGGGCACGAGGTCGGAGGCCATGCCCTCGACCGTCAGGGGGCCGTACGGGAGGAGGGTGTGCGCCGCGTCCGCGGCCGCCCCCTCGTCCTCGTACGCCAGCACGGCCAGCACGCGGGCGCCCGGCGCGGGCACGAGCCCCACCACCGCCTCGGTGAGCACGCCGAGCGTGCCCTCGCTGCCGGTGAAGGCGCGCGCCCAGTCGGTTCCGTTCTCGGGGAGGAGCGCGTCGAGGGCGTAGCCGGAGATACGGCGCGGCAGGTCGGGGAAGCCGGTACGCAGCCGGGCGAGGTGGCCGTCCACGATCCGCGCGGCTCCCTCGCGGAGACGGGCGGGGACCTGCGTCGCGGAAACCCCGAAACCGCCTCGCCCTTCGCGGGCGAGCCGGGCGCGCTCTCCCGCGTAGGTGAGGACGTCCAGCTCGCGCACATTGTCGGCCGTCGTGCCCCAGGCGACCGAGTGCGAGCCGCAGGAGTTGTTGCCGATCATGCCGCCGATCGTGCAGCGGTTGTGGGTCGAGGGGTCGGGGCCGAACGTCAGCCCGTGCGGTCCTGCGGCGCGGCGCACGTCGTCGCAGATGACACCGGGCTGGACGACGGCGGTACGGGCATCCGCGTCGACCGAGAGGATCCGGTTCATATGGCGGGTGAAGTCGAGCACGACGCCGGTGCCGGTCGCCTGCCCGGCGATCGAGGTGCCGCTGCCGCGCGCCACGACCGGCACCCCGTGCTCGCGGCAGACGGCGAGCGTCGCGGCGACGTCGTCGGCGTCGCGGGGGGCGACGACCGCGTCGGGCACCCGCCGGTAGTTCGACGCGTCCATGGTCATCAGCGCCCGGCTCGCGACGGCGGAGGAGACCTCGCCGCGCACCGCCTTCCGTAGCGCTCCTGCCAGATTCCGAGGATCGCTCATGCGACCAAGCCTGCCCGAAACCGGGCCGCGCGCACCTGACGATGCGCGCTGTTCCGTCGCGCGGCGGGTCGCGGGCGGGGCGGGGGAGGCGGCAGCCGGGTCAGGCGGGGGCGGCCGCCACGTCGTCCGGCTCCTCGTCCTCCAGGCTCCAGGCGAGGACGGCCGTGGGCATCCAGACCATCATCAACAGGATCAGGTACGCGGCCATGAAGACCATCCGGAGCGGATGGGGCTGGTCCGTGAAAGCGACGAGGGGGAAGGCGCCGAAGAGGACGAGCGCCTGAGCGGCCGTCGTGACGCCGTAGGCACGCCGGTACGCGCTGTGCACCTGCTGGAGCTGCAACTCGTCGAGCAGTTCGGACGGGGCGAGCGAGAGGGCTCTGGTGCCGCGCCGGGCGAACCAGCGGAGCGCCACCGGCAGGACGATCCAGCCGCAGGCCACCGGGAGTCCCGGGAACCCATCGGCCAGCGCCGTGGTGAGAACCAGGGTGACGGCGACGAGCGCCAGGGCGACGAGCAGGAGGCGCCGGGTGCGGCGCCGCAGCTGGGGCGTCGGGGCGGTCTGTCCGCGCAGGAACAGGCTGTGGTCGCGCAGCAGGGTGTTGAACCTCATGGTGTGTTCTCCTCCGGGGAGGCGGTATGGCGTGGGGGGGGCGGCGGCCGGGGAGTCGCCGGAGGTGAGGGCGTCCCAGGGGAGCCGGGGGGGACGCGGGGAGGTCGCTCGCGGGGCGGGGGTGCGCCGATGCGCCGTGTCCGCGCGGGTCAGGCGGGGACGGCCGCCGCGTCGTCCGGATGCTCGTCCGGCTCCTCGTCCTCCAGGCGCCAGGCGAGGACGGCCGTGGGCATCCAGATCATCATCTCCAGGACGAGAAACGCGCCCAGGAAGACGATCCGGAGCGGGTGAGGCTGGACCGTGAAGACGACGAAGGGGAAGACGCCGAGGGCGAGGACTGCCAGAGCAGCCGTCGTGACGCCATAGGCACGCCGGTACGCGCTGTGCACCTGCTGGAGCTGCAGCTCGTCGAGCAGTTCGGAGGGGGCGAGCGTCAGCGCCCTGGTGCCACGCCAGGCGAGCCAGCGGAACGTCCCCTGAAGGACGACCAGGCCGATGAGCACCGGGAATCCCAGGTTCACCTCGGACAGCAACGACCCGGTCAGCAGGGCGACCACCGCAAGTGCCAGGGCGACGAGCATGATGCGCCGGGTGCGGCGGCGCAGCTGCGGCTCGGGGGCCGTCTGCCCGAGCAGGAACAGGCGGTCGTTGCGCAGCAGGGTGTTGAACTTCATGGCGTGTTCTCCTCCGGGGAGGCGGATATGACGTGGGTGCCCGCCGCGTCCGGGGAGTCGCCGGAGGTGAGGGCGTCCCCGGTGAGCCGGGGGAACGGGCGCGGGGAGAAGACGGCCTCGACGGGCAGGCCGAAGCAGCCGCAGATGCGGAAGACCAGTTCGAGGCTGGGGTTGTAGTCGCCCCGCTCCAGATAGCCGATCGTCTGGTAGTTCACGCCGGTGACCTCGGCGAGATCACGGCGCGACCAGCCTCGCTCGGCACGCAGCATCGCGAGCCGGTTGTAGATCCGGATCTCCTGATCCTCGGACCCTCGTGCTTTCCTCATGCGGCAGAGTGTTGCATTTATACAACACACTGGTCAACCAAAACAGCAGAAGGTCCATGAGGTGCAGACAACAGCGGCCGGGGGAACGGGAGTTGAACACCTCCACCGATTCCGAACCCCATCCGATCCCCGCTCCGCGTCCCGCAGCATCCGGCCCGCCGCCCCGCTCCGCTCCCGGCCGATGCCCCGCCCCACGTCCCGATCACGTCTCGGATGCCCGGCCGATGACCCGGCCCCCGCCCCGCCCCCGCCCCGCCCCGCGTCCCGCCCCACGTCTCGGTCCATGGACCGCACCCCCGGCGACCGGGCTGAACGGATTAGGCTTCGGACCGTGGCTGAGATCCGGATTCCCACTGACATCAAGCCCGCCGACGGTCGCTTCGGCTCGGGCCCGTCCAAGGTGCGGACGGAGGCGCTCAGCGCCCTGGCCGCCACCGGCGACTCCCTCCTGGGCACCTCGCACCGCCAGGCTCCGGTGAAGAACCTGGTCGGCCGGGTGCGGGACGGCGTACGCGCCCTGTTCTCGCTGCCCGACGACTACGAGGTGGTCCTCGGCAACGGCGGCTCGACCGCCTTCTGGGACATCGCCACCCACGGCCTGATCGAGACCAAGTCGCAGCACCTCTCCTTCGGCGAGTTCTCCTCGAAGTTCGCCAAGGCCGCGAAGCTCGCGCCCTGGCTGGAGGATCCGACCGTCATCGCCTCCGACCCCGGCACGCACCCGCAGCCGCGGGCCGAGGCGGGCGTCGACGTGTACGCCCTCACGCACAACGAGACCTCGACCGGTGTCGCCGCGCCCCTGAAGCGGGTGGCCGGAGCCGACGAGGGTTCACTCGTCCTGGTGGACGCGACCTCCGGCGCCGGCGGCCTGCCCGTCGACATCCGCGAGACGGACGTCTACTACTTCGCGCCGCAGAAGTCCTTCGCCGCCGACGGCGGTCTGTGGCTGGCGGCCTTCTCGCCCGCCGCCCTGGAGCGCGCCGCCCGCGTCCACGCCTCGGGCCGGCATGTGCCGGAGTTCTTCTCGCTGCCGACCGCGATCGACAACTCCAAGAAGAACCAGACGTACAACACCCCCGCCCTCGCGACGCTCTTCCTGCTCGCCGACCAGCTCGACTGGATGAACGGGCAAGGCGGTCTGTCCTGGGCCACCGAGCGGACCGCGGACTCCTCCTCGCGCCTGTACGGGTGGGCGGAGAAGGTCTCGTACGCCACGCCGTTCGTCTCCGACCCGGCCCAGCGCTCGCAGGTCGTCGGCACGATCGACTTCACCGACGACATCGATGCGTCAGCCATCGCCAAGACGCTGCGCGCGAACGGGATCGTGGACACCGACCCGTACCGCAAGCTGGGCCGCAACCAGCTCCGGGTCGCGATGTTCCCGGCCGTCGACCCGGCCGACGTGGAGGCGCTGACCGCCTGCATCGACTACGTGGTCGACAAGCTCTAGCGACAGCGGGCCCAGCCGCAGGCGAGAGACGGAACAGGCCGTACGCGAGAGAGGGGCCCCGGCGCGATCTGCGCCCGGGGCCCTCTCCACGACCACCACCCGCCTTCGCGAACACCCCGCCGCGCAATGGACGATCCCCGGATGACGGTCCGCCCGCCCTGTGCCTCCATGGAGGAATGGCCACTCCAGGACTCGCCCCCTTCGTGCGGCAGGGCTGCATCCTGCTGAGCACGCGCAAGCGCGACGGCACGACCGTCGGTACACCCGTGCACATCGCCGTCGAGGGCGACCACGCGTACATCCGGACCTTCGGCAAGGCGGGCAAGGCGAAGCGGATGCGGAACTTCCCCGATGTGGAGATCGCGCCCTCCACCCGCCGCGGCAGGCCGACCGGACCGGCCCTGAAGGCGCGCGTGCGCCTGCTGGAGCAGGGCAGCCGGGAGAACACGCACGCGGCCGAGCTGATCGAGCGCAAGTACCCGGTGGTGCAGCGCTTCATGGTCCCCGCGGCGCACCGGCTGCAACGGGACACGACCCTGCACTACGAGCTGCGGCTGACGGACGAGGACGCGTCCTCGTAGCGCCCGGGGAGGGCTCCCACGGAGCGGGCGGGGGGGCCTCCGCGGAGCCGGGCAGCCGCCCGCTCCACGACCCGCTCGGCGCCTCGGCGTCAACGCCCGGCGCCTCCGCGCTTCCGCACCTCCGTGCTTCCGCCCGTCAGCGACGGCGGATCAGCCGCCGCAGCCCGAGGGCCAGCACCGCGGCCGCGGCGAAGGTGAGAGCCCCGACCACCAGGTTCCGGTCCTGGTCACCGTCGGCTCCGCCCCCGTCGCCATTCTTCCCGTCCCCGCCGTCCTGCTCGTCCTCGGCCGCCTCGGCCGCCGAGACCGGCAGCATCTTCCCGTGCAGCGCCACCCGCGTGACCCGGCTCTGCGCGCCCTCCGTCCCGTACATCAGCGCGGCCCCGTCCGGCGTGAAGGACACCGACTCGCCCTGGCGCTGCATGGGCAGGCTCGGCCGGCCCACGGGTGCGACCTTGCCGTCCGACGACCAGCTGTAGGCGCGCGCCTCGAAGTAGCTGCGCACCACCAGCCGTGTGCCGTCGGGCGAGAACGCGCCGTCGGTCGCCCAGAGGTCGATGCCGGCGATCCGCTTGAAGGTGTTCACTCCGGACGCGGACAGCTCGGCCGGTCCTTCGTACAGCCCGCCGCCCTCCTCGTTCTTGCTGACGATGTAGACCCGGCCGGTCTTCGGATGGACCATCAGGGACTCGGCGTCGCGGGGCCCTCCGTCGTAGCGGACGGTGTACCGGACGGGCGTGACGGTGGTGTCCTTCAGCTTCTTCGGCTCGGGAAAGCGGTAGATCCAGACCTCGGGCCAGGTGCCGCCGAGGTTGTCGCCGATGTCCCCGACGTAGACCTGGCCGTCGGGGCCGACCGACACCGCCTCGACGTCGCGCGGGTCGATGCCCTTCAGGGTGACGGTCGCGACCGTACGGCCCGTGGCGCTGTCCACGGCGTAGACGTACGGGCCGTCGTCGCTGTCGTTGTGCGTCCAGAACACCCCGGGATGCGCCCGGCTCGCGGCCAGCCCGCTCGATTCCGTTATCCGCTTGTCCTCGATGGTGAAGGACTGCGGTGACCCGGCGTCCGCCGCGGCCGGAACGGCGGCGGGGAGGACCAGGGCGACGGCGGCCAGGACGGCGGCGCCGAGGCCGCGAGCAAGCGAAGGCATGCCCCAAGATTGCCATCCGGGCCGGGCGGCCCGTCACCACGGGCGGACCCGGGACGTGTCCCCGCCCCGGCTTGCGCCCCCTGAGGCTTCGCAGCGCCAAGCCCCGGCGCGGGCCCGGGCGGTGGCCCGTACGGCGGGGGCCCGCTCGGGGTGGCCAGTGTCACGTCGCAGGTCGGGGAGCCGATCCGCGATGATGTTCCGGTGCGGATGATGCTCGTCGGCGACTCGATGACGATCGGCAGCGCGGGTGAGCACACCTGGCGCCACCGAATGTGGCAGCACTTGGGGCGCGCGCCCGGCGGCCCGTACCAGTTCGTCGGACCGCGCACCGGCCTCCACGACCCCCTCGCCGGCGCCCCGGTCTCCCACGACTACGCCGACCCGGCCTTCCCCGAGGACGCGCGGCGCCATCTCGCGGGCTGGGGCGAGGGGTGGCTGCACATGGCGCCGCTGATCCGGGACGCGGTCGCCACGCACCGCGCCGACGTGCTGCTCGTCTCGCTCGGTCTGATCGATCTCGGCTTCTACACCGACGCCGAACGCACCGCGGCCAACGTACGCCGCTTCGTGACGGAGGCGCGGTCGGCCGATCCGCGGATCCGCATCGTCGCCCTCCCCGTCATCCCCAACGTCCGCGCCCGCACCGACGCGCCGTTCGATGCCACATGCGAGCGCTTCAACACCCTGCTGGCCACGGCGTTCGCCGACCTCGCCACCCCGGCCTCACCGCTCGTGCTGGCCTCGCCCCCCGCCGACTGGGTCATGGAGCAGGACACATACGACGGGACCCACCCCAGCGCGTCCGGGGAGCACAAGCTCGCGGCAGCCTTCGCCGACGCCATGCACCGCGCGTGGCAGCTGGGCGCGCCCTACCGCATCGGCAGCCTGGTGGTGGCCGAACCCGCGTGACCCCCGCTTCCCCGCGCCCGGCTACGCTCCTGCGGCCGGAGACCACTTCAGGGGCCGGAGAACACTTCAGGGGGAGGACGCGGATGCAGTCGGCATTCGACCAGTACGAGCGGGAGATGTGGGCCGGGCGGGCCGATGCCTACGGGCGTACGTTCGCGCGGTTGTGTGCGCACCTGGTGCCGCGACTGCTCGATGCCGCGGACGTCACGGCGGGCCTGCACGTACTCGACGTCGGCACGGGCACCGGCAGTGTCGCGGCTGCCGCCGCCGCCCGCGGCGCCCGCGTCACCGCCGTCGACGCAGATGCGCAGATGGTCGACGCGGCACGGCGCGCCGTCCCCGGTGCCGCCGTCCGGCAGGCGACGCTGCCCCGACTGCCTTTCGGGGACGGCACGTTCGACGCGGTGACCGGGAACTTCGTGGTCAACCACGTCGGCGATGCGGGGACGGCCCTCGCGGAGATGCGCCGCGTCCTGCGCCCCGGCGGTCGCCTGGCCGTCACCATCTGACGCCACCCGGCCGAGGCCGGACAGGCACTGCTCTGGCGGGCCGTGGAAGCGGCGGGTGTCGAGAAGCCCGAACTCCCCCGGGTCGAGGCCGACTTCCCGCGGACCGAGGAGGGCTTCGCGGAGCTGCTGACCGGGGCCGGGCTGGGCGCGGTGTCCTGTGCCTCCGTCGTCTGGGACCACCGGGAGGATCCGGAGACGTGGTGGTCGGGCGCGGCGGAGGGAATCGCGACCATCGGACTCGTCCTCGGCCGCCTGTCCCCGGACGTCCGTGCGGCCGTCAAGGTCCACTACGAGCGGCTGGCCGCCGGATTCGCCCGCCCCGACGGCACCCTCGCCCTCCCGCACGCCGCGCTGCTCGCCCACGGCTCCGGCTGAGCCCGCCCTCCGCGGGAGCAGGCGAAAGCACGGCGGCGGCGCCGGACACGTAGGGGCCACCGGCGTACGACGGCAGCCCCGGGCACGTCCGGCCAACGGGCCGCGTCGGCACCGCGGAGAGCCCGTCATCCTGCGCGCCCGGACGCCTCGACGCTTGCTTCGAGCGCGCTCCAAGGCGTTGGCTTGTCTCCCATGAAGTACACGCAGCTCGGACGCACCGGACTGAAGGTCAGCCGCCTGGTCCTCGGCACGATGAACTTCGGGCCCGTCACCGACGAGGCCGAGAGCCACACGATCATGGACGCCGCCCTCGACGCGGGCGTCAACTTCTACGACACCGCCAACGTCTACGGCTGGGGCGAGAACAAGGGCCGCACCGAGGAGATCCTCGGCTCGTGGTTCGCGCAGGGCGGCGGGCGCCGCGAGAAGGCCGTGCTCGCCACCAAGGTGTACGGGAACATGGGCGGCTCCGGCTCCCCCTGGCCCAATCAGGACAAGCTCTCCGCCCTCAACATCCGCCGCGCCGTCGAGGCCAGCCTCAAGCGGCTGGGCACCGACCACATCGACCTCTACCAGTTCCACCACATCGACCGGGACACGCCCTGGGACGAGATCTGGCAGGCGATCGACGTCCTGATCCAGCAGGGCAAGATCCTCTACGCCGGGTCGAGCAACTTCGCCGGGTGGAACATCGCCCAGGCCAACGAGACCGCCCGCCGCCGCACGACGTACGGCCTGGTCAGCGAGCAGTGCCTCTACAACCTCGCCGAGCGCCGCGCCGAGATGGAGGTCATTCCGGCAGCGCGGGCGTACGGCCTCGGCGTCATTGCCTGGTCACCGCTGCACGGCGGGCTGCTGGGCGGGGCGATCCGCAAGGAGAGCGCGGGCGGAGGCTCGCGCAGCGGGACGGGACGGTCGTCCGACGCGCTGAAGAACACCCAGCAGCGCGAGCAGATCCAGGCGTACGAGGACCTGCTCGACAAGCACGGCCTGGAGCCCGGCGAGGTCGCTCTCGCCTGGCTGCTCACGCGGCCGGGCGTGACCGGCCCGATCGTGGGCCCGCGTACGGCAGGACAGCTGGAGTCCGCGCTGCGGGCCGTCGAGTTGGAGCTGTCGGACGAACTGCTGGCCTCGCTCGACGAGATCTTCCCCGGGCCGGGGACCTCGCCGGAGGCCTTCGCCTGGTAGGAGCCGGCGAGACGGTGGGAATCCGGGCCGGGTCCCCGTACGTCGGGGGCGCGGTCCGGTCCCGTGTCCAGGGCCGCACCGGGCCTGGGCAGAGCGGAATGGGGCGTCCCGGTTGTCGCGCCCCGCTCAGCCGAGTGCGGCCGCCAGGATCACCACGACGAGTATCACGACGAGGGTCCCGCTCACGATCCGGCTTCTGGTCTTGGCATCCACGCTCCGAGACTAACGGGGCGCACAGGGGCCCCCGCGCCCAGGTGCGGCCATGACCGCCTGCCCGGGAACGGCACATGCCCCGGCCCCGCTCGCGTGACCCCGCGGATCCGCACGGGTCAGCCGCCGAGCGCCCACGCCCTCACCGTCTCGTAGCGCGGCCTCTCGCCCGGACGGCCACCGACCGGCAGATTGCTGCGGACCAGGCACAGCTCACCCGCCGTCCACGGCTGGCCCTCGAACTCCGCGAGCGCGTCGACGAACGGCCGCAGATCCTCGTCCGCACGGTTCCGCGCGAGGGTCAGATGCGGGGTGTACGAGCGGTGCTCCTCCCGGGAGATCCCCGCGCGACGCCCCGCCGCCACGGCCCCGTCGGCCAGCCGGGCCATCTCCGTACGGTCGCCCTCGGCGCCCGCCCACAGCGCGCGGTGCCCGAACCGCCCGCCGTGGCGGAGCCGCAGCTCGAACGGTTCGCGGCGGGCGGCCGCCCGGCCGAGGCGGGTCTCCAGCTCCGCCACCACGCCGTCCTCGACCTCGCCGTAGAAGGCGAGCGTGAAGTGCCAGCCCGGCTCTCCCGTCCAGCTCAGCCGGTCGGCTCCGGGCATCTGCCGCAACGTCCTGACCTCGTCGGCCAGTTCGACGACGGCCGTATCCGGCGGAAGAATCGCTGCGAAGAGTCTCATCGGCCTAGTCTCACCCGGATGAAGATCCGGCAGGGCGGGACCGACGACATCCCCGCGATACTCACGATGCTCGACCGCGCCGTCGCCTGGCTCGTCGAGGAAGGCCGTACCGGACAGTGGGGAACCGAGCCGTGGTCGACCCGGCCCCGGGGTGCGGAGAAGGTCGCGGAGCTCGTCCGCTCGGGCACCCCGTGGCTGGCCGAGGTGGACGGAGTGCCCGCGGGCACCCTCGTCCTCGCTCCGCATCCGTCCGATCCCATCCCGCGGGCCGAGGAGCCCGAGGTCTTCGTGCGTCTGCTGGTCACCGACCGGCGCTACGCGGGCCACGGCGTGGGGAGCGCGCTGCTCGCGCACGCCGTCGAGGAGGCCCGGCGGCAAGCCATCTCCCTGGTGCGCGTGGACTGCTACGCGGGCGGGGGCGGCCGTCTGGTCGACTACTACCAGCGCAACGGCTTCACGCCCACCGAGACCATGACGATCGGGGAATGGCCCGGACAGCTCCTGGAACAACGGGTCCTCTGACATCGACCGGGGCGGCAGGGCACGTACAGCGAAGGCGCACGGCACGTAGTACGGCGGAGGCGTACCGCACGAACGACGCAGGCGGGCACGGCACATACGGCGGGGCGGCGAGCCTCGGCCGGACCGTCCCGGACGGGGCTCCGTAAACGGCTCCTACGCGGCGGGCGTCATCCGGTTCCCCGACTCCGGCTCGGCCCCCCGCTCCATGTGCTGCTCCACCCGCGGCACGAACGTCACATGCCGGTGGCCGCGCCGCAGGTCCACCTTCAGCCGCAGACCGCCGACACGGGCCAGGATCAGCCCCACGGCGACGGCCGCAACGGCCGAGATCAGTCCGCCGGCGAGGAAGCCGGTCCGGGCGCCGTGGACATCGGTGATCCAGCCCACGAGCGGTGCGCCCAGCGGCGTACCGCCCATGAAGACCATCATGAACAGGCTCATCACGCGCCCGCGCATTGCCGGGTCGGTGGCGAGCTGCACATTCGAGTTGGCGGTGACGTTGATCGTCAGGCCGACCATCCCGATCGGCACCAGCAGCGCGGCGAAGATCCAGAAGGCGGGCGCGAGGGCCGCCGTGATCTCCAGCACGCCGAACAGCAGGGCCGCGCCGACCAGCAGCCGCAGGCGCGAGGTGCGGCGGCGGGCGGCGAGCAGGGCGCCGACGAGGGAGCCGCCCGCCATCAGCGTGTTGAGCAGGCCGTACGTACCGGCGCCCGCGTGGAAGACATCGTCCACGAACGCGGTCAGCCAGATCGGGAAGTTGAAGCCGAAGGTGCCGATGAAGCCGACCAGCACGATGGGCCAGAGCAGTTCGGGCCGTCCGGCGACGTAGCGCAGCCCCTCCCGCAACTGGCCCTTTCCGCGCGGCACACGGTCGACCGGGTGCAGCTCGCCCGTCCGCATCAACAGCAGGCCGGCGATGGGGGCGAGGAACGACAGACCGTTGAGCAGGAAGGCCCAGCCGCTGCCGACGGCGGTGATGAGAACACCGGCGACGGCGGGCCCGACCAGCCGGGCCGACTGGAAGTTGGCGGAGTTGAGGCTGACGGCGTTGCGCAACTCGCGCGGGCCGACCATCTCGGCGACGAACGCCTGGCGCGCGGGGTTGTCGACGACCGTGATCATGCCGAGCAGCAAGGCCATGAGATAGACGTGCCAGACCTGGACCTGGCCGCTCAAGGTCAGTACGGCGAGGGCGAGTCCCGTCAGGCCCATCGCGGTCTGGGTGATCAGCAGGAGCTGCCGCCGGCCGAAGCGATCGGCGATGACGCCTCCGTAGAGCCCGAACAGCAGCATGGGCAGGAACTGCAGAGCTGTGGTGATACCGACGGCGGTGGACGATCCGGTGAGGGTGAGCACCAGCCAGTCCTGGGCGATGCGCTGCATCCATGTGCCGGTGTTGGAGACCACCTGTCCGGTGGCGAAGAGCCGGTAGTTGCGCACCTTCAGGGAACGGAAGGTGCCCCCGCGCGGCTCGGGCGGGGCGTCGGCGTCGTCGCCGGGAGCGGCGTCGCGGGCGACCGTGTGGTCCTGCGGGGCGCACGGCTCGGCTTGCGGCGTGCAGCTCTCCTGCGGAGTGCGAATGCCGGGCTCGTGCGGAGTGCTGCGCTCATGCGGAGAGCTGCGCTCATGCCGGGTGCTGCGCTCGTGCGGGGCGCCCGTGGTGTCGTGGCGGGATTCAGGTGCGGGGGCGGAGTCTGCTCCGGGTCCCGTACTCAAAGTGGGTTCGCCTCCTCGTCGTGTCGTGGTCCGGTCGTCCTTCGCCTGGTCGATCAGCTGCTGCGGTCATCGTTTTCGGTGCGGTCCGGCCCGGCGGGTCCTGGGCCGTGCCGTGGCCCGGTGCCGTACGGGGGTTCCGTCGATCGGGGCCTGTGTCCCTGCGCAGTGGGGCGGCGCGGGTCTCGTGCTCCTACAACTGCGCGAGTTTCTCCAGGACGGGCGCGGCGGCGCGCAGCGCGGCCCATTCCTCATCATCGAGGCCCCCCGCGAGCTCGGCGAGCCAGGCATTCCGCCTGCGCCGGCTCTCCTCGAGCATGCTTTCCGCGCGCTCGGTCTGCCGGACGACCTTCTGCCGGCGGTCGTCCGGGTGCGGTTCGAGCCGTACGAGCCCTTTGGCCTCCAGCATGGCCACGATGCGCGTCATCGACGGCGGCTGGACGTGCTCCTTGCGGGCCAGCTCCCCGGGGGTGGCGGAGCCGCAGCGCGCGAGCGTGCCGAGCACCGACATCTCGGTGGGGCTGAGGGACTCGTCGACCCTCTGGTGCTTCAGCCGGCGCGACAGGCGCATGACGGAGGACCGCAGGGCGTTGATGGCGGCTGCGTCGGCGGCGCTGCTCGATTCCGGCATGTCCTTAGCGTAACTCATTACCCAAGCTAAAGACCAGCCGGTGCACAGCGGCTCCGACGGGCGGCCGGAGGGGCTCGACGGACCAAACCCCCGGTCACCCATATGAGTGAGACGGCTCCGGAAAGTGACGCGCGGAACGACCCGGGGCCGGGACCGTACTCGTATGGGATCGATGGGATCGGATGTGCTCAGTCTTCGGATGGATCGCGGCCTTCTCGAACGGATCCGGCGGCACGCGGCGAAGCGGGGCATGAGCGTCCAGGACTACGTGGTCCGGACACTCGCGCGCGACGACTTCGACGAGCGCTTCAAGGCGGCGGTCGACGAGACGGAGAAGTTCTACGGCCTGACGTGAGGGACGGCGGGGCCGGGCCCGCCCACTCCCGGGGGTGGGCCACGGGCGCCCGCCGTCAGCCGACGCCGAGTGCCCGCTCGATCGGGCTGAGCAGGAAGTACACGAGGAAGCAGACGCCGACGGCGTTCAGCAGCCATGGCACCGTGCGGAACCTGCCGGTGGCCGCCCGCAGCAGGATGAAGGACAGCACGCCGAGGCCGATGCCGTTGGTGATGCTGTACGTGAACGGCATCGAGACCATGGTCAGGAAGGCGGGGGCCGCGATCGTGGGGTCGCTCCAGTCGATCTCCCGGACGTTGCCCGCCATGATCAGGTAGCCGACCACGACGAGCGCCGGGGTCGCCGCCTGGGACGGGACGACCGTCGCCAACGGTGTGAACACCAGGGCCAGCAGGAACACGGCGCCGGTCACCAGGTTCGCCAGCCCCGTCCGCGCGCCTTCGCCGACGCCCGCCGTGGACTCCACGAAACAGGTGGTGGCCGAGGCGGAGCCATAACCGCCGGCCGCGACGGCGGCGCCGTCCACCATCAGGACCCGCCCCATGCGGGGCAGTTGGCCGTCCTCGTCGGTGAGTCCGGCCTCCTCGCCGACGCCGATGATGGTGCCCATCGCGTCGAAGAAACCGGACAGCAGGACGGTGAAGACGAAGAGGCAGCCGGTGAGCAGCCCGACTTCGTGGAAGCCGCCGAAGAGGCTGACCTCGCCGATCAGCCCGAAGTCGGGTGTGTCCACGACCCTGTCCGGCACGGAGGGAACGGTCAGTCCCCATGCCTGGTCGGGAATGGCGGCGATGGCGTGGATGATGATCGCGAGCACGGTCATCGCCACGATGCTGATCAGGATCGCGCCCTTGGTCTTGCGGATGACCAGCACGAACGTCAACGCGAGCCCGAGGACGAAGACCACGACCGGCCAGCCCTCGAGACGGCCCGCGACGCCGAGACCGAGCGGCACGGTGGTGTGGGCGGAGTCCGGATTACGGGTGACGAACCCGGCGTCGACCAGGCCGATCAGCGTGATGAACATGCCGATGCCGATCGCGATCGACCGCCGGAGCCCGGGCGGGATCGCGTCCAGCACGCGCTGCCGGAGACCGGAGGCGACGAGGATCATGAGGACGAGCCCGGCGAGGACGACCATGCCCATCGCGTCCGGCCAGCTCATTCTGGGCGCGAGCTGGAGCGAGACGACGGCGTTGATGCCGAGACCCGCGGCGAGGGCGATGGGGACGTTGCCGATCAGCCCCATGAGGATCGTCGTCAACCCGGCCAGCAGGGCGGTGGCCGTGACGAGCTGGGCAGTGTCGAGCTGATGGCCGAACTTGTCGGTTCCAGAACCGAGAATGATCGGATTCAGCACGACGATGTACGCCATGGCGAAGAAGGTGGCCAGCCCGCCCCGGATCTCACGAGGGACGGTCGACCCCCGCTCGGAGATCTTGAAGAACCGGTCGATCGCGCTCGGCGCCGGATGGGGCGGCGGCTGCGGCGCGTCGACCTGGGCGGTGGCCGGGGAGGGCATAGGGGACCTCGGTGGTGCGGTGGTACCGGCTTCGACGGAACGGCTCCCGGACGGCATCACCGAGCGGCGCTGCCGGGCCGGGCGGCGGAGCACCGATGAAGCCCTGAACACAGAACGACTGGGTCGACCTCGGATGATTCAACGAAAGAAACCGGTCAGACCCAGACCGGGTCAGTATGAATGCGCACACGGGAGATCACCATCTCCGCGCGTAGACGGTCGCGCCCCCGCTCGGCCGCGGCGGGGGCGGGCGGTGGAACCGCGGGCGGGCGGCAGAGCTGGAGGAAGGACGGGCGGTGAAGCTGCAGGGGGCACCCGCACGGCCGTGGGCGTTCGGCCCAGAGAGCCACCCACCCGGACGAGAGCCGCGGCGGCGACGATGTCCGCCTGCCGGAGCTGCGCGCGCCTGACGCAACGGCCCCCGGGGACGGGACGTACGGCACGGTGCATAAGCTTGGGGCCACGACGATCGAACCGAAAGGCGCCCGGACGATGGCGAAGTGGACACCGCGGCACGAAGCCCCGGAGCCCCTCGAGGGCAACGTCGTCGCCACGATCACCGGCGGCACCGCGCTCTGGTTCGTGCTCTTCCTGGTGCAGCTCCCCTTCTACGCGTGGTTCGAGGACCGCGGGCACCTGTGGTGGCTGTGGACCTGCCTCGCCGGTGGCGGGCTCGGTCTCATCGGCGTCTGGTACGTCCGCCACCGCGACGCCGCGCTCCGGCGGGCAGCCGCCGCGGACGGCGTCGAGCCCGGACCCTAGGGCCGGGCACGCCGGGTCTCCCGATCCGTGGGGTCCGCCCCGGGACCATCCGTGGGGGGGGCCGCCCCCGGGCCGAGCCTTTCGCGCCCTTCCCCGTCACGAGGGACGTCGTCGCGGAGGGTGCGGCGAGCCTCACGTCGGACGTCGCCGCGGAGGGTGCGGCGAGCGCAACCGTCCCAACGGGTGAGGCACGCCGTCCGCCCGTACCGTCGAACTCATGAGGCAGCGGCCGTCGAGCCACTCCGGAGAGCCCTCGCAACAGGGCGGCTCCGGGCCCCGGGCGCGGCAGGCCGTCGGCGAGGGGGCGGAGCTCGATCCCGTACACCCCGTCTCCCCTCCGGTGCGGGACCCCGGGACGGCACAGGGCCGGGACACCGAACCCACCGCCGGGGGAACCCCGACCACCGGCACCGAACCCACCGCCGGGACCACATCGACCGCCGGGACCACCCGCACCGACCCGCCCGTCGCGACCACCGCCACCGACCCGCCCGTCGCGACCACCGGCACCGCCGCGATCGGGCTGACCGCCGCCGAAGTCGCCGAACGGGTGGCGCGCGGCGAGGTCAATGACGTACCCGTACGGTCCTCGCGCTCCACCGCCGAGATCGTCCGCGCCAATGTCTTCACCCGCTTCAACGCGATCATCGGCGTCCTCTTCCTGATCATCCTCGTCGTCGGCCCGATCCAGGACGGCCTCTTCGGCTTCGTCATCGTCGCCAACACCGCGATCGGCATCATCCAGGAGCTGCGCGCCAAGAAGACGCTGGACAGCCTCGCGCTCATCGGCGAGGTCCGCCCCACCGTCCGCCGCGACGGCACGTCCACCGAGGTCGCCACCTCCGCGATCGTCCTCGGGGACCTCATCGAGCTGGGCCCGGGCGACAAGGTCGTCGTCGACGGCGATGTGGCCGAGGCCGACGGCCTGGAGGTCGACGAGTCCCTGCTCACCGGCGAGGCGGACCCGGTCCTGAAGCACGCGGGCGACCACGTGATGTCGGGCAGCTTCGTCGCCGTGGGCGGTGGCGCGTTCACCGCGACGAAGGTCGGCCGCGAGGCCTACGCCGCACAACTCGCCGAGGAGGCCACCCGCTTCACCCTCGTCGCCTCCGAACTGCGCAGCGGCATCAGCCGGATCCTCAAGTACGTGACGTGGATGATGATCCCGACCGCGATCGGCCTGATCGTCAGCCAGTCCGTCGTCGAGGACCACGACTGGAAGGAAGCGGTACGGCGCATGGTCGCCGGGATCGTGCCCATGGTCCCCGAAGGGCTCGTGCTGCTCACCTCGGTGGCCTTCGCGATCGGCGTCATCCGACTCGGCCGCAAGCAGTGCCTCGTCCAGGAGCTGCCCGCGATCGAGGGCCTGGCGCGGGTCGACGTGGTCTGCCTCGACAAGACCGGCACGCTCACCGAGGGCGGCATGGACGTATCCGAACTGCGGCCGCTGGGCGGCGCGGACGAGGGCCGTCTCCGCACGGTCCTCGGCGCGCTCGGCGGGTCCGACCCCCGTCCGAACGCCAGCCTGCGGGCGATCATCGAGGCGTACCCGGACGGGGCGGGCTGGCGGTGCACGCAGTCCCTGCCGTTCTCCTCGGCCCGCAAGTACAGCGGCGCGAGCTTCCAGGAGCACGAGTCCCCCGACGCGAGGCGTCCGGACGGGACCGGCACGGACGGAACCCGTACGGACTGGGCCGACACGGACGGGGCCCCCTCCGAAGAGGCCCGTGCGGACGGAACCCGTACGGCCGGAACCCGTACGGCCGGAACCCGTGATGATGGAACCCGTGCGGACGCCGACCGGGAAACCGCCCCCGCCACCAGCACCTGGCTCCTCGGCGCACCCGATGTCCTCCTCCCCGCCGGCGACCCCGCCCTCGCCGACACAGACCGCCTCAACACCCAGGGCCTGCGCGTCCTCCTCCTCGCCCGCTCCGAACGCGACCTCGACGACCCCGAGGTGTCCCGGAACGCGCAGCCCGTCGCGCTCGTCGTCCTGGAACAGCGGCTGCGCCCGGACGCATCCGACACCCTGCGCTACTTCGCGGACCAGAACGTCGCCACGAAGGTGATCTCCGGTGACAACGCGGTATCCGTCGGCGCCGTCGCCGCGAAGCTCCGCCTGCCGGGCGCCGAGCACCCCGTGGACGCCCGTACGCTCCCTGCCGAGCGGGACGTGATGGCCGAAGGGCTCGACGCGGGCGCGGTGTTCGGGCGGGTGACGCCGCAGCAGAAGCGGGACATGGTGGCCGCGCTGCAGTCACACCGGCACACGGTCGCGATGACCGGCGACGGCGTGAACGACGTCCTCGCCCTCAAGGACGCCGACATCGGCGTATCCATGGGTTCGGGCTCCGAGGCGACCCGGGCCGTGGCGCAGATCGTGCTGCTGAACAACAGCTTCGCCACCCTGCCGTCCGTGGTCGCCGAGGGCCGCCGGGTCATCGGCAACATCACCCGCGTCGCGACCCTCTTCCTCACCAAGACGGTCTACTCGGTGCTGCTGGCGATCCTGGTCGTCTGCGCTCAGGTCCCCTACCCCTTCCTGCCCCGCCACCTCACCCTGCTGTCGGTGCTGACGATCGGCGTCCCGGCCTTCTTCCTGGCGCTCGCCCCCAACAAGGAGCGCGCGAAGCCCCGCTTCGTACGGCGGGTGATGCGGTACGCCGTCCCGGCCGGTGTCATCGCGGGGCTGACCACCTTCGCCACCTACCTGCTGGCGCGCTACTACTACGCGGGGCCGCGTTCGCTGGAGGCCGAGACGAGCGTGGCGACGCTGGCCCTGTTCCTCATCGCCCTGTGGGTGCTGGCGATCGTCGCCCGCCCGTACACGTGGTGGCGCGTCGCCCTGATCCTGACGATGCTCGGCTGCTTCCTGGTCGTCCTCGCCACCCCCTGGCTGCAGGCCTTCTTCCAACTCCGGCTGGTGGGCACGACGATGCCGTGGACCGCCGTCTTCATCGCGGCGGTTGCCGGGGTCGTGCTGGAGGGCACCTGGTGGTGGGTCCATCACCGGCACCCGGACGACAAGGACGGCTGATCCCGGCGGCAGAGGGGACCCGGAGTACGGCAGGAACCGGGCGCACCCGGAGTACGGCAGGGACCGGGCGCACCTGGAGTACGGCAGGGACCGGGCGCACCCGGGCCTACTGGTCGAACCAGCGGTCGCGCGCCAGCTCCTCCGTCCGCGACGCGTCCTCCAGGAGCGCCGCGACCTCGAAGCGCCGCTGCCACGCACCGGCCGCCCACGCCAGGCCCGCCGCGACGCCCTCCAGGGTCGCCGCGTGCAGCACACCGTCCGGGGTCAGCCGCCAGTCCGCCTGCACCCCGTCGACGAGCAGCTCCTCGTACTCGACGTAGTCGGCGGGGGTCGCGGGGCCGAGCAAGGTCCGTACGGAGTCGGGGACTTCGTACGTCTCGCCCGGGGCGTCGTCCTCGCCCTCGCCCTCGCCCGCCGGTGAGGTGACGCGGCCCTCGTACACCTCGCCCAGCCGCGGTACCTGCAGCAGCTCGGCCAGGTCCGCCGCCCGTCCGGGCGGTACGGGCAGCAGGGCGCGGCCCGCCGCGAGCGGTAGCAGGTCGGGGGCGTCCGCGACGAGGGCGTCGGAGGCGTCCACGACCCGCACCTCGCCGTCGACGACCGCCCGCAACTCGTCGGGCAGCGTGACCTGTTCCGGTTCGAGCAGGGCCAATGCGCCGTAGAGCGCGTGCAGTTGCACATGGCCGACGGGACGGTCGGGGTCGGCGAGGCGGCCCAGCAGCTCGGCGGCACCGCCCGGTTCGTCGAGCAGCGCCCGGACGGAGGTCCGCACGCCGAGGGCGCGCAGCACCTGCTCGTCGTCGAAGCCCTGCGCGTCCGCCGGGTCGTACAGACCGGCCAGCAGCGGGTCGCTGCCCGCGGCGCGCAGCCCGGCCGGGCGACGTCCGCCGAGCACGGGATTGCCGCGCAACCACCAGGCGGTGTACGGGCGTACGGTCTCGGTCGTGCCGTCCGGCAGCAGTACGCGCACCCGCGCCGTCAGCGCCTCCCGCAGCGGGGGCTGCGCCAGCAGGGCGAGCGCCTGCGGCCAGGCGTCGTCGTCGACCAGGTCGAGGTCACGGACACCGATGACCTCGGCGGCGACCGGCGGTACGGGCGTCTCCGGCAGCCGGTCGAGCACGTCCTCGCACCACACGTCGACCGAGTCGCACAGCCCGACGTCGTCGGACTCGGCGAAGTCGGCGTCCCGCGGATCGAGTTCGTCGGGATCGAGAACCACGTCGGTGGCACGGACGAGGGCGAAGGTGGCCATGACCCCGACGGCGGTGAGGGGCTGTTCACCCCACCGCTCGGCCAGATCGGCGTCACAGGCGGCCAGCTCTCCCTCGCGGATCACCTGCTCGAACGGGCTGCCGGGAAGGACGAGTTCACCGGCAGGGGCGAGCTCGCCGTCCTCGTCGGGGAGTGCGAGGGCGGCCAGCCAGGGCTCGTCGCCGGGTTCGAGCCGGGCGTCCCGTACGAGCGCCAGGACGGCCTCGGCCAGCTCCTCGGCGTCGAGCGTGTCCGCGTCCTCGTCCCAGATCTCCCCGCTGTCCAGGGAGTTCGCGACGGCGGCGCGCACCTGGGGGGAGGTCAGAACGGCACGCGGGGTGGCGGGCGTCGCCCCGAGCTTCTCGAGGAGGGGGTGGGCGGCGTCGGGATGCGCGACCTTGAGGCCGAGCCGAGCCAGCGTCGCCGCGCCGGCCGACGGCCGGTCCGGGGCGCGCTCGCCGGACGGTGCGGGGATACGGGTCGCGCCGCCGTCCGCGCGTCCGGCGCGACGGTACTCCTCCTCCGCACTGTCGTCGTGACCAGGGACCGGCAGCAGCACCTGGCGGGGCCCGATGGTCGTACGGCTTGCCCCGGAGCCTGCGACCTGGGTGGGGGTGCCCCCGGCGGAGCCGAGGGGAGTGCCCCCGGCCAGCGGCACGGGCAGGCCGCTGAGGCGGTCGGGGTCGACGCCGGTGAGGCTGTCGTAGAGCCGCCACCACCAGTCGGCCGCGCGCTCGACGCCCGCGAGCCGGTCGATGATCTCGCCGAGCGGGACGCGCGGGACGCCCAGCGCCCGCAGTTCGGACCGCCGCTCCAGCCCGGCGGGCAACAGGTTGGGGAACAGATCGGCCAGAACACGTACGGTCTCGGCTCCCGCACCCTCGACGATCTCGGCGTCGACGGGGCGCAGCGCGCCGGTCGCCTCGCCGGCGGGGCCGCTCTGCGCGAGCCCGGCACCGTCCCAGCCGTCGCCGCGCGCCTCGCCCGCGTCCGCCGCCGCTTCCGGTGCGGCCTCCGTGGCGTCCTTGGCTTCCGTGGATTCCGCGGCCTGCGGGGTCTGCGCGGCATCCGGAGCCTGTGCCGTCTCCGTGGCCTGCGCGGGCACCGCGGCCCGGGGCAGGAACGCCACGCGCGGCAGCAGGCGCAGGATCTCGCCGCGCAACCGGCCGTCCAGTTCGCCCTTGCCGAGCGGGCCGGGCACAAGGCCGATGGAACCCGTGCCGACGGGCCGCCAGTCCTGTACGAGAGCGGCGTACGACTCCGCGGCCTGCCGCACGAGGAAGTCCGTGAGCGGCCCGGGTGCCGCGTGACGGCGGGTCGGATCCAGCGGGAACGAGGCGATCAACAGCGCGGGCAGGTCGAGCGGTTCGTCGGTCGGGGTGGGCGCGTGGACCATGGGCACCGTGCCGGGGCGCGCGGGCGCGCCGTCCCCGTTCTCGTCGACGGGCACGGCCCACATCACCGACCAGACCGGGCGCAGCCGCTCCTCCACGGGCCGGTCGGCGAGCAGTTCGGGCGCCAGCGCCCCACCGGCGGTGGCGGTGCGCCAGCGGGTCGTGCCGTGCGCGCTGTCCTCGACGACGGTGCACGGGCCGTCCTGACGCCGGGTCAAGGTCCGTACCCCGTCCGGGGTTTCCACCACGACCTCGGACAGGCCGGGGAGGGCGAGGAGCAGCGCGTCGTCGACGCCGTCGAGGAGCCGGGCGGCGAGGTCCGCTGCGGCACCGTCGCGAAGGGGCAGGACGACGGAGGTGTCGTAGCCGACGGGGGCGGTGCCCTGGGCGGGCAGCGGCAGACGCAGGAGGGGCACGTGCCCGTCGCGGCGGCGGAGTTCGTCCGAGAGTGCGGATGCGGAGCGGGAGCCGGACGCGGCGGTGCCGGTCCCGCCAGGGCCGGTCCCGGGGGTCTCGGCGGTCTCGGCGGTCTCGGCGGTCTCGCGTGCGAGTTCGCGGGCCTCGGCGAGGGACCACCGGACGCCGCCCGCGCGTCCCACGACCGCGGGTTCGTCACTGACGGCGAGGACGGCCGCGAAGCCGACGCCGAAGCGGCCGACGGTCTGCGCCGATTCCTCGTCGCGCTTGGCGGAGGCGCGGAGGGTGGACAGCGACTCGACACCGGCGGCGTCCAGAGAGGCGCCGGTGTTGGACGAGACGAGGACGGCGGGGGTGCTCTCGGCGGCCGTCCCGTCGCCCGGCCCGGCGGGGTGGAGGGTGAGCCGGAGGCGCCCGGAAACCCCGGCGCGGGCGGCGGCATCGGCGGCGTTCTGGGCCAGCTCGACGACGAGCCGATCGCGGTAGCCGCCGAGCGCGAGGTCCTCCTCGGCGTTCGCGTCCTCGCGGAACCGGGCAGGGGACGCCGCCCATGCGTCCAGCACGCCGCGCCGCAGCCGCGCCGTCCCGAACGGGTCCTCCCCGTCGGTCGTCGCCCGCACCATCGCCGTGCCGCTCACGTTTCGTCTCCCTGTCGCCGCACCACCGCTTGTCAGCGCAGAACGTACCGCTTGCGAGCGGTCTCCGGTTCCCCCGCCCAGCGCACAACCGGAACACCCGCCCGGGCGCAACCCCGCACCATGGGTGCGGTTGCCCGCAGGGCCGGACGCAAACCGTCGGGAACCGCCGCCGGCTTCGGCCGGGAACCGGAATCGCCGGCACACCGGCGCCGCGGCGGGGCCCGCGAGCCGGACCGCGCGGACGACCGCGGGCCTCGCTTCGCGGATGTCCATCGCCCCGCATTGCGGACGACGGCCGGTCTCACGCCGTGGTTGACCATGGGACTTGCGGTACGGGGACCGCCGGTCTCACGCCGCGGGTGTCCATCGGCCTTGCAGGGCGGATCCACCGGCCTGTGGACGGTCACCGAGCTGTGAGGGGCCATCGGCCCATGGGCGGCCATCAGTTCATGGGCGGCGATCAGCCCGCCGGCGGCCACCAACCCCATGGGCGGCCATCGGCCCAGGGCGGCCATCAGCCCATAGGCCTGCCGGCCTGTTCTGACGGGACCCACAAATGGGCCACCCCCGCGGATGCCCGTCGGTTCGTCCGGCTCCCGGTCTCGTCTTGCGCCTCCGGCGCAAAACCGAGCATGGGGGCGGCGGGGACGGCGGCAAGGGTCCACTGCCGCCCACAACCCGGTGACACGCCAAGCAAAGAACCGGACCACCACCACGGACACCCAACGGCTCCACCGGCACCCCGTCTCATCTCACATCTCCGGGCGCAAACCGAGCATGAGGGCGGCTGAGGCCACCTCGAATTCCGGCGGCTCGATGACCAGTTGGGCATCAAGCAGCCGCCTTCGGTTGCCCTCTGCAGAATTACTTGACCCGAGGCAAGCATTCGGCAACGGGTGCCCTCGTCCCGCCGCGCTTCTCGCAGAGCCCACCGGCGTTGGCCCCAGCCGTACACCCAGCTCACGGCCGAGCGACCACCCCAGCAGCCCGCCCCGCCCTTGGTGCCCGGCCCTGCGCCGAAGGCGCGAAACGAAAGCCGCAGCCGCCCGATCGCCTCGACGGCGGACCGGCGCGCAACGCAGCCTCGGTTCGCGGCAGGCAACCCCTCCGACCGACAGGCGAGAACCCGCGCCCGACTCACTGGAGCGAAACCCGGATACCGCACGTCACGACCCGCCCAACGACCAGCACGTCACGACCCGCCCCCGACCAGCACCTCGGAGCCCGATCCCGCCCGGGGCGTCCAGGTCCGTTCCCGAACGGCACGTCGGAGCCCGCCCCCGACCAGCACGTCAGGGTCCGTTCCCGACCCACAGGTCAGGAGTGGCCGAGTTCTTCCTCCGGCGCCGTGTCCTCCACCGAGCCGCCCGTGCGGTCCGGGCGGAGCGGGAAGGGGTCGACCTTCGTTTCGTCGATCACCGGCGGGGCCGGGCGCGGCGGCTTCGGCATGACCGCGGCCTCCGAGTGGCCGCCGCAGCCGAACGTCAGCGAGACGACGCGGCCGTCCGCCGGGGAGAACTCGTTCGCGCAGACGCCGAACGCCTGCCGCAGCGAGCCGGCGAGCGGAAGCAGGAAGCCGCAGGAGACGCACGCCGCGGGTGCCGCCTGGGCCATCGTGGTCTTCGGGCCGTAGCCCTCCTCCCAGCGGTCCGCGGCCGTGTGCAGCCCGTAGCGGGAGAGGACACGGGCGCGGCGCATGCCCAGTTCCTCGGCGAGGGCCGAGATGCTGCCGCGCGCCGGGGGAACCGGCCTCGCGGCGTGCGGGGCCGCGGACGCGTCCGCGCCTTCCTCGGTCGACCGGAGGGCTGCGTCGCCCGCCCGTTCCTTGCCCGCGCCTGCTCGTTCCCCGGCGTCGCCCGCCCGGGACGTGACGTCGGCCGCGTCGCGCTCGATTCCGGCCTCGTCCGTCACCACGGAGTTCGGCGGCGGCTCGTCCTCGCCGGTGTAGCCCGGCTCCAGGCGGAGGTCGTCCGACTCGATCGGCAGAAGATCGCCGGGGCCGAGGTCGCCCGGCCGTAGCCGCTCGCTCCACGGCACCCACTCCGGCGCGAGCAGCGCCTCGGGGCCGGGCAGCAGCACGGTCTCGTCGAGCGTGACGGCCTTCGCGCGGGACGCGCGGGTGACGGTCACGGCCCAGCGCCAGCCTCGGTAGGCAGCATCGCGGCACGCGAAGAAGTGCGTGACGACCCGGTCACCTTCCGCCACGGCCCCGAGGTGGTCACCGACCGAGTCCTCGCCCGCGGCCTCGACGGCCGCGCCGAGGGCGAGTTCGACCGCCTCGGCGCACACGCGGTCTGGGGTACGGCTTCGCATCGTCGCAGCACTCACAAGAATCGATTCTCTCCTACGCCGTATCACGCGTGCGCCAGCCGGACCGGGCCACCGGCCGGACGGCCGGACAGCCGGAGGGCGGCGGACGGAGCGGACCGCAGGACCGCGTCGACGTCCGCGCCCGATCGGCCTCGGGCGCACCTGCTACAACCCATTCTGCGGGATCGCCGACAGGTGCGCGGCCAAGAACGACGCCGGTGCGCGCAACGCACGCTACCCCGCCGGAGGCCGCGCGGCCCACCCTCCCCCTCTCCTTGGCCCGGCGGACCGGAAGCTGACATGCCGCCGGGCCCGCGAAACAGCCATGCCTTGTACGAGTTGGGGCAGTATGACGGGGTGGCAGCCGACTGGTCGTCCGCACGCACGAGTCCGCTCCGGCGTATCGGCGCGGCGGTCGGACGTGCCCTGCATCTGCCGTTCACCGCCACCGCTCGTGCCATCCGCCGCGTCACCCACGCGCACGGCGCGGGCGAGTCCGGGCTCGGCAAGCTGATCGAACTGCACGCCGTGAACGGCGCGGGCGACATGCTCATCACCATCGCCCTCGCGTCGACCGTCTTCTTCTCGGTCCCCACCGACGAGGCCCGCGGCCGCGTCGCGCTCTATCTGGCGATCACGCTGGCGCCCTTCGCGCTGCTGGCTCCCGTCATCGGCCCGATCCTCGACCGCTTCCCGCACGGCCGCCGTGCGGCGATGGCGGCCTCCATGCTGGCCCGCGCCCTGCTCGCGCTGACGCTGTCGAACGCCGTGATCACCGGCGGCATCGAGCTGTACCCGGCGGCGCTGGGTGTCCTGGTGGCGTCGAAGGCGTACGGCGTGGTGCGCAGCGCCGTCGTACCGCGACTGCTCCCACCGCGCTTCGCGCTGGTCAAGGCGAACTCGCGGGTGACGCTCGGCGGTCTGCTGGCCACGGGCATCGCGGCGCCCGTGGGCGCGGGGCTGCAGATGATCGGGTCCGGGTGGCCGCTCTACGGCGCATGCGTCGTGTTCTGCCTGGGGGCGTTCCTGGCGTTCACGCTGCCGCACAAGGTGGACTCGGCGAAGGGCGAGGGGAAGGCCCGCTTCATCTCCCACGCGTTCCCCGCGCACCACAAGCCACAGGAGTCCCACCCGACCGGGGTGACCGGTGCCGGTGCCTCGCGCGCCGCCCACGCCCCCGTGTGGTTCGGCAGGCTGAGGCGCCGCGGCGGCTCCGGGGAGCGGCGGCCGAAGAAGCCCGGTCTGCGGAGCGTGGGCCCGTCCGTGCTGCACGGGCTGCAGGCCAACGCCACGCACCGCGCGCTCTCCGGCTTCCTCATCTTCTTCCTGGCGTTCCTGCTGCGCGAGCATCCGCTGGGCGACCGGTCCGCGGCGTTCTCGCTCGGCATGGTGGCCGTCGGGGCGGGCGTGGGGAACGCGCTGGGCACGGCCGTCGGCGCCTGGGTCAGGTCCCGTACGCCGGAGCGGATCATCGCCGCCGTGCTCGCTCTCGCGCTGGGCACCGCGATCGTCTCGGCCGTGTTCTTCAACCAGGTGACGATCACGGCGCTGGGCGCCGTTGCCGGATTCACCCAGGCCCTCTCGAAGCTGTCGCTGGACGCGCTGATCCAGCGGGACGTACCGGAGACGGTGCGCACCTCCGCCTTCGCGCGCTCCGAGACGCTGCTGCAGATGGCGTGGGTCGTCGGCGGCGCGGTCGGCATCTCGCTGCCGCTCAACGGCGTCCTGGGCATGTCGGTGGCCGCGGCGATCTGCGCGGCCGGAGCGGCGTTGACCGTACGGGGACTGCTGACCGCCGGACGCCGCGGCTCGCCGCACCCCCGCGTGGCGTGAGAGGAACGGACAGATAGCCTTCGCGCATGACCTCTGCGCTTTTCAGGAGCAAGACCCGCCGCACCGCTGTGGCAGCCGGTGCCGCCGTTCTCGGCCTCGTCGCCCTCTCCGCCTGTGAGAAGCCGACCCCGCTGGCGACGGTCACCGTGGGTTCGAACTCCGCGTCCGCCGAGGCCGCCTGCTACAACGACGGCGAGGGGATCTCCCAGAAGAAGCTGCAGGAGTGCTTCTCCGAGAAGTCGGGCAAGAAGGTCACCGTGCACGAGGGCGAGAAGGTCCGCGTCGGCGTCGACCCGGAGATCGCCGAGTCCGGCTGGGTGATGGTCGTCAACGGCCAGCCCACGATGGCCGAGGCGAGCAAGGACACCTACCGCTCCTTCGACTTCGACCGGATCTTCGCCCCGCAGCAGGGCCAGCCGGGCGGGGCCGCCACGGCGCCGAAGACCGCCAAGGTCGCGATCATCGAGCTGACGGGCGGCGACAAGCCCAAGGGCCTGTGGCAGTTCAACCTCAGCAAGGCGTCCTGACGGACCGCCGCACCGGGCGATCGGGCATCGACCGATGAACGGGCCGGGGACACGGCCCACGCCACCACCGCCGGACGCGCAACCGCGGCCGGTGCGCCTCCTCGTGGTCACCGCCGTGACGGCGGAGGGGGACGCGGTGACCGCGGGCCTGAGCGACGCGCGGGCCGTACCGGCCGATGCGCATGTCATCACGGCCGATGCCCCCGTCGTACCGGCCGATCCCGCTTCCGGCGTACG
This sequence comes from Streptomyces sp. NPDC048639, assembly GCF_043199075.1. Classification (NCBI taxonomy): domain Bacteria; kingdom Bacillati; phylum Actinomycetota; class Actinomycetes; order Kitasatosporales; family Streptomycetaceae; genus Streptomyces; species Streptomyces sp. NPDC048639. The sequence continues at coordinate 415,550 of NZ_JBICVP010000006.1, forward strand.
GGCCGATGCGCCTCACGCTGTACGGGCCGATGCGTCCGGCGCTGTACCGGCCGCCGCCCACGCCCCGCTCCGGCGGATGCGCCGCGCCGGGCTCCTCGCCGATGTGCTCGCCGCCGGGGTCGGCCCCGCGGCCGCCGCCGGCGGCGCCGCGACGGCGCTGACCACCGCCGCGCTCGCGGGCCTCCCGTACGACGTCGTCGTCTCGGCCGGGATCGGCGGCGGGTTCGCGCCTGTCGCCCCGCTCGGCAGCCTCGTCGTCGCGGACGCGATCGTCGCCGCGGATCTGGGCTCCGAGACCCCCGACGGGTTCGTGCCCGTCGACGCGTTGGGCTTCGGCCGTACCGTGCACCACCCCCCGGCCGGGCCTGCCGGGCGCGCCGCGAAGGCGCTGGAGCGCGGCGGCCTGCGGGCCCTGCTCGCGCCCGTGCTGACCGTCTCCACCGTGACCGGCTCCGCCGAGCGCGCCGCCGTGCTGCTCGCGCGCCACCCGGGCGCGGGCGCCGAGGCGATGGAGGGGTTCGGGGTCGCCGAGGCCGCCGCCGCGCACGGTGTGCCCGTGCTCGAAGTACGGGCGGTCTCCAACCCCGTCGGCCCGCGCGACCGGGACGCCTGGCGGATCGGCGAGGCCCTGGCTGTGCTGCGGCAGGCGTTCCGTCTGCTCACCCCGATCGTCGAGGAGGAGTTCCGATGACCCCGGCCGCCCAGGACGACGCCCTGCGGATCGCGTACTCGCCGTGCCCCAACGACACGTTCGTCTTCCACGCGTGGGCCCACGGCCATGTCCCCGGCGCGCCCGCGCTGGACGTGACCTTCGCGGACATCGACCTCACCAACGGCATGGCCGAGCGCGGCGAACTGGACGTGCTCAAGGTGTCCTACGCCGTACTGCCATGGATCGCCGACCGGTACGCGCTGCTGCCGTGCGGCGGGGCGCTCGGCCGGGGCTGCGGACCGCTGGTGCTCACCCGCGAGCCGGGCCTGGACCTCGCCGGCCGTACGGTCGCCGTGCCGAGCGAGCGGTCGACCGCCTACCTCCTCTTCCGGCTCTGGGCCGCGGACAAGGTCCCGGGCGGGGTGGGCGAGGTCGTGGTGATGCCGTTCCACGAGATCATGCCCGCCGTGCGCGACGGCAAGGTCGACGCCGGGCTCGTGATCCACGAGGCCCGCTTCACCTACCAGGACTTCGGGTTGCACTGCCTCGCGGACATGGGCGAGCACTGGGAGTCCACGACCGGTCTGCCGATCCCGCTCGGTGCGATCGTCGCCCGCCGCGACCTCGGCGAGGAGCGGCTGCGGGCCCTCGCGGACGCGGCGCGCGACTCGGTGCGCATGGCCTGGGCCGACCCGGAGGCGTCGCGGGAGTACGTGATGGAGCACGCGCAGGAGATGGATCCGGCCGTCGCGGACCAGCACATCGCCCTGTACGTCAACGAGTTCACGGCCGGTCTCGGCGACGAGGGCTACGCCGCGGTGCGCGCGCTGCTGACACGCGCCGAGGCCGAGGGGCTCGTACCACCCCTCGACCGCGATGCGCTGAGCTTCTGAATCGCCGGGTTTCTGCATCGCCGGGTTCCGGCGCGCTGAACTCGCGCTGATCCGCCGACGGTGGCGGCCCGCGCAAGGCCGCCCGCGTAAGGGCCGGTGCTAGACGTCCAGTTGGTCGGCCACCGCCCGCAGCATGCCCGCGATCTTGTTGCCGTGCGTCTTGTCCGGGTAGCGGCCGCGCTCGAGCTGCTGCGCGACATTCTCCAGCAGGGTCGTGAGGTCCTGGACGATCGAGGCGAGTTCGTCCGGCTTGCGGCGCTGTGCCGCCGCCACCGACGGTGCCGGGTCGAGCAGGGTCACCGAGAGGGCCTGGTCGCCGCGCTGGCCCGCGACCACGCCGAACTCCACGCGCTGGCCCGGCTTGAGCGTCTCCACTCCGTCCGGCAGCACGGAGGAGTGCACGAAGACGTCGCCGCCGTCGTCGCGGGAGAGAAAGCCGAAGCCCTTCTCACTGTTGAACCACTTGACCTTGCCGGTAGGCACGTCCGTCCTCGTCCTCGTGATCGTCGGGGAAAAACACACGCGGAAACAGCTCCGGAGAGCAGTACGGCGGGCCCGTCGGACCCGCCGACTCCAAGGCTAATGGCCCGGGGCCCGGTGACAAGACGTCCCCGGGTGGTTCCGATCCGCTCCCCGAGCCCACCTACCCTGGTCGGGTGACCCATGAAACCCAGCGCCCGGCCGCCGGACCGGGCGACCGCCTCGTCCGTATCGGCGTGATCGTCTTCGTCGTGGGCGCGGTTGCCACGATGGCCACCGTGACCCCGCTGTTCCTCGGCGCCGAACCGCTTCCGTCGGCCGCCTACTTCGTGTCCATGCTCATGGGCGCCGGGTTCGCCGTCGCCGCGGCCGGCGTGCTGCGCTCGGTGGCGGCGCAGCGGCGTCAGGCCAGGGACGCGGCGCGGCCGGCCGCGTAGCGCTCCAGCCAGGCCGGGAAACCGGTGAGATCGGACAGCACGACATCCGCGCCGGCGGTACGCAGTTCGGCCGCGTCGCACGGACCGGTGGCGACCGCCACGGACAGCGCGCCCGCGGTACGGGCACCGCGCACGTCGCCGGTGTGGTCGCCGACGTAGACCGCGGCCTCGTGCGCGGTCAGCGCCTCCGCCTTGGCCTCCGCCCAGAGCCATCCGATCACCGCGTCCGCCTCGATGCCGAGGTGCTCCAGGTGCATCTCCGCGTTGGGCTGGTGCTTTGCGGTCACGACGATGGCGCGGCCGCCCAGCCCCCGCACCGCGGCCAGGGCCTCGCGCGCGCCCGGCATGGCCAGGGTCGGGGCAATGGCGTGGGCGGGGTAGAGGGAGCGGTAGAGGTCGCCCATGGCCGCGATCCGCTCCTCGGGGAACCAGTGCGCCAGTTCATCCTCCAGCGGCGGCCCGAGCCGGGTGATCGCGAGATCGACGTCGATGTACGTCCCGGTCTCGGCGGCCAGGACCTCGTACGCGGCCTTGATGCCGGGCCGGGAGTCGATCAGCGTCATGTCGAGGTCGAAGCCGACCGTGAGCGCGGGTATGGGCATGTCCCTCATTGTGCCGCCCGCGGTCATGGGCACGCGCGGCCCCCTTATGCTGAGGCTTGCCTAACCTGCCGCACAGGATCGGGTCATCACACCGGGCGGGACGAACGGGCCGCGGACAACGGCCCACGGAGAACGGGCCGCAGACCGCCGGCCACGGACAACCGAGCCCCGACCACAGAGATAGAGAGAAACGCGAAGGGACCGATGACAGCCGCGACCGCCACCGGCCCCGGACGCGTTCTGGTGGCCCGCCGCCTCGCCTGGACCACCGCGGCTGTCGCCGCCCTGCTCCTCGCGGTGCTGCTGAGCCTCGCCGTCGGGGCGCGCGCCATCGCCCCCTCCGCGGTCCTCGACGCCCTGCTGCACGGCGGTACGGGCGAGACCGCCGAGATCGTCCGCACCCTGCGCGTCCCGCGTACGGTCATCGCCCTCATGGTCGGCGCCGCCCTCGCGATGGCGGGGACCGCCATGCAGGGCATCACCCGGAATCCGATCGCCGACCCCGGCATCCTCGGCATCAGCCAGGGCGCGGCGGTCGGTGTCGTCCTGGCCATCTCCTTCGCCGGGGTGCACTCGCTCACCGGCTTCGTCTGGTTCGCGTTCGCCGGCGCGGGCATCGCGTCCGTCGCCGTGTACGCCATTGCCTCCAGCGGGCGGGGCGGGGCGAGCCCGGTGAAGCTCGCGCTCGCGGGCGCCGCCATCAACGCCCTTCTCGTTTCGGTGGTTCACGCCATCCTGACCACGGACGCCGCCACGCTGGACGAGTTCCGCTTCTGGCAGGTGGGCTCGGTCTCCGGGCGCGAGGCCGCCGTCATCCACCAGACCTGGCCGTTCCTGGTGGTGGGCACCGTGCTCGTACTCTCCGTCGCCCGCGGCCTCGACGCGCTCGCCCTGGGCGAGGACGTCGCCAAGGGCCTCGGCCAGAACGTCGCGACCGTACGGATCGTGGGCGGGCTCGGCGCGACGGTCCTCACCGGTGTGGGGGTCGCCGCCGCCGGCCCCATCGCGTTCGTCGGCCTCGCGGTGCCGCACATCGCCCGCGCGGTCGTCGGCACCGATCACCGATGGGTGCTGCCGATGGCCGCTCTCATCGGGCCGGTGATGCTGCTCGTCGCGGATGTCGTCGGCCGGATCGTCTTCCCGCCGTCGGAGGTCCCGGCGGGTGTGGCCACGGCCCTGATCGGCGTCCCGTTCCTGGTCGCCCTGGTGCGCCGCAGGGCGGTATCCGCATGAGGGGCGGTATCCGCATGAGGGGCGGTATCCGCATCAAGGGCGGGCTCGGCCGGGAGCACATGAGGGGCGGGCTCGGGCAGGAGCGCATGAGGGGCGGGCTCGGGCAGGAGCTCGCGAGGTTCCGGCACGCCGGGGAGGGCGTATGACGGCGGTCGCCACCAAGGCGAAGTCCCGTGCCGGGGGCGGCATACGGCCCGCCGGCTACACCGTTCTGCGCGCCGGGCGCGGGTCGTTCCTGCTGCACCGGCGGGCGGCCGTCGTCGCCGGACTGCTGACGGTGGCGCTGGCCGGCGCATGCCTGGCGTATCTGTGCATCGGGGAGTCGACGGCCGCGCCCGTCGAAGCCGTGAAGGCCGTGCTCGGGCTGCCCTCGCAGGAGGAGTTCGTCGTCGGCACGCTGCGACTTCCGCGTATGACCGTCGGGCTGCTCGTCGGCGCCGCGTTCGGCATCGCGGGCGCACTCATCCAGACCGTTGCGCGCAATCCGCTCGCCAGCCCGGACGTCATCGGCATCAGCCACGGCGCGACCGCACTGACGGTGGGCGCGCTGACCTTCGGCGTCACCTCGTACACCGTCCTCCCCTACCTCTCCGTCCTCGGCGGTTTGTGCGCCGCCGCGCTCGTGTACGTCTTCGCGTGGCGCGGCGGGCTGCACGCCGCGCGCTTCGTCCTCATCGGCATCGGCTTCGCCATCGCCCTGCGCTCGGTGACCCAACTGTTCCTCACCAAGGGGGACTTCCTCGTCGCGCAGCAGGCACAGGTGTGGATGACCGGCTCCCTCAACGGGCGGGGCTGGGAGGAGGCCGGGCCGCTCGGGTGGACGCTGCTCGCCCTGCTGCCCGCGGTGCTGTGGGCGGCGCGGGCCCAGCGGTTCGTCTCGCTCGACGACTCCACGGCCACCGCGCTCGGCTCCCGCCTGGGACCCGCCAGGCTCGGTCTGGTCCTGCTCGGCGTCGTCCTCGCCTCGGTGGCCACGGCGTCCGCGGGGCCCGTGGACTTCGTGGCGCTGCTCGCGCCGCAGATCGCCCGGCGCCTGACGCGTACGGCCCAGATCCCGCTGCTGTGCGCGGCGTTGACGGGCGCGTTCATCGTCGTCGCCGCGGACCTGCCGGCGCGGGTCCTGTTCGCCCCGACCGAGCTGCCGGTGGGTGTGCTCACCGCCGCCATAGGGGCCCCGTATCTCATCCTGCTGATCATCCGCAGCCGTACCGGAGGACGAGCGTGACCGCGTCCAAGAACCCTGAGACCCGGCGCACGGCGGCGAGCAGGCTCGCCGCCCGCGACCTGACCCTCGCCTACGAGGAGCGCACGGTCGTCGAAGGGCTCGACCTGTCCGTGCCGGACGGCGAGGTCACCGTGATCGTGGGCCCCAACGCCTGCGGGAAATCGACCCTGTTGCGCGCTCTGGGCCGGCTCCTCAAGCCGCGCCGCGGCTCCGTCCTGCTCGACGGCCGCGACCTCGCCCGCATACCGACCCGGAAGGTCGCCCAGTCGGTCGGGCTGCTGCCGCAGACGCCGGTCGCGCCCGAGGCGATCACGGTCGCCGACCTGGTCGCGCGGGGCCGTCAGCCGCATCAGCACTGGTGGCAGCAGTGGTCGGAGGATGACGAGCGGGCGGTCGGCGAGGCCATGGCCCGTACGGATGTGACGGACCTGGCGGCACGGCCCGTCGACGAGCTGTCGGGCGGGCAGCGGCAGCGCGTCTGGATCGCGATGGCTCTCGCGCAGGAGACGGAACTGCTGCTCCTGGACGAGCCCACCACCTATCTGGACATCGCCCATCAGGTCGAAGTCCTGGATCTCGTACGGCAGTTGAACCACGAACGCGGACGGACCGTCGTAGCCGTGCTGCACGACCTCAACCAGGCCACCCGGTACGCGGGGCACCTGGTCGCCATGAAGGCCGGGCGGATCGTGGCACAGGGATCGCCGGCCGAGGTCGTCACGGCGGAACTGGTGCGGGACGTCTTCGGGCTCGACTCGGTGGTCGTGCCGGACCCGGTCACCGGCAGCCCGCTGGTGGTGCCGGGGACACCGTGGCAGGCGGGTGCGGGTGCGGAGCGGGAGGACGCGGCGGCGCGTGACGCGTCGTCACCGGTGGGTTCGTAGCGGTCGCCTGGGGCGCGTAGCGGGCCGCCGGACAGCGCGTAGAGGATCTTCGGGGGATACGACGGGTCGCTGTCGGACTCGTCGGGGTGTTCGCCGGACCCCTTGCGGGCATCCGAGGCAACCGCCGTCCCCGGGGCGGACGTTGGGACCCCGACCGGTGGTTCAGCCGCGCTGCCGGGCGCGCCAGAGCAGGTAGAGCGCGGAGGCGACGGCCGCGGCGCGCAGGGCGATCGGCCAGGTCTCGCTGAGCGCGGCGCCCAGCTGCTCCCTCGCGATCGGCTCGCCCCACCGCCCGTCGAACCGGCCCCACAGCCACACGACCGCGCCCGCCGCGACGACACCGGGCAGCCCCATGGCCGCCCACTTGTTCTCCCCGCGCGTCAACGCGCGCGTGCCGTACGCGATGAGCCAGCCGACACCGAGCAGGACGAGCGAGCCCAGGACGGCACCCACGACGAGGAGTCCGGCGGCCAGCAGCAGGAGGGGGCTGAAGGAGCGCCGCGCCATCTCACGGCGGCGCCGGAACACCACGCGCCGGAGCAGGCCGGGTCCGCGGCCGGTGTTCGCCGCCTCGGCAGCGGCCTCCTCGGCGGCCTTGGCCCTGGCTTCCGCCTCCGCCTTCCGCAGACGCTCTGCGTCGACTTCCGGCGCGGGCGGCGGTTTCAGTATTTCGGGGACCTCGATACCACCGACGAATCCGGGCACGACCTCGCCCACGTCGCCGAACGGCCCCGACTCGATGCGCCACCAGTCGGGGGTGGCGTCCTGCGGGCCGAGTTCGTCCTCTCCCGCGAGGTGCGGGGGCGACGGCTCGTTCGGTGAACGCGGCGGCGGGACCGTGGCGTTGCTCTTGTCCATGATTCGGCCGCTGAGGGGCGACCGCCGCTCAGCGGCGGGGTCCTCGGTCCCGCCCGGCCGCGCGTCTCCGGTCTCCGCACCGGCGGCCTTGCGGCTCTCCGCCTTCCTGGCGCCGAGCCTCAAGCCGAAGGGGCCGGCTCCGGAGGAAGCTGCGTCGGAGGAACCTACGCCGAAGGGGCCCTTGGCTCCGTCCCGCTCGGTGCCGGGCTTCTTGGCGCCGGGCTTCTTGCCACCGGACTTCCGGGCCCCGGTCCTCGCGTCGCCCGGTTCCGCCGTGGGCATGTGCCTCGGCGTCTCGGATCGCGTGTCCGCGCCGCCCGCGGCGGTCACCACGTCGGACGGCGTACCCAGTTTGCCGAGGATGCGCTTCACCGACGCGGCCGAGTCGGCCGAACCGGCGCGCTGCGCCTCGATCTCCGTACGCAGCCGGGTGACCAGACGCATCCGGTCGCCGGACGGCAACTGCTGCTGCTGAGCCAGGTCACCGACCCGGCTCAAGTAGTCCAAGACGAGCTTGTCGCTCTCGATTCCCACCAAATCCCCTGCGCGCGCACGCATTTCACCATGGCACTGCCCGACGGTACCGCTTTCCGTCCTTCCGGCGCCGTATCAACTCACGCTGAGCAGACGCAGCTCCGTCTCCAGGTTGTACCGCGCGGTCCGCTCCCAGCGCTCGCGCCCCGTGGATGTACGGAACAGGCTCGGCAGTTCCAGCAGCTCGCGCAGCACCGCCGAGCGGCCGTCGCGGAACGCGTCGTGGGGCACGAAGCCGTACTCCTGGCGTACGGCGGCGGCGTACGCGGCATACGTCCGGGGGGAGCCGGCGAGCACGGCGAGGTCCGCGTCGCACAGCACCTCGCCATCGGCGTCCCCCGGCTCGGGGTCGTGGCGGACGGTGAGCCGTACGAGCCGCGCCACCTCGGCCGCACGGGCCGCCGACACCCCCGCCTCCGGCAGGGCGCGCTCGGCGAGCCGCGCGCTGCGCTCCTCGTTCTCGGAGCGCTCCGGGTCGTAGACGGCGTCGTGGAACCAGGCGGCGAGCCGTACGGCGTCCGGGTCGGCACTGTGATGGGCCAGTTCCTCGACGCGGTCGAGGACGGCGAGGAGGTGCTCGGTGGTGTGGTAGTGCCGGTGGGACTCGGCCCAGCGGGCGAGGAGGTTCTCGCCGTACGGGACCGGGTCCGGGCGTCCCTCCGCCCTGTCCGGCTCCTGGCAGCGGCTCAGCAGCCGCGTCCAGCGCGCGAGCAGAACGTCGTGGGTGGCTGCGGCATCGGCATGAGGGGCGGCGTTGTCGGCCATGGATCAATTGTGTGGCACGGTTCCGTGTGCGGGTCGCCTGTGGCACCCTGGGATATATGTCTAGACCAATCCTCGAGGTCATCGCCCTCGACGTCGACGACGCGGTGGCGGCGCAGGCCGGAGGGGCCGACCGCCTCGAACTGGTCACCGACATGGCGGCCGACGGCCTCACGCCGTCCCTGGAGGCCTTCGCCGAGATCCGCGCGGCCGTGGACATCCCGCTGCGCGTGATGGTGCGTTCGGACGCCGTCGGCCGGCGCGGCGAGCGCCCCACCGCCGCGGAACTGCACGCCCTGTGCGCACAGGCCGAGGCACTGCTCGCCACGGGCGCGGACGCGTTCGTCTTCGGCTTCCTCGACCACGCAGGCCACCCGGACCTGGTCGCGGTCGAGATGCTCGTCGCGGTGATCGAACCCTGCCCGTGGACCTTCCACCGAGCCATCGACCGCGCCACCCACCGTGACACTCTGCGCAAGCAACTGGCAGGTCTGCCCGGCCTGGACACATATCTGACCGCCGGGTCGGCGGCCGGTGTCGACCAGGGCATGCCGGTCCTACTGGCGGAGGCGGCGCGCTCGGGGGAACCGGGGTACGAGCCGCGGATCCTGGCCGGGGGCGGGCTGCGCCTCGATCACCTTCCGCGCCTGCGCGAGGCGGGGATCGACGCCTTCCACATCGGGTCGGCGGCCCGCCCGAGCGGCTGGTCCGCGCCGGTCTCGGCGGCCGTGGTCGAGGAGTGGCGCACGGCGCTGTGAGCCGCCCGACGGGCGGGGCGGGCGGCCCGACGGGCGGGGTGAGCGGCCCGACGGGCGGGGTGCGGTGAGCGACACGAGTACGGCGACCAGAGCCGCCCGAACGGTTCGAGACGGTTCTGGCGGTTCTGGCGGTTGGAGCCGTTCGACCGGACGGCTGCTCCGCGGGCGGAAAGCCCCTGGCCGAACCGCCCCCGACGCTGCCGCTCCCCAGGACCCACCTCTGCCGTAGGGGCCGCCACGTGCGTACGGGCCGCCACGTGCGTACGGGCCGCCACGTGCGTACGGGCCGCCACGTGCGTACGGGCCGCCACGTGCGTACGGGCCGTCCGCAACGGTTCGCACCGCCGATAGTTCCGTCAGGAGGGGCGCTCCGCATCTCCCGGTGCCAACTCCCTTGGGAGCGGGGTGGCGTGGACGACCGTGAGGCCCGAGACCGCGCGGGTCAGCGCCACGTACAGGCGCCGGAGTCCCGTACGCCGCGGCGCCTGCGGCAGGGGTGCCGGCGGCTCGCCGTCGACGACGGCGGCCGGTTCGTCGAGGACCACGTAGTCGTACTCCAGGCCCTTGGCGAGCGATGCCGGGACCAGGGTGAGGCGCGGGCCCCCGGCGCCCTCCTCCCCCGCCGCGACAGGGGCCGAAGACCCCTCCGCCTGCGAACTCCCCGCGGTCCCAGGGAGCTTGGCGTCCCCGTCGGCCCCCGGTGTCGGCGCAGCCGCCGGGGTCGACGCAGTCACCGGAGACACCGGAGTCGCCAGGGGTTCCGCACCGAGTGCCGCGTGGGCGATCCCCGCGCCGGACAACGCCCGTACCAGCGCCGGGATGCGGGCATCGGCCGCGATCAGCCCCACCGACCCCTCGAACGTCAGCGCCTCCCGGCAGGCGGCGACCAACGCCGCGTCCAGCTCCCCCGCCCCCACCTCACGGATCCGCAGCGACCCGGGTGCCTCGCGGACCGAGGTGGCCTCCACCAGGCCCGGGGCGATGGCCGGGAGCAGCCGGGACGCGTACGCGATGACCTCGCGCGGGACGCGAAAGCCCGCCGTCAGCTCCTCGATCCGCCCGTCCGGCTTCCCCAGATGGGTCAGGGCCTCCGGCCAACTCCCCGTCGCCCAGGGCGTGGTGCCCTGGGCCAGGTCGCCGAGCACCGTCGCGGAACCCGTGGAGCAGCGGCGCCCCACCGCCCGGTACTGCATCGGCGAGAGGTCCTGCGCCTCGTCGAGCACCACGTGCCCGAGCGAGGGCGTCCGCTCCACCAGATCCGCCGCCTCGTCGATCAGCACCGCGTCGGCCGCCGACCACTTCGCCGACTTCGGGCCGCGGGGAGGCTTCACCCAGAGGATCTCCGCCTGCTCCTCGGCGGTCAGCAGCCCCTCCGCCTGCTCCGCAAGGAAGCCGGGGTCGGACAGCAGCCGGAACACGAGCTTCGCCGGATCGACCTGCGGCCAGACCGTCTTGACGGTCGCCTTCACGGCCGGATTGCGGGCCACGGCGTCCTGCACGCGGTCGTCCGGTGCCTCGCCGGCAGCCTCCATCCGGACGAGTACGGAGTGGGCGATGCGCTGCGGGAGGGCGGCGCGCGCGGCCTCGTAGCGGATGTCGCGCGCAAGCAACTCTCGTACCAGCTCCTCCAGTTCGTAGGCCGGGATGCGCCAGCGGCGGGATCCGCGGACCACGACGCAGGGTTCGGCGGGCATGGTGACGCCGGACCGCACGGCCCGCCGCAGCACCTGGGCCATCCGCGCGTCACCCTTGAGGCCGGCCGCGACCGGAGTGTCCCGGCCGCGGACCTCGACGCGCGCCACGAGGTCGTCGACCGTCGCCTGCTTGACTGCCAACTCCCCCAGGGCGGGCAGCACTTGCTCGATGTAGTGGAGGAAGGAGCGGTTCGGCCCGACGACGAGCGTGCCGGTGCGGGCCAGCCGCTCCCGGTGCGCGTACAGCAGATACGCCACCCGGTGCAGGCCGACGGCCGTCTTGCCGGTGCCGGGCGCGCCCTGCACGCACACGGTCCCGGAGAGCCCCGCCCGTACGATCTCGTCCTGCTCCGGCTGGATCGTCGCGACGATGTCCCGCATGGGGCCGACGCGGGGGCGCTCGATCTCCGCCTGGAGCAGCTTGCTGGCCGTGCCCTTCTCGGTCTCCGCCGGGTCGGTGAGGTGCTCGTCCTCGTAGGCGGTCAGGTCACCGCAGGTGTAGCCGAAGCGGCGCCGGAGCGCCACGTCCATCGGGTCCTTCTTGGAGGCCCGGTAGAAGGCCTGGGACACCGGGGCACGCCAGTCGATGACCATCGGGTCGCCCTCGCCGTCGTGCACATGGCGCCGCCCGATGTAGAACCGCTCCCCCTCGCCGCCCTCCGCCTTGTCCGAGCCCGGAGCATGGAGGTAGTCGAGGCGGCCGAAGAAGAGGGGCGCGTGGGCGAGGTCGGCGAGAGCCTTGATGCGGTCGCCGATCTCGCGCTCCAGGATGAGGGCGCTCACCCAGTTCGCAGTGGTGTCGCTGATGTCGAGCGCCTCGACCTCTGCACGCATGGCGCGCAGCGCGGCACGGGAGGCGGCGAGGTGGTCGCGCTCGCGGCGGAGCGGATCGCCCTCCGGGGCGGCCGTCCGGCCGGGGTTCTGGTCCTGGGTGCGGTCGCGGGCCTGGTCTGGGGCGTGCGCGGGCACGGCAATGCCTCCGAGCAGTGGGTACGAGCGGGGACACCGACCGGTTACCGACCGGGCGGGGGCTCTCCCTCGGTGGTACGGGAGGCGGGCAGACGCGGCATATTAGCCATCCCGCCCGGGAACGGCGAATGGTTTTTACGGGCGCGCGCCACGCCCCTCCCGCCCCTCACTCCCCCGAGACCGCCTCAGGGGCCATCCGTCCCAGGTATGGCGGGGGCTGCTCCCCGCGGCTGATGGGCGCACCCCGCCGCTTACATCCGCGGGCGGATGTGCTCCGATCGCGTGAAATCCATCATGGAAGACATGAGCGCAGCATCGATCACCTCAGCCTCCCGTCCGGGCGCCTCGGGCGCCTCCGCCATCGGCTCCGGCCGCGAAGAGAACCGCCACGCCCTGGGCAATGTCCTGCGGGCGGTCCGCGTGTACGCCGACGCCGCCGTACGCGTCGTGCTCCTCGGGGAGTACGCGGAGAGATCACCGGTGACCCGCCGCTGACACCGCACGGCTGTCACCTGTCACGGCCCTGGACAGCGGTGCCCGGGACAGTGGTGCCACGGACAGCGGTGCCGGGGACAGTGGTGCCACGGACAGCGGTGCCGGGACGGCAGTGGCCTCAACGGTCTTGCTCGCGGGCCACGCGCCGCCGTGTCCCGGCGGACCTCGGCGACCGGACCTCATGAGCCGGACCCGGCCGCCTGCCCTGCCCTGTGCCCTGCCCCGCCCCTCAGACGTCGCCGGTCACACGTCGTCGAACCACACGACGTCGGTTCACACGTCGTCGGTCGCCAGCAGGTCGCCCGCGTCGACGATCCGGTACGCGTAGCCCTGCTCCGCCAGGAATCGCTGGCGGTGGGCGGCGAAGTCCTGGTCGATGGTGTCGCGCGCCACGACCGAGTAGAAGATCGCCGGATGCCCGTCCGCCTTCGGCCGCAGCACCCGCCCCAGCCGCTGTGCCTCCTCCTGCCGCGACCCGAAGGTGCCCGACACCTGGATCGCGACCGTCGCCTCGGGCAGGTCGACCGAGAAGTTGGCGACCTTGGACACGACGAGGACGCGGATCTCCCCCTGCCGGAACGCCTCGAACAGTTTCTCGCGCTGCGCGTTCGTCGTCTCGCCCTTGATCACCGGCACGTTCAGATGCTCGCCCAGTTCGTCGAGCTGATCGATGTACTGCCCGATGACGAGCGTCTGCTGCCCGCGGTGCCGCTCGACGAGCGCCTCGGTGACCCGCCGCTTGCTGCCGGTCGTGGCGCAGTACCGGTACTTCTCCTCCGTCTCCGCCGTCGCGTACGCCAGACGCTCGGAGTCCGTCAGATCGACCCGGACCTCGACGCAGTCCGCGGGCGCGATGTAGCCCTGCGCCTCGATCTCCTTCCAGGGCGCGTCGAAGCGCTTCGGCCCGATGAGCGAGAAGACGTCCGACTCGCGCCCGTCCTCCCGTACGAGCGTTGCCGTCAGGCCCAGCCGGCGCCGCGCCTGCAGGTCGGCGGTGAACTTGAACACCGGCGCGGGCAGCAGATGCACCTCGTCGTAGACGATCAGGCCCCAGTCGCGGGAGTCGAACAGCTCCAGGTGCGAATAGATGCCCTTCCGCTTGGTGGTGAGGACCTGGTACGTGGCGATGGTGACCGGGCGGATCTCCTTGCGCGTACCGCTGTACTCGCCGATCTCCTCCTCGGTCAGCGAGGTGCGCCGGATCAGCTCGTGCTTCCACTGGCGGGCGGAGACCGTGTTGGTCACCAGGATCAGCGTCGTCGACTTCGCCGTGGCCATCGCACCGGCCCCGACCAGCGTCTTGCCCGCGCCACAGGGCAGGACGACGACGCCGGAGCCGCCGTGCCAGAAGTTCTCGACGGCCTGGTTCTGGTACGGGCGCAGCGCCCAGCCGTCCTCGTGCAGCTCGATGGGGTGCGCCTCGCCGTCCACGTACCCCGCCAGGTCCTCGGCCGGCCAGCCGAGCTTCAGCAGCGTCTGCTTGATCTGGCCGCGCTCGGAGGGGTGCACAGCGACCGTGTCCGGGTCGAGGCGGGCGCCGACCAGGGGCTGGACCCGCTTGGAGCGGAGGATCTCCTCCAGGACCGGACGGTCGGTGGTGACCAGGACGAGACCGTGGGTGGGGTGCTTGAGCAGCTGGAGCCGCCCGTAGCGGGACATGGTCTCGGCGACGTCGACGAGGAGGGCGTGCGGCACGGGGTAGCGCGAGAACTCGACGAGCGCGTCGACGACCTGCTCGGCGTCGTGACCGGCGGCGCGGGCGTTCCACAGGCCGAGCGGCGTGACGCGGTAGGTGTGGATGTGCTCGGGCGCGCGCTCCAGCTCGGCGAAGGGGGCGATGGCGCGACGGCAGGCGCCCGCCTGGTCGTGGTCGACTTCCAGGAGCAGCGTCTTGTCGCTCTGGACGATGAGGGGTCCGTTCACGCCTCGTCCCTTTCTTCCCTTGCGGGGTGCGGTGCGGCCGCGGGGTTGTGCCGACGCGCTGGGCGTCGTGCCATCGCGCCGTGGTGCCGTGGTGCCGTGGTGCCGTGGTGCTGTCGTGCTGTCGTGCTGTGGTGGCGGCCGCACGGCCCGGGGCGGGGCACGGCACGGACCCGCCAAACCTCCAGTGTGCCGCACGGGCGGAACGGGCCGGAGCCGCGTGCGCCACCGGCGTCACAGGTGAGGCCGGCCGGTGACGTCACGGTCCGAGCGCTAGGCCGGTCCGTCGGCGAGTTCGGCGACGCCGGTGATGCGGTGCAGGGGGAAGGTGCGGACCTCGTCGGCGGTGTGGTCGTACGCGGTGACGAACCCGCCCTCGACGCGGACCGGCGCGATGACCCGCTGGCTGGCCGCGCCGTCGGCGTTGACGTAGCCGATCCACACGACACTGCTGGTGAGCGCGGCGGCCTGCATGGTGGCGAGCGTCTCGGCCGAGGTCGTGCGCGGCAGACCACCGTCCGCGGATGCCGTACGCCCCGCCGCCCCTGTCGTACGCCCGCCCACGCCTGCGCCCGCGGTCGTCCCAGCCCCTGCGGCGACCGGCCTGGTCACCGCCGTCGCGGCCAGATCGCCCGCGCGAACGGCCTTGACCGCAGCGCCGAGCAGCGTGGCATCGGGCAGGGGCGGGCCGCCCTGGACGGGGACGGGCGCAGTGCGCGGCGGCGTCCGGTACGCGTCGGCGCGCGCCACCACCACGTCGCCCTCCTCCGACTCCGCGGCCGGTGCGTAGCCCATCCCGCGCAGCCGCTCGAGCAGCAAGTCCGGAGTGGCCTGCGCGGCGAGCACGGTCGGGGCGAGGCGACGCAGACGCAGCCCGGACGCGCGGCGGTCGGCGAGGATCTCGGCGAGCAGCGCGTCATCGTCGCATCGGACGTACGCGAACGCCGCGCCGACCCTGAGATGCCCGTGCTTGCGCGCCACGTCGTCGATCAGATAGCTGAGCGGCTGCGGCACCGGCGTACGGGAACGCTGTACGAGGAACGCGTGCAGATCACCGGCCGTCTGTCCGGCGTCCAGGGCACGGCGCACGGAACCCGGGGTGAAGCGGTAGACCGTCGCGCCGCCCTTCGACTCGACATCCGCGAGGAGCTCCAGCATCGCGGCCAGCGGCCGCTCCAGCGGGCCGGGCGCGACGGCGGTCAGGTCGGCCTGGAGCAGCACATGGTCCAGCGGCTCGGGGATCAGCGGGGCGAGGAGCGCGGCGGCGCGGGCGGCGGTGGCCACCGCCGCGGCGGTCGCGGCGGCGCGGGCAGCCGGCGGGGTGACGTTCGGAGCGTCTGCCGCGTGGACGCCCAGCAGGGCGCGTCCGTGGGTGGAGAGGGCGCCGCGACCGGTGACGCCGAGGAGTTCGGCCTCGGTCAGGGTCCAGCGGGCGAGGCGCGAACGGAGGTCGTCCGGGGCGGCGGCCGGCGGGGCCGGCGGGTCGGCGGCGGCGATCCGCGTGGCGGCGGAACGCGCCCGGGCGGAGGCGCTCACCGCGGAGCGCGCGGATCCGTTGGCCGCGGTGCGTGCGGACCCGGACGTCCCGCTCGTCGCAGGGCTGATCGCCGGGCCGTTCACAGAAGTGCCGGACGTCGCGGGGCCGTTCATCGCAGTGGCCGATGTCGCGGGGCCGTTCATCGCCGGGCCGGACGATCCGTGCGCCGCCGCGCGGGCAGCGGGCGCATGCGCCGCGGTTCCGGCCCCGGCGGCCGGGGAGCCGTGCTCCCAGCGGAGCCGGGCCAGCAGCGTCACCGGCGCGACCGCCTGCCCCTCCGGCAGGGCGGCGAGAAGCTCCAGTACGCGGTGGCGGACCAGCGGCGCCGGGGAACGGTCGAGCCCGGGGCCGAGCGCGGAGAGCGTCCGGCCCTTCGCGTCCTGGCCGCCGACCGTTCCGGCCGTACGGGTTGCCGTCAGCCACGGCGCGACGAGCGCCGCCCACCGCCGCTCGGCGGGCAGTGCGAGCCACTCGTCGCCGGCCGGGGTCGGCGCGAAGCGCTCGTCCGCCTCGCCGTCGGAGGCCACCAGCCCGGCGGCGTAGGCGAGTTCGACCCAGAAGGCGGCGGTGGTCTCGTCGGTGTCGAGGGCGGTCGCGGTCCGCTTGAGGTCGCGGACGCTCAGCCCGCCCGCGCGCAGAACGGAAGGACCACCCAGATCCCACTCCTTGAGAAGGTCCTCGACCGTGGCGACGGCCATGAGCGCCTGGCCCGCGGCGGTCGCGTCGACGATGGGTGGGCGGTGTTCGGCCGCCGACCCGACCACCGGCGCCAACGGCTCCGGCGTACGGTGCGCGAGCCCTCCGCGCAGATGCAGCGCGGCCTCGCGCGGCAGGACGACGGTGCCGGGCGCCGTCGGGAGCAGCAGCCCGCGGTCGGTGAGCCAGCGGACCGGCGCGGACGGCTGGGCGGGAACGGTTCCGTACGGCGGTCCCCAGACCAGCCGTGCCAGGATCTCGCCCGACTCCTCCGGCGCCTGCGCGAGCAGCGCCGCCATCCGCTCACGGTCACGGAAAAGGGCGGCGAGCGCCCCGACTGCGGTCACCGGGTCGTGCGTCGTGGGCAGCCCGCAGGTGGCGATGATCTCCTGGAGGCGGCCGGGGGACATCCCGGCGGTCACCTCGGCGACGGTCGGCCCGAGCCCGGTGGGCGACGGACCGGCGGTACCGCCGACCGCGCCTGAGGGGGTGCCGGGCGCGAGCACTTCGCGGGCCGTGCGAACCAGGTGCAGACGGTCGTCCCCGCCCCACAGGAGCGCCTGTGTACGGAGCGCGGCGACGGCGCCGGGAAGGGCGCGGGCGACGTCCTCGTCACCGGCGTCGCCCGCCATGAGCCCGAGCAGCACCTCGTCCGTACAGGGTGCCGGTGCGACCGCGAGCGCCTCCGCGGTCTGCAACGTGAACCGGTCGAGGCGCTCCAGGGCGCGTACGACGGAGGCGCGGGTCCCTGCGCGGGTGGCGAGCTGGGTGAGATCGCCCGGCACCGGGGACAGCAGATCGGGGCGCGCCATGAGGAGGGCGGCGAGGTCCTCGTCGGGTCGCGCGCGCAACTCCTCGGCGAGGGTGCGGGGCGCGGCGGAGGCGCCTCGGCCGCTGTCGCGGCGGGGCTCAGTCGGCACGCGCACCTCCCGCATCCGGCCCGGTGGTCATCCGCACCACGGTACCCGCTCGGACCGACACCCCCATGAGGGACGGGCGGGGCCGGGGCAGGAATGGTCAGCCGGAGCCGGAGCCCCCGTCCAGTCCGGGGTCAGGTAGAGACGAGTCGGTGGCAAGGGCCCACGCTCATTGATGATCGTCGGTCGATGGTCGCGGTCATGACGCGAACCTGTCTCGGGGCTTCTCTATCGACGTCCCGGTGTCGGCGCTCGCCGAGAACGACACCGGCATGGGAGCCGGTGCGCGAAGCACTCCCGGTGCTTTCAGCGAATGCGACGCCGCGAGTGGAGTGCGACGGGGGTGGGGCCGGGGCGCGGCGAGTCAGCGGTGGCGAGGCGCGGTCACCCCAGGGACCGCGCGGCCCGTGACCGCTAGGACCGCATCGCCGGAGGCGGGATCGGCCCCGCCGGAGGCCGGATCGGCCCCGCCGGAGGCCGGATCGGCCGGGCGCACCCACGGTCGCGAACGCGGGCGCATGCACGGACACGCGGCGCGGACGCATCACGCGGACCGGCACGCCGCGCAACGGTGGTCCGCTTTGCCCCGGCCACCCCCGCGCGGAAGGGTCGCCGTACCGCACAACGGTGGCCATACGGAACCGCCCACTCCCTCGCGGAACCGGCCACTCCCTCGCGGAACCGGCCCCCCCCTCGCAGAACCGGCCTCCCCCGCGCGGAATGCGCTGCGCGGTGCGCGCGTTGGCAGTTGATATGCCGAGCCCAGCCCAGCGCGTCCGTATGCCCAAGGCTGTCCACGTCCTCGGACTGAGCGTGTTCTCGCTCGGGACCTCGGAGTTCATGCTCTCCGGTCTGCTGCCGCCCATCGCCGACGACATGGGCGTGACGATCCCGCAGGCCGGGCTGCTGATCTCGGCGTTCGCCATCGGCATGGTCGTGGGGGCGCCCCTCCTGGCCGTCGCGACCCTCCGGCTCCCCCGCCGTACGACTCTCGTCACGCTGCTCACCGTCTTCGCCCTCGGCCAGGTCGGCGGCGCGATGGCGCCCAACTACGGTTTCCTCTTCGCCTCGCGCGTCATCAGCGCCCTCGCCTGCGCCGGGTTCTGGGCCGTCGGCGCGGCGGTCGCGGTCGCGATGGTTCCCCGGAACGCCCGCGCCCGCGCGCTGTCCGTCCTCATAGGCGGCCTCAGTGTGGCGAACGTCGTCGGCGTCCCCGCCGGGGCCTTCCTCGGCGAACACTTCGGCTGGCGGTCGGCGTTCTGGGCGGTCGGTGGAATGTCGGCCGTCGCGCTCGTCGGCGTGGTCACGTTGATCCCCCGCATCCCCATCCCCGAGACGCGGCCGAAGCTCCGCCGGGAGGTGCGGATCTACCGCGACCGGTCGGTCCTCCTGGCGATCGCGACGATCGCGCTCTCCGCGGGTGGCGTCTTCTGCACGTTCAGCTACATGGCTCCGCTCCTCACCGACGTGGCGGGCCTCGGGGAGAACTGGGTCCCCACGGTGCTCGGGCTGTTCGGCATCGGCGCGCTGATCGGTACGACGGTCGGCGGGCGGGTCGCGGACGCGCACCCCTTCGGCGTGCTGCTGGCCGGCAGCACGGCCACGACCGTCTGCCTCGTCGCCCTCGCCCTGACCGCGCACAACGCGGTCGCCGTGATCGCCGTGTCGTTCCTGCTCGGCGTGGCGTCCTTCTTCATGGCCCCCGCCCTGAACGCCCGCCTGTTCAACGTCGCGGCCGCCGCGCCGACCCTCGCCGGGGCGACCGCCACCGCTTCCTTCAACCTCGGCAACACCAGCGGGCCGTGGATCGGCGGGAGGGCCATCGACCTGGGGTTCGGCTTCTCCTCCACGGGGTTGGTGGGTGCGGTGATGGTCGCGCTGTCGATGGGGACGGTCGTCTGGAGCATCCGCCTGCACCGGCGTCACGCCGCGAACACCCGCCTGGTGACGGGATCGCCCCACGGAGCGGAGGACGGGGTGGAGCACCGCGGGGAGGACCACGTCGAGCACGCGCCCGGGACGGCCGCACCCGCCACACCTGCCACATCAGCCCGCCCGGAGCACGAACCCACGGACGCGCCGCCCCGCCGATGAGCGGCGCGGCTCGCGCAACCCGTGCTCCTGCGCGCAGGAGCACGAACGCGCTTCCGGGTACGCACGTCCGCGCGCCGGGTACGCACGCCCTCGCGCAGGAGAGGTACAGCCTCCTCGCAGGTGACCTACGCGCTCCTCGCCTGCGCGTACCTCAGCCGCTCTTGCGCCTCCGCAGCCCCGCCTCCGTGAGCAGCCGCACCAGCTCCTTGCTGGTCACCTCCACGGCGCCCAGTTCCACCGCGGCGCGGTACCGCTCGCTCGGCACGTCGTAGTGGTCGCGTTCGAAGGCCCGTGCCGGTGAGCCGAGGCGGGCCGCGAACGCGTGCAGTTCCTCGTACGAGACGTCGCTCACCATGTGCGACCACATCCGCCCGTGGCCCGGCCAGTTCGGCGGGTCGATGTAGACCGCCACGCTCAGGGGCCCAGGACGGTGCCGAGGCCGCCGACCGCCGCGACGGTCACCCCGGCCTCGGGGCACACCCAGTGCGGATCGGGGCCGAGTTCGGGCTCGATGGCCAGGGCGTGCGGGTCGCCGCTCTCGGTGCACACGGGGCACAGGGGCCAGCGGCCGAACTTGTCGAGCAGCGCGTCCTGGACGTCCTGCGCGACCAGGCCGGCCAGGAAGACCGCGCCCTCAGGCCACTGCTCGACCCACCATCGCCGGTGGACGACCGAGTCCTCGACCAGCGAGACGACGTCGGCCCGGGCCACGTCGCCCGCCGACAGGTCGGCCAGTACGAGCGCACGGGCAGCGTGCAGCGCCTGCTCAAGCTCCATACGACCATTGTCACGCCCCTGTCCACAGGGGTTGACGCACCCTCCTGCTGAAAATACCTTCCAAGAGTGCGCAACCACCTGAAGGAAACTTTCAGCGGCTCGGCGGCCCGGCCGGCCGGCCCCGAGGGAAGCCCGCCCCCGGGCCCGCCCGCGCCTGCCGCCCTCGCCGCCAAGGTCCGCACGCTGGGCCCGTCAATGACCCGCTCGATGCACCGAGTTGCCGAGACCGTGGCAGGCGACCCGGCGGGCTGCGCCGCGCTCACCGTCACCGGGCTCGCGGAGCGCACGGGCACCAGCGAGGCCACCGTCGTCCGGACGGCCCGCCTCCTCGGCTATCCCGGATATCGCGATCTGCGCCTCGCCCTCGCCGGGCTCGCCGCCCAGCAGCAGTCCGGGGCCGCGCCCGCCGTCACCGCCGACATAGCGGTCGACGATCCGCTCTCCTCCGTCGTGGCCAAGCTCGCGCAGGAGGAACAGCAGTGCCTGGCCGACACGGCGGCCGGACTCGACACCACCCAGCTCGAGTCCGCGGTCTCCGCGCTCGCCACGGCCCGCCGCATCGATGTGTACGGCATCGGGGCCTCCAACCTCGTCGCCCAGGACCTGGTGCAGAAGCTGCTGCGGATCGGCCTGATAGCGCACGCCCACGCCGACCCGCACCTCGCGGTCACCAACGCCGTGCAGCTCCGCTCCGGGGACGTCGCCATCGCGATCACCCACTCCGGGCGCACGACCGACGTCATCGAACCACTGCGCGTCGCCTTCGACCACGGAGCGACGACGGTGGCGATCACCGGCCGCCCGGACGCGGACGTCGCGCAGTACGCGGACCACGTGCTGACGACGTCGACCGCGCGCGAGAGCGAGCTGCGGCCCGCCGCCATGTCGAGCAGGACGAGTCAGCTCCTCGTCGTGGACTGCCTGTTCATAGGTGTCGCCCAGCAGACCTACGACGCCGCGGCGCCCGCGCTGTCCGCGTCGTACGAGGCTCTGGCCCACCGGCACAGCCCCAAGCGCCCCTGACCGCGAGGACGGAAGCTCGCAAAGTCGCAAGGTCGCGAGGGGCCGACCGCCCCACGGCTGCGCACCTGCAACTGCACACCGCACGCACGAGAGCACACAGCACACAACGCACAGCTCACAGCTCACAGCTCACAGCTCACAGCTCACAGCTCACAGCTCACAGAAGACCACCACGTCCGTGCACGGCGTCCGTACCCCGGGCACCGGCAGTCCCATGTGCCCGCGGGCTCCACCCCGCCCGCGGCCCGGATCCCGGAGCCCGGAGCCCGGAGCCCGTCCATGCCTCCGGCAGCCCGCCGGGGCGTCCACCCCCCACCCACCTCCGAGAAGGCTGCCTCATGTCATCGAGTGCCGACTACGCACAGTTGCGCGCCCAGCTCGACAGCCTCACCACCGAGGCCTTCCGCAGCGAGCTGGCGGACATCGACCAACTGCCCACCCTCGAGATCGCGAAGATCATGAATGGGGAGGACGCCGCCGTCCCCGGCGCCGTCGCCGCCGGGCTCCCGCAGATCGCGGCGGCCATCGACGCCACCGCGGACCGTATGACCCGCGGCGGCCGGCTGGTCTACGCGGGCGCGGGCACGGCCGGGCGGCTCGGCGTGCTGGACGCGAGCGAGTGCCCGCCGACCTTCAACACCGCTCCGCACGAGGTGGTCGGTCTCATCGCCGGTGGCCCGCCCGCGCTGGTGACGTCGGTCGAGGGCGCCGAGGACAGCGCGGAGCTGGCGGCCGCCGACCTCGATGCGCTGGGCATCACGCCGGAGGACACCGTCGTCGGCATCTCCGCCTCGGGCCGCACCCCGTACGCCGTCGGCGCCGTCGAGCACGCCCGCGCCCGCGGGGCGCTCACCATCGGCCTGTCCTGCAACGCCGGCTCGGAGCTCGCCGCGGCCGCCGAGCACGGCATCGAGATCGTCGTCGGTCCCGAGTTCCTCACGGGCTCGACCCGTCTCAAGGCGGGTACGGCGCAGAAGCTCGTCCTCAACATGATCTCGACGATCACCATGATCCGGCTGGGCAAGACGTACGGGAACCTGATGGTCGACGTCCGCGCCTCGAACGAGAAGCTCCGCGCCCGCTCGCGCCGCATCGTCTCGCTCGCCACAGGCGCCCCGGACGCCGAGATCGAGGCCGCGCTGTCCGCGACGGACGGCGAGGTGAAGCACGCGATCCTCGTCATCCTGGCCGCCGTCGACGCGCCCGCGGCGGCCGAACTCCTCACCGCCTCCCGCGGCCATCTGCGCGAAGCCCTGGACGCCGCCCGGAAGAGCGACTGACGGCCATGTGCGGGCCTGAGTTCCGCAGGACCCGGGGGTGCCTGGGGGAGGGTGAGCGGACACGACCGACGCCTCCGCCCGAACGTCCCGGCTCGCCCCCCGCACAGCAAGGCACGAATGCCCATGGCACAGAACAGCGACCACTCCGCCACCGCGGCCGCGCTCCTCCCCCTCGTCGGAGGAGCGCGGAACGTCACCTCCGTCGCCCACTGCATGACCCGGCTCCGCCTGGGCCTCGCCGACCGGTCCCTCGTACGGGAGGCCGAACTCCGCGCCCTGCCGGCCGTTCTGGGCGTCGTCGAGGACGACACGTACCAGATCGTCCTCGGGCCGGGTGTGGTCGCACGGGTGACGCCCGAGTTCGAGCGCCTCGTCGAATCCGGGCGGCGCGAGGCACTCGAGCAGCCCGCAGCACTCGCCCCGCCCCCCGGCAGCCCTGCCTCCCCCGGAGCCCCGGACGCCACCGCGACCGCGACCGCGACCGCGACCGCCGCCAACGCCAACGCCAACGCCTCAGCCGATGAACTCGCCACCCGCGGCGCGGCCATGAGGGCCGAGAACAAACGGCGGAACGCCACCCCGGTCAAGCTCTTCCTGCGCAGGATCGCCAACATCTTCGTCCCGCTCATCCCCGCCCTCATCGGCTGCGGCATCGTCGCGGGCATCAACGGCCTTCTCACCAACCTGGTCCACACCGGGCACGCCTCCTGGGCGACGTCCCTCGTCCCGGCACTGGCCGCCATCGCCTCCGGCTTCATGTCGCTCATCGCCGTCTTCGTCGGCATCAACACGGCCAAGGAGTTCGGCGGCACACCGGTGCTCGGCGGAGCCGTCGCCGCGATCACCGTCTACGCGGGCGTGGCCCAGGTGAGCGCGTTCGACCAGAAGCTCGCGCCGGGCCAGGGCGGTGTCCTGGGCGCGCTCGGCGCTGCCCTGCTCGCCGTCCAGGTCGAGAAGTGGTGCCGCCGCCGCGTGCCCGAGGGGGTCGACGTCCTGCTGACACCGACCCTCACCGTGCTGGTGTCCGGGCTCGCCACGCTCTTCGTCCTGATGTTCCTGGCCGGTGAAGTGTCCACCGCCATCGGCGACTTCGCGAACGGGCTGCTGTCCACGGGCGGCGCCGTCGCCGGCTTCGTACTCGGCGGCCTCTTCCTGCCCCTGGTGATGCTCGGCCTGCACCAGGCCCTGATCCCCATCCACACCACGCTCATCCAGCAGCAGGGCTACACGCTTCTCCTCCCGGTCCTCGCCATGGCAGGTGCGGGCCAGGTGGGCGCCGCACTCGCCGTCCTCCTCCGCCTCCGCCGCAACACCTCGATCCGCAGGACCATCCGGTCGGCCCTCCCGGCGGGCCTGCTGGGCGTGGGGGAACCCCTGATCTACGGCGTCTCCCTGCCGCTCGGCCGCCCCTTCGTCACGGCGTGCATCGGCGGCGCGTTCGGTGGCGGCTTCGTCGGGCTGCTGGGCCAGCTCGGCGACACGGTCGGCTCGACCGCCATCGGCCCGTCCGGCTGGGCGCTGTTCCCGCTCCTCGACGGCAGCGCAAGCCTCACCGCCACCCTCGGCGTCTACGCTGCTGGGCTGCTGGTGGGGTATGTCGCGGGGTTTGTCGTCACGTACTTCTTCGGCATCAGCAGGCGGATGCGGGCCGAACTGAACGTCGCTCCCGCACCCGCCACGACCGAACCCCACGCGACCGAAGGCCACGCGACCGAACCCGCCACGACCGAACCCCACGCGACCGGCCACGCGACCGAACCCGCCGCGACTGAGGCCCCGGACTCATCCGGTGCACCGGTCCACGACGAGCAGGACGAGAACGCTGCCGTCCCGGGAAGGATGACGCCATGACCGTCACCGAGACCCGACGCCTGGTCGTCCTGCGGCACGCCAAGTCCGCCCGGCCGGACGGCGTACCCGACCCGGACCGCCCCCTCGCCCCGCGCGGGCTCCGCGACGCCCCGGTGGCCGGAGCCTGGCTGCGCGAGGCGGACTGCATCCCGGACCTCGTCCTCTGCTCCCCGTCCCGGCGCACGCGCGAGACCTGGGACCTCGCCTCGGAACCGGCCTCCACCCCGCCCGTGCGCTACGACGACCGCCTCTACCACGGAGGTGCCGAGCAGTTGCTCGCCGTCGTCCGCGAAACCCCGGAGGACATCGGCACATTGCTTCTCGTCGGCCACAGCCCCGGCGTGCAGGACCTGATCCTGCTCCTCGCCGTCGACGGGGACCCCGACGCCCTGGCCCGCACCGAGGAGAAGTTCCCCACCTCGGCCATCGCCGTACTCCGGATCCAGGCCCCATGGCCCGATCTCGCCCCGGGAGCGGCGCAGTTGACGGCGATGACCGTGCCACGCGGCGAGAAGGGCTGAACCACTCCGCGTCACATACCGGCGAACATCAGCACGGCGCCACCTGCCGGCCGGGGTCCTGTGCCCGTCACAGGCCCCGCGCGGGCGGCGGTTCGTCGTGCAGGATGCGCTGGTGGAGAATGTGGTCCCGCCACGCGCCATTGACGTGCAGATACTTCGGCGCAAGGCCGTACCGCTCGAATCCGGCCTTCACCAGGACCCGTTGGGACGCCACATTGCCCACCATCGTTCCCGCCTCGACCCGGTGCAGTGCGAGCTCCTCTCGCGCGGCCGCACAAGCGGCTTCGACGGCGGCAGTGGCAAGACCGCGCCCGGCCAGCCCCTTGTCGACCCAGTAGCCCACGCTCGCACTGCGCAGCGGACCGAGGGTGATCCCGGTCAAGGCGACGGCCCCCACGATGCGGCCGGTGCCCGTCTCGACGAGCACCCATGGCATGGCGTGCCCTGCTTCCCTCTGCGCGAACTGGACTCGTATCCGCTCCTGCTGGCCGTGCTCGGTGAAGAACTCCTCCGGCCGGTGGTGCTCCCAAGGGCGCATGTACGCACGGTTCCTGAGCAGCGCCTCCGCCAGCGCTCCGGCGTCCTCCAGGACGGTCGCCCTCATCGCGACACCGTCAGCGATCACTGTCATACCGTCCGCCCCTCCGCTTCCGAATCCCGGACGGTGCCCTTCCGCACGACGCCCGGCCCCGTTCAGTCCGACGTTCCCGCCCAGGAGACACCCACCCGGTGGAGGTGAACCACACGCCACGCAAAGGCTTTTGATGTCTCGTCAAGCGGACCGGGCGAACTGCACGTCGGCGCACGCCGGTAGTCTGCTCCGCTCGATCGCGAGCAGAGCAACAGGGGGAGCAGCCGTATGGCAATCCGCAAGGCGAAGATGAAGGAACAGGTCGCGGAGGCGATCGCGCAGGCTGCGCCGGGCGACCGGCTGATCGTCACCATCGCCACCGTCACCGGGGCCAGCCCGTGGCTGATGAACGCCCTCGGTCTCATCGGGCAGTTCCTGGTGAAGTTCTACTTCGTCACGGTCACCGAACAGGCCGTCGTCTTCCATACGTTCAACCGCTTCACGCAGCGGCCCAAGGAGCTGGTGTGCGCCATCCCGCGTGCTCAGGCACAGCCGCTGCTCGGCGAGGTGAACCGGAACCCGCTGTGGAGTTCCTTCATGTTCGCGCTGCCGGGCGAGCAGACGCCGACCCGTATCAATGTCCACCGCATGTGGCGCAATGAGATGGACGAGCTGATCTCACTCGTCATCGGTGCGCCCTACGGGACGCCGGTCGCGCCGTACGCCCAGGGCTTCCCGCAGCAGCCCGGACCGGCAGCACCCGGCTTCCACCATCAGGCAGCACCGGGCTCCCCGCAGCAGGCCGGACCCGGCTTCCCGCAGCAGGTCCCGGCCGGACCGGCGGCGCCGCACCAGCCGTACGCCGCTCCCGCTCCGCAGCCGCCGCACGGTTCCCCCGCCCCGCAGTACGGCACCCCGTACGGCGCTCCGTTTCCTCAACAGGGCGCTCCCTACGGCCCGCCCGCGCCGCACCAGCCGCCGTCGCAACCGCACGGACAGCCGTACCACCAGCCACCGGCGCAGCCGTACGTCCCGCCGCAGCAGCAGCCGCACGTCCCTGCTCAGCCACAGCCCCAGACCCAGCAACCGCCGCACCCGCAGCAGCAGCAGCCCGGGAACCCGTACAACGCCTGACCTCGGAAACGCACGCACGCAACGCCCGCAACGCCCGCACCGCATGCGTCACACGGGTCGCACGCCCCCGCAACGCCACTGGGGCGGCACCCTCACGGGTGCCGCCCCAGTGTTCAGGACGGTCGATCAACCTGGAAGGTCGATCAGAAGTCCATGTCACCGCCCGGCATGCCGCCCGGGGCCGCCGCGGCGGCCTTCTCCGGCTTGTCGGCGATGACGGCCTCGGTGGTGAGGAAGAGCGCAGCGATGGACGCGGCGTTCTGCAGCGCCGAGCGCGTGACCTTGGCCGGGTCGATGATGCCCTCGGCGACCAGGTCGACGTACTCGCCGGTCGCGGCGTTGAGGCCGTGACCCGGAGTCAGGTTGCGCACCTTCTCCACAACCACGCCGCCCTCGAGGCCGGCGTTGACCGCGATCTGCTTCAGCGGGGCCTCCAGGGCCAGGCGCACGGCCTGGGCACCGGTGGCCTCGTCGCCCTCGAGCTCGAGCTTGTCGAAGACCGTGGAAGCCTGGAGCAGAGCCACGCCACCACCGGCGACGATGCCCTCCTCGACGGCGGCCTTGGCGTTGCGCACCGCGTCCTCGATGCGGTGCTTGCGCTCCTTGAGCTCGACCTCGGTCGCGGCACCGGCCTTGATGACGGCCACGCCGCCGGCCAGCTTCGCGAGGCGCTCCTGGAGCTTCTCGCGGTCGTAGTCCGAGTCCGAGTTCTCGATCTCGGCACGGATCTGGTTGACCCGGCCCTGGACCTGCTCGCTGTCACCGGCACCGTCGACGATGGTGGTCTCGTCCTTGGTGATGACGACCTTGCGGGCACGGCCCAGCAGGTCGACACCCGCGTTCTCCAGCTTGAGGCCGACCTCCTCGGAGATGACGGTGCCACCGGTGAGGATGGCGATGTCGCCGAGCATGGCCTTGCGGCGGTCACCGAAGCCCGGGGCCTTGACGGCAACGGACTTGAAGGTGCCACGGATCTTGTTGACGACCAGGGTGGACAGCGCCTCGCCCTCGACGTCCTCCGCGATGATCAGCAGCGGCTTGCCGGACTGCATGACCTTCTCCAGCAGCGGAAGGAGGTCCTTCACCGCGGAGATCTTGGAGTTGACGATCAGGATGTACGGGTCGTCGAGGACGGCCTCCATACGCTCCATGTCGGTGGCGAAGTAGGCGGAGATGTAGCCCTTGTCGAAGCGCATGCCCTCGGTGAGCTCGAGCTCGAGCCCGAAGGTCTGCGACTCCTCGACGGTGATGACGCCTTCCTTGCCGACCTTGTCCATCGCCTCGGCGATGAGCTCGCCGATCTGGGTGTCGGCGGCGGAGATGGAGGCCGTCGAAGCGATCTGCTCCTTGGTCTCCACGTCCTTGGCCTGCTCGAGCAGGGCGGTCGAGACGGCCTCGACGGCCTTCTCGATGCCACGCTTCAGGGCCATCGGGTTGGCACCGGCGGCGACGTTGCGGAGGCCCTCCTTGACGAGAGCCTGGGCGAGAACGGTCGCGGTCGTCGTGCCGTCACCGGCGACGTCGTCCGTCTTCTTCGCGACCTCCTTGACCAGCTCCGCGCCGATCTTCTCGTAGGGGTCCTCGAGCTCGATCTCCTTGGCGATGGACACACCATCGTTGGTGATCGTGGGGGCGCCCCACTTCTTCTCGAGGACGACGTTCCGGCCCTTGGGGCCGAGGGTCACCCTGACGGCGTCGGCGAGCTGGTTCATCCCGCGCTCGAGGCCGCGCCGCGCCTCCTCGTCGAACGCGATGATCTTGGCCATGTGAAGTGTCCTCCACGGACTGGGGTTCCCCCCGCCGTAAGCCGGGGGACGGTGGATTGCTCCGGACCGCGTGGCGCCCGCGACGGACGGCCTGCCTGCCCGACGGTCCTTGCCCCGCCTGGCCTGCGGGCCTCACCGACCCGGTCCTTCTGTCACTCTCAACCTCAGAGTGCTAACGCCAATGATTAGCACTCGGGGCCATCGAGTGCAAGCGCCTCAGGCGCTCCCGCAGCCCCCGCGACCGGACCGCGGCCCGCCTGCTGCGGACACGGCACGGGCTCACTACCCATGCGCCGCCGACGGCGAACGCCCCACGCCCGCCCGGCCGTCACGCCGCCGGACCGCGTCCGCCCACGGCGAAGGGCCCGCCCCCCGAAGGGGACGGGCCCTTGCTCGTACGCCAGTGGTCAGTCGGCGCGTCCTTGGTGTCAGCCCGCTACACGGACCATGTCCGCCTGCGGCCCCTTCTGGCCCTGCGAGATCTCGAACTCGACCCGCTGACCTTCTTCGAGGGTGCGGTAGCCGTCCATCTGAATCGCGCTGTAGTGCACGAAGACGTCCGCACCACCGTCGACCGCGATGAAGCCGTACCCCTTCTCCGCGTTGAACCACTTGACGGTGCCCTGAGCCATCCCTAACTCCCCTATTACTGGCCCTTGCGCAGGACCGCACTCCGCGGACCCGGGTCGGACTTCACCCAGACCTCACACGGCGCCCCCGGCCATCGACAGGGGTGCTCCAGGTGGTGCCGGAACGCGTCGACCGCGGCTGAATGTATCTGCACGAATGCCGTCTGCAACAGGTCAATCAGACGAGAATTCTGGGCGCGCTCGAACGGCAATTCCCGCAGAATTGCCGCTAATTCGGGGCAACTCGGGCCGGGCATTGCTCATCAATCCGACATCTCGTGCACACACGGAGGGCACAACTTGTCGGTACTCATATGCGTTCGGCAAAGGCGCCTAGGGGGGATGTGCACAACTGTACCGCGCTCAACGGCACGGAATTGCCCCCTCCGTTTCTCTCACGGAGGGGGTGAACCCGATTACGAAAGGTTGTTGAAATTCACCGTCGACGCTCTCCCGGGGCCTGTTGGTGGACGGTCTGTCAGCAGCCGCCCGCGACCGCCGGGATGATCGAGACGCCGGCGCCGTCGGGGGTCGCCGTCTGCAGACCGTCCTCGAAGCGCACGTCGTCGTCGTTGACGTAGACGTTCACGAAACGG
Organism: Streptomyces sp. NPDC048639; assembly: GCF_043199075.1. NCBI lineage: Bacteria > Bacillati > Actinomycetota > Actinomycetes > Kitasatosporales > Streptomycetaceae > Streptomyces > Streptomyces sp. NPDC048639. Next base: position 445,338 of record NZ_JBICVP010000006.1, read on the forward strand.
CGCAGCTTGCCGGTGTCGTCCAGGACGCGGGCGGCGATGCCCGGGTGGTTCTTCTCCAGCGACTCGATGACCTCGGCGAGAGTCGCGCCGTCGGCGCTCACCTCGGCCTGGCCGCCGGTGTACGTGCGCAGGATGGTCGGGATGCGGACGTTGACGCTCATGCGGTTCACCTTCGGTGGGAGGGGTGGACGAAGCAGGTGGTGGGGTCGTTCGGCCCACGCGGACCGGAGGGCCGTCGGGCCCGTGACGCTACCGGCGGCACGACGGCCCGCGTCCTCAGCCGGTCAGCCCCGCGGCGCGGAACGCGTCGAGGCTCGGCCGGATCGTCGCCGTGGGCCGCGCGGTCGGAGCGACGGCGTCCAGGGTCTTCAGCCCGTCGCCGGTGTTGAGCACGACCGTCTCACCGGCCGGGTCGAGCTGCCCGGTCTCGATCAGCTTGCGCAGCACGCCGACCGTGACGCCGCCCGCGGTCTCCGCGAAGATGCCCTCGGTGCGCGCCAGCAGCGTGATGGCGTCGACGACCTGCTCGTCGGTGACGTCCTCGACCGCACCGCCCGTACGGCGGCAGATGTCGAGCACGTACGGTCCGTCGGCCGGGTTGCCGATGGCGAGCGACTTGGCGATGGTGTCCGGCTTGACGGGCCGTACGACGTCGTGGCCGTCCTTGAACGCCCGCGACACCGGGGAGCAGCCCTCGGCCTGCGCGCCGAAGATCTTGTAGGGCTTGTCCTCGACGAGGCCGAGCCCGATCAGCTCCTTGAGCCCCTTGTCGATCTTCGTGAGCTGTGAGCCCGAGGCGATCGGGATCACGATGTTGTCCGGGATGCGCCAGCCGAGCTGCTCGGCGATCTCGTACGCCAGCGTCTTGGACCCCTCGCCGTAGTACGGGCGCAGGTTGACGTTGACAAAGCCCCAGCCTTCGCCGATCGGGTCGCCGATCAGCTCGCTGCAGAAGCGGTTCACGTCGTCGTACGTGCCCTCGATACCGACCAGGTCACCGCCGTAGACCGCGGCCATCACGACCTTGCCCGCCTCCAGGTCGTGCGGGATGAACACGCAGGAGCGGAAGCCGGCGCGGGCGGCCGCGGCGCCGACGGCACCCGCGAGGTTCCCCGTGGAGGAGCAGGACAGGGTGGTGAAGCCGAAGGCGCGCGCGGCCTCGACGGCGATGGCGACCACGCGGTCCTTGAAGGAGTGCGTCGGGTTCCCGGAGTCGTCCTTCACATGCAGGCCGCCGGTGACGCCCAGCTCGCGCGCCAGGTTGTCGGCCTTGACGAGCTTGGTCAGGCCCGGGTTCAGATTCGGCTTGCTCGCGACGTCCTCAGGGACGGGGAGCAGCGGGGCGTACCGCCAGAGGTTGCCGGGGCCGGCCTCGATGCGCTTCCGCAGGGCCTCGGGGTCGCCGCTCGGCAGGTCGTACGCCACCTCGAGCGGCCCGAAACACACCTGGCACGCGAAGATCGGGCCGAGCGCGAAGCGTTCGCCGCACTCACGGCAGGACAGCGCGGCGGCGGGTCCCAGCGAGACGGAGTCGGTGCTGTTTGCAACGGTTTGCACAGCCATGGATGGCGAGGCCCTTTCTCCTCATCTTCCCCGTGACGGACTTCGCCACGAGACGGAATTGGCACCTTCCCGAGCCGGGAGCCTCGCCATGCGATGCGCGAGACCGGCTGGAGGGTTGCCGGGGCTTCAACGGGCCGTTCCCTCTGCCCCTCTGGATGAGCGGTATGGCGCCGGGCGCCAGGCCCGGGCATTTGTCCGCGTCCACCCCGACATGAAGTGGACACGTGCGTTGTTCAAGACTGTAACGGACGGCGCGGACGGTTGAGATAGTCGTCCGAACCGCGAGACGGATCGCGGACCCGGCCGGGTCCGCGACGCATCACGGGCCCTCACGGGGTCCGAGACCCGAGCATTGCAGACGGGCCCGTGCGGGTCCCAGGCACCCCAGGGAGAGACGCAGACGTGCTGGAAGAGGTGGAGCACTGGCTGACGCACCGCTCCTGGTCGGCCGCCGACCGCCCGCTGAGCCGGCTCCTGGCCGCCAAGCGGAACGCGGGGGCCGCGGGGACGGTCAGCGTCGTGCTCCCGGCCCTCGACGAGGAGGCCACGGTCGGGCCGATCGTCGAGACGATACGGCGCGAGCTGATGAGCGAGGCCGTCCCCCTGGTCGACGAGCTGGTGGTGATCGACTCCGGCTCCACCGACCGTACGGCCGAGGTGGCCGCGGCGGCCGGAGCCCGCGTCGTGCACCGCGACACGATCCTGCCGCGGCTGCCCGCGGAGCCCGGCAAGGGCGAGGTGCTGTGGCGCTCGCTGCTGGTCACCAGCGGGGAGATCGTCTGCTTCGTGGACGCCGACCTGCGCGCGTTCTCGGCGGGCTTCGTGTCCGGGATCGCCGGGCCGCTGCTGACCGAGCCCGATGTGCAGCTCGTCAAGGCGATGTACGACCGGCCCCTGGAATCTGGCCGTGGGCCGGAAGGCCCGCTGGAACCGGGCGGCGGACAGGACGGCCCGCTCGGTTCCGTCGAGCAGGGCGGCCGCGTCACCGAGCTGGTCGCCCGCCCGCTGCTCAACCTCCACTGGCCGCGGCTGGCGGGCTTCGTCCAGCCGCTCGGCGGCGAGTACGCGGTGCGACGCTCGCTGCTGGAGCAGCTCCCCTTCCCCGTCGGCTACGGCGTCGAACTGGCGATGCTGATTGATGCGCTCGACCTGGCCGGGCTCGATGCGCTGGCCCAGGTCGACGTCGGCGTACGGCTGCACCGTCACCAGGACGGGCAGGCGCTGGGGCGGATGGCGGCGACGATCTACCGCACGGCCCAGGCGCGGCTGGCGCGCGGGCACCGCGTACGGCCGGTGCTGACGCAGTTCGACCGCACGGACGACGGCTTCACCCCGACGGTTCACGACGTGGCGGCGGAGGAGCGGCCCCCGATGGGGACGATCCCGGAGTACCGGGCGCGGCGGGCGCCGCGGGACGGCCGCGTGGCATAGGCGGCGCGGGCCGTCCCACGTCGGCCCGGCAGCGCCACGGGTGGTGGGCACACGTTCCGCGGGGCGGGAACCGAGGGGGACCACCGGCCACCGGCCGCCGGCGTGCGGACGGGACGGGGGCCACCGGCCGCCGGCGTGCGGACGGGCGGGTGCTCGGCGCGGGTGCTCGGCTCGTGCGGCCCGGCGGGTGCGGCTTTGTGCGGCTCGGCGCGAGCGGCTCGGCGCCCGGCGGAACGTCCCTCGCCGTCGGCGCGGCCGTTGCCCCGCGTTCGCCCCGCGGAACGCGGACGGGGTCCGCGACCCGCCGCCCCGCCGGATGGTGAAGCGCACGTTTGCGCGGATCTGTCACGGGCTAGGCTCGCCGCATGGTCGCAGAGCAGGCTGCCCAGGTTCTCGTCGCGTCCAACCGCGGCCCGGTCTCCCACACCGTCCGCGAGGACGGCTCCCTCGACGCCAAGCGCGGCGGAGGCGGCCTCGTATCCGGTCTGTCGGCCATCGGCCCCGACGCCGGCGCGCTGTGGGTGTGCGCCGCGCTCGGTGACGGCGACCGCGAGGCCGTACGCCGCCTCGGCACCCGTCTGGACCCCGCCGAGACCGCCGGCCAGCACGTGCGGATGCTCGACATCGACCCCGGCGTCTTCTCCGCCGCCTACAACGGCATCGCGAACTCCGTGCTGTGGTTCGTGCACCACCTGCTCTACCAGACCCCGCTGGAGCCGTCCTTCGACACCGAGTTCCGCACCCAGTGGGCGGCCTACGAGGCGTACAACGCCGCCTTCGCCGACGCCCTCGCCGAGGAGGCCGCCGAGGGTGCCGCGGTGCTCGTTCAGGACTACCACCTGTGCCTGGTCCCCGGCATGCTGCGCAGGCGCCGCCCCGATCTGCGCATCGGGCACTTCTCGCACACGCCGTGGGCGCCCGTGGACTACTTCCGGCTGCTGCCCGACGACATCGCCCGGCAGCTCCTGCGCGGCATCCTCGGCGCGGACCGGGCGGGCTTCCTCACCCAGCGCTGGGCGGACGCCTTCGCCGCATGCACCACGGCGGTGCTCGACGGCCAGGTGGACACCACGGACGGCAGCGCCGACGCCGTCACCTGCGAGGGCCGTACGACGCGGCTCGGGGTGCACGGGCTCGGCGCCGACGCCGACTTCCTGCGGGAGCGGTCGCACCGCCCTGATGTGGTCGAGCGCATGGCCGCCCTGCGCGAGCAGATCGGCGGCCGGGAGCGCCGGGTGATCGTCCGGGTCGACCGGACCGAGCTGTCGAAGAACATCGTGCGCGGCCTGCACGCGTACCGGCATTTGCTCACCGACCATCCGGAGTGGCGCGGCCTGGTCGTCCACGTCGCCTTCGCCTATCCCTCGCGGCAGGATCTCGCGGTCTACCGCGACTACACCGACGAGGTGCAGCGGGTCGCCGGCGAGATCAACGCCGAGTTCGGCACGGACGCCTGGCAGCCGGTGCTCCTGCACGTGAAGGACGACTTCGCGCGCTCGCTCGCCGCGTACCGGATCGCCGACGTGGCCCTCGTCAATCCGATCCGGGACGGCATGAATCTCGTCGCGAAGGAGATTCCGGTCGTCTCGGACGAGGGCTGCGCGCTGGTGCTCTCCCGCGAGGCGGGCGCGTACGCGGAGCTCGGCGAGGAGGCGCTCGTGGTCAACCCGTACGACGTGACGGGCACGGCCGAGGCGCTGCGCCAGGCGCTGACGATGGCGCCGGGCGAACGCGCCGAGCGCACGAAGCGGCTCGCCGCCGCGGCGACCTCCCTGCCGCCGCAGAAGTGGTTCCTCGACCAGCTCAACGCCCTGGGGGGCTGACCGTTCGCGACGGCCACGGGCCGGCCCTCGGGAACGCTGCCGCCTACAAGGGGATGGGCCGGCACTTCGTCGATGACCGCAGTTCCGCGCGAACTTCAACAAGATCGCCGATGGGCCGGCCGACCACCTGCGTGATGCGCTCGTCTTCTACGCCGATGCCCGGCTGAGCTGACCGGCGGATCCGCCTGCCGGGGGCTGCAGACCCCGGCGGCAAGCCCCCGCCAACCCTCAGCCGCGCTCAGCGCATTGACCCATCGGACAGGCCCTGGGACGGTCCGGGTTCCGGGTCGCGTTCGACGATCACGAGCGGGATGTCCCGTCCGGCCTTCTCCCGGTAGCTGTCGTACTGCGGGAAGATCGTGGCCATCCGCCGCCACAGGCCGGGCTTCTCCTCCGCTGAGGCCGTACGGGCCCGGCCGGAGAAGGGGTCCGCGCCGACCTGCAGTGTCACCTCCGGGTGCTCCCCGAGGTTGAGGTACCGGGCCGGGTCGTGCGATGCCCCGCCGTTCGACGCCACCAGCAGTTAGCGATCGCCCTCCTGGCCGTAGATCAGCGCGGTGCGCCGCAGCTTCCCGGACTTCCGGCCCCGGGTGGTCAGCAGCAGCGTCGGCAGACCGTGGTAGAGGTGCCCCTTCCGGCCGTCGGACTCGACGTAGGCACGGATGTGCCGGGCCACCCAGGCCGTCGGACTGTCCAGCACCTCCTCCTCGCCGGGAGGCGTCGCGGGCGGCGGCGGACTTGCGGACATCGCTCTCTCCTTGCCTCAACACCGCTGCGGATCGCGCCGGTTGGCGCAACCGGCCCCTGGCTCGGGCGGCCCGCTAGCTCCCCGCCCCAGGGGTGGTGAGCGCGTCGGCCAGAGCGTTGAGCAGCGCGACCACGCCCCGCGGCCCGTCGACCACCAGGTCGGCGCGGGCGGCGAGTTCGGTGACCTCGCTGCTGCCGCTGCAGACCAGGAGGCCCGGCAGGCCGTTCGACCGCAGCTTCTCCACGGCGGCGAAGGCCGCGAGGTCGCCGAGGTCGTCGCCGGCGTAGAGCACCGCGCTCGCGTCGCAGGCCCGTAGGTGCTCCTCCAGCGCGACGCCCTTGTCCATGCCCGGCGGGCGCAGCTCCAGGACGAGACGGCCCGGCTCGACGATCAGGCCGTGCCGCTCGGCCAGGGCGTACAGCGGCTCGTGCAGCGCCTCGAACACGGCCTGCGGATCGTCGGTACGGCGTGTGTGGACGGCGATGGCCCGGCCCTTGTCCTCCACGTGCGTGCCGGTGCGGCCGCCGTCGCGCGCGAGCACGTCCGGCAGCTCGGTCCGTACGGCGTCGATGCCGGGGTGGGGGGCGGGCTCCTGGAGCGCGCCGGAGGCGGCGTCCCAATGCTCGGCACCGTACGCGCCGAGGACCACCAGGTGCTCCAGGCCCTCGACGCCCGCGAAGCCGCCGTAGCGGACGGCGACCTCGGCCGGGCGGCCGGTGATCACGGCGACCGAGCCGACGAGCGGGGTCAGGCGGGCGAGTGCCTGCGCGGTGCCCGGGTGGGCACGGGCCTGGTCGGGGTCGGGGACGATCGGGGCGAGGGTTCCGTCGAAGTCGAGGCCCACGACGGCCCGTTCGGGACGGGCCAGCAGTGCGGCAAGGCCGTCGCGGCCGGCGGGGGTGACCGGGGTCGGCAGGGATTCCGGGATGCCCATGCGGCCGACCCTACCGGCGGCGGGCGCGGCGCGGACCGAGCGGCAGCGGATCGCGCCATGGCCGTCGGCCTGTGATCCGGTCCGGGTCGGCGGTCGGCGGTCGGCGGTCGGCGGTCGGCGGTCGGCGGTCGGCGGTCGGCGGTCGGCGGTCGGCGGTCGGCGGTCGGCGGTCGGCGGTCGGCGGTCGCGT
>NZ_JBICVP010000006.1:452121-514509 GCF_043199075.1 Streptomyces sp. NPDC048639
CGGCGGGAACGACCCAGGGCTCGGGACTCGGGACTCGGGACTCGGGACTCGGGCGGCGATGATCCGGCGCGCGCAGTTGGCGCTGCAGCGGCAAGGACGCCAAGGGGTGGCGGTTGGCGGCGGCAGCGGTTGCGGTCGGAGTCCAGGGCGTCAGTGTCCGGGCACCGGCGGTTGGTGACCCGCCGGGGCAGTCAGCGCTCGGCGCCACAGCGGTGGAGGTCAGCGGTTGGCTCGGCGCGCGTCGCGGACCCGGCGCAGGCGGTTGACCGTGACGGGGTCGTGGGCGAGCGCGTGCGGGTCGTCCAGCAGGGCGTTCAGCAGCTGGTAGTAGCGGGTCGAGGAGAGGCCGAGCCGCTCCCGTATCGCCCGCTCCTTGGCGCCCGGCCCGGACCAGGAGCGGCGCTCCACGGCGAGCACGGCACGGTCCCGGTCGGACAGTCCCCCGCTCTCGCCCCGTGTCATGGCCCTCACCCTAGCCGCCGCGTCCGACACGGCCCTGGCCCGTCCTCTGTACGCACGGTCCCGACCGCCCCCGGGCGGGCCGCGGTCGCGGCCGACTTCCGGCGCAGCATTCCCGCCGACTTCCGCGCAGTCCTCCCGCCGCCTTCCCACACCGCGTTCCGTGCCCCTCCCGGTGGCCTCGGCCTCGCCGTCCGGGGCACCGCGTACTGCCGACGGGTCGACGTAGCCAACTCCCGCTCAGGTCCATACCTTTGACTCCTGCCGGTGACTCCCGGCGGAAACCGCCCTTCCCTCCCCCCGACCCGGCCTGCTATCCACGACGGGTGGCCGGTCCCCCGACCTGGCTTGTTCACCGCACAGAAGGAGCACCCGACCATGGCGGAGCCCGAGCAGCCCCCGACGTCCCGTACCGCGGCCGAGATCGCCACCCAGCCCGGCTGCTGGCGGCGCGCCGCCGAGGCCGCCGCCTCCGGGAAGGGGCTGCCGCGGCCGGGCGAGCGGGTCGCCGTCACCGGATGCGGCACGTCGTGGTTCATGGCGCAGGCGTACGCGGCGCTGCGCGAGGCCGCGGGGCAGGGCGAGACCGACGCGTTCGCGTCATCGGAGTTCCCCCGGCTGGCCGCCGGGCCGGGTGGCGACGGGCGGGTGTACGACCGGGTGGTCGCCATCACGCGGTCGGGAACCACCACCGAGGTGCTGGACCTGCTCGCCGAATTGCGCGACCGCCCCGCCACGACCGCCCTGACCGCCGACCCGAAGACGCCGGTGATGCAGGCGGCCGACGCCGTGGCCGTACTGGACTGGGCGGACGAGGAGTCGGTCGTCCAGACCCGGTTCGCGACCACGGCTCTGGCGTATCTGCGGGCCGGCCTGGAGGTGCACGGCCCGCTCCCCGCGGGCGTGAAGACGATCGCCGAGGCCGCCGTCGACGCCGAACTCGCCGTCACCCAGCCGCTGCCGGAGGCAGCAGTCACCGCCGAGCAGTGGACGTTCCTCGGGCGTGGCTGGACGTACGGGCTGGCACAGGAGGCCGGTTTGAAGATGCGCGAGGCGGCGGGGGCCTGGACCGAGTCCTACCCGGCGATGGAGTACCGGCACGGTCCGATCTCGATCACCGGGCCCGGGCGTGTGGCGTGGATGTTCGGCTCGCTGCCTGAGGGGCTCGCTGCCGATGTCGCACGGGTGGGCGGCACGCTGCTCGCCGAGTCGGACAGCGGGACGGGACCGCGAGCGCTGGACCCGATGGCGGACCTGATCCGGGCCCAGCGGCTGGCGGTCGCGGTGGCCGAGGCGCGGGATTTTGACCCGGACCGGCCGAGGAACCTCACGCGGAGCGTGATCCTCGCGGGGTAGGCATCCTTCCCGCGGGTCACTCATCCTCGCGGGTCAGTGCAACGGGCCGGGGTCTCGCCCGAGGCGACGGGGCAAGAGGGTCGAGGGTCTCAGAGGGCAGGGGCAGGGGCCAGGGGCAGGGCAACGGGCCGCGCGGCGGGGCTCGTTGATGACCCGGCTCGGGCAGCGCGGCCCCCTCTCACCGACGGCGACGCGAGAGGGCCGGCCCAATGCGGGCCGGCCCTCTTCCCTGCTGCGCACGTCAGGTGCGCCGGTGTCGCGGACGGCTCACACCATCCCGATACCGCCGCCGACCGCGAGACGCCGAACGCCGGGCACGAGACTCGAACGCCGAAAGCGAGACGCCGAAACGCGAGACGCCGGACGTCAGCCATTAGCCGTCAGGCGTCAGGCGTCAGGCGTCAGGCGTCAGGCGTCAGGCGTCGAACGCCGGACGTCGGCCCCGGGGCGTGAGACGTCAGACGTTGACGCCGAAGTCCTGCGCGATGCCCACCAGGCCGGACGCGTAGCCCTGGCCCACGGCACGGAACTTCCACTCCGCGCCGTTCCGGTACAGCTCGCCGAAGACCATGGCGGTCTCGGTGGCCGCGTCCTCGCTGAGGTCGTAGCGCGCGATCTCGGCGCCACCGGCCTGGTTGACGATACGGATGTACGCGTTGCGCACCTGGCCGAAGTTCTGGCTGCGGTTCTCGGCATCGTAGATGGAGACCGGGAAGACGATCTTCTCGACGTCGGCGGGCAGACCGGCCAGGTTCACATTGATGGCCTCGTCGTCGCCCGCGCCCTCACCGGTGCGGTTGTCGCCGGTGTGCACGATCGTCTGGTCCGGCGTCGACTTGTTGTTGAAGAAGATGAAGTGACCGTCGGAGACGACCTTTCCGCCCGGGTTGACCGCGATCGCGCTCGCGTCCAGGTCGAAGTCCGTGCCGGTGGTGGTCCGGACGTCCCAGCCGAGGCCGACCGTGACGGCGGTGAGGCCCGGCGCCTCCTTCGTGAGCGAGACGTTGCCGCCCTTGGACAGGCTTACAGCCATGGGGATGTCCCTTTCCTCGTCAGAATCGTGCGGGCTCCGTGCCGGTGACGAAGCTACCGTCACCCTCCACAACGCCAGGACGGCATCGCGAGGTTCCGCCTGGCTTTACTTTCTTTACGAACCTTGTGCGTCCCGGCCCGACCGGCCCTGCGCGGCAGCACCGGCCACGCCCGCCCGGCCGAGCCCGTACGGGCGTCGGAAACCCGGCGGAAAAAAGCGGATGCCATCGGCGTCCGGCGGCGGGATCATGGTGGACATGTCCGGGCCCTACGTCATCCGCGGTTCGGTCTCCCTTCCGGAGGCCGAGCTCATGTGGCGTTTCTCCCGTTCCTCCGGGCCCGGCGGCCAGCACGTCAACACCTCGGACAGCCAGGTCGAGCTGCGCTTCGACCTCGCCGGTACGCAGGCGCTGCCGCCGGTGTGGAAGGAGCGCGCACTGGAGCGCCTGGCCGGGCGCCTGGTCGACGGTGTGGTGTCGGTGCGGGCGTCCGAGCACCGCTCGCAGTGGCGCAACCGCGAGACGGCCGCGGTGCGTCTCGCCGCTCTCCTCGCCGAGGCGACGGCGCCTCCGCCGAAGCCGCGTCGCAAGACCCGCATCCCGCGGGGGATCAACGAGCGGCGGCTGCGGGAGAAGAAGCAGCGCAGCCAGACCAAGCGCGGGCGCAACGGCCGGGACTGGTAGGCAGGCGGGCGCCGGGCCGCGCTCCACCCCGCTCCGCGATGGAATCCCGTACGGCTGAACCCCCCTACGGCCGGGTCGATCGCGAATGACCCAGGACGACTCGTAAGCCCTCGAAGCTTGCAAAGCCCTCACGAACACGGAAGATCCCGAAACCCCGAAGGCCGTGCGCCGCGCCGCTAGTCCAGTCGCCGGTACCGCCCCCGGAAGTACGTGAGCGGCCCGCCCTCGGTGCTCGGCGTACGGGCCGTCAGCACCCGCGCGATCACGAGCGTGTGGTCCCCCGCCGGCACCCGCTCCTCCGTACGGCACTCCAGCACTGCGAGCGCCCCGCCCACGAGGAGTGCCCCCGCCGTCGTCCCGCGCTCGTACGCGATGTCCTCGAAGAGCAGCCGGTCGCTGATCCGGCCCTTCATGGAGAACCGGCCGGCGATGTGACGCTGGCTCTCCGACAGGACGGACACCGCCCACAGCGGCTGACGCTCCAGAAGCTCGTCCATTCGCGAGTCGTTGCGAACGCTCACCATGACGAGCGGTGGGTCAAGTGACACCGACATGAACGCGGTCGCCGTCATGCCGACGTCCTCGCCCTGCGGGCCGTCCTCGGGGTCGAACGCGGTCACGAGCACCACTCCCGCGGCGAGCCGGGACATGGCGGCGCGGAATTGGTCGTCGCTCACCCCATCAGCATGGAGGATGGTCTCGGTGCGCGGGTGCGGGGTCTTCGGCAACACGCGAAGAACGCTAGCGGCCGCGGCCGCGTGACCGCATCGGACCCTGGACCCAGCCGGGACCTAGGCCATACGGCGTACCTGCGCCTCGGGCCACGTGAGGCGTGGGCGAATTCCGGATTTGCTTTCCGGAACTACAGAAGTCCACCCCCGCCAAACCCCCAACCCCCCACCACGTACTGTGACTTGAGTCACAGCAGGCGGTAATTGTTGACCCTGTGTACCGAGTGGGCAGCTCGCTGTGATTCAGTGGCCGTGGCAATGGATGTCTGACCCTGGATTTGCTGTCAGGTCTCGGGGGGTGCGAGCGATGGAGACGGAGTCGGAGCCGTACGTCCGGCTCGCCACCCTGCGTCAATTGCATCACGTCGTGGCGGACCTCAACACCGCTCGCAGCCTCGCCGACACGCTCCAGACCGTCGCCGACGGCATCATCAACGGCCTGGGTTACGAGCTCTCCGCCGTCAACCTCGTACGGCCCGACGGACACCTCGTCGTCGCCGCCGTCGCCGGCAGCGCGGGCGCCGAGGCCCTCATGGCGGGCCGGGTGGGCAACCGCACCGCCTGGGACCGCTGGCTCTCCATGGGCGAGCACTGGGGCGCGCTGCGCTTCATCCCGCACACCGAGGGCTGGGTGCTGGACGACGACGACATCCCGCAGTGGCGCAACGACGGGCCCGAGCCGCGCTTCGCCGACGACTGGCACCCCCGAGACCGACTGCTCGCACCCATGTACTCCGCCGGTGACGAACTCCTCGGCGTGATCACGGTCGACCGGCCGCGCAACGGCCGCAGGCCCGGCCCGTGGGGCCGCGAGGCCCTGCAGATGTACGCCTTCCAGGCCGCCATCGCCATCAGCAACGCCCGGCTGCGGGCCAACATGCAGCGCGCTCTCGTACGGCTGGAGCGCGAGCAGCAGGCCCTGCGCGCCAGCGAGGAGTCGTTCCGGCAGGCCTTCGAGTACGCGCCCAGTGGCATGGCCATCGCCGAGATGGGCGGCGACCAGCACGGCCGCCTCCTGCGCGCCAACGACGCGCTCTGCCGGCTGCTCGGCCGCCCGGCCGCCGCCATGCGCCGCTACTCCTTCTCCGACCTGGTGCACCCCGAGGACATCGGCACCCTGTTGCGCACCTCCGCCGAGGGCGGCCGCGCCGAGCTGCGCCTCGCCCGCCGCGACGGCACATATGTGTGGGTGTCGCTGCGCAACTCCGTGGTCGCCGACGCCGCCGACGGGCCGCGCTTTTTGCTCACCCACGTCGAGGACATCGAGGAGCGCAAGCGGCACGAGCTGCAACTCGCGCACCGCGCCAGCCACGACTCCCTCACCGGACTGCCCAACAGCGCCGAGCTGCGCGCCCGGCTCGGCGCCCGGCTGTGCAGCCGCCCGCCGCTGCCCTCGCAGTACGGGCCGAGCAGCCAGACCTTCGATGTGGCTTCGGGCGAGTTCGGCGGTGCCGCGTACGCGCCGGCGGTGGAGGTCGAGACCGATGAACTCGGCTTCCGCTCGGACGGATTCGACTCGCCGTTCCCCGGGCGGGCGGGGCCTCCCGGGGCCCCGCTCGACCACCATGTGCACACCGTCGCGCCGCCCGAGGGCGAGGAGGACGACGGCACCAAGGGCCTCGCCGTGCTCTTCTGCGACCTCGACGGCTTCAAGTCGATCAACGACCGTTTCGGCCACCACACCGGCGACGCCGTCCTCATCGAGGTCGCCCGCCGGCTCACCAACGGCGTACGGGACGGGGACACGGTCGCCCGTCTCGGCGGTGACGAGTTCGTGGTCCTCGCCGACGGCCTCGGCCGCGCGGACGCCCAGGACCTGGCCGTCCGCCTGCGCAACGCGATCATCCCGCCGATCCGGGTGGACGGCCGCGCCGTCCGCGTCGGTGCCAGCTTCGGCATCGGCTGGGCGAGCTGCGGCATGTCGGCCGAGGAAGTCCTGCAGTCCGCGGACCAGCGGATGTACGTGGAGAAGCGCTCGCGCTCCAAGGCCCGCCGCGCGGGCTAGGGGCATCGGCGGGTGCCGCGGGCCGAGCGTGAGACGCCTCACCCTCGGCGCCTTGCGGCATGGGGATGCCCAGGCCGGGCAGGCGCCCCACAGCCGCGCACGACGGGTATCCCTCTCCGGTGCGGCAAGCAGGGAACAGCGGGCACCGCGACCCGGTACGCTCGACCGGTCGGCGATGTGCATACGGGGCTGCCGTGACCGCCGGTGAATCGATCATGAACGTTGGCCATCAGGACAGCGGACGACCTGTCGGGGGCACCCCGGCCCTGATAGGAGCTGTCCTGGCGCTCTGAGTCCAGAGCGCCGGTGGTTCGCAACCAGTTGGGGAGTGACAAGGGGATGACGGCCGGGAACAACGGGACGGGTACGCCCGACGGGACGGGCACGCCCGAGAACGACGACCCGTTCGCCTACCTGTACCGCACAGAGGGCGGTGACGGCGGCTCGCAGTCGACCGGCGCACCGACCGGCGGCTACGGCTACCCCGGACCCGCGCAGCCGGGCGTCCCCCGCACCTCGTACAACCAGGTCTCGCGGGTCGGCGAGCGGCGTTACGGGCAGGCGCAGTACGCCCCGCAGGGCCAGCAGGCGTACGGGCAGCAGACCCACGGGCAGTCGGCTTACGGCCGGCAGGCCAACCCGCACTACGCCGCCCCCGAGACGCTCCCCGGCGGGCAGGGCCGCTCCACGCCGCCTCCCGGTGACTTCGGAGGGCGGGGCGGCGGCCGCGGGCCCAACCGTGGCCTGCTCGTCGGCGCGATCGCCGTCGTCGCCGTGGTCGTCGTGGCCATCGGCGTCGCGATCATGACCAACACCGGCGGGGACTCCACCAAGGACGACGCCGGCGGCTCCGGGACCACGGCGCCCGCCGAGAGCGTCGAGCCCGGGAGCGGTAAGGGGGACAAGCCGCAGACCGACCTGCCGAACAAGGACGCGGCCGGCCTCCGTCTCGACAGCCCGGCGGCCACCGCCTCGGATGTCAAGGGCGCCAAGAGCTCCTCGGGCTCCTACGTGGGCATGAACGCACCCGGTGCGGCCGCCACCTGGAAGACCAAGGTGGAGAAGGCCGGCCAGTACCGGCTGTACGTCCGCTACGGCGTACCCGGCAAGGACGCCAACCTGACGATGTCGGTGAACGGCAAGCCCGACAGCCGACCGCTGAACATGAAGAACTTCGCCAACGCGCCCGAGGGCGACCTGGAGAAGGGGTGGGCCAACACCTGGTCCATCGTGACTCTGGACAAGGGCACCAACCGCATCCGCCTCTCCTGCGAGGCGGGCAACCAGTGCGACGTCAGCCTCGACATGGTCGCGCTCCGGCCCGAGAAGGGCACCGCGCCTGCGGGCTGGTGAGCGGGGCCGGTGACTTGAGTTCACCGGCACCCGGCACCCGGCACCCGGCACCCGCTGAACGCCTGATCCGGTGAGCCCGCTCCGCTCCCCCGCCACGTGCGCGTAACCGCGGTGGCGCACCGGCGCGGGCCCTCAGCCCCTGCCGGCGCCCCCGCCGTCCGTGCTCGCGTCCCCGCTGCCCGCGCCCGCGTCCCCGCCGACCGTGCGCAGGAAGCGGTCCACCGTGTGGGCCATGGCCTCCCGTGCGGGGGCCAGGTACTTCCGCGGGTCGACGACCCGCCCGTTGGCCTCCAGATATGCGCGGACGGTGCCGGTGAAGGCCGTGTTGAGGGCCGTACCGACGTTGATCTTGGACATGCCGGACGCGACCGCGCGGCGCAGCTCCTCGTCGGGGACGCCCGAAGAGCCGTGCAGCACCAGCGGTACGGGTACGGCGTCCCGGAGGCGGGCGATCAGCGCATGGTCCAGCGCGGCGGTGCGCTCGGTCATCGCGTGCGAACTGCCGACGGCGACGGCGAGCGCGTCCACACCCGTGGCGTCCACATACGCCGCGGCTTCCGCCGGATCGGTCCGTACGCCCGGGGCGTGGGCGTCGAGGGTCGCCCCGCCGGAGCCGGCCGTGTCGCCCTCCTTGCCGCCGACCGCACCCAGTTCGGCCTCCACCCAGATGCCGCGTTCATGGCCCCAGCGCACGGCCTCCGCCGTGGCCTTGACGTTGTCGGCATAGTCCAGCTTCGAGGCGTCGAACATGACCGAGCCGAAGCCCTCGACGTGCGCGGCATGGAGCAGCTCCACCGACTCGACGTGGTCGAGGTGGAGGGCGAGCCGGGCGGTGGACGCCCGCGCGACGGCGGCGGTGGCCGCGGCGATCGGGCCGGGGCGGCCGCCGTGGAACCTCACCGCGTTCTCGGAGATCTGCAGGACCGCGGGGAGCCCCGCGGCCTCCGCGCCCGCGGCCACTGCCTCCGCGTGCTCCAGCGTGATCACGTTGAAGGCCGCGACGGCACGGCCCTCCGCGCGGGCCCGCGCGACCAGTTCTCCTGTGCCGACCAGTGGCATGCGCCCCCCAGACGTGGGCCGTTGCGACCCGGTTGTGTCGGACGTCCGGTCCGGCCGGTCGGACGCCCCTCGCGAAACGGATCTTCCGGTCAGACCGGGACATCCGACCGGTCCAGAACCTCGACCTGCGAGAGCAGGTCCTCGTACGTCGCGGGGTCGAACTCGCCGGCCACCGGGGTCCGTACGGTCGCCGCCGACAGGGCCACGGCCCGCGCCAGGCGGTCCGGCCACGACAACCCCTCCACCAGTCCCGACAGCAGACCGGCGACGGCGGAGTCGCCCGCGCCCGTCGGGTTGCCCGCGAAGCGGCGCGGGGGCGCCGCCTGCCAGCTCCCGTCGGCGGTCGCCGCGAACATCCCGTCGGAGCCGAGCGAGGCGACGACGGCGCGGGCGCCGCGGCGGCGGGCGTCGAGCGCGGCACGTATGGGCTCGGTGGAGCCGGTGAGCCCGGCCAGTTCGTCGGTGTTGGGCTTGACGAGGTCGGGGCGTGCGGCGATGCCGCGGCGCAGGGGTTCACCGCTGGTGTCGAGAAGGACGGGCACCCCCGCCGCCTGCGCGTCGCGTACGAGCCGGGCGTACGAGCCGACGGGCACACCCGGCGGCAGACTGCCGCAGAGCGCGACGGCCGTGGCGTCGCCGAGGAGCGCGGTGTAGGTGTGCAGAAAGGTGTCCCACTCGGCACGGCCGATGGCCGGGCCGGGTTCGTTGAGCTGCGTGGTGTCCCCGGAGGCCGCGTCGACGACGCCGACGGTGCGCCGCGTGGTCCCCTCGATGGGCGTGAGCGCGTCGATGAGGCGTCCGTAGCGGGGGTGTGATGCACCGGGCGGCACGGTGCCGGTGGCGTCGCCGGGGTGGCGCTGGGGCGGGACGGACGACAGGGCCCGGCCGGTGGAGGCTTCGAAGGCCGCGGCCTCGCGAGCGGAGGCTTCGCGGACGGAGTCGGCCGAAGGGTCCATGGGCGGCTCGACGGTGGCGTCCGCCGCGAGCAACTCCCGCAGCTTCTCGCCCGTCCGGCCGCCGACGAAGCCGGTGACAACCGCGCAGTGGCCGAGCGACGCGAGGACGCGGGCCACGTTCAGGCCCTTGCCGCCGGGCCGCTCGGAGACGTCGGTGACACGGTGCGAGGCGGCGGCCCGCAGGTGCGGTACGCGATAGGTGATGTCGAGGGCCGCGTTGAGGGTGACTGTGAGGATCAACGGCTACCCCTCCCGTGTGTCGGTGGTGCCCCGTACTGTCCCGGCTCGCCGGGGCACACCCGGACCTTTGTCGCCGCGAACGCCGACCCGCCCGCGCCCGCCCGGGTGCGCCAGCGATCATGCCACCGCGGGTTCGGGCGGGCGAGACCCGTGACCGGGCCAATCGGATCCCGGATCAGGACAGTTCCGGCGAAACCACCCATTCCCCCTTGCTCATGACGCCGACCAGCCGGAAGCCCCCGTCCAGCACCACCAGGTCGGCGTCCTTGCCCGGCTCCAGCGAACCGATCCGGTCGTACGCGCCGAGCAGCCGGGCGGGGGCCGCCGAAGCAGCCTCGACGACCTGCCCGACCGGCAGCCCGTCGACCGTGACGGCCCTCCGGAACGCCGTGTCCAGCGTCAGCGTCGAGCCCGCGATCGTGCCGCCGGCCACGAGCCGGGCGACGCCGTCGGCGACGTCCACCTCCATCCCGCCGAGCCGGTAGCGGCCGTCGCCCTTGCCGGCCGCGCTCATGGCGTCCGTGATGAAGGCGACGCGGGACGCGCCCGCGCGATGGAAGGCGAGTTCGAGGACGGCGGGGTGCAGATGCACGCCGTCGTTGATCAGCTCGACGGTGACCCGCTCGTCCTCCAGCAGCGCGGCGATCGGCCCCGGTGCCCGGTGGGCGAGCGGAGGCATCGCGTTGAACAGGTGCGTGGCCACAGTGGCACCCGCGTCGACTGCCTGGAGCGTCGTCTCGTACGAGCCGTCGGTGTGGCCGACGGCCGCGATCACGCCCTGGTCGGCCAGCAGCCGCACCGACTCGAGGCCGCCCGGCAGTTCGGGCGCGAGCGTCATCATCCGCGCGGACCCGCGCGCCGCGTCGACCAGCTTCCGTACGTCCGCGGGGTCGGGGTCGCGCAGCAGCGACGGCTCGTGGGCGCCGCAGCGGTTGCGGGCGATGAACGGTCCCTCGAAGTGGATGCCCGCGAGGTCGCCCTGCTCGACGAGTTCGGAGAGGGCCGACGCCTGCTGGGCCAGAGTGTCGAGGTCGCCGGTGACGGTGGAGGCGACCATCGTCGTCGTGCCGTGCCGCCGATGGGTCGCGATCGCTGCGAGGGCCTCCTCGGCCGTCCCTCCGGAAAAGGAGGCGCCGCCTCCGCCGTGCACATGGATGTCGACGAAGCCGGGGACGATCCAGTGGTCGCGCGGCAGGTCGAGCGTGGTGACCCGCTGTCCGGCCGCGGCGTACGAGGCGGTGCCCGCGGCCGTCCCAGGGGTGTACGAAGCGGCTCCGGGGGCGGACGAGGCCGATCCGGCGGCGTACGAGGCGGCCTCGCGGGCGTCCGGTGAGCCCCCCTCCCCGGCGGGCAGCGCGGCCCCATCCCCGGCGTACGGCGCGATGGTGCGGCCGTCGACGACGACGGCGCCGCCCTCGACGACGCCCGTCGGCAGCACCACACGCGCGCCGGCGAGGACCTGGACTGCCTTGTGAGCCACCATCAGGCGGTTACCTCCGCGGAGAGAAGATCCCAGGCGAGCAGGCCCGCGCCCAGGCATCCGGCGTTGTCCCCGAGGGCCGCCGGGACGATGTGGGGGACGGTCTGAAAGGTGATCCGGTCCTCGACCGCGGCCCGGAGCGGGGAGAACAGCGTCTCCCCGGCCTCGGCCAGACCGCCGCCGATGATCAGCGTGCGCGGGTCGAGCAGGGTGAGCCCGGTGACGAGGCCGTCGGCGAGGGCGCCGATCGCCTCGTCCCAAACGGCAAGGGCCCGGGGATCCCCCGACTCGACGGCCTTCGCGCAGTCCGCGGCGTCGGCCTCCGGGTCGCCGCTCGCGGCCGCCCAGGCCCGGGCGACGGCGGAGGCGGAGGCGAGGGTCTCCAGACAGCCTGCCTGCCCGCAGCCGCAGTCCGGTCCCCCCGGGCGTACGACGATGTGGCCGATCTCGCCCGCGCAGCCGTGGGCCCCCGCCTCGATGCGGCCCTCGATCCCGATCGCGCCGGCGATGCCGGTGCCCAGCGGCAGGAAGAGGAAGCGGTCGGCGCCCCGTCCCGCGCCGAGGCGGCCCTCGGCGAGGCCGCCCGTGCGGACGTCGTGGCCGAGGGCGACGGGGACGCCGCCGAGCCGCTCGGCCAGCAAGGCGCGCAGCGGTACGTCCCGCCAGCCGAGGTTGGCCGCGTACACGGCGACACCGCCGGCCTCGTCCACGATGCCGGGGACGGCCACACCGGCCGCGGAGGGGGGCTCGCCGAACCGCACCAGTCCCTCCTGCCGCAGCTCCTCGGCGAAGGCGAGGATCGACGCGACGACGGCATCGGGCCCGCGCTCACGGCCGGTGGCCCGCCGGGCCTCGTGGAGCAGCGCGCCGTCCGCCGCCACGAGGGCGGCCTTCATGCCGGTGCCGCCCACGTCGAGGGCGATGACGTTTCTCACGGGAACAGTCTCGCGCGGGACGGGCCGAGAGGTCTAGTCCACTCGCAGGCCCTTGCCGTACGAACCTTCGCGCGCCCGGTGAACACACAGCACGCGGACATGCGGTGAGAGCGGGAGCGCGCCGGCGCGCAGCGAGGAGGGACCTGCGCGGGTGTGTCACCCGGCCCTGCTGCGGACGCGGGCCTCAGCCCCGGGCTCCTGCCGCCCCGAGGCTCGTTCTTGCGCCGCGGGCGCTGGATGGCTAGAGCCTGTCGATGTCGCCGTCAGCATCAGCATCAGCCATGGTCAGCACGCTGGTGAGGATCCTTTCCAGGTGCCGTCGACGGCCCATCCGACCAGCCGCTTGTGAGCGATCCGGAATGCGCCGAGCTCGGCAGGCAGATCACGCCAGGGCGAGTTGGAGCGGCACTTCCCCCGCGATGGCCTCCAACGTTCGGCGGTGGTCGGCCCATCGCCGTCCGCGGGCCGGATCGGCCGGCATCAGCGGCTCGATTCGACCCCAATCGCGTCAGTGATCACTCATCGGCCAGACAGACCCGATCAATTGACCAGCCCACGAAAAGACACGGCCCAGCCGCCGACAGGAGAAGCCCCCCGGATTCATCCGGGGGGAGGAGTCACCTACTGGGTTTCTGGAACAACTGAGGCGTCAGCCGTCGAGCCAGTCGCCAGCGAGGCCCGTGGGACGGTATCCCGTGGCGTTCCAGAGGAAATGCGGGTGGGCGCAGCCGAACATGTAGGCGAGCAGTGCGGTGTCTTCCCTCCCGGTTCGAGGGTCGTGCAGGGTGTGGAACTTTTCAGATCCGACTACGCCGGCATCTTGTTGGACATGAAGAGCGCGGCCCGGGGACGGTGCGGCGCTGGATGCCTCCACGGCGGCTATGTAGGTGCGGCGCAGGATCTCCCATGTGCTATCGGTGTTGCCGTACCAGGGGCCGTGCAGTGCTTCGAAGGCATGGAGCTCGGCGTCGAAGAGGGGCCATGTCTGGGGGTATTGGGCTCGGCAGCGCGCGGATAGCTCGGCGGCCCGGGTGCTCAGCGCTGGTGCGGTGGGCCGCGGGGTGATGGTGAGGGTGGTGCCGTGGGTGACGATGCCGGTGCATGCGTTGGGCTGCAGGTCGCAGAGCGGGCACGCCTGGGCCGGGGGGAGGCCCTGGGTGATGCCGTCGAACCACAGGGCGTGGCGGCCCGTGAGCCCCATCCAGACGATGGTGGTGTTCATCAGCCAGGTGTTCCACATCGGGGCATGCGCCTCGGGCATGCAGCCGTACTTGACGAGGGCAATGGCGCAGGCAGCGTAGAGGGCCTTGGTGTGGGGGGACATGTCGGCGAGCCAGAAGTTGCTGATCTCGCCGGTCAGGGCGTCGGCTCGTACGTCCACCATGTCGTCGATGACGCGGCACAGCAGCAGGGAGGCGAGGTGTTCTTCCTGCCAGAGTTCGGTGTCGGGTGAGACGTGCCAGAACAGGCAGTCCAGCATCTGCAGGTGTGCGTAGGCGCTCTGGCTGAGTGGGTTGGTCTGGGGGAGCATGACGCTGCCCGCGTGGTGCTGTTGGAGCCAGTACTCGTCGACGGATCGCTTATGGGCGGCGAAGGTTCCGGAGATCAGGGCCCGTGCGCTGTTGGTGCTGAAACTCTCGGCCAAGCGGCCTTGGACGAGTTCGGTGAGGCGCGTGGCATCGATGGTGTCGATCACGCGTTTGTATTCGTGGAAGACCAGGATGTCGTCTTCGAAGCGGTGGCGGTGGCCGAGGTCTCGTTCAAGGTCGTTCATCTGCCGGGTCCAGGACCATCCACCGGTCAGGACGCTGTCGAGTTCCCGGCGGTATGGCCAGGTCTTGACGGTGAGGGGACGACCGGCGCTCTGCCGCCAGCGGTAGTCGTCCAGCGTGCGTGCGGGGGGCGTGGGCAGCCAACGGCACAGAGGGCAGGCGCAGACGGTTGTTCGCTCCTCCTCGCGCGGCGGGGTGAGTGCCCGGCTCCTCCAGGCCCCTTCCAGCATCATGCAGGTCAGTCGGCAGACCTCAATATCGGTGCCGACGTCTGGGAAGGCTGCTTCGATCGTGCGCAGGCCGGTGTCGAGGTGCCTCAACCTGGCGTAGCCCTCCTCGTCGGGCGGGAGGAACGCGCGCGGCGCCAGCTGGAGGGCTCCCTCCACATGCAGCGTGGTGCTGGAGTGGGGGGATCCGAGTGCGTCCAGCCGCTGCTGAGCGGCGTTCTGGCACCCTCGGTGCTGCTCCGTGCTCCCCTTGATGCGTTTCGCCAAGAGGCGGGCCAGAGTGCTCCCTGCCTCCGCGGGCTGGAGCTGGGCGCTTGGCTGCGCCGGGATCAAACGTCCGGCGGACGCTGTCGGAACAGCACCTGCGACTCGAAACTTCACACGGTTCCCTTCAAGCTGTGGTCCTGGCAACGGAATCGATATCGCCGCCTCAGGAGAACCAGTTCGTCAGGACGACCATGTCGTCGGCCGAGGCGTGTGGGCCGCTGCGGGCGGCGGCCTGCGGCAGACCATGACGTGTAGTCCTCCAACCCCGGCCCGGCTGCGGACCAGGCCCATGTCTCAGAACCAGCACAGATGGTGCTCCTGGGCGTGCTCCAGATGTCTGCTGACAGGGGTGTCGAAGGGGAGGTCGAACGTGACGTTCTGAGGCATGCGCTTCCTTCCGGGGGACGGACCGCAGAAGTCCCCCGGCCCTGCGAACGGGGCCCGTAGAGACCACCCGCGCACTCGAACTCGGCGCCGCAGAAAGGAAGTTGAACGAACCTATCTCGGTTCGCCCATGCGCCGCAGGGAGTCGGACTTTCCCGCTCCAGACCTCGCGCGCCTGTGCGCCGAGCGCAGCTTGCGGGTGGCTCCGGGCGCAGCCTGCGGGTGGCTCCGGGCCGGCCCCGTGAGGGCGAAGGAGCTGCTCGAAAGGCCCGGGCGAGTGCCCCCCGGCTCATCGAACACGCCGGCCGGGACCCCGTCTCGCGGGGAGGGACCTGCGCGGGCGCGAAAGGAGGGACCTGCGCGGGCGCGAAAGGGGGGCCTGCGCGGGCGCGAAGGGAAGGTCGCGCCCGCGCAGTGGCCGGGCGGCGGAAAACCGATCGCGCCGCGACCGTACGGCCCGTTAGGGTCCCGCCCCGTGGAGATCCTGACCTTCCCGGAAGCGGCCACGCCGGCCGCCTTGCGCGCCCAGGTCCTCGAACTGCAGGAGGAGGCCTGGCCGTCCCAGAGCGGGCAGCCGCTCTCCCCGGACCGGCTCAGCCACGATCCGGCACTGAACCCGCGCTCGATGCTGCTCGTCGACCGCGAGGGCAAGGGCGAAGGCAAGGGCGAAGGCAAGGGCGAGGGCGACGGTGAGAACCAGGGCACGGTGCTCGCCGCGCTCGACATCCTCTCGAAGGAGATCGTCCACGCCGGCCGGCGCTATGCGGCCGCCGGGCTGAGCACGGTCGTGACCCGCAACGCCGCACGCGGGCAGGGCCATGGCCGCCGGCTCGTGATCGCGGCCCGCGAGGAGATGGCCGGCGGGACGGTGGATGTGGGCCTGTTCACCTGCGACCGTCCGCTCCAGGCGTTCTACGAGGGCGCAGGCTGGCGGGTCCTCCCCGGCACGGTCCTCATCGGCGGGACGCCGGAAGCCCCTTTCCCCAGTGACCGCCCGGGGTTCGACAAGGTGACCATGGCCTGCTTCTTCTCGGAGGAGAGCCGCCGCCGGGAGGCGTCCTTCCACGATGCCCGCATCGCCCTTCACCCCGGCGGGATCGACAGACTCTGGTGACGGCCGCCCCTCCCCGTCCCGTTCAGGACGTCGCCCCGCACACGTCGTACGGACACGGCGCCCGAGCCATACGACGTGCACGCGCGCCGGACGGACCGGCCGGGCCCGCGGCGTTAGCGTCGATGCATGATCCTGGAACCGCTCACGCTGTCCGACGACGGGACGCACGGACCCCACGGCCTGCCCGCGCCCCTGCTCGACGAGCTGACCGCGCTCTACCGCTCCGACCCCGTCTTCCAGCGCATCAGCGGCGACTTCCCCGACCCGGAGGACATCCGCCCCGATCAGGTCGCCGCGAGCATTCGGGAGGAGTTGGAGCACCCTGCCGCCGAGGTGCTGCTCGCCCGTGAGGGCCACCGGCTGCTGGGCGTCGCCATCACCCTCGCCGAACACCCCGACCCCGACGACCCGGACCCCTGGATCGGCCTGCTGATGGTGCACGGCCAGGAGCAACGGACCGGCTACGGGCGGGAGTTGGCCCATCTGGTGGAGGAGCGGCTGCGGGCCGACGGTCACGAGGGGCTCCGTCTGGCCGTGCTGGAGAACAACCCGAGAGCCCTCGCGTTCTGGACGACGCTTGGGTACGAGGTCATCGACCACCGGGAGGACCGGCGGATGCACCGCCCGTGCGCGGTACTGCGCAAGGACCTGCGCGGCGGCGCGGACAGGCCGGGCGGAGCGGGTGGTTCGGCCGGCGCAGGTGGTTCGGCCGGGGCAGACGGTTCGGCCGACTTCGGCCGGCGGGGCGGCAAGGGCGGTTCGGCCGGCGGCAGCGGCCGTGACGGCTCCACGGGGGTACGCCGCTGAACAGCTTCCCGGGCGCACGGCGCTGAACGGTGGGTGACACCATCGAGCCGTGATCGACCTCGGCTATTCGCTCTCGCCCCGCTTCCCCGACCCTCCGCAGACGGACTACCGGAGTGCGGACGTACGCGCCCTGCGGCACGACCTTTTCTGCGGCGACGTGTATCTCGCCGACACGGAGAAGGACCGGGAGCTGTCCACAGCCTGGGGATGGGTGCCCGTGCTCGACTTCGCCTGGGCCGTGTGCGACATCGTGGAGCGGCTGGACCGCGACCCTCGGGGCAGCCGGTCTCACACGTCGCAGTACGCGGAACTGGACTTCACCGAGTCCGCGGACCGCATGGTCTTCGAGCGCCGGTTCGGCTGGGTCGACATCACGGCCGACTGGCAGCCCGCCGACGAGCCGCCGCTCGTGTTCAACCACGCGGCGTTGCGCCGTGAGGCCCGCGACTTTCTCCAGGATCTGGTCGCGGACCTCACGGACATGCACGACGCCCTTGCGCACAATCCCGTCATCTGGGACCTGCAAGCGCGTTTCCCCCGGGTCTGATGCGGCATACGGTCAGGCCCGTCGCAGACGCGCAGCCACTCCGTGACCGATCGCCAGGTACATCACGGCAGGCAGACCGTAATTGAGAAGGACGCGCAGTCCCTCCGTGTCCATGGTGAAAATGTCCTGCGACCATCCGGCGAGGAAATTCGCCATGCCATGCACGAAATCGACGAAAACATTCGCCTGGTTGGCTTCCAGGAGATACAGGGCGATCCACAGGCCCAGGAATCCTGCGGCGATGTCCGCGATCGTGTGGATGATGAGAGCCGCCCGGTTTGTTCCGGTGCCGGGCGGATTGCCGCGGTACGGCTCGCTCCCGCGGTAGGGGTCATTGACGGGTAGGGGTTCACGGCTGTTGTCCATGCCCCCGTTGATAGCCGAAGCCGACGACGGGAAACCCCTACCGGAGCTTGCGATTCGATATCAGTCGCCGGGGCCCGCGACCCGTACACCGATCTGCGCGGCGAATGCCGGCGCCAATTCCAGAAGTTGGGTCGGACTGATGACGGCTCCGGCCAATCGGTCAACGCCACGAGCAATGTCCAGTTCGACCACCTCCCGCAGATCCACGCCTTTCATCCGCGCATTACTGAAATCGACCTGCCGCACCGTGCAGTCGCGGAACACGACCCGCTCCATTTGCGCTCCGGCGAAATCGGCCTCGACCAGTACGCACCCCTCGAAAACCACGTCCTTGAGCGTTGCCGCACGCAGGTTGAGATAGTCGATCTTGCCGCCGCGCACCACCACCCGCTCCATGACGGAACCGTGCATCTGCACGCCGCCCAGCCGGGCGTCGATGAGCGTCACGTCACGGAGGACGGCGCCCACCAGGTCGGTGCCGATCCCGCGCATCTCCTCCAACTCGGTGTCGATGAAGCGCGCGCCGGTCAGACGCGTCTCGTCGAGGCCGCAGCGCCGCAGCGCGCAGTCCAGGAAGCGGGCGTCCCGTCCGTCCTGCCCGGCGAGGTCGAGGTCCGCGAAGAGCAGGCCCTCGTAGTCCCCCTCGCCCTTGAGCTCGCCCTCGTCGAACGGCTGCAGCTCCATATGCCTCTCCCGCTGTCCGGTCTGCGTTGTACCCGCCCCCATCGTGCAGGCACCCACTGACAACGGCTCCCACCAGGGCGTACGGAGTTCACTGCTGACCTCGAGCGAGCTTGAGGTCGGAGAGCGGCGGCAGGAGCCGGCCACGGGGCGGGACCACGGCGGTCCCACGCGCCCAACTGCCCCGACCGACCCGGGAGTCCGCCATGCACGCGATCCGCCAGTACGCCTTCGACCCGGCGAGAACCTGCTGTCCCCTGAGGCCACGGCACAGGGCACCGCACCGGTATGTCCCGCTTCCGGGTCGCCGGGCGGGACCGGCCGCCCGGGACAGACCGGCTCGCTACGCACCCAGCCGGGACAGGGCGTCACCGGTGAGGCGGTAGCCGGTCCACTCGTCCAGGGGCCGGGCGCCCAGCGAGAGGTAGAAGTCGATCGACGGCGTGTTCCAGTCGAGCACGGACCAGTCCAGACGGCCGTAGCCGCGCTCGGTGCAGATCCGGGCCAGCTCGGCCAGGAGTGCCTTGCCGTGGCCGCGGCCGCGGGCCTCGGGGCGGACGTAGAGGTCCTCGAGGTGGATGCCGTGGGCGCCGGTCCAGGTCGAGAAGTTGAGGAACCAGAGGGCGAAGCCCTCGGTACGGCCGTCCGTCTCCGCGATATGGGCGAACGCCGCGGGCCGGTCGCAGAAGAGCGCACGCCGGATGTGCTCCTCGGTGGCCTCCACCTCGTGCTCCGCCTTCTCGTAGGCGGCGAGCTCGCGGATCATGGCGACGATGGCGGGGACGTCCCCGGGTATGGCGGTGCGGATCATCCGCCCAGGCTACGACCGCCCCCGGCCCCGCCGCACCGGCGCAGATCACACCCGTACGGGACGGGCGCGGCGTGGGCACGGTCACGACTGTCGGAAGCGGGACGGGTCAGCGCCTCGGTATCGACTGTCGGAAGGGGGCGGGTCAGCGCCCGTCGCCGCCCGCGCCGTGGAGCCAGGCCACCTTCGCGTACAGGTCCTCCTGCGACAGCGCCGCCAGCATCGCGTTCCGCCGCACCGCCTCCGCACCGGCCGCGTGGTACAGCAGCGTCCCCATGTCCCTCGACACGAGCTGGGCGCGGGCGGTGCGGTCCCGGCGGCCCTCCGCGTACGTCTCCAATGTCCGCGGCACCTCGTCCTCGCCGCCTTCGCGCAGCAACTCGCCCAGGAACACGGCGTCCTCCAGCGCCATGCACGCGCCCTGGGCGGCGTACTGCAGCATGGGGTGCGCGGCGTCGCCCAGCAGGGCGACACGGCCGTCGGTCCAGCGGTCGACCGGGTCACGGTCGCAGAGGACCCATCGCCGCCAGTCCTCGCCCAGCTCCAGCAGCTGCCGCGCGGTGGCGCCGAGGCCGGGGAACTCCCCCAGCACATGGGCGCGTTCGGCGGGGTCCCCGGTCACCACCTCGCGGGCGCCGTCGTCCCGTACGGCCGCGAGGTTGAGGTAGGAGCCGTGCCCGATCGGGTAGTGGACGAAGTGCCAGAGAGGCCCGGCCCACAACGTGACCGTGTTCCAACGGAGTTGGCCGGGCACCCGTTCCATCGGGATGACGGACCGGTAGATGGTGTGGCCCGAGACGTGCGGCTCCCCGTCCCCCACGAGCTGCCGGCGCACGGCCGACCGGATCCCGTCGGCACCGATCAGCGCCGCCCCGGCGACGCGTTCCCCCGTGCCGAGGACCACCCACACACCGGCGTCGTCCTGCTCGTACGACGCGACCGGGCTGTCGGCGCGCAGCACGATCCCGGGTGCGGCACGGCAGGCCGCCAGCAGCGGCTCGTAGAGGTCGTTGCGGTGGACGACGACATACGGATTGCCGAACCGCTCGCGGTATCCGCCGGTGAGCCGCATGCTCGCGACGCGCTCCCCCGTCGTCCCGTCCATGAACCGCAACTCGTCGATGTGGACGGCCCGGTCGCGTACGGCATCGCCCACGCCGAGGTGGTCGAGGGCGCGGAAGGCGTTGGGCGCGAGCTGGATCCCGGCACCGAATTCGGCGAAGGCCTCATGGCGCTCCAGTACGGTCGCCCGGTGCCCGCTCCGGGCGACGCCGATCGCGGTCGCGAGCCCGCCGATGCCGCCTCCGGCGATGAGGATGTCCACGCTCTCCTCCTCCCTTCGCCCCGTCGTGCCCGAGGGCCGTTTCCCGTCAGGGAACCGGCTCAACTCCCGGCCGCGGCCAGCTCCTCGGCCGCCTCGTCGAGATCCTTCGCGGTGTCGATCGCACGCCAGTAGGCGCCCTGCGGGAGGGGGAACCCGGCGAGGCGGCGCTCACGCGCGAGACGCGGGAAGGTCGTCCGCTCGTGATCGCCGCGTTCGGGGAGCTGCTCGGTGAAGGCGGCGGCGAAGACATAGATGCCCGCGTTGATGAGGTACGGCGACGGCGGGGCCTCGATGAAGTCCACGACCTGACCGAACTCGTTGGTCTCCACGGCCCCCCACGGCATCCGCGGCCGGGACAGCGCCAGCGTCGCCAACGCGTCGCGCTCCTCGTGGAAGGCGGCCATCTCGCGCAAGGAGAAGCGGGTCCAGATGTCGCCGTTCATGGCGTACCAGGGGCGGTCGGGCTCGGGGAGGGAGGCGGCCGCGTGCTTGAGGCCGCCGCCGCGGCCGAGCGGCTCCTCCTCGACCACGGTCGTCACCCGCAGCGGGAGCCGGCCGGCCCTGGAGGCGAGCCAGTCCTGGAGGACCCGGGCGAGATGCCCGCAGGAGACGACGGCGTCCGTGACACCCTCGGCGGCCATCCAGGCCAGTTGGTGGCCGATGATCGGAGTCCCGGTCCCGGGAATCTCGACCATCGGCTTGGGACGGTCGTCGGTGTACGGACGCAGCCGCGCCCCCTGGCCACCGGCCAGGACCACGGCCTGTGTCGGAGTGGGGTGGCCGTCGCCACGGCCCGCTCGCTGCTCTTCTGTCACGCTTTGCACCTTATGCGCAGAGGCGGCGCGCAGACATACGGAGAAGCGATACGCGGAGGACCGGGCACGGCGGGCCTGCGGAGAAAGCCGCAGCGGGCCCGGGCGACGGGCCCCCGGCTCAGCTCGCGTCCTGGGCCACGCCGTACGCGAACGCGGTGTCGCACACCGGGCGGGAGAAGCTCTGCGCCTTGCGGGGGCCGTACTTCGACACGGCCGCACGCCCGAGCGCGCGGGCGATCGACGCACAGTGCCGGGCCAGCGAGGGACGGGCCTCGGTCGCCTCCTGGAGACCGGTGAGCGCGGCGCCCGGATCCTTCTCCTGGAGCTCCGCGAGCAGCCGGTCCCGCAGGAGGTCCTGCGGTGCGCGGGACATCGCGCGGGTGGAGGCCTTCTCCGCGGACGCGGTGAGCACCTGGGTGTCGGCGTCGGGCGCCGACCACGGGACGCGGGCGACCGCGAGCGTCCCCGACAGCACGAGAACGACGGGGAGGACAAGTGCGAGGGTTCTGCCGATTCGGCGGGCTGCATGGTTCACGCGGCGATCGTAGCGAGAGGTAGTGATTTGGCGACATTTAGTCACCCTGTCGAGCTACGGATCCCCGAGCAGCCCGCTCGGCATGTTGACGTACAGAACCGAAACGTCGGAAGTGCCCGGGATGTGCCGCGGCGCCGCACACCACTCGGAGCGGTGTGCGGCGCCGCGTACAACTTCCGTGGGCGTCCCTGTTTTCCGGCCTTCGGGCCATCCGTCAATCGGGCCTTCGGGCCTTCGGGCCTTCGGGCCTTCGGGCTTTCCGGCCTTCCGGGCGCGCCGCCGGAGCGTCAGTCGGTCAGGCGCTCGCCGGTGGACGTGGAGAACACGTGGTTCTCACCCGCCCGCGGAACGACGTGCAGCGTCGAGCCCTTCTCCGGAACCTGGCGGCCGCTCACACGCACCACGAGGTCCTTGCGCTCGCCGCCGCCGACCTCGGCGGTGCCGTAGACGTACCCGTCGGCGCCGAGTTCCTCGACGACGTTGACCGTGATGGCCAGACCGGCGGGGGCGTCCTCGGACTCCTTCGACAGCGACTGCGCGGCGCCGCCGTTCTGCTCGACGACGTCGAAGTGCTCGGGGCGGACGCCGACGGTGACCGTGCGGTCGCCCCTGTCGGCCGCGGCGGACAGCGCCTCGCGGGACACCGGCACGACACTGTTGCCGAACTTGACGCCGCCGTCGGCGATCGGCACCTCGACGAGGTTCATGGCCGGGGAGCCGATGAAGCCGGCGACGAAGAGGTTGGCCGGGCGGTCGTACATGTTCCGCGGCGAGTCGACCTGCTGCAGCAGACCGTCCTTGAGAACCGCCACACGGTCGCCCATGGTCATGGCCTCGACCTGGTCGTGGGTGACGTAGACCGTGGTGATGCCGAGGCGGCGCTGCAGGCTCGCGATCTGCGTACGGGTCTGGACACGGAGCTTGGCGTCGAGGTTCGACAGCGGCTCGTCCATGAGGAACACCTGCGGCTCACGGACGATCGCACGGCCCATCGCCACACGCTGGCGCTGACCACCGGAGAGCGCCTTCGGCTTGCGGCCGAGGTACTCGGTGAGGTCCAGGATCTTCGCCGCGTCCTCGACCTTCTTGCGGATCTCCGCCTTGTTGACGCCGGCGATCTTGAGGGCGAAGCCCATGTTGTCGGCGACGGTCATATGCGGGTAGAGCGCGTAGTTCTGGAACACCATCGCGATGTCCCGGTCCTTCGGCGGAAGATGAGTGACGTCGCGGTCCCCGATCCGGATGGAACCGCCGTTGACGTCCTCGAGCCCCGCGAGCATGCGCAGGGAGGTGGACTTGCCGCAGCCGGACGGGCCGACGAGGACGAGGAATTCGCCGTCCTCGATCTGAATGTCGAGCTTGTCGACGGCGGGCTTGTCGGAACCCGGATAGATCCGGGTCGCGCTGTCGTACGTGACCGTAGCCATGGTGTTGTGGTCCCTTCACCGGCAGGAACGTGCCGGACGATCCGTTGTAAAGGTGTAGTCCACCCGAGTGAACTGCCGGTGACGGTACCTTGCGGCTCCGCGGTTTGTCAGTAGTCGGTGGCGCGTGAAACCAACGTGCACGCCCCCGCTCACCTGCGCCGTCGAGGGGCACCCGCCGACGTGGCTCGGGGCACGGGACGCTGTGTAGTCTGTACGCGCTGCCGCCTTAGCTCAGCTGGTAGAGCACCGCTCTTGTAAAGCGAAGGTCGTCGGTTCGAATCCGACAGGCGGCTCCACGCCTGAACAGCGCCAACGCCCCGGACGAAAGATCGTCCGGGGCGTCTGGCTGTGCCCGGGGATCTCCATGAGGACTCGCGGCCCGACCCCGACCCCGGCCGCGGCGAGGAGAACGGCGCACCCTGCCGCGCGTCCTGCATCCGGAGGAGCCGGCGGCCGGCCTCATCGGGGAGCCGCGAGAAGGATGGATACACGTTGCGCGACTCGCCCCGCCGACCGCGGCGTGCGGTGAACACGAGACCGGCCTCGTCGCAGTCCGCGCCCCGCTTGCGGGCGCCGGCTCGAGCTCAACGGCCCACGCTCCTCGGCTGCTTCGACGCCACGTCGGCCAGCGCCCTCTTGCACAAGCGGGCACGAGTGACGCCCGGTTCTGCCTGGGCATGACGCGGGCTCGCTCTCGTAGGGCTAACTGCGTTCCGGTGCGTGAATATCGACGTCTGTCGCCAGGTGCCCGTTGCCCGGGTCCAGTACGCCGCACAGCCGGTGCACCGGACTGTAGAGGGGTCGCCCATCCGGCTCGATGCCGTCCTCGTCGGGAAACTCCTCCAGCCGCTCGAACGGAACGATCACGAACGGCCATGTGCCGGGGTCCAGTTCCAGCGAATCGGGGTGGTACTGCCACACCGTCCCAACGTGCCGGTTGTGGACCTCGCCGACATACCAGGCCGCCGTCTGATGGAAGTCCCCGCCGATCTCCGCCTGGGCCTGAGCGCTACCCGAGTACGTCGAGCGCACCAGCTCCTCCATCCGGACAAGGGAGCCGAGGCTGAAGTCCCAGCCGCCACCGTGGCGCTCGGCCCACGCCGGGAACTCGCCGCGCAGGATCTCCAGCCACGCGTTCAGCACCGGGTTGTCCGACCGGATCCGGTCCAGCTCCCGCAGCTCCTCGTACTCTGCGCTGGTCATCTCCATGCCACCCGACCCTAGCCGCGGCGCTCGGGGCGGCCGGAGCAGCCCTGATGTGGTGGGTGCGACGCCGCAGGCAGGAAGCCGCTGGGCAGTACCGGATATACGGATCCGAGCGCAGTGGGGGCCACTCCTCCTTCGGGTAGGACGGCCCTTCGCTGTGCGGGCCACTCATCACCGGTGGGTCAACATCTTGATGCTCCGGACAAGTCCCAGCAGGCCCCCGCGCGTGCGGCACCGATGAGGCCAAGCTCGCTCTGAACGTCGAGGCGTCCAGGTAGGAGGACACTGGCCCTATGGCCCTACCTGAAACGCATCATTGCTCGGCCTGCTCGGACGATGCCTCGCCGGAGACAGTCCTTCACGAAGACCTCGTCGTCGGAGCACCGCTGTCCATGGACGACCTCACAGAGGCGCAGCGCCTCGACCGGTTCGCCCGCAAGTACGCCCACGACGGCTGCCAGGTCAGAGAAGTCCGGCGGGTCCCACACAACAACTTGAGCGGCTACGCCTGGTCCGTCCGCTTCGTCGAGAGTTCGTGACAACGGCATCGCGGGGCTGTCCCCTATGTTCGTCAACACCCAAGGCAAGGCCGGGCACGGCCCGCACTCCTGCCCCTGCTGCGGCTTCCTGACGCTTGATGAGCGTGGCGCGTTCGAGATCTGCCCCGTGTGCTTCTGGGAGGATGACGGGCAGGACGACCACGATGCGGACCAAGTTCGAGGCGGCCCGAACGACGGCCTCAGTCTCAGCGAGGCACGAGCGAACTTCCGGGTCATGGGCGCCTGTGACCGGCGGTGCACCCAATTCGTGCGCGACCCTCGCCCGGACGAGCACCCCGAGCTCTGACACCACCAGGTGACATCAACACGGCCGGGCGACGACAGATCTCGATGGCTCGGACCGGGATCCGGGCCTTCCCATGGGCCCACATGCGAGCCATCCGCTCGGACCGGAGATCGCACTCGTAGCGAAGGTCCTCGGTTCGCATCCGGCAGGCTGCTGCGAGAAAGGCCCAGGCCGGTCAGGATCGGCCTGGGCTTCGCTGTACGACCTGTACCCGCCGCCTATCCGCGCGGCCCGTACGGCGCACCACGCGCCCCCGTACGGGCCGTTCGCGCCCGCCGCCCCGCGCCGCCGTGTTCGCGCGGCCTCACGGCCTCACGGCCGCTCAGCAGCTCAGGTTGCCCCCCGGTGGGACGCCCAGGATCTGGGTGAAGCTCTGGTACGCGTTGATGCGGCTCTGGACCTGGCCCGGGTTTCCGCCGCTGCACTCCAGGCTGCCGTTGATGCTGCGGATCGTCTCACCGAAGCCGCGCTCGTTGACCATCGCGTCGTGCGGCGTCATCGTGCCCGGGCCTGTCTGGGTGTTCCAGTACCAGAGGGCGGTCTTCCAGGAGACTGCGGCGTCCTTCTCCACCAGCCAGGGGTTGTTGAGCAGATCGATGCCCAACGCGTCGCCGGCCGCCTTGTAGTTGAAGTTCCAGCTCAGCTGGATCGGCCCGCGGCCGTAGTACGCGGCCTGGCCCGCCGGGCAGCCGTACGGCCTGCTCGCGTCGCAGTAGTGGGGGTAGTTGGACTCGTTCTGCTCCTTGATGTGGACCAGACCGCCCGTCTCATGGCCGACGTTGGCCAGGAAGGCCGCCGCCTCCTGCTTCTTGACGGTGTCGCTGCCGGTGGTGGCGAACGCGGGGTACGCGCTCAGGGCCGCTGCCAGTCCGCCGTACGTGTAGAAGGAATTCCGGTTCGGGAACATCTGGTTGAACTGGGCCTCGCTCACGACGAAGTCCGCCGCCACGGCGCGCGGCGCGTTCGGGGCTGCCGCGTTGGAGGCCATAGGCATGACAATCAACAGCGCGCATCCGACCACCGCGGCGGTCAGCCACGCCAGGAGGCGTTTCCTCGGCACTTGAGCACTCCTTCGTCTCGCGAACCGCACGCGGACGGGCCAAGGCACCGGCCCAACACGGCGGCCGCTGTGGGGGATTGAGAACACCCAAGCTCCTTGGTCTACACCAAGTACGTCAAGGTGTAGACCAATCCTTTTCCATTGAGGCGGTCGGGGTGGGCCGAGGGCCTGCGTACCCAACCCCCGCGCCACAGCCCCGTAAGCGACGACCGCCGCCGTACGCGACGACCGGTGCCGGAGCGACGGCCTACCCCGTACACGACGACCGGCCCCGTACACGACGACCGGCGCCGCCCCACGCCACTGCGTGGGGCGGCACCGGTACGGGATGGCCGGCAGCGCCAGAGGTCAGCCCAGGAGGCCGCCGAGAGCACCGTCGCCGCCCGAACCGCCGTCCGAGCCACCGCCACCCGTACCGCCGTCGCCGCCCGAGCCGCCACTCGGGTTCGTGGAGCCGCCGCCGGTCGACGAGGGCCCTGCCGTATGGCTCGGCGGGGGCGCGGGCACGGCGGGCTGTTCCGCCGCCCCGCTGCCGTTCTGGCCGGACGGGGACTGGCCCGGCTGATGCCCCGTGCCCGCGGTCTCCCGCTCGCGCGCCGCGCCGGGGCCCGTCGTGGCGCCGGACGAGGCGGACGGACCGGCGCTCTTGCGGGCCTCGGGCGAGCCGGTGCCCGCCGACGTGGGCCCCTGGGAGGCCTTCCCCTCGCCCGGCTTCTCCGGCACCGGCGAACCGGGGAGGTGGTTGCGCGGCGCGTCCGTGGGACCCGGCACGGTCGTCATGTCGGTCGACCGCACGGCACCGCCGAGCATCGAGCCCACGAGCAGGGTCAGTCCGCCGACGACCGTGGCCATCAGCGTGCCGCGCCGGAGCACACGGCGCCGGAGCTGCCAGATCGAGACGCGCGGACCGAGCTTGCGCCATGCCTCGCCCGCGAGGCGGGAGTCCATCGAGTACACGGGAGCGCCCGCGATCAGCAACGGGCTCCACGCGGCGAGGTAGATGATGTCCGGCGCCTCGTACGCCGGTCCCGAGCTCCAGCTCACCGTGACCAGCAGGGCGGCGGAGAGCAGCGCCCCGACCGAGGCCGCCAGCCGCTGCCACAGCCCGAAGATCGTGAGCACACCGACGACGACCTGAAGGAAGGCGACGGTGAGGCCGGCGCCGACCGGGTGGGCCACCGCGAAGTCCTGCAGCGGGGACGCGACGGCCCAGGGCTCCAGGCGGGAGAGCCAGGTGACCATCGAGCCGCGGTCCCCGCCGTCGAAGTAGACGGGGTCGCAGAGCTTGCCCATGCCCGCGTACACGGAGATCAGACCGAGGAAGATGCGCAGCGGCAGCAGGACGACGCCGAGGTTCATCCGGCGGCCCGGGTAATACGCGTGGCGGACCTTGTCCGCATGGCGGCGGCCCCCGGAGCGCTCGTCGTCGGCGAACTCCGCGTCCTCGTAGTCGTCGTGGTCGAGGTACTCGTCGGCGTCCCGGTCCACGGGCGGGATGAGGCTGCCCGCGCGGTGGCCGGCCCGTGCGTGCCGGGGCACGGTGGTGGCGTCGTCCGCTTCCGGGCGACGGGGCCTGATGACCGTGGGCGGCGCGTCGTCGAGGTTGATCCGCGGCAGCACCTGCGTGGTGGCGCCCGCGTCGGCGCCTCCGGACTCCGTCCCGAGGCTCACCCCGGAGTTCCGCACCGCCTGCAGGAGCCGGCCGGCGGCGGGGTCGCCCGGCTCGGTACGGCCGCTCCACACCACAGGACTGCGGCGCTTGGCGGCGGAGCCGATGGCGGCGGGGGTACGGGTCCTGGCACCTGCGGGCAGCGCACCGGCGAACAGCGCGGTGTCCACGAGCGTTCGTCTGCCGCTCACGGCCTGCACCGGCGTGGCGAGCTGCACTCGGAAGCTCGCGTGGTTGACGATGACCTGAGCCGGGTCGCACGGCACCTTCACCGTGCTCAGCGCAGGCTCGGCGTCGAATCCTGGCGAGCGTCCCCCCATAGGGCGGGGTGTTCTGGTGTCCACGCTCATCTAACCGAGTGACCCGCGTTAAGGACACTGCCTTGACTGCGCAGATCTGTCCGAGGCCCGTCAAGACGCCTGTCCCGCGCCGCGGATGCCCTCGGGCTCGCAGGTCAACGGGCGGGCGCGGACCGAACGCCCGGGCGCCGGCGCCCCGTTCACCCGTTGGCCCCTTCACCCGGTAAGGGGCCCTGTCCCATGGACAGAGCCCCTTACGCGGCCTTCAGGGCCCGGTGCCACGAGCCGCAGGTCGGGTCACGCCCTGCGGCGCGCCGCCTCGTACAGCACAACTCCCGCCGCCACACCGGCGTTCAGCGACTCCGCACCGCCCGGCATGGGGATCCGGACGCGTACGTCGCAGGTCTCGCCGACCAGCCGCGAAAGGCCCTTGCCCTCGCTGCCGATGACGACCACGACCGGGCCGTCCAGCGCCTCGAGGTCCTGCAGCTCGGCCTCGCCGTCCGCCGCCAGGCCGACGATCGTCACCCCGGCCTTCTGGTACGCCTCCAGGGCCCGCGTCAGGTTCGTCGCGCGCGCCACGGGCGTACGCGCCGCCGTGCCGGCCGACGTCTTCCAGGCGCCCGCCGTCATCCCCGCGGCCCGCCGCTCCGGGACGACCACACCGTGCCCGCCGAAGGCGCAGACGGAACGGACGACCGCGCCGAGGTTGCGCGGGTCGGTGACGCCGTCGAGGGCGACGATCAGCGGGTCCGCGCCCTCGTCGAAGGCGGCCGCGACCAGGTCCTCGGGGTGCGCGTACTCGTACGGCGGGACCTGGAGGACCAGGCCCTGGTGGTTCAGGCCGTTCGTCATCCGGTCCAGCTCGGCCTTCGGCGCCTCCATGAGCGCGACACCGCCCGGGCCCCCGCTGTGGCCGCCGCGGTCGGCGGCGAGCTTCAGCGCCTCACGCACCCGGTCGTCGTTGTCGATGAACTGCTGGACGTAGAGCGTGTTCGCCGGTACGCCGTCGCGCAGCGCCTCGAAGACCGAGTTGCGGCCGACGACCAGCTCGGCGGTGCCCTTGGGGCCACCGCGGCGCGGGGCCGGTCGGCGTGCGGCCTGCTTGGCCTTGGCGTTCGCGGCACGCTGCTTGGCGTGCCCCTTGCGCATCTCGGCGGGCGGGGTCGGCCCCTTGCCCTCGAGTGAGCGGCGCCGCTTGCCGCCGCTGCCGACCGTCGCGCCCTTCTTGGACGCGGTGCGGCGGTTCCTGCGCTGGCTGTTCCCCGCCATGCGTCACCAAACTCTTTCCTGCGGGCACGCGCGAGGCGCGTGCTGAGCGTACGTACGTACTCGGACAGTGTGCCGCGCTCAGGGCGCGGACGGGCCGGGTGAGGTCTCCCGGCCGGAGGGACCCGCGGTCTCCCCGGCCCGGGCCCCGGTGGTTCTCAGCGCGGACCGAGCTCCCAGCGCGGTCCCGAAGGGGTGTCCTCGATGGCCAGCCCCGACTGCTGCAGCTCGTCGCGGATCGCGTCCGCCGTCGCGTAGTCCTTGCGGGCACGGGCGGCCTGACGCTGTTCGAGCACCAGCCTGACCAGGGAGTCCACCACGCCGTGGAGGTCCTCGCCCCGACCGGTGCCGGCCGCCCACTGCTCATCGAGCGGATCGAGGCCGAGCACTCCGAGCATCGCACGGACCTCGGCGAGGCGGGCGACCGCCGCCTCCTTGTCGTCGGCGGTCAGTGCGGAGTTCCCCTGGCGCACGGTGGTGTGCACCACGGCCAGCGCCTGCGGGACGCCCAGGTCGTCGTCCATCGCCTCGGCGAAGGCCGGGGGGACCTCGGACGCGGGTTCCACCGGGCCGCCCGCCTTCTCGACGACGCGCTGCATGAAGCCCTCGATGCGCGCGAAGGCGGACTCGGCCTCGCGCAGGGCCTCCTCGCTGTACTCGATCATCGAGCGGTAGTGCGGGGTGCCGAGGTAGTAGCGCAGCACGATGGGGCGCCACGTCTTGACCATCTCGGAGACGAGCACCGAGTTGCCGAGCGACTTGCTCATCTTCTCGCCGCTCATGGTGACCCAGCCGTTGTGCATCCAGTACGCGGCGAAGGCGTCACCATAGGCTTTGGCCTGGGCGATCTCGTTCTCGTGGTGCGGGAAGACGAGGTCGACGCCGCCGCCGTGGATGTCGAAGGCGGAGCCGAGGTACTTGTGCGCCATCGCCGAGCACTCCAGGTGCCAGCCGGGGCGGCCGCGTCCCCACGGGGTCTCCCAGCTCGGCTCACCCGGCTTGGCGGCCTTCCACATCGCGAAGTCGCGCGGGTCGCGCTTGCCGGTCTCGCCCTCGCCCTCCGGCTGGCGGAGGTTCTCCAGCTCCTGGTTGGACAGCTGGAGGTACCCGGAGAAGGACTTCACGTCGAAGTAGACGTTGCCTTCGACGGCGTAGGCGTGGCCCCGCTCGATCAGGACGCGCATCATGTCGACCATCTCGGGGATGTGGCCGGTGGCGCGGGGCTCGTAGGTGGGCGGCAGGCAGCCGAGCGCGTTGTAGCCGGAGTTGAAGGCGCGCTCGTTGCGGTAGCCGATCGACCACCACGGCTCGCCGGTCTCCTCGGACTTCACGAGGATCTTGTCGTCGATGTCCGTGACGTTCCGGATGAACGTGACGTCGTAGCCGCGGTGGACGAACCAGCGGCGCAGGATGTCGAAGTTCAGGTAGGACCGGACGTGCCCGATGTGCGGGGGGGCCTGCACGGTCGCGCCGCACAGGTAGATCGAGACGCAGCCCGGCCGGAGCGGGGTGAAGTCACGAGTCTGCCGGGCGCTGGTGTCGTACAGGCGAATGGTCACGCATCAAGGGTAGTGCGCCGCGGGCAGTGCCCCGCGCCCCGTCGGGCGCGGTCCACCGATGCGTCACGCGGCCGGGAGCGCGGCGCGGGCCGCCCACGCCCCGGCCCGGACGGCCCGGCTCAGATGTTGCCGACGACCTTGCGCGGGCTGACCCGCACGATGATGCGCGGGGCGTCCTCGGCGGAGGCCGGGTTGAACTCCGAGTACGGCTTGCCGGTGTACTTCAGCGACAGCTCGTCGATCAGCTCGCCCTGGGGGTCCTCGGCGACCGTGACGGTGCCGCGGATCTCGGCGTACGTGTACGGGGCGTCGACCGGGTTGACCATGACCGATACCCGCGGGTCGCGCCGGATGTTCCGCTCCTTGCGGCGGCCTTCGGTGGTGGAGACCAGGAGGTCGTCGCCCTCGCGCTTCACCCACACGACGGAGAGCTGGGGACTGCCGTCGGGCTGGGTGGTGGCCAGGGTGACGAAGACCGGCTTGTCGAGGAGGTTCCTGAGGTCGTCGGAGAGCGCGTGTGCCACGGTCGGTCCTTCCGGGTGCGGAACGGGTGCGGTGAGGCGATAGCTCTCAACTACCCGTCGGACCCGCTTCATTCCCGGCCCGGGCGCCCCATCGGGGTGACATTCCCCCGGGAGGCGGACCGCCCCGCAGGGCGCCCCACGGCGCCCGGGGGCTCTACGCGCGCCGGTGGACCAGGGCCGTGGCGATGGCGGCCAGGCCCTCGGCGCGGCCGGTGAGACCGAGGCCGTCGGTCGTGGTGCCGGAGACCGAAACCGGGGCGCCCACCGCCGCGGAGAGGGCCTTCTGCGCCTCCTCCCGGCGCTTGCCGATCTTGGGCCGTACGCCGATCACCTGGATCGCCACATTGCCGATGCCGAAGCCGGCCTCCCGTACGATGCGGGCGGCCTCTGTGAGAAGAGTCACTCCGGAAGCTCCGGACCACTCGGGCCGGTCCGTTCCGAAGTGCGCACCGAGGTCACCGAGGCCGGCCGCGGAGAACAGCGCGTCGCAGGCGGCGTGCGCGGCCACGTCACCGTCCGAGTGCCCGGCCAGGCCGTACTCGGCGCCCTCCCACAGCAGGCCCGCACACCACAGCTCACGCCCCTTCTCGAAGGCGTGCACGTCGGTGCCGATGCCCGTCAGCGGCATGAGCGGCTGCGCGGCGGAGTCAGAAGCCATCGGTGGCCCTCCTGCGGGCGAGTACGGCCTCGGCCAGAACGAGATCCAGGGGCCGGGTCACCTTGAACGCCTCCTCGTGGCCCGGGACGACCACGACGGGGACGCCGAGCCGCTCGACCATCCCCGCGTCGTCCGTGGCCCCCTCGCCCTCCAGAGCGACCTTCTCGTGCGCCTCGACGAGCGTGGCGCGGTCGAAGCCCTGCGGGGTCTGCACGGCGCGCAGCAGGGCACGCTCGGGCGTCCCGGTGACGGGCTCCGGCTCGCTCCCGGAGCGCGGCTGGACCTGTTTGACGGTGTCGGAGAGCGGCAGCGCGGGGACGACCGCCGGGGCGCCGTCCCGTACGGCCGCGGCGACGGCGTCGACCGTGTCGACCGGCACCAGCGGGCGGGCGGCGTCGTGGACGAGGACGATGCCGATGTCGTCGGGGAGCGCCGCGAGGCCGAGCCGTACGGACTCCTGGCGGGTCTCCCCGCCGGGCACGACGAGCACGTCGGTGGTCCCGGGCAGGGCATGGTCGCCCAAGAGGTTGCGGACGTCCGCCGCCCCGTCCGGCGGGGCGACCACGACGACGAGGGAGACGGCACGGGAGCGGGCCATGGCCCGTACGGCGTGCACCAGCATCGGTGTGCCGCTCAGGGCCCGGAGCGCCTTGGGGGCACCGGGGCCGAGGCGGACCCCGCGCCCCGCGGCCGGAATGACCGCGGCGGTACGGGTGTTGTGCGGGGCACCGGAATGTCCCGCCGGGCGCGGCGTCTCGGACTTTGGTTGCGCGTTCAGGTTTGTTTCCTCGGCCGGGTTGGGTATGGCCTCAGCGTGCCGGGCGCGATGCCCCGACCAGTCCCTTCCGTGACAACTGGTCCGGGGCCCCACCAGCAGTAGCTGGGGGAGAGTTGCCCGGGCCCGGCACGCTTGACCACAGGACGGCGTGCTCATGCTGCCGTATACATGCCGCAGCGCCCGGCGACAGACTTTCGTCACTCGGGCACCGCGGCATAGACACACCAGCCATCACGTCGGCATTCATCGCCCCGGAAGAGCCTCCGGGCCGGTGGCCGACGGAGCGTCGGACCTGCAGAATCGGATCAGCGCGTCAGGACGCGAGAACCTCGTCGAGCAGAGCCTCGGCCTTGTCCTCGTTGGTGTTCTCAGCGAGGGCGAGCTCGCTCACCAGAATCTGCCGGGCCTTGGCGAGCATGCGCTTCTCACCTGCGGAAAGCCCGCGCTCCCGCTCACGGCGCCACAGATCGCGCACGACTTCCGCGACCTTGATCACGTCGCCGGACGCGAGCTTCTCGAGATTTGCCTTGTAGCGGCGGGACCAGTTGGTCGGCTCTTCCGCATACGGCGCACGCAGCACCTCGAAGACCCGGTCCAGCCCGTCCTGCCCGACCACATCGCGCACGCCGACGAACTCCGCATTGTCCGCTGGCACACGAACCGTCAGGTCGCCCTGGGCGACCTTCAGCACCAAGTAGGTCTTGTCCACGCCTTTGATCTGGCGAGTTTCGATGGCCTCGATCAGCGCGGCCCCGTGATGGGGATAGACCACGGTGTCGCCAACCTTGAACGTCATGTGACAGGTACCCCTTCCGTGGCTATCCAGAGTAACACGGGAACGGCGCGTTCTGAATGGCGTTTTCGCAGGTCAGGGCATATCTCGGGGCTTGACAACAGCGACCGGAACGTGCTGCGAAGGCTCTCCGGAGACGGGAATTCGCAGGTGGGAGCGGCTGTGACGGTGGGTCGAAACATGGCCGTTACCCACCTTGCGGACCCCTTAAGACAGGTCGAACGTCCCGGTTTGCCGGAGTCCAGGTGGCTGACTTCCACTACTCCAATCGGATCCTTCGAGCCCGCCGCGACACGTTTCGCGAATTGATCACCGTGTTGACGGCGACTTGGATCCGGGACATGCATCCGGGGCACGCATCACGGTGTTCATCCCACCGTTCATCCCGATGTTCATCCCGGCGTTCATCGCGGACGCCTGACGGTGAACCAGGATCGTCCGCACCGATCAATGCTGATCAATTTCCGGTGCGTTCCCGGATTCGCCCGGATAATCGCCCGGACAGATGTCCGGGGAATTTTCCGCAGGGAGTCCCGGAAGGGGACGAATGGCGCCGGGGCGGGTCGGGTGCGGAGCGGGGAGGGCGGCTCGGTAACCTAAGCCCGCTGACAAGCCCTTGGGGCGGTTCCGAGCCGCCCCTCCCGTCGTCCA
The DNA here is from genome assembly GCF_043199075.1 of Streptomyces sp. NPDC048639. NCBI lineage: Bacteria > Bacillati > Actinomycetota > Actinomycetes > Kitasatosporales > Streptomycetaceae > Streptomyces > Streptomyces sp. NPDC048639. The sequence continues at coordinate 486,797 of NZ_JBICVP010000006.1, forward strand.
AGGAGTTGCCGCCGCCGTGAGCCGCAGCATCCGACGTGGCGCTCTCGCCGCCACTGCCATCGCCTTCTCCCTTGCCGCGCTGACCGCCTGCGGGGCCGGGAGTTCGGCCTCGACGCTGCAGGTCAAGCCGGACAACGCCGCGACACACGTCGGCGAGATCAAGATCCAGAACGCGAACGTGATCACCCAGCCCGAGGGCAGCGAGGGCTCGGCCGTCATCGCCGCCAAGATCTTCAACAACGGCGACAAGGACCAGGTCCTCGAGTCGGTCACCGTCGAGGGCTCCCGGGAGAAGGTGAAGCTCTCCCCGGCCAAGGGCACCGGTCCGCTGACCGTCCCGGCCGGCGGCGCCCTGATCCTCGGCGGCGAGGGCAACCCCTCCGCCGTTCTGGCCACCGGCAACGAGGCCATGCGGGACGGCGACGTCCAGGACGTGGTCTTCGACCTGAGCCGGACCGGCGAGGTCGAACTCCAGGCTTTCGTGGTGCCCGCGACGCACTACTTCGAGGGCTTCGGCCCCACCGCCGTACCGACCCCCTCGCGCTCCGCGAGCCCTTCCACCCTGCCGGCCGACGGCGAGGACCAGGAAGCCGAGGAGGGCACGTCCGAGGACGAGGAGGACGAGCTGAACGGCGACGACGCCGGGACGCAGCAGTCCCCCGCCGCCGGCGCGTCCGCGAGCGCCGGCCACGCGACGGGCGGCACCTCCGCGGGTCACTGACCGCCGACAGCCCGACGCGTCAGCCACAGCAGCACGACGAAAGGCCCCGGAGTGATGCGCTCCGGGGCCTTCGTCGTGTCCCTGTGCGCGCGGGGCGCGCGTGAAGGCCGCGTGTGCCGCCACAGGCTCGGCGCGGGGCGCGCGTGGTGCACCGTCCGCAGCGAGGGGGCGTCCGCAACGGAAGGGCTGGCGGCCCCGACTCCCTTTCTACGGCTCGAACTTGTAGCCCAGACCGCGCACCGTCACCAGGTAGCGCGGGGCCCCCGGATCCGGCTCGATCTTGGCCCGCAATCGCTTCACATGGACGTCGAGGGTCTTGGTGTCGCCGACATAGTCCGCGCCCCACACCCTGTCGATGAGCTGCATACGGGTCAGCACCCGGCCGGCGTTCCTGAGCAGCATCTCCAGCAGGTCGAACTCCTTGAGCGGGAGGTCCACCTTGCCGCCGCCGACCGTCACCACGTGCCGGTCGACGTCCATGCGGACGGGACCGGCCTCCAGGGCGGCAGGAACGACCTCCTCCGGCTCCCCGCGGCGCCGCAGCACCGCACGGATGCGGGCCACCAGCTCACGGGAGGAGAAGGGCTTGGTCACATAGTCGTCGGCTCCTATTTCGAGCCCGACGACCTTGTCGATCTCACTGTCCTTGGCGGTCACCATGATGACCGGGACGTTGGAGCGGCCGCGCAACTGACGGCACACCTCCGTACCGGGCAGCCCCGGCAGCATCAGGTCGAGCAGGACGAGGTCGGCGCCGTTGCGCTCGAACTCGTCCAGCCCGTCGGGCCCCGTTGCCGCGATGGCGACCTCGAAGCCCTCCTTGCGGAGCATGTACGACAAAGCGTCGCTGAAGGACTCTTCGTCCTCGACGACGAGAACTCGGGTCACGGAAGGACCTCCGGAGCAGGAAGGGATTCATCGGTGAAGGTCTCGTAGGGCCGGTCGGCGGCGGCATCGTCGCCGACCTCGTCCGGTTCTACGAGGGACTGGTCACGGCGGTCGGCCTTGTCCCGGTCCCGTTCGCGGGCCGCCTCCGGCAGCCGCAGTGTGAAGGTGGAGCCCTGTCCTTCGGCGCTCCAGACCGTGACCTCCCCGCCGTGCGAGGCGGCCACATGCTTGACGATGGCGAGTCCGAGGCCGGTCCCGCCGGTGGCGCGCGAGCGCGCCGGATCGACGCGGTAGAACCGCTCGAAGATCCGCTCTTTGTCCCGGTCGGAGATGCCGATGCCCTGATCGGTCACGGCGATCTCGAGCATCTCCCCGCCGTGCACGGTGATCCGGCGGGCCGCGATGCCCACGCGCGTACGGGCCGGGCTGTAGTTCACGGCGTTCTCGATGAGGTTGCCGAGGGCCGCGGCGAGCTGGCCGCGGTTGCCCCACACATGGAGGTCCGCGGTACCGCCGGCCGCCATGGTGATCTGCTTGGTGCCGGCGGCGTGGCGGCAGCGGTCGATGGCCTCGGCCACCAGCTCGTCGACGCGTACGGGCTCGGCGTCCTCGAGCGGGTCGTCGTTCTGCACCCGCGAGAGGTCGATGAGCTCCTGGACGAGGCTGGTCAGGCGGGTCGCCTCGACCTGCATGCGGCCGGCGAAGCGGGTGACGGCCTCCGGGTCGTCCGAGGCGTCCATCACGGCCTCGGAGAGGAGGGAGAGGGCGCCGACGGGGGTCTTGAGCTCATGGCTGACATTCGCCACGAAGTCGCGCCGCACCGCTTCTATGCGCCGGGCCTCGGTCAGGTCCTCGACCAGCAGCAGCACCAGCCGGGAGCCGAGCGGCGCGACGCGTGCGGAGACGGCCAGGCCGTCGCCGCGGCCGTTCCCTCGGCGGGGCAGGTCCAACTCGATCTGGCGTATCTCGCCGTCGCGCCGGGTGTCCCTGGCCATCACCAGCATCGGCTCGACGGCCAGCTTCCCGCCGCGCACCAGGCCGAGTGCGTAAGCCGCCGAGCTGGCCTTCACCACGCTGTCCGACTCGTCGAGGACGACCGCGGAGGACCGGAGGACGGAGAGTACGGTGTCGACGCCGGGCGGAAGGACCGCTTCGGTGTGCAGTGAGCTGCGGGTCGGCTTGGCCTGCTCCCGCTCGCTCCAGCGGAACGCCAGCATGGCGACGACGCCGGTGCACACGCCGGCGAGCGCTGCCAGTGCGGCAACCGCCGCGTTCACATCCATGCGTCCAGATTAAGCGGGTGGTGAGTACGCTCCACAGGCCGTCGGAGGCGACCTTCGGCACTCGTTGCCGAGAGTTCACCTGCAGGTCGCGGCTGGTTCATTCTGGTCAGACGGGTGTCGATCGCAGGTCGGGGCGGGGTTCCGGATGGGGCTCCGGGCGTTGCCAAGAGTTCACGGTGAAGTGGGTGGGCGTTCACTCGGGGGGCTCGAAGGGGACGCACAGGGCCCCGAGCGTGGATGCTGGTGAAACCAGCCAGTTTGAGAGATGAGGATTTCGATGCGGGACGCATACCACGAGGAGCTCGATTCGATCAGTGAGGGCCTGGTCGAGATGGCCCGGATCGTCGGCTCCGCGATCGGCCGTGCCACCACGGCGATCCTCGACGCGGACCTCAATCTCGCCGAGAGCGTGATCGCTCAGGACGAGAAGGTGGACGGCCTGCAGCGTGACCTGGAGGCGCGGGCGATAACCCTCCTTGCACGCCAGCAGCCGGTCGCGACCGACCTGCGCATCGTCGTCACCTCGCTGCGGATGAGCGCCGACCTGGAGCGGTCAGGCGACCTCGCGCAGCACGTCGCCAAGCTCGCGCGGCTGCGTTTCCCGCAGTCGGCGGTGCCGCAGGACCTGCACGCCACGATCCTGGAGATGGGGCAGCTCGCCCAGCGGCTGATGGCCAAGGCGGCCGAGGTCATCATCACCAAGGACGTCGACCTGGCGCTGCAGCTCGAGCAGGACGACGACGAGATCGACCTGCTGCACCGCGCGCTCTTCCAGCACCTGATGGACGACCGCTGGAAGCACGGCATCGAGACGGCGGTGGACGTGACCCTGCTGGGCCGCTACTACGAGCGGTTCGCGGACCACGCGGTCTCGGTCGCGCAGCGGGTGGTCTACCTGGTGACGGGCGAGCACGCGGACGAGATGACCCCGCCGATCACGGTCGAGGGCGCGTAAGCCCGCCGGCGCCGGGCAGCGGGCCGCTTCCTGCGGCGGGCGGTCCGGCGTGGGCGGTCCTGCTGGGCGGCCCGCGGGCCCGCGGTGGGCGGTCCGGCGTGCACCGTCCTGCGGCGCGCCGGCCTGCAGTCGGCAGGCGGGCAAGCGGCGCCTGCGCGGGCCGGGTGTCGCGCCTGGACGGGCTCGGCGTGAGCTCGGCGTGAACTCCCCGGACGCCGGTCGGGCGGGCCCGCCGTACGGGCCCGGACCTGGACCGCATAAGGTCTGGGGGCGCTACGGCAGCGGGCCCGCAGCGTGCGTGCTGTGGGGGCGTGCACGACGCGGGCCCGGTGCCGGGGCGTACGGCCCTGCGCGAGGCGTACAACCGCGCCCGGGGCGTACGGCCCTGCGCGAGGCGTACAACCGCGCCCGGGGCGTACGGCCCTGCGCCGTCACGCTTCCGCGCGCCGTTGGTGCGCCTGCGGACCCGGGTAGGCACGTGAGGACGCTCTGCCTTCGAGGAGGGACCCCATGGCCGACTCCCCCAGCACGCATCCGCGCCGCGAACAGCCATGCACGGACCGGTCGCTTCAGGTGTCCGACGTGCCGGGCCCGATCGTGGCCGCATGCGGCTGCGGATCCGGGTGCGGTTGCGGCTGCCAGAGTGGCGGGCCGTGCCAGTGCGGCGGCTGCTGCGGCTAGCCGCAGCACATCACCGCGGACGGGCGGCTCACCACCGCATACGCCGCATACGCAACGCGAGCCCCGGCCGGTGTTCCGGCCGGGGCTCTGCCGTGCCGACGGCCTCCGCGGCTCCGCGGCTCCGCACCGTGTCACCGGCCCCCGAGCCTCCTGCCGTGTCGGTCCTTGGCATGGTTGTCGGACTGGAGTGCCGGGGCACGTCCGGCCCAAGCCCTCCAACGGGTCGAGCAGAGCGGCGCGTTCGGCCCTCAGGTGAGGACGAACGTCTTCGGGTGGCACTTCCGACAGCCTCATTTTCCGGCATGGTGCGGAAGCGGGGCGGCCTGCGATCACGACACTTCGGTGGTCTCGGCGCGGCCTGCGACCCTCGGGGTGACAGGCGAACCCGGCTCGTACGCAAGGGTCTTGGCGCGGGTCACCAGGATCTCCGGCGGTCGAAAGCCGGTTGAGCGACGCGCCGTCCTCGGGTAGCAAGGGCGGATGATGCGTGGAAAAAGGACCGAGCTGCGGGCACGGCGCGAGGCTGACGTACCCGTACTTCATGCGCTCCACGACGACGTGGCGACCCGCTGCCGCGAGGACTCCGTGCCCTGGCAGCCGATAGCGCCGGGGACACGCTCCCCCTTCGCGGTCGCCGAGCCGTCGGACACCGCAGCACCCTTCTCGGTCGTGGACCTCGACTCCGGGGAACTGGCCGGCGCGGCCCTGCTGTGGGGCATCGACGCCCACAACAGGAAGGCGCACCTGGGCATCTCCCTGCTCCCCGCCTTCCGCGGTCGCGGACTCGGCTCGGACGTCGTCCACGTCCTGTGCGAGTACGGGTTCGCGGTCCGCGGGATGCAGCGACTGCAGGTGGAGACCATGGCGGACAACGCCCCGATGATCGCGGCGGCGACGAAGACGGGATTCACGATCGAGGGCACGTTGCGACGTTCGTCCTGGGTGTACGGCGCGTGCGCCGACGTGGTCGTCCTCGGCCTCCTGGCGCATGAATGGGCTTCCTGAGACCGGCATCCCCCGGTTCTCCCCCGTTCCGTTGCTTGCAGCGATGGCGCCGGCGTGCGGGATCACCGGCATGCGGTGGTGACATGCCGAAGCCCGGTGCCTGCGGCTCCCGCTGGCCCTCACCGTCGGCTCCGCCCGGCCACGGTCGATGCGGCACGGTGACGGGATGGCACGGTGCCCGACCGAGGCTCGTGGTGTGGCCGTGCGGGGAGGCTCCCCCGCGGTGGCAACGTGCACGACGCGCGCGTTGCGACCGGTCGTGATGCACTGGATACATGGGAGGTGTGCCATGTCAGGTCGCGCCGGCAAGACCCGCAACATCTTTCTCGTATGGCTGATCTGGCCTCTGATCACGCTGGGTATCTACCACCTGGTCTGGTACTACAAGGTCAATCGCGAAGCGCAGGACTTTGATCAGCGGATCGAGGCCAATCCAGTGGTGTCGGTTCTGGCCATTACGGTCGGCTGGCTGGTGATCGTTCCGCCGTTCGTTTCCCTTTACAACACCGGTCAGCGCATTGCCCGGATGCAGCAGTCGGCCGGGATGCAGCCGACCTGCAATCCCTGGATCGGGCTCATCCTCATGATCGTTGCTGGTCTGTACCCGCTCTACTACCAGCACGAGCTGAACCAGGTCTGGGCCCACTACCAGACCCCGGCAGAGGGCGAGCAGGTACCTCTTGCTGCTTGACGCCTGAAGAGGCTCGCGTCACGGCCGCCGCGGTCCGAACACGGCGGCCGCGCAGCCCGTTCCGCAGCCCACGCCCGGCGCAACCGCCCCCTGTCCCGCGGGAACCCGCGAACGGGGGGCATGCAACGCCCCGATCGCGGCCGACGGTCGGCTCCTGAGCATGCTCGCGCGCTGGGCCCGCCCCTCTTCAGGCAGCCGCCCCACCAGCGATCAACGGCAGCAACAGACGCGCCAGGAAGCCGAGCCGCCCTCTCCTCCGCACCGCGTACGACAGGGAGTCACGAACCGGTACGGACTCCAAGGGCCCGGCTTGTGAGCGCCGTCCGGCGCACGCGGGTCGTTGACGGGATCGGTGAGGGCGAGCTGTATAGGGTCTTGGCACCCGTCCTTCTCGGCGAGGCCACCTGCCCGCCCCGAAACCGACGGACTTCCCGGCAGGCCGTGAGCACAGACTTGACCGATCATCAGGAGTGCTGCCGTGCGACCCCCAGAGACGCCATCCGCGCCCGGCAGCCTCGGTTGGAACCGTGAGACGGCGACGCTGGCGCTCCTGTCCTTCGCCATGCTGATCGTTTCGCTCGACCAGTACATCGTGGTCGTGGCCCTCCCCGACATCGCACGCGACCTCGGCTATTCCGCGCAGACGCTCCAGTCGGTCATCAGCGCCTATGCGGTGGCTTCGGCCGGCTTCCTCCTGTTCGGCGGGCGCGCCGCCGACCTGCTCGGACGACGCCGCATCCTGGCCACCGGCCTCGCGCTGTACGCCGGGGCAGCGCTCGTGGGAGGACTCGCGACCAGCCCCGCGACGCTCCTCGCCGCCCGCGCGTTCCAAGGTCTCGGCGGAGCCCTCGTGTTCCCCACCACGCTGGCGCTCATCAACACCACCTTCGTCGAAGGCCGCGCCCGCAACCGCGCGTTGGGAATCTGGGGAGGGTCGGGCGCGGCAGGACTCGTCATCGGTGTGCTGCTCGGCGGCGTGCTGACGCAGGCGTTCGGCTGGGAAGCGGTCTTCCTCGTCAACGTCCTCCTGGCCGGCCCCGCGCTGCTGCTCGCCTTTGTATTCATCCCCCGGGACGGTGAACGCGAAAAGGGCCGCAAGTTCGACCTGCCCGGTGCGCTCAGCGTCACCTTCGGTGTCACGCTCATCGTGTTCGCTCTCGTGCAAGGTCCAGGACTGGGCTGGCTTTCGCCGGGCATCCTGGTCAGCGCAGCGGCGGGCGTGCTGCTGATCGGAGCCTTCTTCGTCATCGAGCGGCGCAGTGACGACCCGCTCATGCCACCCCGGCTGCTGTCCAACCCCAACCTGGTCACGGGCGTCGTCATCACGTTCATGTTCATGGCGACCTTCGGCTCCGTGCTCTACTTCCTCTCCCTCTACTTCCAGGAGATTCTGGGCTACGACGCTCTGGAGACCGGTGCGGGCTTTCTGATCCCCACGGCAGTGGTGGTGGCCGGTTCGACGACCGCGGGCCGGCTCGTGACGCGGTTCGGCCTCAGGCGCACCTTGGCCGCGGCGCTCGCCGTCGGTGCGCTCGGTGCGCTCGGACTCGGCCTCGCGATCTCGCCGGACGGCACCTACCTCGAACTCGTCCCCGGCCTCGTGGCGCTCAGCATCGGCGACGGCGTGGTCTTCACGGCCATGTTCATCGCCGCCGCCACCGGAATCGCCGACCGGGAACAAGGCATCGCCTCCGGCATCGCCTCCACCGGCTCAGGCGTGGGCGCGGCCGTAGGCCTCGCCATCCTCGTCCTGGTGGCGACAGCCGGCCTCGATGGTCTCTCCGGTGAACAGCTCCGCATCGCAACCGCCGACGGGATCAGCACCACGCTCTTCGTCGTGGCAGGCGGAATCCTGCTGACCTTCCTCGTCGCCCTGAGCCGGTGCCCGACAGCGTCCGAGGGGGAATCCGCCCCGGTGCCGTACCAGACCCGTCGCTGCTGACAGTTGTGCACCGGCAGGATTCGAACGTGCAGCCTTCTGATCCGTAGGCGCGTACATCCCTGAACCAGACGCTTCTGACCGGCCGTTCGTGCCGCCGGTCCGGCAACGCGAACCAAGATCAGCATCGGATTGTGCGTCGATGTACGGGTTGTTGATATCAGGTATGGGTGTCAGCACCGCACCCTTCATGTCACCACTGGCAGAAGGCGACGGCGGCATCGTCGCCGGACTTGTATCGCGGCCAGCGACGTCCGGTGGGATCTGTCGCCTCAACCTTGCGCACAGCGTTGATCAGTTCTCGGGGTCCTCCTGCACGGAGCGTCGCGAATACGTCAGACCAAGTCGCCATCCGGTATTCGGTCACAAGCCGCGACACCCCGTCGGACATGACGGCAGCTGAGCTTGCCTCATCGAGTGACGTTGTGCCGGTCAAGGCGTGCTCAGCAGCCACTGGACCGGCGGAAGCAACCCAGTAACCGTCTTGCGTGTTGCGCATCTGCCGCTGCGCGAGCACGAAGCGTTGCAGTGCCTCTCGGTGTCCTGGCGTGTGCGTCTCATGCCGCTCCACCTCGGCCCGCATCTCGGGCAGGAAGTCGTCCACGCGGAGATCCGTGATCACCGAGTAGCCATGAGGGCCGTCGAAGACAATGGGTGAGTCGGCGAGAACCAGATGGTCGAGCACCCCATGCCGGTGCCGGAGGACTGCAACCGTGGCCGATGGCGTTCCCGGGTTGCCCAGGTCGCACTCGGGGTGCAGTCCGGCAACCCGTTCGAGTGCATCCGCCAGCGCGCTTGCGAGTGGTCGGTCCGGCTCTGCCAGTGCTGCTACCAACTGGGCGCCGAGTTGGGCGACGTACCACGGGACGCCATGACGGCACCCCGTAGCCAGGCCTGCGGTACTCAGTCCGTCCAGCACGACTGCGAGCGTAGGCGTGCCGACCACCCAATCCTCGTTCGGACTTGCTCCCCCGGGAAGTGTGTCAATGGAGACTCGCATGATCACCCCTCGAGTCGGTACGGCGGAGTGACACGTCGACTCTCCAGCACGTCGAGTGTCTTGAGGTCGTAGCGGCATGAGATGAGCGTCGAGGACCGTCGTGCACGGACCTCTCGGTACAGCTCAGCCAAGGTGTTTCTCCAGGAAGTGAACGACTTTGTTCGCACCGATGGAGTGGACTCCAGCAACGCACGGGAACGTCCCACGACCGTCCGCCGTGTTCCTGGACGCCGGAGAGAGCATCAAAGCCCCTGCCGAGCACCTCGCACTCTGAACCCGGCCTGGCCTTGAAGGTGTACGCGCACATCTCGCCCAGCGGTCGGGACCGCGCCCAGGCCCTCCGGCCGCAGACCCGGAGGGCTGAGGACCCAGAGGGTCCCGGGTCGCGAAAACGCCCCCCAACCGCGCCGTACGCGCAGGTGGGAGGCGGGATCACGTTCTCTACTTCTTCTTGCCCTGGTTCTTCACGGCCTCGATCGCCGCCTTCGCCGCGTCCGGGTCCAGGTACGTGCCGCCCGGGTTCAGGGGGCGGAAGTCGGCGTCCAGGTCGTAGGCGAGCGGGATGCCCGTCGGGATGTTGAGGCCCGCGATGTCGGCGTCCGAGACGCCGTCCAGGTGCTTGACCAGCGCGCGCAGCGAGTTGCCGTGGGCGGCGACCAGGACCGTGCGGCCGGTGAGGAGGTCGGGGACGATGCCGTCGTACCAGTACGGCAGCATGCGCGTGACGACGTCCTTCAGGCACTCCGTGCGCGGGCGGAGCTCCGGCGGGATCGTGGCGTAGCGCGGGTCGTCGCTCTGCGACCACTCGGAGCCGTCCTGGATCGGAGGCGGCGGGGTGTCGTACGAGCGGCGCCAGAGCATGAACTGCTCCTCGCCGAACTCGGCGAGCGTCTGCGCCTTGTCCTTGCCCTGGAGCGCTCCGTAGTGGCGCTCGTTCAGGCGCCAGGAGCGGTGGACCGGGATCCAGAGCCGGTCGGCGGCCTCCAGTGCGAGCTGCGCGGTGCGGATCGCGCGCTTCTGGAGCGAGGTGTGGACGATGTCGGGAAGGAGGCCCGCATCCTTGAGCAGCTCGCCGCCGCGGAGCGCCTCCTTCTCGCCCTTCTCGGTCAGGTTCACGTCCACCCAGCCGGTGAACAGGTTCTTCGCGTTCCACTCGCTCTCGCCGTGGCGGAGGAGGATCAGCTTGTATGTCGCGTCGGCCATGGCCCGAGCCTAACCAATATTCGATGGCGCCCCGCACCCCGCTGTCGTAAGCTCCGCTCCCGGAGGGCGCCTGTTACGCGTCCGGCCGGTCGAATCGGGGGGTCCGCCATGTCCGTCGCCGCTGTGAGGCGTGCAGTGAGGGAGAGCGTCGCCGGTCTGCCCGGGGCGTTCTGGTGGCTGTGGACCTCCACCCTGATCAACCGGCTCGGTGCGTTCGTCGCCACCTTCATGGCGCTCTACCTGACCATCGAGCGCGGCTATTCGGCCTCGTACGCGGGCGCGGTCGCCGCACTGCACGGGCTCGGCGCCGCCGTGTCCTCCGTGGGTGCCGGGGTGATGACGGACCGGCTCGGGCGGCGGCCGACGCTGCTGATGGCGCAGCTCTCGACGGCGGCGTCCGTGGCGCTGCTGGGCTTCATGACCCACCCCGCGGCCATCGCGGCAGTCGCCTTCCTCGTCGGCATGACGAGCAACGCCTCGCGCCCGGCGGTGCAGGCGATGATGGCCGACATCGTCGCCCCCGAGGACCGCGTACGGGCCTTCGCGCTCAACTACTGGGCGATCAACCTGGGGTTCGCGTTCTCCTCGGCCGGTGCGGGATTCGTCGCCGAGCACAGCTATCTCCTCGGCTTCCTCCTGGAGGCCGGTATGACGCTGGTGTGCGCGGTCGTGGTCTTCGTGAAGCTCCCGGAGTCCCGCCCCGAGGTCACGCGCGGCGCCGACGGCGCGGAGCCGGAACCGCGGATCTCCATCGGGACCGTTCTGCGGGACCGCCGCTATATGAGCGTCGTCGCGCTGTCCTTCCTCATGGCCCTGATCTTCATGCAGGCGTATGTGGCGCTGCCCGTCGCGATGGGCGAAAGCGGCTTCTCCAGCTCCGACTTCGGCGCCGCCATCGCCGTCAACGGCGTGCTGATCGTGGCCCTGCAGATCCCGGTCACCCGCTTCATCGAGCACCGCGACCCGATGCGCCTGCTGATCGTCGCGGCGCTGCTGTCCGGCTACGGCTTCGGGCTCACCGCGTTCGCCGGGTCCCTGGCGGCGTACGTGCTGGCCGTGTGCGTGTGGACGCTCGGCGAGGTCATCGCGTCCCCGACCCAGATGGGCCTGGTGGTGCGGCTGTCGCCGACCCACGGACGCGGCCGCTACCAGGGGATGTTCACGCTGTCCTGGTCGGTCGCCGCGCTGACCGCTCCCGTGGCGGGCGGTCTGGTGATCGACGCCTACGGGGCGGAGTGGCTGTGGGCGGGCGTCGCGGGGGTGGGCACGGTCACCGCGCTCGGCTTCTGGCTGGTGATGCGGGACCTTCCGAACGAGGACGGGGACACGACCGACGCGACACCGGCCGATGCTGTCTCCACCGACAGCGGGTCCGCCGGAGCCCTGACCACCGACGCACTTTCCATCAATGCCCTTTCCACCGGCGCCGTTTCCCCGGTGGGCGGCGTGGGCGGCGAGCCGGCCGTGCCCCGTACGGATCCCGTGGCCTGAGCCGCATCCTCGGGGGCCGCGGCCGCCGCCGTCACTCCGGCTTCGGCTCCGGCGTCGGCTCGGCCGAGCGGCGGGTCAGATGCGCGAACGCCTCGAGGTTGCGCGTCGATTCGCCGCGGGAGGTGCGCCAGGCGTACTCCTTGCGGATCGCGGTCGCGAACCCCATCTCCAGCAGGGTGTTGAAGCTGCCGTCCGCGTTCTCCAGGACCGTGCCGAGCAGCCGGTCCAGTTCCTCCGGTGTCACCGCGGTGAGCGGCAGCTTGCCGACGAGGTAGATGTCGCCGAGCGGGTCGATCGCGTAACCCACGCCGTACAGCCGGGTGTTGCGCTCCAGCAGCCAGCGGTGGACCGCCGCCTCGTTCTCGTCGGGGCGGCGGACGACGAAGGCGTTGACCGACAGCGAGTGCCTGCCGACCACCAGCGAGCAGGTCGTGGACAGCTTCCTGGTGCCCGGCAGGGTCACCACGTACCTGCCGTCCGACGGGCTCTCCCACTCCAGGTCCGCGTCCTTCAGGGTGTGCTCGACGGTCTTCCTGATGTTCGGGTCAGCGTCAGCGTCAGCCATGGAGCGAGCGTAGACGACGCCGTTCGTGCAGCGCCGCGGTGTACAGGTCCGCCGTCGCCGCGGCCGCCGAGTCCCAGCCGAAGGACGCCGCGTGCCGCGCCGCCTCGGCGCCCATCCGGTCCGTCAGGGAGGGGTCGTCGGCGAAGCGGCGGAGCGCCCGCGCGTAGTCGGCGGGGTCGTGGCCGGAGACGAGGAAGCCGCTCGCACCCTCCCGTACGGCGACGGGCAGACCGCCGACCGCGGCCGCGATCACGGGGGTCCCGCACGCCTGCGCCTCCACCGCGACCAGGCCGAACGACTCGTTGTACGAGGGCATCACCAGGACCGACGCCGCCCGGTACCAGTCCGCGAGCTGATCCTGCCCGACCGGCGGGCGGAAGTGGACCACGTCGCAGATGCCGAGCCGGGCGGCCAGCTTCTGCAAACCCTCGGGCTTGGCGAGGCCACTGCCGCTGGGACCGCCCACGACCGGCACGACGAGCCGCTCGCGCAGCCGCGGCTGCTCCTCCAGGAGGTCGGCGACGGCGCGCAGCAGGATGTCCGGTGCCTTGAGCGGCTGGATGCGGCCGGCGAAGAGCGGGATCAGCGCGTCCTGCGGCAGGCCGAGCCGGGCCCGGGCGGCGGCGCGGCCGTCGGCGGGTCGGAAGCGCTCCAGGTTCACGCCGGGGTGGACGACGGCGACCTTGCGGGGGTCGGCGTCGTAGTGGCGTACGAGTTCGTTCGCTTCCTCGGCGGTGTTCGCCACGAGCCGGTCGGCGGCGTCGACGATCTGCGTCTCGCCGATGACGCGGGCCGCGGGTTCGGGGGCGTCGCCCGCGGCCAGGGCCGCGTTCTTGACCTTCGCCATGGTGTGCATGGCGTGGACCAGCGGCACGCCCCAGCGCTCGGCGGCGAGCCAGCCGACGTGGCCGGAGAGCCAGTAATGGGAGTGGACGAGGTCGTAGTGGCCGGGGCGTTGGCCGGCCCAGGCCTGCATGATGCCGTGGGTGAAGGCGCAGAGCTGAGCGGGCAGCTCCTCCTTGGCCAGGCCCTCGTACGGGCCCGCGTCCACATGGCGTACGAGGACGCCCGGCGCCAGCTCGACGGCGGGGGGCAGCGCGCCGGTGGTGGAGCGGGTGAAGATCTCCACCTCGATGTTGAGCGCGGCGAGGCGGCGGGCGAGTTCGACGATGTAGACGTTCATGCCGCCCGCGTCGCCCGTGCCGGGCTGGTGGAGCGGTGACGTGTGCACGCTGAGCATCGCTATGCGACGGGGACTGCGCGGGGCACCCGGGAGCCGCAGCCGCCCGGAGCCCGCGAGGGGACCCTGGACACGACCGCGCAGTGCTCCGAGCCGGGACGCGTACTGGCTCACCGTGCGTGACCTCCTTGCGACGCTGGACGCTGGACGCACCAGTCCTGCCAAGCGGGTAACCAGCGGAAAGGGCCCTGCCATTTCCGCTTTGCCAAAACGTGATGCCCGTCGCACCGCGCGGGCGGTACGCACGGGGCTGGCGTGGCTGCCGGGCCGCATGGGGCCGGGGGGCCGATGTCCCGCACCGTCCGCCGCCGTCGGGCTGCCATCGGGCTGCTGTGTGCTGCTGTTCCCCGGCGAGGACCGCTGCCCTGCCCCCGGTGCGCCTGCCCGGCCGGGCGCCGGGCGCGCCCGGCCCACCGCCTACCCTCGTCGCATGGTCTCCCGCATCCCCTCGTCCCGGCCCGTCGGGAATGTGACGCGTGGGACGACCAACCCCAACCGTCTGCGGCGGATGGACCGGTGGATCGCCGCCGAGCACGGCGCCGCACTGCGCCGGTCCCCGGACGCCGTCGCCGTCGATCTCGGGTACGGCGCCGCGCCCTGGACCGCCGTCGAACTGCTCACGCGGCTCCGGACCGTACGGCCGGACGCGTGCGTCGTCGGCATCGAGATCGATCGCGCCCGCGTCGAAGCCGCCCGCCCGTACGAGCGCGACGGTCTCGTCTTCGCCCATGGCGGTTTCGAGATCCCCCTCCCCGGGCCCGTCCCCGGCGAAGGGCGCTCGCCCGCGGTCGCCGGGCCGGTGCTGATCCGCGCCGCCAACGTGCTGCGCCAGTACGAGGAGAGCGAGGTCCGGGGTGTCTGGGAGCGGCTCTGCGGGCGGCTGGCGCCCGGCGGGCTGGTGGTGGAGGGCACATGCGACGAGATCGGGCGGCGGCACGTCTGGGTCGCGCTCGGGCCGGAAGGGCCGCGCACGGTCACGTTCGCGGCGCGGCTCGGATCCCTCGCCCAACCCTCCGACCTGGCCGAGCGCCTGCCCAAAGCGCTGATCCACCGGAACGTCCCCGGCGAGCCCGTTCACGCCTTCCTGCGCGACCTCGACCGCGCCTGGGCGGCCGCGGCGCCGCTCGCGCCGCTCGGCGCGCGACAGCGCTGGACGCGAGCCGTACGCGATGTCGCGGCCGACTGGCCGCTGACCGGCGGCCCGAACCGCTGGCGGCAGGGCGAGGTCACGGTGCGGTGGGAGGCGGTCGCACCGCGGGACTGCTGAGAGGGTCGGCCTCCGTCGCGCGGGTGCGCCAGTGGGCCAGGCTCGCGCGGGCCGCTTCGAGGCGGGCGCCGCCCGGCGGAGCCGCTGATTCGGTGGCCGCTGATTCGGAGGCCGTCGCTTCGAGGCGGGCGCCGCCCGGCGGCGGCGCCGCTTCGGCATCGGCGACCACGGCCTCCAGCAGACGCGCCGCGGCGGAGACGTCGCCCGCCTCCCCCATGAGAGAGGCGTACGCGTGCCGGTAGGCCAGGACGTCGGGGTCGGCGGCGCCGAACGCGCGCTCACCGTCGTCCGCGATGTCCGCGAAGAGCCGTACGGCCCGGGTCAGGCGCTCCGGCCGGCCGGCGGCCGCTCCCGCGAGCGTCTCCTGCCGTACCCGCAGGGCGAATTGCGCCCGCGCCGCCAGACCCGGACGGGTCCGGCCCGTGCCATGGGCGGGGTTACGCGTCAGGGCCAGGTCCCCGCCGCGTCCGACCGTCCGCTGTGCTGGAACGGGGCAGGGTTCGGCGGCCGTGGGCAACGCGACCGACAACCGCCGATGGAGCAGCGCCAGGTCGAGGTGGTCGGGCCCGTCCGGTACGCCGTCCGCGAGCAGGCGCAGCAACTCCCCGGTGAAGCCGGTGTATTCGGCGTCGGTCCCGTAACGCGCCCGCTTCGTACGGCTCGTGGCCGTCAGCAGGTGGACGTCCGCCGCCGCCGGGGAGTCCAAGGCGCGCCCCGAGAAGCAGCAGTCGAGGATCGCGACCCGGTGGCGCGCCTTCGTGTGGTCCAGGGCCGCGAGGACGTCGTCGACCGGCAGCGAGGAGCGCGCCGCTCGCGCGGGCTCGTCCACGGAACCGGGCAGGGCCAGGCAGAGGCGGTCGCCCTCCGCGAGCAGTCCGTGGCCCGCGTAGTAGAAGAGGCAGAGGTCGAGTCGGCCGCCGTCGCGCGTGGGCATCAGGTCGAGGACGTCCGCGACGCGTTCCGGGTCCACGCGGGTGCGGACCCTGCTCGGGTCGAACAGCCCGTACGCCCCGGTCAGCGCGTCGGCGAGGGCCCGCACATTGGCCGCGACCTGCGGGATGGGGCGGAGTGCACCGGGGGCCGTGTGACTGGCCGTGCCGACGATGACGGCCGCGGAGCGCAGACGCCGGGGGACTTCGACCGCCCATGACTCACCGCTCAACCGGTGCTGCCCCGGCTCTCGTTGTCGCCACGGGCCGGGTCGGTGGCCCCACGGCTTGGGGCAGTTGCCCCGCGGCCTGGGTCGGTTGCCCCACGGCTTTGGTCGGTAGCACCACGGCGTGAGCCGGTTGCCCCGCGGCATTGGTCGGTAGCACCACGGCCGGAGCCGGTGGCGCGACGGTCCGGCTCCTGGCCCGGCCTCTCCTCGGCGCCCGTGCCGCCCGTGCCGCCCGTGCTGATGCCCGTGCTGATGCCGCTGCCCGTGCCAATGGTGGCGTCAGCGCCACCAGTGCCGTCAGTGCCACCGGCCCCACTGGTGCCATCAGTGCCGCCGGTGGCGTTCGTACTGCCGCCCGCCACGAAGAGTTCCAGCCGCTCCTGCACCGCCTCCGCCTCCGCGCGGCTGCCCGCCGACAACTCCAGCTCGGCGCCGTCCGGCCGTACCGCGCGGAAGCTGATGCGGCGGCTCCTCGCGCGCTCCGCCAGCCACATGCCGAACGCCCCGATGCCCGCGCTCAGCAACGGCTCGACCGCGCCCAGCAGTTCGGCCGCGTCGGCCAGACCGCCCTGCTCCCCCGACGGCGGCGGGACCATGCGCACCCGCGCCGAGGCGGCCACGTCCTCGTCGTCGTCCAGCCATGCGGCGAGGTCGCGGGCGAGGGCGTCCGCCTCGGCGGCCGTGCCTCCGAATTCAAAGGTGAGCGCATTCACGGTGCGGGCCCCATCGTCGTGTCCGTCGGATGTCCTCGATACGAGATCAACCATGCTGCCGTACGGGCAGGTTGACCTCTCCGTCACGAGCCGGTGCCTGCCGATGCCAGGCGGCCCCGATCGTCGCCGGTCGTCGCCGGTCGACCCCCGTCGTCGCCGGTCGGCCCCGGTCGTCGCCAGTAAGCCCGGGTATCGCCGGTCGGCCCCGGTCGTCACCAGTAAGCCCGGGGGTCGCAGGTCGGCGTCAGGTGACATCAGCGGCCGGGGAGGTCCGGGAAGTGCGGGTCGGCGGCCTCGCCGCGTCCTCCACCGGCACCCGTTCCCGCACCGGCATCCGCCCCCGTCCCGCCCGCACCCGCATCCGCGTCGGCCCCCGCCTGGCGCCGCGCCGTCGTCGCGAACAGCCGCGGCCGCCCCGGGATCTCGTAAGGAAAGCGGAAGGCCGCCGTGGCCTCCGGCAGGTCCACGAGGTCGCTCAGGATCCGCTCGACCTGCCCCATATACCCCTCCGGCACGCTCTGGCGGTATGTCTCCTCCAGCCAGGTGCGGTTGATCGCCGTGACATTGCCCCAGGCCGTGGCCGCTTCGCCGCCCGACGGAAGGCACACCACCGCAGGCCCCTCAACTCCCCTACCCGATACGGCCGTTCGGGCACCGGACAGCGTGGCCGCGACCACCTCGGCCAGATGCACCGGCACCGGTCCGTCCGCGGCGACGGCGATCCGGAGACGGTAGGCGCGGCCCGCGTACCGGTGCGCCGCATCGCTGTACGCGGCCGCGGCCCGTACGGCGAAGGGGTCGGGCGGTACGGGCTGCTCGTAGACCGGGTTGGGCGTGCCGGGCACCGCGAGCCGCCCGTACTCCTGCGCGAGATAGGCGAGCCGGGAGCGCAGCCCCTCGCCCACCTCGTACGGCTCCAGGCAGACACTGACCAGGCTCCGGTGCTGCTGGCGGGCGAGGGCGTCCCACACCGGCTCCCAGGACACCGCGGTGCCCGGCAGCGGATGCGCGAGGACCCCGACGCGGAAGCGTGCGTCGTACCGCGTCGACCAGGCCCAGCTCAGCCCCTTGCGGACCTCCGCGAGTCCGGGCAACGCCGGTGCACCCGGCTGGTGTTCGGGGTCCGCGGGGTGTCCGGACCGCGGCTCGGACGGGAACCCGAACGGCATGAGCGCGCCGCGTACCCCGGGGGCGTCGAGTGCGTGGGCCCGTACGTGGCGCGGGGCGGCCCGCAGCCGGGCGCGCAGCGCACGCGCCGCTGCCACCGCGCCCGCGGGATCGGGGGCGTGGACCTGGCCGAGCAGCGCACAGGACACCTCTCGCGCCACCGGGTCGTTCATGCAGCGGATCTCGAAGCGGTGACGGCCGCCCGGCTGCCACTGCTCCGCGAGCCAGACCTGCTCGCGGGACGCCGCCTCGGCCCTGCGCTGCTCCTCCGGGAGGCCCGCGAAGCCGCCGTGCTCGGCGGCCGTGGGCGCGGGCTCCACCCGTACGCCGGTCCAGGCCCAACTGCCCTGCGGGCCCGCCGAGATCAGTACGTCGTCCGGGCCCGCGCCCCGGTGCGCGGTCATGCCTTCGGCGACTGCGGATCCGGGCCGCTGCCGGGGGCGGTGGACGGCCCGCTGCCGGTTGTTCCGTCGGTCCCGTCGCCGGGCGCCCAGGAGCGCGTGTCGTACCCGGCGCCGGCCGTCGGGTCCTGCTGCGGGGGCGCGGGGTAGTGCGGCGCACCGGACCTGCCGCCCTGCGGCGGCACCGGAGCCGACGGCGGAACGGGTCCCTGCGGGGGCACCGGGCCCTGCGGCGGAACGGGACCGTGTCCCGGGGCCGTGCCCGGTGCGGGCGCCGCGGGCATTACGGCCTCCTCGACCGGCGGGAGCCCCTGCGGGAACCCGTACGAGTCCGGTACGTCGATCCCCTCGATCGCCACGAACAGGCCCTCACGGCACGCCAGATGGACCGCCTCGCGCATCGCCTGCGGCCGGTCGGCCCGCATGACCTCCTCCTCGGGCGAGTTCTGTCCGAGAATGCCGCGGAAGAGGTCCCCGACGAACTGGGCGATGAGCGTGGCGCCGCGGCGCGAGCGCCACATCATCCAGCCCAGGTAGAGGCTCGATCCGTAGGAGAAGACGGAGACGTAGGCGTTGTACGGGCCGTCGGACAGCACCAGCCGGTTGGCGACGCCGCCGGAGCCGGGGCCGATCGCCCGCATCCTGCGCTCCCGCACGATCAGCGGGCTGCGGCGCGCCCGCAGCGTGCCGCGGATCTGGCTGTAGACGGAGGCCCCGCGGTCCTCGCGGTCGGCCAGCAGCACCCGCCAGGCGGCGATCGGCTCGGTGACCCGCGTCAGCAGGAGGACCAGCCAGAAGGAGACGCCGGACGCGATGAACGCGAAGACCAGCCACCCGGCGCCACCGGCGTCGCCGCCCGAATCGCCGTACCCGTACGCCGAGTCGTAGCTGCTGCCCGAGTCCGCGATGAGCGTCATCACCCCGATGAACGCGGGGATGACGAACACCGCCAGCGAGACGACGAACGCCCGCAGCCACAACTGGAGAACGGCCCGCCAGCCGACGCTCTCGGCGAGCGCCAGCTCGATGTCCCCGTGTCGCAGCGTCTTGTCCAGGTACGCGGCATTGGCGTCCCCGCCCCGCCAGCCCGGAAGCTGCATGCCCTCGCCCGTGATCACCCGTCACCCCAGATGTGTCGCACACCGAAACCGAGGGGTGACAGGCTGCCACGTCATCGGCTCAAGTGCACTGCGATTACGGGAACTTGACCCTGCGCGGACAGCACACGACCGAGCGGCCCCGCGGCCGACGGGCACAGGACCGCCGCGTGCCCGTGCACGTGCGCGGACCGCCGAAGCGGCGGACAGTGGGAGGGGAAGGGGAACGGCGCCCGTCGCGCCCACCGGCGTACGAGCCCACCGGCGCGGCGTACGAGCCCACCGGCGTACGAAAGGCATGACTCCCATGAAGCGCAGGATTCTCGGTGGCACCGGCATCTCGGTCAGCGAATACGCGCTCGGCGCGATGATGTTCGGCGCCATGGGCAACCCCGACCACGACGAGTCGGTGAACATGATCCACCACGCCCTGGACGCGGGCATCAACTTCGTGGACACCGCCGACATCTACAGCCGGGGCGAGTCGGAGGAGATCGTCGGCAAGGCCCTCAAGGGCCGCCGCGACGACGTCGTCCTCGCCACGAAGGGGCACGGCTCGATGGGCGAGGACGAGAACCGGCGCGGGAACTCGCGGCGCTGGCTCACCCGCGCCGTCGAGGACAGCCTCCGCCGCCTCGGCACCGACTGGATCGACCTCTACCAGGTCCACCGCCCCGACCCGGCCACGGACATCGACGAAACCCTGTCCGCTCTCTCCGACCTCGTACGGGCGGGCAAGATCCGGGCGATCGGCCACTCCACGTTCCCCGCCGAGCAGATCGTCGAAGCCCAGTGGGCGGCCGAACGGCGCGGTCACCTCCGTTTCCGCACCGAGCAGCCGCCGTACTCGATCCTCGCCCGCGGTGTGGAGGCAGCGGTCCTGCCGACCGCCCAGCGCTACGGCATGGGCGTGCTGACCTGGGGCCCGCTCAGCGCGGGCTGGCTCTCCGGCAAGTACGCGAAGGCGGCGGACGTGGATCTCACGGAGGGCAGCGGTCGTGCGGCGATGGAGCAGCACAAGTTCGATCCGTCGCGGCCGGGCAACGCCCGCAAGCTGGAGGCGGTCGGCGAGCTGACGAAGCTCGCGGCCGACGCCGGTCTGAGGCTGCCGCACCTGGCGATCGCGTTCGTCCGGGCCCACCCCGCCGTCACTTCGGTGATCATCGGCCCGCGCACCCCGGCGCACCTGGACGACCTGCTGGACGGTGCGAACACGGAGTTGAGCGAGGACGTCCTGGACCGGATCGACGAGATCGTGCCGCCCGGGACCGATCTGAACCGGGACGACAGCTACTACATGCCGCCGGCGCTGGCGGACCGGACGCTGCGCCGCCGCTGAGTCCGCGAAGCGATCAGCGCCCCGACCTGGTGATGTGCGCCGCTCAGGCGGGGGCGCGGCCAGGCGGGGGCGCAGTCAGGCGGGGTTCAGGGCAGGCGGGGGCGCGGCCAGGCGGGGTTCAGGGCAGCCAGGCGGGGTTCAGGGCAGGCGGGTGTGCCCATCAAGGCGTGGTGCCGGTCAGGCCATGTGGAGGGCCGCGAGCAGGGCGTCCACGAGGTACCGGTCGCGTTCGTGGCTGATGCGATGGCGGGCCGCGGACGGCGGCAGCCACACGAGGCGGTCGACCTCGCGGTTCGGTACGAACGTCCCGTCGGTGGCCTCGGCCGCCCAGTACAGGACCTCCTTGGGCCGGGCGTTCGCCGTGTAGTGAGCGCTCGGCAGACGGGCCCCGGGCTCGCAGTCGTGGCCCGTCTCCTCGAACACCTCGCGCAGGGCGCCGCGCAGCGGGTCCTCGCCTGGCTTCAGCTTGCCCTTGGGGTGCGACCAGTCGTCGTACTTCGGGCGGTGCACGAGCGCGATCTCGATCGGCTCGCCGTGCCGGCCCGAGCGCGGGGTGCGCCGCCACAGGACGCAGCCCGCTGCCCGTACCGTCCGCTCAGCAGCCGTTCCACCCGCCGCGCCCGCCGCGCCCGCCGCGCTCGCTCTGCCCGCTCCGCTCGTTCCGCTCGTTCCGCTCGTTCCGCTCGCCATCAGACGCTCACCGCCATGCGCTGCCAGAGCCTGCCGAAGGCGTACCGCGCTGCCTCGACGTCGTGCCGCTGGTCGGCGTGCAGCACGCCGAGCGCGTACGCCGTCGCCGGGGAGATCCGGGGCGTACGCGCCGCCGCCGCAGCAGCCGCGGCCGCCTCGGAGGCGTCGCGGTGCCGGTCCAGGGCGTGCGCGGCGCTCAGCAGGCGGGTGCCGAGCGACGGTTCGTCGCCGCCCCGCACGCGCAGGTCCACCGGGTCCAGCACCTCCTGGCCGTACCGGCGCAGCCGTACGAGCAGCCGCACCTGGTGCCAGGGCGCGTCCTGCTGCTCGGTCGCCGGCGGT
Organism: Streptomyces sp. NPDC048639; assembly: GCF_043199075.1. Lineage (NCBI taxonomy): Bacteria > Bacillati > Actinomycetota > Actinomycetes > Kitasatosporales > Streptomycetaceae > Streptomyces > Streptomyces sp. NPDC048639. The sequence continues at coordinate 508,634 of NZ_JBICVP010000006.1, forward strand.
GCGTCGGCGGCGGCGGTGGCCGCCAGGCCGTGGACGAGCGCCTCGGCGTTGTACGGGTGCCCGGCGCGGTACAGCGGCAGCATCTCGACCGCCACCACGAGCCGCTCGTGCACCGCGTCGACCAGGGGCCCGAGCACGTCGCCGGCGGGTCCGTCGCAGGCGGCGCCGTCGAGCGGCACCTCCGAGGCCAGGACGGCGACGGCGTCGGCGACCGCGTGGAAGCGGGAGGAGCCGAGTGCCTGGAGGGCAGCGGAGTGCGCGCGGGTCCGGGCCAGTGTGAGCTGCCGTTCGAGCAGTGCTCCGGCGCGTGCCGCCCCGACGGTGAGGGCGGCGGGCGCGGCGTCGCCCGGACCGCGGCGGGCCGGGCCCGTACGCGGCTTCGGGGTCCCGGTGCCGTCGCCGCCCCGCACGCTCGCGGCACGCGCCGCGGGGGCGCTGCGGGCGGCCGGGGGCCGTGGGGCGTCGGCCGGCGGAGTGTCGTCGCCGCCGGGCGCGGCGCCGGTCTCCGCGCCCTCGGCCCCTTCGGCCCGCCCGCCGGGGACCGGCGCTGTGCCGTCGAAGCCGTCGAAGCCGTCGAAGAGGTCCGACCAGGCCGCGTCGGCGCGCCCGCCGAAGCCGGACCCGTATCCGTACCCGCCGTCGTACGCGCCCAGATCGTGCGCCGCGCCGTACGGGCCCGTGTCGGCGCCCGCGAGGCGGTGCAGGGCCGTCCGGAGCCGGTCGAGACGGGCCGTGTAGGTGTGCTCGCGGGCGAGCGTGCCCGAGAGCCAGCCCAGCTCGGCACGGAACGGGTCTGCCCATGCCGCGTCGGTCAGCGGCCGGAAGATGTGCAGCGCGCCGCTGATCCGCCGGGCCGAGCGGCGCAGCCGGCGGGCCGCCTCGACGGCCTCCTCGGCGTCGGCGCCACCGGCCCGGTGCAGCCGCAGGCTGCGCAGGAAGTCCGCGGCCTGCGCGTGCAGGTACGCGGCCAGCACGTCCCTTCCCGACCCGTCGGCCGGTGCGGTCCGGGCGGTCGGCGCGGTCGGCGCGGTCGGCGCGGGCAGGGAGGCCGGAGCGGTCCGCTCGGGCACATGGCTCTCGACGAGTACGCGGCCCGTCCCGGGGGCCTCACCACAGGAGTCCCGCGGCTCGTGCCCGGACCGGTCCGTTCCGGGCACGGTGCCGGGCAGGGCGACGGGTTCCGGCCACGGAGAGCCGCCTCCGTCCCCGTAGCCGCCCGCAGGGTCACGATGTCGCTGAGCCACGCCGGCGCCTCCGGGCGTCGATGAGCATTTCCTGCACGTTCCGCAGCGGCTGCCCTTCCGCATCCACCGCGTGCCGCGTCCAGTTGCCGTCCGGGCCGAGGTGCCAGGACGCGGTGTTGTCGGACATGCCGGTTTCCAGGAGCCGGATCAGGTACGCCCGGTGGGCCGGGTCGGTCACCCGTACCAGCGCCTCGATCCGGCGGTCCAGGTTCCGGTGCATCATGTCGGCGCTGCCGAGCCAGACCTCGGGCTCGCCGCCGTTGCCGAAGGCGAACACCCGCGAGTGCTCCAGGAAGCGGCCGAGGACGCTGCGCACCCGCATGTTCTCTGACAGGCCGGCGACGCCGGGCCGGAGCGCGCAGATGCCGCGCACCCACACGTCCACGGGCACCCCTGCCTGCGCGGCCCGGTAGAGGGCGTCGATGACGACCTCGTCGACCATCGAGTTGACCTTGACGCGGATGAACGCGTCCCGGCCGGCCTGGTGGTTCACCGCCTCCTTGTTGATCCGCTGGATCAGACCGTCGCGCAGCGAACGCGGCGCGACGAGGAGCCGCCGGTAGGTCTCGCGGCGGGAGTAGCCGGAGAGCCGGTTGAACAGGTCGGAGAGGTCGGCGCCGACCTGCTGGTCCGCGGTCAGCAGCCCCAGGTCCTCGTACAGCCGGGCGGTCTTCGGGTGGTAGTTGCCGGTGCCGACGTGGCTGTAGCGGCGCAGGGTCTCGCCCTCCTGCCGGACGACGAGCGACGCCTTGCAGTGCGTCTTCAGCCCGACGAGGCCGTACACGACATGGCAGCCGGCCTCCTCCAGTTTGCGGGCCCACTTGATGTTCGCCTGCTCGTCGAAGCGCGCCTTGATCTCGACCAGGACCAGCACCTGCTTGCCGGACTCGGCCGCGTCTATGAGCGCGTTGACGATCGGGGAGTCACCGGATGTCCGGTAGAGCGTCTGCTTGATCGCGAGCACGTCGGGGTCGTCCGCGGCCTGCTCCAGGAATGCCTGTACGGACGTGGAGAACGAGTCGTACGGGTGGTGCAGCAGCACGTCCCGCTCGCGCAGCGCCGCGAAGATGTCGGGGGCCTGCGAGGACTCGACCTCGGCCAGGTCCCGGTGGGTGCCCGCGACGAACTTCGGGTACTTCAGCTCCGGCCGGTCCAGCTTCACCAGGCCGAAGAGACCGGTGAGGTCGAGCGGGCCGGGCAGCGGATGGACCTCGGCCTCGGAGATCTTCAGCTCGCGGACGAGCCGGTCCAGGACCCGCGGGGCCATGGACTCCTCGACCTCCAGGCGCACCGGCGGGCCGAAGCGGCGCCGCATGAGCTCCTTCTCCAGGGCCTTGAGGAGGTTCTCGGCGTCGTCCTCCTCCACCTCCAGGTCCTCGTTCCTGGTAACCCGGAACATGTGGTGGGCGAGGACCTCCATGCCCGGGAACAGCTCCTCCAGATGCGCCGCGATGACGTCCTCCAGCGGCACGTACCGCTGCGGCGACGCCTCCAGGAACCGCGAGAGCAGCGGCGGCACCTTCACGCGCGCGAAGTGCTCGTGCCCGCTGACGGGGTTGCGGACGACGACCGCAAGGTTGAGCGAGAGGCCCGAGATGTACGGGAAGGGGTGGGCCGGGTCGACCGCCAGGGGGGTCAGGACCGGGAAGATCTGCTGCCGGAAGAGCGTGAACAGGCGGGACTGTTCCTTGTCGGTCAGCTCCGGCCAGCGGATGAGGTGGATGCCCTCGTCGGCGAGCGCGGGCAGCACGTCCTGCTGGAAGCAGGCGGCGTGCCGGGCCATGAGCTCCCGCGACCGAGTCCAGATCAGATCCAGCACCTCGCGGGGCTGCAGGCCCGAGGCCGAACGGGTGGCCACACCGGTCGCGATACGGCGCTTCAGGCCGGCGACCCGGACCATGAAGAACTCGTCCAGGTTGCTGGCGAAGATCGCCAGGAAATTGGCCCGCTCCAGCAGCGGGGTGGAGGGGTCCTCGGCGAGCTCCAGCACCCGTTCGTTGAACGCGAGCCAGCTTCGCTCCCGGTCCAGGAACCGGCCCTGGGGGAGCTCGCCGGCATCGCTGTCGCCCTCGTAGCCGTCCTCGTAACCGTCCAGGTCGGCGTCGAGGTCCGGTTCGAGGTCGGAGGCGACCGCGGCCACGGTGGCCGGGCGATGCGCGGCGATGGACCCGACCGAAGGCTGCACGTGCTGGACCGATGCCTGGGCGCTGGAGTCGTTCATGTCCTCATTGTTCCGCGCTGCGGCCCGGAAGGGCGCGCCGGAACCCGGGGGAGGCGCGGCTCGAAGCCGTCGCGTGGGGTCGGTCGGCACAGCGTGCTGCATTCAGTGATGCTCGCAAGCGAGTCTTAATCAGCGGTAACGCGAACATGGCGGACAGGCAAGCGGGGCCCCTCGCCGGGGTGGCGATAGGGGCGCGCGCGCATCGGGCGGCGGGGCCTGCACGCCGGGGCAGTCGAGGTCCGCGTCTGCGGTAGGGCTCGGCTTGCGCGGTGGGGGCCGGCTTGCGCGGTGGCGGCCGGTGACACGGCGGGGGCCGGTGACACGGCCGGGGCCGGTGACACGGCCGGGTGCCCCCCCACGCCCGGCCGGACTCCCGCCGCCCTTGCACCTTCGCTCTCGTCTCGCCCCTACGGCGCAAAGAGCGAGCATCGGGGCGGCAGGGGCCCGGCCAAGGTCCACGTCCGCGCGGCAGACCCGGTGACAGGACGGGGTTCCCGCATGCCCCGGCCGGGCTCCTGCCGCCCTTCGACCTTCTCTCTCGTCTCGCGCCTACGGCGCAATGAATGAGCATCGGGGCGGCAGGGGGCCTGGCCAAGGTCCACGTCCGCGGCAGGGCCGGTGACACGGCAGGTTCCGGCAGGCGCTCGGAGGTCTGCGCTTGGCGGCACTCGTCGTGGAATTGCTTGCCTCCGGTCAAGCATTTCGACAACGGGTCTACGGGACCGGCTCAACCGACGGCCCGGGCGGGACACCATGGCCGGTCTGTCACATGACCCGACGACGGCGGCACCCCCCGGATCAGCGTCGAGCAGCAGGGAGCGCGGCTGAGGTCCGTGTCGGCGGCAAGGGTCAGCGAGACGGCAGGGTTCCCGCATGCCCCGGCCGGACCCCCGCCGCCCTTCGACCTTCTCTCTCGTCTCGCGCCTACGGCGCAGGAACGAGCATCGGGGCGCAGGGAACCCGGCCGAGGTCCACGTCCGCGGCAGGGCCGGTGACACGGCAGGTTCCGGCAGGCGCTCGGAGGTCTGCGCTTGGCGGCACTCGCTGTGGAATTACTTGCCTCCGGTCAAGCACTTCGACAACGACTCCCCGGCACCGGCCCGACCGACGAACCAGGCGAGACACCATGGCCGATCTGCCCGCACAACGGGACGACAGCCGCACCGGCGGAGAGCCGGACACCCGGACACCCGGACCAGCATCGAGCGGCAGGGAGCGCGGCTGAGGTCCGTGTCCGCGACAGGGGCCAGTGAGACGGCAGGGTTCCCGCATGCCCGGCCGGATTCACGCCGCACTTCCGCGAACGCTCTCGTCTCGCGCCTACGGCGCAACGAACGAGCATCGCGGCGGGCGGGGGGCCCGGCCGAGGTCCGCGTCCGCGGCAGGGGCCGGTCGCACCGCGGGCTCCGGCATGTGCTCGGGGGCCGTGCGCCTTTCTGCGGCACTCGCTGTGGAATTACCTGCCTGCGGTCAAGCATTTCGACGACGGGTCTCCGGAACCGGCGCAATCGACGGCCCGGGCGGGACGCCATGATCGGTCTGTCGCGCAACCGGACGACGGCCGCGCCGGCGGACACCCGGCCCAGCCACGCCCCCCGCCGGCCCCGATGCTCAAACACCCACCACCGGGCCACCACCCGGACAACAACCCCCGCACGAACCAGGCGGACCGCCCCACCATCACGGATGCCCAACGACTCCACCGGCTCCCGGTCTCGTCCCGCGCCTGCGGCACAAAAGGCCAAGCATCGGGGCCGCAGGAGGCGCGGCCGAGGTCCACTTCCGCGGCAAGGGCAGGTGACACTGCAGGGTTCCGGCAGCCGCTCGGGCCCTGCCGCTTCGCTCCGGTTACTCGCTGTGGAACTACTTGCCTCCGGTCAAGCATTTCGACAACGAGTTCCCAGGACCGGCCCAACCGACGACCCAGGCCGGACACCCTGGTCGGTCTGTCGCGCAACCGGACGACGGCCGCACCGGCGGACACCCGGCCCAGCCACGCCCCCGCCCGCGCGGATGCTCAAACACCCACCACCGGGCCACCACCCGGACAACAACCCCCGCACAAAGCAGGCAGACCGCCCCACCACCACGCTCAACGAGAGCCACCGACCGCAAGGTCCGCCACATCGCGAACGACCATCGCGCCGATAAGACAGCGCCACACGGCGAGGGCACCGCACCACGAGGGTCACCGCACCGCGAGAACCGCCGCACCGCCAGGACACTCCGCGGCGAGAACCGCCGCACCGCGACCACGAGGGCCACCGCACCCCGACCGCGAGGGGGTCCCCGCCGCGACAGCCGCCCAGGGCGCGCAGGGCGCGCAGGGCGCGCAGGGCGCGCAGGGCGCGCAGGGCGCGCAGGGCGCGCAGGGCGCGCAGGGCGCGCAGGGCGCGCAGGGCGCGCAGGGC
>NZ_JBICVP010000006.1:514607-590419 GCF_043199075.1 Streptomyces sp. NPDC048639
GCGCGCAGGCCTACGTTTCCGTGCGGTACATCAGGTCCGTCTCGTGCGTGACGAAGCCCAGGCGTTCGTAGACCGTCACCGCCGCGGTGTTGTCCGCGTCCACGTAGAGCATCGCGGTCGGCAGGGCCTGGGCCTCCAGATGCCTCAGGCCCACCGCCGTGAGCGCCTTGCCCATGCCGCCTCCCTGCTCCCCGGGGACGACGCCCAGCACGTACACCTCGCCGAGCTGGTCCTCGGCGTGGATCTTCGTCCAGTGGAAGCCGACGACCCGTTCGCCCTCCGGCTCTTGGCGCACCGCCAGGAAGAAGCCCTGCGGGTCGAACCAGGGCTCCCCCATGCGGTCCTCCAGGTCCCGTTGGGTGAGCGTGCCCTGCTCCGGGTGGTGGGCGAAGGCGGCGGCGTTGGCGGCAAGCCATGCCGCGTCGTCCTCGCCCGGGCGGAAGGTCCGTACGGTCACGCCCTCCGGCAGCACCGGCTCCGCCAGGTCGAGTCCGGCCAGCGGCCGCCGCATCTGCCGCAGCTCGCGGAAGAGCGAGAGGCCGAGTACCTGCGCCAGATGACGTGCCGCGGGGTGGCCACCGTGCGCCCACAGCCGCAGCCTCTTGCCCGAGGTCTCGAGGAGCGCGCTGCCGAGGGCGCGTCCGTGGCCGCGGCCGCGACGGTCGGGGCGTACGGCCAGTTCGGCGGCCGGCGCCTCGACCGGGTCGGTCACCTCGAGCTGGGCGTATCCGGCGAGTACGGGCCCGCCCTCGCCGCCGTCCTCATGGAGCAGCAGATGCCGTACGCCGTCGCGGCGTCCGCCGCGGAGCTGGAGCCGGCCCTGTTCCGACACGGCCTGCTGACCGTCGGCGCGGGCCGCTTCTTCGAGCAGTTCCAGTACGTCCGGCATCGCTTCGGGCCCTACCTCGTCGAGGACCTCGATGTTGCGTGCGGCGCTCGTACCGTCCACCAGATTGCTCATGACCTGAGCCTACGACCCGGTGCCCCGGCGGAGGACCACCCGGGCACGGGCGGGATGGAGGAATCCGCGGAGGCGGGCGCGCCGGGCGGGTGTTCGCGACTGCGGGACGGGCCGGGCCGTACCGGCCGTTTCCTGCGGCCATGGAGAGCGACTCGCCGCTTTCATCACGGTTGTCCGGCCAAGGTGGTGATCATCCACCCCAGGCGCAATGTGCTCGTTACCTCAACGGTCCTGACACGCTACGCGCGTTGACCGTAGGCTGCCACCGACCCGGGACCGTCGTTCCGCGGCATCTCGCTGTCACAGAAGGGGAACTCATGCCAGCGACACCTCAACGTCGCCGCGCCGTCCGCCGGTTCACGGCAGGTGCGGCCGCGCTGGCCGCCGCGGCCGGCATCCTGACCGCCGCCCTGCCGGCCGGAGCCGAGACCGCCGACCGTCACGGCGGCGGCCATGGCAACCACCACGGCCGCACCGTCGACGTGCAGTTGCTCTCCTTCAACGACTTCCACGGCAACCTGGAGCCCCCGGCCGGGTCCTCGGGCCAGGTGACCGAGAAGAACGCGGACGGCAGCACGACGAAGATCGACGCGGGCGGCGCCGAGTACCTCGCGACCTCGCTGCGCAAGGCCCGCAAGGACAACCGATACAGCGTCACCGCCGCCGCGGGCGACATGGTCGGTGCGAGCCCGCTGGTCTCCGGGCTCTTCCACGACGAGCCGACCATCGAGGCGATGAACAAGCTCAAGCTCGACGTCACCAGCGTCGGCAACCACGAGTTCGACGAGGGCAGGACCGAACTCACGCGGATGCAGAAGGGCGGCTGTCACCCCAAGGACGGCTGCTTCGAGGACGGCAAGGTCTTCAAGGGTGCCGACTTCCCCTACCTCGCGGCCAACGTCACCGAGGAGAAGACCGGCAAGCCGATCCTCAAGCCGTACACGATCTGGAAGAAGCACGGCGTCAAGATCGGTTTCATCGGCGTGACCCTGGAGGGCACCCCGGACATCGTCTCCGCCGAGGGCGTCAAGGGCCTGAAGTTCCACGACGAGATCAAGACGGTCAACAAGTACGCCAAGGAACTCCAGCGGCGCGGCGTGAAGTCGATCGTCGCCCTCATCCACGAGGGCGGTTCGCCCGCCTCCCCCGACTACAACTACGACTGCGACAGCCCCGGTCCGGGCGACGGCATCTCGGGCCCGATCTCCACGATCGCCAAGGGCATCACGCCCAAGGTCGACGCGCTGGTCACCGGCCACACGCACCAGGCGTACGTGTGCACGATCCCGGACCCGGACGGCAAGCCGCGCATGGTCACTTCGGCTTCCTCGTTCGGCAAGCTCTACACGGACACCACGCTGACGTACGACCGTCGCACCGGTGACATCGTCCGCACCAAGGTCGGGTCGGCCAACCACGTCGTGCGCCGCGACCAGCCCAAGGCCGAGGACATGACCTCGCTGATCAAGCGCTGGAACAAGCTGGCCGCACCGATCGCCAACCGCCCCATCGGGCACATCTCCGCCGACATCCCCGGCCGGGGCGCGACCACTCCCGAGACGCCGCTGGGAGATCTGATCTCGGACGCCCAGCTCGAGGCCATGGCCCCCGCCGACAAGGGCGGGGCGCAGATCGCGCTGATGAACCCCGGCGGTATCCGGTCCGACCTGGTGCTCAAGGCGTCGGGCGGCGAGGGCGACGGTGTGGTGACGTACGGCGAGGGCTTCACCGTCCAGCCGTTCACCAACATGATGACCGCGATCGACATGACCGGTGAACAGCTCATCACCGCCCTGCAGCAGCAGGTCAGCGGGCCCAACGAGGCGTCGCCGAAGATCCTTCAGGTCTCCAAGGGCTTCACCTACACCCTGGACATGACGAAGTCCGGCGCGGACCGCATCGTCAAGGACTCGGTGAAGCTCGACGGCACGGCGATCGACCCCGCGAAGACCTACCGCGTCGCGATGAACGAGTTCCTCTCCGGCGGCGGGGACGGCTTCCCCGCCTTCAAGGAAGGCAAGAACAAGCTGGTCGGGAAGTCCGACCTGGACGCGCTCATCGCGTACCTCGGCGAGCACTCCTCGGCTTCTGAGCCCCTGCCCGCCCCGAAGGCGGACCGGATCGAGGTCAAGAAGTAGCGGAAGCCACCAACGCAACACCGGCGACGGCCCGGCGGGACACCACCCCGCCGGGCCGTCGTCGTCCTGTCCGCGAGGTGCCGCTCTGTACGGTCCCCGGCTGCTGGCCGGCCGTCGCAGGAACTCCGGCATCGTCATGAGGTGCCTCGCCGTCGGGGACGGGCAGCCTGCGGGCATGCCGACGCGAGTCCGTGTCCGGCCGGGCCGCGGTGTGACATCGGCCGCACTGGCCGACATCAGCCCTGAGAACTTGCGGTCGGGGGTGGCTGACATGATCGGATGTCCCGATGCGAACCCCCACGCGCATACCCCCAGGACACAGCGCGCCCGACCCCTATGCCATGCCCGCGTACGCGGACGGCCCCTACGCCGAGGGCCCCTACGCGGAACCCGTACCGGTCGGAGCCTCCTACGGCGAAGCCGCCCCTGTCGTGGGGACATACGCGCCCGCGTCTGCCACGCCGCGCAATCCGTACGAGGATCTGGCGGCGCTCGCCGATCCCGAGGAGGACTACGCGTCCTACGCCCCGGCCGGCGCCGGCGACCGGGATGACGACGACCCGCTGGGACTCGGCCTCCGCGAGGACGCTGACGAGGACGCCTGGACGCGGCCCGACCACCGCCGGTCGCGCCGCCGCCGTGGGCGGTTCGCCGCGCTGCCGATGGCACTGAAGGCCGTCGTCGCAGTGGTGGTCGCCGCCGCGTTCCTGACGGTCGCCGACCGCTGGGCGGTGCTCTACGCGGAGAAGAAGGCCGAGGAGAAACTGAAGACCTCCCTTCATCTGGCGGCGGATCCGGAGGTCGACATCCATGGCTTCCCGTTCCTGACGCAGATGGCCGACAAGCGCCTCGACCGCGTGGATGTGGCCATTCCCGACGTCGCCGCCGACCGCGTCTCGATCGCGAAGGTGGAGGCGTCCGCGCGGAACATCCGGCTGACCGGCAGCCTCCCCTCGTCCATCAAGGGCGCGGTCGTGGGACGGATGGAGGGCGACGTGCTGCTCTCCTTCGACGACCTCAACCGCGAACTGGGCTCCTCGCAGGTGAAGTTCACCGAGCGCGGCCGCAACTCGGTACGTGCGGTGGGCACGCTGCCGGTCGCGGGCCACGAGCTGCGGATGCAGGCCGAGGCCCACATCCGGCGTGTGGGCGGCCGGGGCATCGAGACCGACATCACCGGGATGCGGCTCGACATCGCGGACGTGGCGACGTACCGGCCCGGCAAGAAGGCCGGGCTGCAACTCACCCGCAAGGGCGCGGAGAAGGTCAGGCGCAACGTGGCGCAGGCGAAGACGCTGCTGTCGGTGCCCTCGCTGGCTCAGCGGTTCGGCGTGCCGCCGTCGGCCCTGGAGGAGACGCTCCGCAGCGACGAGCGGATCAGCGAGATCACCGGTTCGCCGCGCTTCGTGCAGCAGGCGATGGGACTCAATCTCGTCGATGTGGTGGCCGATCACCCCTGGCTGCTGGAGAAGGTCGGCGTCGACCGTTCGCTGCTGGCGGGGCTGACGAAGCTCACACCCCCGGTGCTCTCGGAGCGGCTCTCGCTGGCCTTCGAACTGCCTGAGGTGCCGGGCTACCTTCGACTGCGGAACATCTCGGTGGAGCGGGACGGCATCCGCGCCGACCTGTCCGGCATGGACCTGCCCTTCGGCGAAGCGGCCCGTCGCTGAGGAGCGCACCGCGAGCCCCGTGCCGGTGTGGGGACAGTACGGCACGGGGCACCCGCCCCAAGTGGGCCACGGGCTAGCAAGTGGGCCATGGCTGGGCGGGCGGCGGCCGGTCGGCCCCGGGCAGGGTGACGACGGCGACGGTTCCGCCCCCCTCCGCCGGGCGGAGGGCCACTTGCCCGCCCGCCTGCCGGACGGCGCGGGCGACGATGGACAGGCCGAGGCCGGAGCCCGGGAGGCTGCGCGCCGAGGGGGAGCGCCAGAACCGCTCGAAGACGTGCGGGAGTTCGTCGGCCGGAACGCCGGGCCCGTGGTCCCGTACGGTCAGCTCCCCGCCCTTGAGTGCGACCTCGACCGAACCACCCGTGCCTGCGCCGCCGATGCCCTCGGCTCGCGCGTTCTCCTCACCGCCGGATCCGGCCGGCGCGTCACCGTCACCGTCACCGGCCGACCCGGCGGCCGGCGCGTCACCGTCACCGCCGGATCCGGCCGGCGCGCTCTCGTCACCGCCCGACCCAGTCGGCGCGCTCTCGCCACCGGCCGACCCGGCCGGCGCGTTGGTGTCACCGCCGGAGAACTTCACCGCGTTGTCGAGGAGGTTGATCACGGCGCGCTCCAGGGCGGCGGATTCCCCGCGCACGTACCAGGGGTCGAGATCGGCCGTGATCGTCAGCCCCTTGCCGCGGGGACGCGCCCGCTGAACCGCCCGGTCGGCGATCTCGTGCAGCGCCACGACCTCCGCGCCCGCACTCCCGGCCGCCGCGTCGGGGCGGGACAGCTCCTGCAGATCGCCGATGAGCGAGGCCAGTTCGACGACCTGGGCGCGGACCGAGTCCAGCAGTGCGCGCCGGTCGTCCGACGGGAGCGCACGGCCGGTCTCCTCGCTGCGCAGCAGGAGTTCGATGTTGGTGCGCAGCGAGGTGAGCGGGGTGCGCAGTTCGTGCCCCGCGTCGGCGATGAGCTGCTGCTGCCGGTCGCGGGAGGACGCGAGCGCCGCGGTCATCGCGTTGAACGACCGTGACAGCCGGGCGATTTCGTCCTCCCCGTCGGCCGGGATACGGATCGCCAGATCCTCCGTACGCGCCACATGCTCGACCGCCTCCGTGAGCCGATCGACCGGTTTGAGCCCGGCCCGCGCGATCCACAGCCCCGCACTGGCCGCACCGACCACACCGATACCGGCGACCAGGCCGAGGACCAGCGCGAGCGAGTCGAGGGAGTCGTCGACCTCGCCGAGCGGCCGGGCGACCGACACCGCGGCATCGGTGCCGTGCAGCCGGGTGGTCAGGACGCGGTACTCCGCACCGTTGGAGCCCTTCGCGTTGTGCACGGCCTCCTCCGACGTGCCGCCCGCGACAGCGGTGTCCTCGGGCGTCACGTCCAGCGACTGCCGCCCGAAGACCACACAGCCGGTGCCGTCGCGCGTCACCACCTGGACGGTGGAGCGGAACGGGTCGCCGAGCCCCTGCTCGTTCTGCGGGGGCGGGGTCGCCCGGCAGTCGCCGGAGTCGAGGAGCGTGATGACGGCGCGGTCGGGGAACCGGCCGCGGCTGTCGCGCAGCGACTCGTCGAGGGAGTCGATCAGTGCGCCGCGTACCAGGAACCAGCACGCCGTCGCGCACACCGCCACCGCCACCGCGACGGCCAGCGCTGCGAGGAGGGCGAGCCGTGAGCGCAGCGGCAGACGGCGGAAGCGGCTCACGATGCGGTGCCGCCGCCCGGTCACCGGGGGCCGCCGATCATGACACGCCGCCGTTCATGAGGTGCCGCGGTGCATGAGGCGCCACCGTGCATGGGGTGCCCCCGTGCATGCGGTGCCGCCGTGCATGCCGTGCCGCCGTGCGCTCGCCCGGGCTGCCGCCGTGCGCTCATGGGGTACCGCCGTCCGGGCCGCGCAGGGCGTATCCGACACCGCGCACCGTGTGCACGATCCGCGGCTCCCCGCCGGCCTCGGTCTTGCGGCGCAGATACATCACGTAGACGTCCAGGGAGTTGGACGCCGGCTCGAAGTCGAAGCCCCAGACGGCCTTGAGGATCTGCTCGCGGGTCAGCACCTGGCGGGGGTGGGAGAGGAACATCTCCAGCAGCGTGAACTCCGTCCGCGTGAGCTGGACCGCCCGCTCCCCGCGGGTGACCTCGCGCGTGGTGAGGTCCATCCGCAGGTCGCCGAACGCCAGCACATGGTCCGGCGGTTCGGGCACCCCGGCGGTCGCGGCGTACGAACTGCGCCGCAGTAGCGCCCGGATCCGGGCCAGCAACTCGTCCAGCTCGAACGGCTTGACCAGATAGTCGTCGGCGCCCGCGTCCAGACCGGTGACGCGGTCGCCGACCGTGTCGCGCGCCGTCAGCATCAGGATGGGCAGGCGTACGCCCTGCGCGCGCAGCCTCCGGGCCGCGGTCAGCCCGTCCATCCGGGGCATCAGCACATCCAGCACGACGAGATCGGGCTCCTGGGCCGCGACCTTCTCCAGAGCATCGAGCCCGTCGACGGCCAGCTCGGTGCCGTACCCCTCGAACGCGAGGCTGCGCCGCAGGGCCTCGCGCACGGCGGGTTCGTCGTCGACGATCAGGATCCGGTGGTCGTCTTCGGCGGGACTCATACGGGCTCGTACCTCGGTGGTCTTCTGCAGGGCGGACGGACGCTGTCAGCCTCGCACGCCGGGGGCGGCGGCGGAGGCTCAGCCGCCACTGCCGCCGTCGCGCAGGTCGTCGAGGATCTTCTTGACGTCATTGACGGGGATGGCGAAACCGAGGCCGATGCTGCCCGCACTGCCGGACTGAGCGCCGGTCGCCGACGCCGGTGCGTACATGGCCGAGTTGATGCCGACGATCTGGCCGCGCATGTTGACCAGGGCGCCGCCGGAGTTGCCGGGGTTGAGCGAGGCGTCGGTCTGCAGCGCCTTGTACGTGGTGGTCGACTCCCCGACGTCGCCGTTGTACCGGCCGCCGCCGAACTCGAAGGGCCACCGGTCGTTGCCGCCCGGCTGCCTGCCGCCCTCGTCCCCCTCCTTCTGGACGGTCACCTTGCGGTCGAGCGCGGAGATGATGCCGCTGGTCACGGTGCCGGACAGGCCCTCGGGGGACCCGATGGCGACGACCTCGTCGCCGACCTTCACCTGGTCGGAGTCGCCGAGCGCGGCCGGCTTCAGCCCGCTCACGTCCCGCGCCTTCACCAGCGCCATGTCGAGATCGGGGTCGGTGCCGACGACCTCGGCGGTGGCCGTCCTGCCGTCACTGAATGTGATCTTGATCGAGTCTGCGCCGGAGATGACGTGGTTGTTGGTCAGGATCTCGCCGTCCGCGGTGGTGATGACGCCGGATCCGGTCGAGCGGCCGTTCTGCGAGGTCGCGGTGATCTCGACGACGCTCGGGCTGACGGCACTGGCGACGGACGACACGGTGCCGTCCGTGGAGACCGAGCTCGATGCGACGGTGCCGGCGACGGAGCTGCTGCCGCTGTCGCCCGAACCGCCGGCGAGTCGGTCGACGAACAGCGCGCTGCCACCGCCCACTCCGGCGGCGAGGATGGCCACGGCGGCGATCAGGGCGACGGGCTTCCGCGCCCGCGGGTGCGAACCGCCCGGCACCGGGCCCGCATCGCGGCCGCCACCCGGTCCATGGCCGCCGTCACCGGTACCGCCTCCGCCCGGAACGCCAAGTCCCCCGCCCGGACCGGCACTGCCGCCGCCCGGCCATATGGTGACGCCCCCGGGTCCGGCCACCGGCGGCTCGTGCGAGGGCCGCTGCGGGATCCGCGGCCCCTGATACGGATTGCGAAACGCATCGTTGTCGGTCATGCCACCGACTCTCACCGCGCACTATGAGAATCCGCTGAGACCGTCCTGAGAACCGGACCAGAAGATCGACGGTGCCCCCGGAGGACTGCCCTCAGTGGCAGCCGCAGGACTTGCGGATCACCAGCCCCGACGGGAACTGCTTCAACCGCTCCCGCCGCGATCCGGCGACCCGCAGCCCGTCGTCCAGGACCAGGTCCACCGCGGCCCGCGCCATCGCCTCGCGGTCCGAGGCGACCGTGGTGAGCGGCGGATCGGTCAGCGCCGCTTCCTTCACGTCGTCGAATCCCGCGACCGCCAGCTCCCCCGGCACGTCGATGCGCAGTTCGCGCGCGGCGCGCAGCACGCCGATCGCCTGGTCGTCGGTGGCGCACACGATGGCCGGGGGCCGGTCGGGGCCGCCGAGGAGTTTCAGCGCCACCTCGTACGCGTCGTAGCGGTTGTACTGGGCGTGGAAAAGGCGGCCCTCCGTGGGCCGCCCGGCCTCGCGCATCGCGCGCCGCCAGCCTTCGACATGGTCGGTCACGGGGTCACCGATCACCGGCGTGTACTCCACGCCGCCGAGGCACGCCACGTAGGCGTACCCGTGCTCCAGGAGGTGGCGGGTGGCGAGCTGGGCACCGCCCACGTCGTCGGTCACCACGGCCACGTCGTCGATCGCGTCCGGACGCCGGTGCAGCAGCACCACGCGCGCGTCCCAGGCGTCGATCTCCGCGGCAGCGTGCTCGCTGGGGCCCTGGCTGACGAGGATGAGCCCGGCCACGCGCATGCCGAGGAACGCCCGCAGATAGTGGACCTCGCGCTCGTCCAGGTAGTCGGAGTTGCCGACGAGCACCATCTTTCCGCGGTCGGCGGCGGCCTGTTCCACGGCGTGGGCCATCTCCGCGAAGAACGGCTGCCGCGCGTCCGGGACGATCATTCCTATGAGGTCCGTGCGCCGGGACGCCATCGCCTGCGCCACCCGGTCGGGCCGGTAGCCCAGCTCCTTGATGGCGGCGAGAACTCGCTCGCGGGTGGCCGGGGCGACCGGCCTCGGTCCGTTATTGATGACGTAGCTGACCACCGCGGTCGAGGTCCCCGCCAGCCTTGCCACATCGTCACGCGTCACCTTGGCCACGGCGGGCAGTCTACGCGTGATGACTCAGCCCTTCGCCGGGCGTGCGGTAACGGCTTGTACGCCGTTCCGCGCCACCTCGCGCCCCTCCTCGCGTCCGGTACCGCCCGAGCGCTCCTCCGCGGCCCCGCCGGCGTCCGCCGCCTCGGCCTTCACGGCACTCTTGGCGGCGCGCTCGGCAGCCCGCTCGGCCTTCTCCGGGGTGACGAAGCGGTAACCGACGTTGCGGACGGTTCCGATCAGCGACTCGTGCTCGGGCCCGAGCTTCGCGCGCAGGCGCCGTACGTGGACGTCCACGGTCCGCGTGCCGCCGAAGTAGTCGTAGCCCCACACCTCCTGGAGGAGCTGCGCACGCGTGAACACCCGGCCCGGGTGCTGCGCCAGGTACTTCAGCAGCTCGAACTCCTTGAAGGTCAGATCGAGGACCCGGCCCTTGAGCTTGGCGCTGTAGGTCGCCTCGTCCACCGACAGGTCGCCGTTGCGGATCTCCATCGGGCTGTCGTCGGCCGTGATCTGCTGGCGGCCCATGGCAAGCCGCAGCCGGGCCTCGACCTCGGCCGGTCCCGCCGTGTCGAGCAGGACGTCGTCGACGCCCCAGTCGGCGGTGACGGCCGCGAGACCGCCCTCCGTCACCACGAGGATGAGCGGGCTGCCGGGACCGGTGGAGCGCAGGAGCTGGCACAGGGACCGGACCTGAGGGAGGTCGCGCCGCCCGTCGACAAGGATCACGTCGGCGCCCGGGGTGTCCACGAGCGCCGGGCCCTCCGCCGGTGCCACGCGCACGCTGTGCAGCAGCAGCCCGAGGGCGGGGAGGACTTCGGTCGAGGGCTGCAGGGCGTTCGTGAGCAGCAGCAGCGAGCTCATCGACGGCCCCCTTCTGTCGTGGGTACGTATCCGTATGTCCGGATCGTACGGCTCTGCACACTTCGCACGCTTGGCTTGCCCATGACGTCGGTTCCTCCTCGGTCCCTGTACGGGGGCACAACCCAGTAGGCCTGGGGGAGTCTGCGGCACGGCTCTGTACCGTCGTACGGCGGCGGCCCCGCGCCACGGAGCACGCCCGCGCTCACCCGCGCACCATGCGCCTGAAAGCACGAAAGGACCCGGGGGCTGCACTGCCCGGATCCTCTGTGCAGCAAGAATAGCCCACATGAGTCCCGAGCCGGAGGCCGACTTCGCACGAAGCCGTGTTCCCTCGATCACGTCAGGTATCCGTCATGGACACCTGCGGACGACGCTGCTGACGGAGGACGGCGTGCGGATCGAGGCCGCGTACGAGCCCTGGGCGGGCGCTCCGGGCAGCGCGGACGAGGCCCACGAGGCGGACCACGCGGGCTCCGCGGGCGGCGAGGACCGCCCGGACTCCGCAGGCGGCGCCGGGTCCGCGGGCGGCCCGGACTCTGCAGACGGCCCCGACTTCACGGGCGGCCAGGGCGCCGGAGCGCCGCCCTCCGCCGGCCTGGCCATCGTGGTCGCCCACGGCTTCACCGGTTCCCTGCACCGCCCCGCACTGCAGCGGGCTGCGCGGACGTTCGGCCGGCACGCGGCCGTGATCACGTTCTCCTTCCGCGGCCATGGGCGGTCCGGCGGACGGTCGACGGTCGGCGACCGCGAGGTGCTCGACCTGGCGGCCGCCGTGCGGTGGGCCCGGTCCCTGGGGCATACGCGGGTGGCGACCGTCGGGTTCTCGATGGGCGGTTCCGTGGTGATCCGGCACGCGGCGCTCCACCGCCGTCCGGCGGAAGACGCGGCCGACGCGACGGATCGGCCCCCCGCGGCGGACGCTGCCGACGCGGCGGACCCGGAGGACCGGGCCGACCGGGCCGACCGGGCCGACGCTGCGGATGCTGCCGGGCGGCCAGGGCGCGACCGCAACACGGACGCGCGGTCCCTCCCCGGCACCCACACCGACGCCGTCGTGGCGATCAGCGCCCCCGCCCGGTGGTACTACCGCGGCACCGCCCCGATGCGGCGACTGCACTGGGTGGTGCAGCGGCCGGTCGGCCGGCTCGTCGGCCGCTTCGGACTGCGCACCCGTATCCATACGAAGGACTGGAATCCGGTGCCGCTCTCGCCCGTCGAAGCGGTCCCGCTGATTCCGCCGGTCCCCCTGCTGATCGTCCACGGCGACCGCGACCCGTACTTCCCGCTCGACCACCCGCACTCGCTGGCCGCGGCCGCCCCGCAAGGTGCGGCAGAGCTGTGGATCGAGGAGGGCCTGGGACACGCGGAGAACGCGGCGGAGGCCGTGCTGCTGCACCGGGTCGCGGACTGGCTGGTGGCGGCGGGCTAGCCGTGTGCGGAGGCGCTGCCGCGATCCGGTGCGTCCACGGCCGGGGACGCACGCCTCGCTCCGGCCGCCCGCCGCACACGCCATGATGGAGGGCGGCGCTCCGCGAGGAGCGCACCGACCGCCGAGGACGGAGAAGAGGAGCCCCCATGGCCGCATCGCAGGCCACCCCGCGCGCGCACGCCGCCGCGGCCGAACCGGGCGACCCCCGGGCCGAGGGCGCGAGCACCGCCGGGAGCACGCCGGCAGCCGACGGGACGAGCACCGCCGGCAGCCCGGCAGGCGCAGCCCCGGCAGGCGGCCGCGGCCACGGCACGATCCGCTACTGGGCCGCGGCCAAGGCGGCGGCCGGGACGGCGGAGGAACCGTACGAGGCCGCGACCCTCGCCGACGCCCTCGACGCGGCGCGCCAACGGCACAGCGAGCGGCCCGAGTTCGCCCGCGTGCTCCGGCGTTGTTCCTTCCTCGTCGACGGGACCCCGGTCGGGACCCGCAGCCATGAGACGGTCACACTGGCCGAGGGCGGCACGGTCGAGGTGCTCCCGCCGTTCGCAGGAGGGTGAGCGCGACGCGATGAACGACCAGCCGCAGAATCCGGACGGGCCGTACGGGCAGCAGGATCCGTACGCACAGCACGATCCGTACGGCTCTCGCCCGGGCGACCCGCATCACCAGCCGCCGTACGAAGCACGCCACGCCTACAGGCCCCACGATCCGTACGCGCAGCAGGCCCCGCAGCCGGTGCAGCCCGGGCCCTACGGACCGCCCGGAACGCCGGGACCGCCGGGACCGCCGGGACCGCCGCCGGAGGGCGGGGACTGGCCGCAGCCGGGCGCACAGGGCGGGCCGCCTTCCTCCGAGGATCCGCAGACGCAGTCCTGGCGGGGCCTGACGCACCAGGACAGCGGGCAGTTCCAGCATCTGCCGCCGTACCAGCAACAGCCCCACGCTCCCGGCCCCCTCCCGCCGGAGCAGCCCGGACCGCACCACATGCAGGCGCCCGGCCGCGCCCCGGCACCCGGCCCCCTGCAGGCCGCGGGTCACCCCCAGGCGCCCGGCTACGCCCAGGCCCCGGGCCGCACGCACACGCCCGGCCCCGCACCGATGCCGGGCGCCGCCCAGCCGTCGGCACAGCCGCAGGCGCATGCGCCCGGTCACGCGCCAGCCGGCGGGCACACCCCGCTCCCCGGCCACTCGTCCGGGGCGCGGGCGCACTCCGAGGGCGAGGGCCCGGGCCACACGGGCGGCGCGCCCGCCGCCGTCGCCCCATCCGCCCGCCCGGCGACGTCCGCCACGTCCCTCACTCCCGCCCAGCGGGCCCGTGCCGAGGGGCGTTCGCCGATCATTCCGCCGGGGATGCGGCCCGCGCTGCTCACGGCCGCACTGTCGGCGCTGCTGGGTCTCTCCGCGCTGGTGCACGGGCCGTTCGGCCCCTTCGTACTCGCCGTGCCCGTCGTCCTTCTGCAGGCGCTGACGGCCGCGGGCTGGTACCGGCTCAACGGCATGTGGCCCGCCCGCCAGGGCATCGCCCTGGCCTTCGCGGGCGGACTGGCCACCGACATCGCGCTCCTGGCGACCGCACGCCAGTACGCGCCGACCGTGGCGCTGGGCACCCTCGGCGTCTGGTGCCTCCTCGTCCTGGTCCTCCAGCTCCGCAACCACAGTTCGGCGGACGAGCGGCTCTACGCGCTGACGGCCGGCATCGCCTCCACCGCCTTCACCGTGCTCGCCGCAGGCCATCTCGCCGCCGTCGACGTCTCCTCGGACGCCGTGGTCATCGGTGCGGCCGCCGTCGCCGTGGCGGCGCTGACCCGTGCGCTGAGCCTGCCGCCGTACGTCTCCCCCGCCGCCGCACTCATCGCCGCCGCGGGCGTGGGCATCGTGGCGGGTGGTGCGACGGGGATCGGCGGCTCCACGGCGGCCCTGCTCGGTGCGGTCGCGGGCGGCTGCGCCCTGATCGGATTGCGGGTGGCGAGTTACGAATACCCGTCCCGTTTCGTCCACATGACGGCGGGCGTCGCGCTGCCGCTCGCCATGGCCGGGCCCGCCGTCTACGTCCTGGGCCGGGCCCTGGGCTGACGCCCAAGGGCCCGGCGCCCGGGCGCTCTTGACGGACGCGCCCGGCCCGGGCCCGAGGGACGTCCGACCGGTGTCCGTGCGCCCGGCTGCCGGCCCTCCGTCAACACCCGCCCTTCTGAAGCCCCTTGAGCCTGCCCGCCCGTACGCCCTCGCTCAGGACGGGCATCTGACGCAAACTCGCTCGTTCGGGTGAACCTCCCCTTCCGTCGTCCGGGCCGTTAGGCTCGCGTGACAGCGGATCTGAACGGGTCTGATCCAGAGGGTGGGGAAGCCAGCTCAATGCGCGCACTGCGAATATTCGTGATCGTCGCCGTGGTCCTGGGGGGCCTGTTCGTGGCCGCCGACCGTATTGCCGTCGGTCTCGCCGAGGACGAGGCCGCGGAGAAGATCAGGAACACCCAGGGCCTGAGCGGCGACCCCGAGGTCTCGATCAAGGGCTTCCCCTTCCTCACCCAGGTGGCGAGCCAGCGTCTCGACGAGGTCGAGGTGAAGCTCGACGGGGCCACGGCCAGCGCGGGCGGCCGGGAGATCCGGGTCGGCAGGATGAGCGCCGAGCTGCACGACGTGGAGCTCGGGAGCGACTTCTCCTCCGCCACCGCGGCGCGCGCCACCGGCTCGGCCCACATCTCGTACGCGGACCTCTCGAAGGCGTCCAGCGAGGGCGTCACGGTCGGATACGGCGGCAAGGACCAGGCGGGGAAGAGCCAGGTGAAGGTGTCCGCGCAGCTTCAGCTCCCGGTCCTCGGGCAGGCTTTTCGGCGGAGCGTGGTGAGCACGGTCAGCATCGTGGACGGCGACACGATCCGGCTGCGCGCCGAGTCGGTACCGGGCTCGGAACTGCCGGGCCTGGAGAAGGTCGTCCGCGAGCGGATCGACTTCGACCGCAAGCTCGTCGGACTGCCGAAGGGCATCGAACTGGACAAGGTCGTCGCGACCCCCGACGGTGTCGACATCGGGGTCACCGGCAGCCAGGTGCAGCTGGCGGGCTGACGCGAGCCCGGCCCGGCCGCACACCGGCGGGGCGCACACCGGCGGAGCGCACCGGCGGAGCGCACACCGGGCGGGCCGGTCGGCAGGGAGCAGCACGGCGGCGGAGCGTGGCACGGGGCAGAGGGCACCCCCCGGCACGGCGGCACTGCGGCACGGCGGCACTTCGGCACGGCGAAAACCCCGCCGACCAGGGGCTCAGGGGTCGGCACGTCCGCAGAGCGAGACGCGCCCGTCCGTACCGCAGATAGCGAGGCGCCCGCCAGGCCACAGGAGCCCGGAACGCTCGGAATCGGCCGACCCGAATCCCGCATCGCGGATATCCGCGTCTCATTATTTGACACGTCGGTGACATGCTCACCCGCCCTCCTTACGATCGAGGCATGACTCGACAGGCGGATCTCACGAAGCGGCGGGCAGTCGACTTGTGCCGTGTCGCCGCGATGCTCTGTCGCAGCTTCTGAAGCGGAGTCCCCGACTCCCGCTCTCCGCAGGCCCTTTGCGGGCCGCCCCCGCTCATCGAAGCGGCGCGCCCTCTTCGCGCATTCGTACCGTCGCGCGCCCCCGCACAGCCCGCAACCGCTCGCGAAATCCGCCGCCCCCAGCACTTCACCTGGGGGTGCACCCAGCCCCGGAGGAGAAGAACATGAGCCGCAGTGACGTCCTCGTGGACGCCGACTGGGTCGAGGCCCACCTCGACGACCCGAAGGTGGTCGTCGTGGAGGTAGACGAGGACACCTCGGCCTACGAAAAGAACCACATCCGCAACGCCGTACGCATCGACTGGAAGCAGGACCTCCAGGACCCGGTGCGCCGTGACTTCATCGACCAGGACGGCTTCGAGAAGCTGCTGTCGGAGAAGGGCATCGCCAACGACGACACGGTGATCCTCTACGGCGGCAACAACAACTGGTTCGCCTCCTACGCCTACTGGTACTTCAAGCTCTACGGCCACGAGAGCGTGAAGCTCCTCGACGGCGGGCGCAAGAAGTGGGAGCTCGACTCCCGCGACCTGGTCGAGGCCGTCCCGGAGCGCCCGGCCACGGACTACAAGGCCAAGGCCCAGAACACCGCGATCCGCGCCTTCCGCGACGACGTCGTGGCCGCCATCGGCAGCGACAACCTGGTCGACGTGCGCTCCCCCGACGAGTTCAGCGGCAAGCTGCTCGCCCCGGCGCACCTGCCGCAGGAGCAGTCGCAGCGCCCCGGCCACGTGCCGAGCGCCCGCAACATCCCGTGGTCGAAGAACGCCAACGACGACGGCACCTTCAAGTCGGACGACGAGCTCAAGGCCCTCTACGAGGACGAGCGGGTCGACCTGTCGAAGGACACCATCGCGTACTGCCGGATCGGCGAGCGCTCCGCGCTCACCTGGTTCGTGCTGCACGAGCTGCTCGGCCAGGAGAACGTCAAGAACTACGACGGTTCCTGGACCGAGTACGGCTCCCTCGTCGGCGTGCCGATCGAGCTCGGCGCCGCCAAGTGACCCCTGGCCTACGGCCGATCCCCTCCCGAAAGAAGAAGGACGCACATGTGTGGAGCAACAGCCGGCGGCCCCGACCTGGCAGGCGTTGACGTGGCCAAGGAGACGATCATCCAGGGTTCGGTGACCCGCGACGGCGAGCCCGTCTCGGGCTACGTCCGCCTGCTCGACGGCGGCGGCGAGTTCACGGCCGAGG
This sequence comes from Streptomyces sp. NPDC048639, assembly GCF_043199075.1. NCBI lineage: Bacteria > Bacillati > Actinomycetota > Actinomycetes > Kitasatosporales > Streptomycetaceae > Streptomyces > Streptomyces sp. NPDC048639. Next base: position 531,317 of record NZ_JBICVP010000006.1, read on the forward strand.
TCCCGACCTCGGCGACCGGCCAGTTCCGGTTCTTCGCCGCCCCGGGCACCTGGACGCTGCGCGCCCTCGTGCCGGGCGGAACGGTGGACCGTACGGTCGTCGCCCAGCAGGGCGCCGCGGCCGACATCGCGATCGCCGTCTGACGGCATCCGGCAGCCGGCACGGCGGGCGTCGGCGCGACGCTCGTCACGGCTTCCCGGGCGGGAGGGCCGCATCCCAGGGTTGGACAGCTCTGCGGGGTGCGGCCCTCCGCCGTGCCCGGAACCGTTCCGGAACCGCCCCCGAATCGCCCCCCAGTCGCCTCCGAGACGCCCCCGAGCCGCTCCCAAGCTGCTCCGGGAGCCGCTCCTGACCCGCTCCGGAGCCGCTCCGGAGCCGTTCAGGGCAGTGTTCAGGAGCGGCCGGATCCATCCCGGACAGGCGGCCGTTCCGGTCGTACGCTGGAGTCATGTACGCGGTGCGACGACGGCGCTACTTCGTCCTCATGGGGCTGTGCGTGGGGCTGTTCGTGCTGGCCTGGGGTGTCGTACGGCTGTGGTCGGTACCCGCCGCGGTCGGCATGTGCGTCGTCGCCATGGTCATCCCGCCGGTCGCCGCGATCGTCGCGAACCGCCGGGGCCCCGACGACCGCTGGTGGGACGACCCCTCGGGGGATCCGCAGTCCGACCAGTGGTGGGACGAACTCGACGGCAAGAACCGCCGCTAGGGGTCGTCGACCACGGAGCAGGCGGTCGAACGGAGCAGGCGGTCGAGAGGAGCGGGCGAACGGCCCGTACGGCGACGGCCGAGCGTCCCGGTCAGTAGACGAGCGCCTGCGCCTCGTCCCCCACGGCCTCGCTCACGAAGACCTGGGCCCCCGCGATCCGCACCCCGTCGAGTACGTCCTTCTCCGTGATGTCCCGGCGCGCCGCGCACTGCGTGCACAGCGTGACCTGCCCGCCCGCGAGCACCGCGTCCAGCAGCTCGGGCAGCGGGGCGGCGTGCGGGAGCTCGAACTCCGCCGCCTTGTCCGGCAGCGCGAACCACGCGGATTCGCCGGTCAGCCAGAGCGAGACCTCGACACCACTGGCCACGGCGACCGCCGCCACCGTGAACGCCTGCGAGCACCGCTCCGGCGCATCCGCACCGGCTGTCACCTTGATCACGAGCTTCTTCGCCATGGGGAAACTCTATGGCCGCGCGGGAGCGGGTCCGCCGCCGACCAGGGGGGCTGCTCGGATCCGCTTCGGGCGCCGATTAGAATCGACGGAGGATTCAAGAACCCGTCACCCGCAGATCCGCCGAGGAGCGCGCTCGTGCTTGATGCATTCTTCACCGCCATGCTGGTCCTCGTCGCCGTCGGTGTGGTCGCGTTCGCGGGGCTGACCGTGAAGAAGCTCTTCCAGGGCCAGCGCTGACCGCCGCAGGCCACATCCCTCCCACAGATCGCCTGAGTTCATGATCGAGATCCCGTCCGACCTCCACCCGGACCTCGTCCCCCTCGTCTTCCTCCTCGGCCGCTGGGAAGGCGCCGGCGTCTTCGACTTCCCCGGCGACGAGAAGTGCAACTTCGGCCAGGAAGTGACCTTCGGCCACGACGGCCGGGACTTCCTCGAGTACGTCTCGCACACCTGGGTTCTGGACAGCGAGGGCAAGAAGGTCCGTCCGCTGGAGACCGAGACGGGCTTCTGGCGGATCGGCAAGGACCGCAAGGTCGAGGCCGTCATGGTCCGCGACCAGGGTGTCGCCGAGGTCTGGTACGGCGAGCTGGCCGACCAGAAGCCGCAGATCGACCTGGCGACCGACGCCGTGGCCCGTACCGCCGCCTCCGGCCCGTACTCCGGCGGCAAGCGGCTCTACGGCTATGTGAACGGCGACCTGATGTGGGTCGGCGAGAAGGCCACCCCGGAGGTCGAGCTGCGTCCCTACATGTCGGCCCAGCTCAAGAAGGTCGTCGACCCGCGCGAGTGGGCCAAGGACCTCAAGGATCTGCCGGACGACGGCATCGCCTTCTTCAAGTAGGCCGCCGCTTCCCCGCTTCGGCCCTCCTTCGCGCCGGCCCGGCGGTCGGTCCGTCGCCGGTCCGCCTCGCGCCGGCGACTTCCCGCTCCTCGCCGCGGGCCGCGGCCCCGGCCGTCACCGCCGCTCTCCTCCTACACTGACCATGTGGTGACCACCGACTGGCAGAGCGATCTCAGAAGGCGCGGGTACCGGCTGACCCCGCAGCGCCAGCTCGTGCTGGAGGCCGTGGACAAGCTGGAGCACGCGACTCCCGACGACATCCTCACCGAGGTGCGGCGCACCGCAGGTGGCGTGAACATCTCCACGGTCTACCGGACGCTGGAGCTGCTGGAGGAACTCGGGCTGGTCAGCCATGCCCACCTGGGTCACGGCGCGCCCACGTACCACCTGGCGGACCGGCACCATCATCTGCATCTGGTGTGCCGGGACTGCTCGGACGTGATCGAGGCCGATGTGTCGGTGGCGGAGGGCTTCACGCGGGAGCTGCGCGCGACGTTCGGGTTCGACACGGATCTCAAGCACTTCGCGATCTTCGGCAGGTGCCGCGACTGCACGGCCGCCGCGGCCGGGGGATCCGAGGCGGCGGGCACAGGCGATGCAGCGGGCACAGGCGATGCGGGCACAGGCGATGCGGGCACAGGCGATGCGACGGGGACAGGCTCGGTGGGCACGGGCGATGCGACGGGGACAGGCTCGGTGGGCACGGGCGAAAAACCGGCCCGGGGAGCGTGTACGGGAGCACCGGCCGGAGCGCGTGGCGGATCACCGGCCGGAAGGGGCACGGGGCGCCCTGGCGGACCGCGGACCGGACCGTAGGCTAATAGCCATGAAGAGCCCCCTGCTGTCGCTGCCCGGCGCCGTCCCCGCCGAGGCCCCGGACGAAGGCGTCGCCGCCCACTACGGCGATCTGTTCCGCGAGCAGCGCACGCTCGCCGACGGCACCGGCTTCGTCGACCTCTCGCACCGCGGAGTGGTCACGATCAGCGGTGCGGAACGGCTGAGCTGGCTGCACCTGCTCCTCACCCAGCACGTCAGCGAACTGCCGCCGGGCCGGGCCACCGAAGCCCTGGTCCTGTCGCCGCACGGCCACATCGAGCACGCCCTCTATCTCGTGGACGACGGCGAGACGACCTGGGCCCATGTCGAGCCGGGCACGCAAGGCGATCTCATCGCCTACCTGGAGAGCATGAAGTTCTTCTACCGGGTCGAGGTGAAGGACGCCACCGGCGACTACGCGGTCGTGCACCTGCCCGCCGGCTCCATCACCGGGACACCGGACGGCGTCGCCGTACGGGAGACCGCGCACGGCCGGGACCTCTTCCTGCCGCGCTCCGGCCTGGAGTCCTTCGCCGAGGCGAACGGTCCGGCCATCGGCATCATGGCGATGGAGGCTCTGCGCGTGGAGGGTCACCGGCCGCGGTTCGGCCTGGAGACCGACCACCGGACGATCCCGCACGAGCTGGGCTGGCTGGAGTCGGCGGTCCATCTGGACAAGGGCTGCTACCGCGGTCAGGAGACCGTGGCCCGTGTCCACAACCTGGGGAAGCCGCCGCGCCGCCTGGTCTTTCTGCATCTGGACGGCAGCGAGGTGAAGCTGCCCGGCCACGGGGCGCCCGTACGGCTGGCTGCGGACGGCGAGGAGGGGCGGCAGCTCGGCTTCGTCACGACGTCGGCGCGCCACCACGAGTTGGGGCCGATCGCGCTGGCACTGGTCAAGCGGAACGTGCCCACGGATGCGCAGTTGATCGCCGATACGACGGCGGCGGCGCAGGAAGTCGTCGTCGAGCCCTAGGGAAACCGCGCGGAAGGGGCTGAACAACCCCTCAGAGCGTGTCGCTCAACGTGTCCCCCAGCCGCTGGCGCACCGCGCGCGACGCCGGCAGCACCGATACCGCCACAGCCCCCGCCACCGCCGCTGCCCCGAGCAGCAACAGCGCGGCGAGCGGGGGCTGTTGGGCTATCCCCGCCCCGATGCCGCTGGAGCTGCCCTGGAGGTCGATGAGCCAGCCCGCGGCCAGGACACCGGCCGTGGTCCCCGCCACCGCGGCCGCCAGCGCGGTGAAGCCGGTCCCGGCGACGATCACCGCCATGATCTGGCGCGGCGTCAGTCCGATGGCCTTGAGGGCGAGCAGATCCCGTCGCCGGTCCCGTACACCCGCGCCGATCGTTGTCGACAGTTCGGCCAGCCCGATCAGCGCGAGGACCGTGACGAGCCCGGCCAGCACGCCGCGCACGGCCGACAACTCGTCCGCCGGGTTGGGGATTTCGCGTACGTCCAGCCGCCCGCCCTGCGACTCGGACAGCTTCTCGCCGACCGTGGCCGGGTCCGCGCCCCCCGCGAGCGCGAGATGGTAGAAGCCCGGCCGCAGGGCCGGATCCCGCTCCTTCAGGGTGTCGACGGACGTGGAGATGACCCGGCCGCCGTCCTCGGGCTCGATGCTGCGCCCGACGATGTGCAGCACCTGCGGACTGCCCTCCACCGTCATACGGACCCAGTCGCCGACCTCCACGCCGAGCAGATCGAGCAGCCCCTGCCCGGCCACCGCCTCGTCGGGCCCATGGGCGGCCCGGCCCTGGGCGATGGTGAACGGGTACGGGTCGCGGGCCGTACCGAGGCCGCGCAGCGTGATCGTGCCGGTCTGGCCGGGAACCAGCGCCTCGACCTCGGCGCCCGGGTAGGCCGTGGTCACCTCCGGGCGGCCCTTCAGCATCCCCTGCACCGAGCCGTCGTCCAGGCCGTCGCCGCGCACGCTGAGCGGTGCCGGGATGCCGACCTTCTCCGGGTGGTTCTCGAAGCGGTCCAGCGTCGTCCAGGTGCCGAGGACGACGGTGATCAGCAGCAGGGGTACGGCCAGCCGCGCCACCGCCGCGAAGGAGCGCGCCCGGGAGTGGAAGGCGCCGCGCCAGCCCAGGACCAGGGCGGGCGGCAGACGCAGCCCGAGGGCCCTTCGTACGGTCCCGGTCATGCGCCGTACCGCGGGGACGGCGGCGTGGGCCACGGGCACGGGCGGGACGCGGCCGGCGCGCCAGGCCGCCAACCCCGTGGTCCCGGTGATGAGGAGCAGCGCCCCGAGGGGGATCACCAGCGGGATCCAGGTGTGCGCGGGCAGCGCCTGCCACAGCCGCATCGCCTCACCCACGCGACCGGGCAGGTGCGGGCCGAGCGTCTCGGTGAGGACCGCTCCGAGGGCAACCCCGAGCAGGGCGAGGGCCGCATGCTCGACGAGGAAGGTGCGGACGAGCTGGGCGGGCGTGAAGCCGATGGCCTTGAGGATGGAGATGTCCCGCAGGTGGCCGCGGATGCGCGTGCTGATCGCCCCGGCCACGGCGAGCGCTGCGGCGAGCAGGGCCCCGATCCCGAACAGGCCGAGCAGCAGCCCGAGAAGGCGGTCGCCGCCCTCGGCGTCGGCCCGCGCGCCCTGCCAGGTGGAGACCTTGGCGACCTGGTCGGCGCCGACCTCGGTGACCGCCCGCTGGACGGCGAAGTCGGTGTCGTCGGGTTCTTCGAGGCGCAGCCCGATCGTCTGGCCGCGACGGTCGCCGTCGGGCTCGACCTTGTGCAGCGCCGAGGGCGGCACCCAGGCGATGCCGGGGGTCTCCCCGGGGCTGTACCGGGCTTCGGCGGTCTCCGCGATGCCCGTGACACGCAGCGTACGGACCTCGCCGCCGGTGCCGGTGACCTTCAGTGCGTCGCCCGGCTCGGCCCACAGCGCGCGGGCGAGCGAGGACTCCAGCACGATCCCGTTCCCGCCGCGTTCGTCGCCGGTGTCGAGCCAGCGGCCCGCGTCGACGAGCGGACGGGCCACCTCGGGCGGCTGGGACTCGGCGGCGCGGAGCTGCACCGTGGCCCGGGTGCCGCCGAGCTGCGCGGTGGCCCCGGCCGTACCGAACGGGCCGGAGACGGCCTCGACGCCGTCGAGTTCGGCCAGGGCCCCGGCGTCGGTGGCGCCCTTGGTCTGGAGCCAGACATGGGCGCCGGTGGACTGGGTGAAGACGCGCTGCCAGGGGTTCGCGGCGTACGCGAGGAAGGCGCCGGCCAGCAGCAGCGAGACGATGATCCCGGCCGTGGCGAGGACGAGGAACAGTGCCTCGCCGCGGTGTGCGCGGAGGTCGGCGCGCACCCAGCGTGCGGTGGCCCGTGCCCCTGCCCTCGGTTCGGTCGCGCGCCGGACGAGCCGGTGCACGGCGGCCCGTATGCCCGCCGTACGCGGGGCGGCGCCGCGGGGGCGGCGCGCCGTGGCCCGCATTCTTCTCAGCCCTTCAGCTCGAGCATGCCGGAGACACCGCCCGGCCGCCGCTTGCCGGTGGAGCCCTGGCCCGCGGGGTCGCCGAGCGTGGCGTCGTCGGCGATGCGTCCGTCGAAGAGGGTGATCACACGGTCCGCGGCGCTGGCCATCCGGGCGTCGTGGGTGACGAGCACGATGGTCTGGCCGCGCTGGTGGTAGCGGGTCAGCAGGCGCAGCACCTCGCGGGTGCCCTTGCTGTCCAGGCTGCCCGCCGGCTCGTCGGCGAGCAGCAGGCCGGGGTGATTGACCAGCGCGCGGGCGAGCGCGACGCGCTGCTGTTCACCGCCGGACAGCTCGCCGGGGGTGGAGTTCTCCTTGCCTTCGAGCCCCAGCTCGGCCAGCAGCTCGGTACGGCTCTCCCGGGCCTGGCGCGGGGAGCTTCCGGCGAGCAGGGCGGGCAGGTCGACGTTGTCGGCGACGGTGAGGTGGGAGACGAGGTTGAAGAACTGGAAGACGATGCCGATGCGGCGGCGGCGCAGGACGGCCCAGCGGGCCTCGCTGTAGGTGTCGACGCGTTCACCCTCGAGCCAGATGCGCCCGCTGTCGGGGCGGTGCAGACCGCCGAGCAGATGGAGCAGGGTGGACTTGCCGGCGCCGGAGGGGCCGGTGACGGCGACGAACTCGCCGCGCTCGACGCACAGGTCCACACCCCGTACGGCCTTGACCGGGGCGCCCTCGGGCCGGTGCGTCTTGACCAGGCCCTCGGCCCGTATGACGGCATCGACGGCGGCGGTGCCGCCGGCGTCGGCCGCGGCGGTGCCCTCGGCGGGCGCGGCGGCCCCCTCGGCGTTCTCGGCGGGCGCGGCGGCCCCCTCGGCGGGCACGGCTTCGCGTGGCTCGCGGCTCATTCCAGCTCCTCCTGACAGCGCTCCAGCCAGTCGAGGTCCGCCTGCAGATGGAGCATGGCGCCCTCGATGAGCAACTGGGAGACCGGGTTGTCCCGGTCCTCGGCCGCGGCCAGTTTCGACAGATCACGCATGGTGTTGAGGTAATGGCGGCGCTGCTTGTTGATCAGGGCGATCGGGTCGGCCATCCCGGTGTCCGGGGCGATGGCGAGCTTCATGAAGAACTCGTCCCGGACCCGGGGCTCGTCGGTCGGCTCCTCGAACCAGGCGGCCACCGCCTCACGTCCCGCGTCGGTGAGCTGGTAGGTGCGCTTGTTCGGCCGGCTCGACTGGGCGACCTCCTGGCCCTCGATCAGCCCGGCCTTCTCGAGCCTGCTGAGGGTGACGTAGATCTGCCCGACATTCGGCTGAGGGTACGCGGCGCCCAGGAGCTTCTCAAGGGCCAGCTTGAGCTCGTAGCCATGGGCGGGGCCCTTGGCGAGAAGTGCCAGGAGGGGCAGACGCACGCTTGCCCTCCTCCCTCCCCGGTGCCTTGCGTTGTTACCTGCTCGTTAGGTGGCGATACGGGCGGCTGAACAGGGGTGTCCCAGGTTGTGAGCCGCATCGCCCCGGTATATGTCCGCGACGTCTAGTATCGCGCATGCCTAACAGGTATACAGGGGCGCGTAAGGCGGAGGACGGGCCGGCACCCGTGTGCCAAGGAGGAACCTATGCGGTGGAGGCGCGCCGCGGGTAGAGGTCTCCTGGTGGCGGCGCTGATACTCGCGGGCTACGCGGGCACGGGCGCATCGGCGGGCGAACCGGCCGACGGCGACGGCCGCGGCCCGATGACTCTGGTGACCGGCAGGGACACGACCAGCTATCTGCGCGGTGTCCTCACCGACTGGAACCGCGGCCACCCCGCCGAGAAGGTCACCCTCGTCGAACTGCCCGAGGCCGCGGACGAGGTCCGCGCCCAGATGACCACCAGCCTGCGCTCCGGAAGCGACCGCTTCGACGTCCTGAACATCGACGTCGCATGGACCTCGGAGTTCGCGGCCGCGGGGTGGATCGCCCCGCTGGAGGCCGGCCGCTTCCCCCTCAAGCACTTCCTGCCCCCCGTCGTGGACACCGCCACCTTCGGCGGCCGGCTGCACGCCCTGCCGTACGTCACCAACGCGGGCCTCCTCTACTACCGCAAGGACATCCTCGCCAAGGAGGGCGCGAAGCCGCCGCGCACCTGGGGCGAGCTGGAGCGCCTGGCGCGGACGGTGGCCCCGAAGTACGGACTGGACGGCTACGCGGGGCAGTTCCTGCCGTACGAGGGTCTGACCGTGAACGCGATCGAGGCCGTCCAGTCGGCGGGCGGCTCGCTCCTCGCGGACGAGGGTGCCCGGGTGACGGTCGACTCCGACGCCGCGCGCAAGGGCATGGCGTTCCTGGCGAACGGCGTACGGGACGGGTGGATCCCCAAGGCCGCCCTCACGTACAAGGAGGAGGAGTCCCGGCGGGCCTTCCAGGACGGGAAGCTGCTCTTCATGCGCAACTGGCCGTACGCCCACCGGCTGGCCGGTGGCGCGGACTCGAAGGTCGCGGGGAAGTTCGGCGTCGTCCCGCTGCCCGGGCCGGACGGCACCGCCGCGGGTGTCCTCGGCGGATCGAACCTGGCCGTCAACGCCAACTCCCGGCACAAGGAGTCGGCGGCGGACCTGCTCGCGTTCCTCTCCAGCGAGAAGGTCCAGCGACGGGTGCTGGCCGAGGGCGCGCTGCCGCCGGTGTGGGCCGATGTGTACACCGACCCCGACATGGTGCGCCGGTACCCGTACCTGCCGACGCTGAAGAAGGCTGTGCTCGCCGCCAAGCCGCGCCCCAAGAGCCCGCGGTACGAGCAGGTGAACCTGGCCGTCCAGGCCGTGGTGCACGACGCGATGGCGCAGCGGGAGACGCCGGATCGGGCCGTCGCACGGCTGGCGCGGGAGCTCGGGGCGATCGCGCGCCGGGGCTGAGCCCTGAGCGTCGCGCCCGGCCCCTGGGCGTCGGCGTCGGTGTCGCGCCCGCGATTGCGCGATCTTGCTTCTGAGTAGCGACTACTTACTTGTTAGGTACAGACGCTCCCTCATCATTCCCCCTTCAACCCGGACAAGTCCCTCCGGGATACTCCTCATTTTCTCGCAGACTCATTGACACCCGCTGGAAACAGTTACTTAACATGAATGCATAACGCGCCGGGGCGGAGTGGATCGCGGGGCGCGTCGAGCCAGACAGACAGGTCAACGGGAATGCACATAGCCACGGCCGCCGCCACCCAGCACTGGTGGCGGGATGCGGTGATCTACCAGGTCTACGTCCGCAGCTTCCTCGACAGCACCGGCGACGGCATCGGCGATCTCGCCGGCGTCCGCGCGGGGCTGCCGTACTTGAGAAAGCTGGGCGTGGACGGCATCTGGCTCAGCCCGTTCTATCCCTCACCGCACCACGACCACGGCTACGACGTCGCCGACTACCGCGGCGTGGACCCGGTCTTCGGCGACCTGCAGGAGTTCGACCACCTGGTGGCGGACGCCCAGCGGCTCGGGCTGAAGGTCCTCATCGACATCGTCCCCAACCACTGCTCCAGCGAGCACCCCTGGTTCCGTGCCGCGCTCGCGGACGGTCCGGGCAGCGAGGCCCGCAAGCGGTTCCACTTCGCCGACGGGCGCGGCGAGAACGGCGAACTGCCGCCCAACAACTGGCACGCCATGTTCGGCGGCTCGGCCTGGTCCCGGGTCACCGAGCCGGACGGCGAGCCCGGCCAGTGGTACCTGCACCTGTTCACGCCGGAGCAGCCGGACCTCAACTGGCGCGACCCGGTGGTCGCCAGCACCTTCGACGAGATCCTCCGCTTCTGGCTGGACCGCGGGGTCGACGGCTTCCGTATCGACGTGGCCGCCGGACTGTTCAAGAACGCCGAACTCCCCGACTCTCCCGACCCGGAGGCGGACGAGCGCGCCCGCGACTCGGTCAACCCGCTGGCCTGGAACCAGCCCGAGGTGCACGAGGTGTGGCGCCAGTGGCGGGCGGTGTGCGAGGAGTACACGGCGAACGACGGTCACGACCGGCTGCTGGTCGGCGAGGTGTCGGTGCCGACGGCGCGCGAACACGCCGAGTACGTCCGCCCGGACGAGCTCCACCAGGCGTTCTTCTTCGACCTGTTGAGCGCCGACTGGGACCACGACGCGTTCCGCAAGACCATCTCCGAGGCGCTCACCGACATCGCCGGGACCGGCTCCACCGTCACCTGGGTCCTCAACAACCACGACCAGGTCAGGACCGTCACCCGCTACGAGGGTGAGTCGACCACCGTCGGCCCCTCGCGCGCCCGCGCCGCCGCCCTGCTGATGCTGGCCCTGCCCGGCGCCGCTTACGTCTACCAGGGCGAGGAGCTCGGACTGCCCGAGGTCGTGGACCTGCCGGACGACGTGCTCACCGACCCGATCTTCCGCAGGACCGGCAGCAGGCTGCGCGTCCGCGACGGCTGCCGCGTGCCGCTGCCCTGGTCCGGTCAGGCCTCGCCGTTCGGCTTCACCGCGGGCGGCGACGGCGCGGCGCGGCCGTGGCTGCCGCAGCCCGAATGGTTCGCCGAGCACGCCACCGACCGGGCCCTGTCCGACACCCGCTCCTTCTGGCACCTCTACCGCGACGGGCTCGCCCTGCGGCGCGCCCTGCCCCAGCTCGGCGAGGGCCCGCTGCGCTGGATGGAGACGGAGCCCGGGGTCCTCGCGTTCGAACGCGGCGACGGCCTGGTCTGCGCGGTCAACTTCGGCCTCGATCCCGTACCGGCGCCCGTTGCCGGGACCCCGCTCCTCTCGAGCGGCGACTGCCCTCCGGGAATCCTCCCCGGCTCCACCGCTGCCTGGTGGATCAGCGATCTCTCCACGAAGGGAACCACTTCATGAGCCACCCGATGAAGCGCACCACCAGAAGCGACCGGAAGCACCGTCGCCTCGCGGCGACCGGCGCCGTCGTCCTCGGCCTCTCCCTGACCGCCACCGCCTGCGGCGGCAGCGGCTCGTCCGGCGACGGCAAGCAGGAGCTCAAGGGCAAGTCGGTGACGGTCGCGGGCGTGTGGACCGGCGTCGAGCAGAAGAACTTCAAGAAGGTGCTCCAGGCCTTCGAGGACGAGACCGGCGCCGAGACCAACTTCATCTCCACCGGTGACAACGTCTCCACCGTCATCGGCAGCAAGATCGAGGGCGGCAACGCGCCCGACGTCGTCATGGTGCCGCAGCCGGGTGTGCTCCAGCAGTTCGCCGACAAGAACTGGCTTCAGCCGCTCTCCGCCACCGTCTACGAGAAGGCGGGCATCAACTTCGCGCCGGTGTGGCGGGATTACGGCACCATCAACGGCAAGTACTACGGCCTGTACTTCAAGGCGTCCCACAAGTCGACGGTCTGGTACAGCCCGGAAGCCTTCACCCAGGCGGGAGTTCAGCCGCCGAAGACCTTCGACGCCATGCTGAAGAACGGCAAGACCCTGGCCGACTCGGGCCTGCCCGCGTTCTCCGTCGCGGGTGAGGACGGCTGGACCCTCACCGACTGGTTCGAGAACATCTACCTCTCCCAGGAGGGCCCGAAGAAGTACGACCAGCTGGCCCAGCACAAGATCAAGTGGACCGACCCCTCCGTGGTGAAGGCTCTGACCACGCTCGGCACGCTGTTCAAGGACAAGAACCTGGTCGCCGGCGGCAACGCCGAGGCCCTGCGCACCGACTTCCCCGAGTCCGTCAAGAACGTCTTCGGCAGCGAGCCGAAGGCCGGCATGGTCTACGAGGGCGACTTCGTCGGCGGCATCGTCTCCGGCGAGTTCAAGAAGAAGGTCGGCAAGGACGCCAAGTTCTTCGGCTTCCCCGCCGTCAAGGGCGGCGAGGCCCCCATCGTCGCCGGCGGCGACGCCGCGACGGTCCTCAAGGCCGGCAAGAACCGCGAAGCGGCCATGAAGCTGGTGGAGTTCATGGCCACCCCGGAGGCGGCGAAGATCTGGGCCGAGGCCGGCGGCTTCATCTCCCCCAACGAGAAGCTGAACCTGGACGCCTACCAGGACGAGACCAGCCGCAAGACCGCCGAGTCGATCGTCAAGGCCGGCAACGCCGTCCGGTTCGACCTGTCCGACCTGGCCCCCGCGGCCTTCGGCGGCACCCAGGGCGCCGGCGAGTGGAAGGCCCTCCAGGACTTCCTGCGCAACCCGTCCGACCCCCAGGGCGCGGCCGAGAAGCTCGAGGCCGCAGCCGCCAAGGCGTACAAGGACACCCAGAACTGAGGGCCTTACCCATGTCTGCCACTTCTGTGAAGGGCGCCGCTCCGCCCGACACCACCACGAAGGCGTCGTCCCGGAAGGGGGGCGGCGCCCACAACCCGCGCCAGCAGGCGGCCCGGCGGCGGCGTTTGATCGCCCTGGTCTTCCTGCTGCCGGCCCTGCTGCTGCTCGGCGCGCTGGTCGCGTACCCCATCCTGTTCACGGTCGGCCGCAGCTTCTTCGACGCCTCGGGCACGCAGTTCGTCGGCGGCGAGAACTACGCCGAGATGTTCCGGGACCCGGCGACGCTCAAGGCCGTCCGCAACAGCGCGATCTGGGTCGTGGTGGCCCCCGCGCTGCTGACCGGCATCGGTCTGGTCCTCGCGGTGCTCACCGAGAAGATCCGCTGGGCCACCGCGTTCAAGCTGGTGCTGTTCATGCCGATGGCGATCTCCTTCCTCGCCGCGGGCATCATCTTCCGCGTCGTGTACGAGCACGACCCGGAGAAGGGTGTGCTCAACGCGGCGGCGGTCGGCATCCACGACGCCTTCGACGAGGGCCACGCCTACCCCTCCGCCCACCCGAAGGACAACTCCGTTCTCGCCAAGGGCAAGGACGGCTCGTACACCACGAAGGACAAGGCGTCCCCAGGCAACACGGTCGACCTCGGCCTGGTGGGGGTGCCTCCCAAGGAGCTGCCGAAGAACGCGAAGCCCGCCGGCACGCCCTCCTCGGCGGCCGAGGGCGAGCTGCGGGGCGTGGTCTGGTTCGACTTCACGTTCGGCGGCGGCGGCAAGCCCGGAAAGGTGGACCCGAAGGAGAAGGGCCTGCCGAGCATGACCGTCGAAGCGGTCCAGGACGGCAAGGTGGTGGACAAGGCCACCACGGCGGCCGACGGTTCGTACCGCTTCACCGGTCTGAAATCGGGCGACTACTCCGTACGGCTCCCCGCGGCGAACTTCGCCGAGCCGTACGGCGGCGTCGAGTGGCTCGGCCCGGCCCTCATCACCCCCGCGATCATCGGTGCCTATCTGTGGATCTGGACCGGCTTCTCGATGGTGCTCATCGGTGCCGGACTCGCGGCCATGCCCCGGGACGTCCTGGAGGCCGCCCGGATGGACGGCGCGGGCGAGTGGCAGATCTTCCGACGGATCACCGTGCCGCTGCTCGCACCTGTCCTCGGCGTGGTCTTCGTGACCCTGGTGATCAACGTGATGAAGGTGTTCGACCTCGTCTACATCATCGCCCCGGGGCCCGTGAAGCAGGACGCCAACGTCCTGGCCCTCCAGATGTGGCAGGTCTCCTTCGGCGGCGGCAACAACCAGGGCCTCGGCAGCGCGCTGGGCGTCCTCCTGCTGCTCCTGGTCGTCCCGGCCATGATCCTCAACATCCGACGTTTCCGCAGGAGCCAGTCATGACCGTCGACGCCCCTCCCCGGACGACCGCCAGGCCTCACACCGGGACGGCGGCGCCCAAGCGGCGCCCCGCCACCTGGCTGGCCCAGCGAGCCGGCCGCGGCCTGGTGCAGGTCGGCCTGGCTCTCATCGCACTGCTGTGGCTCACCCCGGCCGCCGGCCTGTTCTTCTCCTCGCTGCGCGCGGACGAGGACAACGCCACCAGCGGCTGGTGGACCGCCCTCACCGGGGCCGGGAACCTGTCCTTCGACAGCTACTCGGCCCTCCTCGAGGACTCCGGCATCGTCAGCGCCTTCTGGAACACGGTGGCGATATCCGTGCCCGCCACGGTCACGGTCGTGGTCGTCGCGGCCCTGGCCGGATACGCCTTCGCCTGGCTGGAGTTCCCCGGCCGCGACTGGATCTTCCTGGTCGTGGTGGGCATGCTCGTGGTGCCCGTCCAGGTCGGCCTGCTGCCGGTGGCCAAGATGTTCGGCGCCGTCGGCCTCTTCGGCACCATCCCCGGCGTGGTCCTCTTCCACGTCGCGTACGGTCTGCCGTTCGCCATCTTCCTGCTCCGCAACTACTTCGCGGAGATCCCCCGGGAGATGCTGGAGGCCGCGCGGATGGACGGCGGCAGCGAGTGGCGGATCTTCATCCGGCTCATCCTCCCTCTCGGCAGGCCGGCCATCGCGTCCCTGGCCATCTTCCAGTTCCTGTGGGTCTGGAACGACATGCTGGTGGCGCTGATCTTCGCCGACAGCGGCACGCAGCCGCTGACGGTGGCACTGCAGTCGCAAATGCGCCAGTTCGGCAGCAACATCGGCGTGCTGGCGCCCGGTGCCTTCCTGTCCCTGATCGTGCCGGTGGTCGTGTTCTTCGCCTTCCAGCGGCACTTCGTCCAGGGAGTCATGGCGGGCTCGGTGAAGTGAGCCGTACGGAGCGGCACGAGAGCGGATCTCCAGGGGAACCCTTCTCCCCGCGGAGATCCGCTCTCCGGGATTCCGGCCTCCGGCCGTAGTCCGCCTCCGCGGCGAGGACGGCTCCACAGGGGTGGGAGCCGGGCCCCGGCGGGCTCAGACTTCGACGAGCACGGTGAACGGGCCGTCGTTCGTGAGCGAGACCTTCATGGCCGCTCCGAACCGGCCCGTTTCCACGTGGGCGCCCAGCGCTCTGAGCTGCGCCACGACCGCGTCGACGAGCGGCTCGGCGACCTCGCCGGGAGCCGCGGCGTTCCAGGTGGGCCTGCGCCCCTTGCGGGCGTCACCGTAGAGAGTGAACTGGGAGATCACGAGCAGGGGCGCATCGAGGTCCGAGCAGGACTTCTCCCCCTCCAGGATGCGCACCGACCAGAGCTTGCGGGCCAGTTGAGCCGCTTTGTCCTCGGTGTCGTCATGCGTGACCCCGACCAGCACACACAGCCCGGGACCGACGATCTCGCCGACCGTCTCCCCCTCGACGACGACGCTCGCCCCGTTGACCCTCTGCACCACAGCACGCATACGGACCATGATGCCCTGCGTCCGTCCGGGTCTTATCCGCAGCGGTGCCGATGCATGTGCACGGGCGATAGTGGCACGATGCAACACAAGCGGTGCGCATCACGGCACCCTGCTGCCGCACCGGACGAGGGGACGGATGAGGCATGAGTACACCTGGCACCGGCCACGCGGCCACCACCAGCCGCCCGCCCACACAACGTACGGCCCCGGTGGCGCTGGCCGACGCACCGCAGCCGGACCTGGAGTCCCTGCGGTTGCCCGAACTGCGGGCGCTGCGCCGCCAGTCGCAGCAGGAGGAGGCCGATCTCAGCTACGTACGGCGGCTGCTGCAGGGCCGGATCGACATCCTCCGTGCGGAGCAGGCGCGGAGAGCTGCGCCGGAGTCGCCGGTGGTGGACCGGCTGCACGAGATCCTGGCGGACGGGCCGAGCAGCGGGCGTTCGGCGCGGCACGTGACGCTGGGCACCCCGCACAGCGAGAAGTACCGCCAACTGGCCGAGGACATGCTGTCCGAGGTGGAGCTGTCGGACCTGGAGTCGCGTACGGACGAGGAGTTGCTCGGCGCGATGGGCCGGCTGGTGCGCTGCGAGCAGCAGGTGTCGCGGTGGCGGCAGCAGCTCCAGCGGACGGCCGACGGCTGCAGCGCGGAGATCGCCCGCCGGTACCGGGACGGCGAGGCACAGGTGGATGATCTGCTGGCATGACGGACGGCATACGGATACGGGACGTGGCGGCGGCCGAGGGCGCGGAAGCGCGCGCTCCGGCTCCGGGGCCGACGCGGGTGCCGGGGTCTCCTGACTCCGGCAGGGCTCCTGACTGCAGCCGGACGGTGGCCCCGGACTCCGGCGGGGCGGTTGCTCCGGACTCCGGCGGGGCGGTGGCCCCGGACTCCGGCGGGGCGGTGGCCCGGGACTCCGGCGCGGCGGTTGCTCCGGTGCTCGCCGAGGCGATCCGCTCCGGCTTCTCCGAGAGCCTCCACCGCGGATCCCTGGTCGTCCTCGGCGCCGGCGGCGAAGTGGAACTCGCGCTCGGCGACGTCGTCTCCCCGGTCTTCCCCCGGTCCGCCAACAAGCCCATGCAGGCGGCCGGTGTGCTGCGCGCCGGGGCCGACCTCTCCGGCGAGCGGCTCGCGCTCGCCACCGGCAGCCACTCGGGCGAGCCGTTCCACCGGGATCTCGTACTCACGATGCTGGCGGAGGCCGGGCTGACGACCGCGGCCCTCAGGACACCGGCGGACCTCCCGATAGACCCCGTCGAGTCGCAGGCGCATCTGGCCGCCGGCGGGTCCGCCGACCCCGTCTCCATGAACTGCTCGGGGAAGCACGCCGCGATGCTCGCCGCCTGTGTCGCGGCGGGCTGGTCCGTGGACGGCTATGTGGACCCGGAACACCCGCTCCAGCTCCTCGTACGGGAGACGGTCGAGGAGGCGAGCGGCGAGAAGGTCGCCCACGTCGGTGTCGACGGGTGCGGAGCGCCGCTGCTGGCGTTCTCCCTCACCGGGCTCGCCCGCGCTTTCCGCTCCCATGTCCTGGCCGCCCCCGGCACCGCGGAGCGGCGCGTGGCGGACGCGATGCGGGCGCACCCCGAGTACGTGGCGGGGACGCGCCGCATCGACACCTGGCTGATGCAGGGCGTGCCGGGCGCTCTGGCCAAGGTCGGGGCGGAGGCCGTGCAGGCGGTGGCGCTGGCGGACGGCCGCGCCCTCGCCTTCAAGATCGAGGACGGGGGCAAGCGCGCCGTGGGACCGGTCCTGGCCCGGGCGCTCCGGCTGATGGGCGTCTCCGCTCCGGTCCTCGGCCGGATCGGAGACGCCCCGCTGCTGGGCGGCGGCCGGCCGGCGGGAGAGGTGCGCGCGGCGTTCTGACCGCGGGCACGAGAGCCGTCGAGGGCATCCGGTACGGAGGCCCGGTTCGGAGCCGTACGAGCGCCGGTACGGGCTCATGCGAGGGCCCGCACGAGGCCGGGAAAAATCGGGAGACCACCGCGGGCCCGCTGGCCTAGCGTGGCCGCATGAGCACCGAGGTCCGGACGGTCGGCGACCACGAACTGCGCGACTGGATGCGCGCCATGGCGACCGGCTTCCTGCAGGAGCCGGAGATCTCCGCCGAGGAGGTCGAGGCGCGCCGCCCCGGAATCGACCTCGACCGGACGCAGGGGGCGTTCGACGCGGGCCGCTGTGTCGGCACGTACCGCAGCTTCGACCAGCTGATCACCGTCGTCGGCGGCGGCGCGGTGGCGGCCAACGCGGTCAGCAACGTGACCGTCTCCCCCACGCACCGGCGGCGCGGACTGCTCAGCCGGATGATGGAGAACGACCAAGCGTCGGCCAAGGAGCGCGGCGACGTCCTCTCGACGCTGATCGCCGCGGAGTACCCGATCTACGGGCGGTACGGCTTCGGCCCGGCGGCGTGGACCACCGAGTGGGAGGTCGACGTGGCACGGGCCGGTGTCGACCCGCGCTGGGCGGGCCCGGACGACGGCGGCCGCATCGATCTGACGGACGGCGCGGAGGTGCGGAAGCTGGGCCCGGAGCTGCATGAGCGGCTGCGTGCCGTGCAGCACGGCGTGGTGGACCGCACGGAGCGCTGGTGGCGGCGGAGCACGGGCGAGATCCGTGTCGCCTCGGATGCGTGGACGGAGCCGTTCTACGCGATCCACCGCCCGGCGGGCGGCGACGGCAGGATCGACGGCCTGCTGGTCTACACGGCCCGGAACCGGTGGGAGGCCAAGCGGCCGCACTGCAGCGCCAAGGTCCGCGGCATGATCGCGGCGACACCGGCGGCGGAGCGGGCGCTGTGGCACTTCCTGCTCTCGGTCGACTGGATCACCACGGTCCTCTCGGGCTCCCGGGCGCCGGACGACCTCCTCCCGCTGTTCCTCCCCGACCCGCGCGCCGCACGGATCACGACGCACGCGGACTTCCTCTGGGTCCGGCTGCTGGACGTACCGCGGGCACTGGAGGGCCGGACGTACCCGACGGCGGGTTCGCTGGTGCTGGATGTCCACGACGCGGCGGGGCTCGCCGGGGGCCGCTTCCGCCTGGACGCGTCCCCGGACGGCGCCTCGTGCACGCCGACGACCGCGACGGCCGATCTGACGCTGCCCGTGGGGGAGTTGGGGGCGCTCTACCTGGGCGACGAGTCGGCGGTACGGCTGGCGTCACTGGGACGGGTGACGGAGGAACGCGCGGGCGCGGCGGTCCGGGCGGACACACTGCTGCGGACCTCCCGCCGCGCGTGGTGCCCGGACGTCTTCTGACGCCGCGGGCGGGGCGGCGGGCCCTGCCCATCCATGGGGGTTGCCCGGCGGGTCGTTCCGGATGGGGATTGCTGGGCGGGTCGTTCCGGTGGGGAGTGCCCGGCGGGTCGTTCCGGTGGGCGCCGGTGCCGTTGCGCTCCGTCGCGCGACAGCACCGGCTGACGGTGGTCAGTGCACGAGCAGCATCGTGAGGACCACTGCTCCGATGCAACTGCAGGTGACGTTCTTCGCCTTGACGCCGACGGCCAGCATGGTCAGCCCGATGATGCCCATGGCGCCGAACCGCCACTGCACGAGCTGCTCGAATCCGACGACGACAACGGCGAGGAGGAGGGCGACGACGGGCGCGAGCCGGGTTTCGTTCATGATGGGTCCCTCCCTCGGGACGGTGCGCGAACGGCTGGAAGCTCTGCACCCATACGCCATCGGATGGGCGAGACGGGCAGACACCGGATCAATCAACTACCCATCAAATTAGTCGGGTTAGCCCTACAAGGGTTGTGCCCTACACCGAAGAACGACTAACCCACCGGCCAACTTGGCTGCCCCAGTTGACCGGAAGTAGGTGCGAAGGCCGACACGGCCATACATCCGCATGCATAACCTCACCAACTCTCCGGAGAGTGACCGGACATCGACCCGGTCAAGCAAGAACCCACTAGACCTCCAGCAGCCCAATTACGTACAGGCACGACCCAGTTGTAGGGTGGTGAGGTGACTCAGGACCGCTCCGCCCCGGGCGAAGCAAACACGAGTGACCCAAAATTCGAGCACGTTGCGGACGTGCTGCGGATGGAGATCAGCGACGGCCAGTACCGGTACGGCCAGCGCATCCCCACCCAGCGGGAACTCGTCCAGCGGTTCGCCGTCTCCCGCGACACGGTCCGCCGTGCCCTGCAGGACCTGCAGCACGAAGGCTGGATCGAGTCCCGTCAGGGCAGTGGCGCCGTGGTGGCCCGCAGGCCCTCGCACCATGCGGGCACATCGTCACCGATGGTGCATCTGAAGCCGTACATAGAAGAGGCGTTCGAGGCACCCACGGTCACGCTCGACCTGATGACCCTCACGGCCGAATCGATGGACGCGCATATTCGGGCCCAGACACTGCGCATCCACAGCGAAGAAATCAAGCCACAACGCATCGCCGTGCGGCTACTCTTGCCCAGCACCGACATCAACCTCGCGCTGCCGCGCTCCGTCGCCGATCCGAACGACGAGCGCCCGCGCGACCGGCATCGCATGCTCACCAAGCGGCATGCCGGCGCGCTGCGCGACGCCATCATCGAGCTGCGCAACCGCGACTTGGTGGAGGACGTCTCGGTCGAGATCAGGACCATGCCCCTGACCCCGATCGCCAAGCTCTACATCATCAACCGCCGCCATGCGTTGTTCGGCATGTACCGCGTGGTCAAGCGGCCGGTGGATGTGCGAGCGGCCGACGACCCGGGCGGGACGGAGAAGCTGGAGATCTTCGACGTCATGGGCCTGGGCGCGACGCTCTTCCCCTTCACCGGTGGCGACACGGAGACGGTGTCCCAGGACGCGACGTTCGTGGATCACGCCCAGCGGTGGTTCGATTCGCTTTGGGATCATTTGGCCCACGACGCTAGGTTCGACGACTGATCGTGATCTCCGACCTCACACCCCTTCTCTCGACGGTTGTCCACGAGAGGTGGGCCGTCATGTTCGACCTCGACGGCCCCATGTTCGACTTCTACGCCGCCCGCCGTCCCGGCCTGGAGCGCCGCGCCCCGGAGACCGCGCGGCTGCTGGAGAAGATCCTGATCGAGCACGACGAGTTGCTCCCGGTGCTGCCCAACCCCGACGACCCGCTCGCCCTGTACTCCGCCGCGCTCGACAGCCTCGGCGACCGGCCGCGCACGCTCCGCAGGGACGCCCTGGACGCGGCGCTGCGCCGGTGCCTCGACGACCAGGAGATGGCGGCGGCTGCCGAGAGCGCGGTGCCCACGCCGGGAGTCGAGGCCGTCCTGCGCGAACTGCACCGGCTCGGCGTCCCCCTGGCCGTGACGTCCAACAACTCCGCCGACGCCATCCGCGTCCTGCTCGACCGCACCGGTCTCCTCGCGGTCTTCGAGAACCGCGTCTTCGGGCGTTCCGCCGACCACCGGCGCATGAAGCCCCACCCCGATGTCCTCGAACGGGCCCTCGGGGCGCTCGGAGCCGCGCCCCGCGCCGGCCTGCTGATCGGGGACTCGGAACCGGACGTCCGGGCCGCGGCGGCCATCGGCGCCGCCTTCATCGGCTTCGCCGACTCCCCGCGCAAGGCGGAACGGCTGAGGACGGCCGGGGCGGACCGTGTCGTGAGCAGCATGGAAGAGATCCACGAAGCCCTCGGCCGGGTGGCCGTCGTCTAGGCCTGCGAAGGACGACGCACAGGGCATTCGCGCCTCCGCGCAGGGCGCAGATCTGAACGCGCAGGGCATACGCACGAATCCCGGTGCCGTACGTGCGGAAAGGTATGCCGTAGGCACCACCGCCGAGGACCTGGCCGGAAGCCACCGCGCCGACGTACCGACGCCCCCGACGGCCCGACGCACCGACGCACCGACGGGACCGACGGGACCGTCACGTGCGGCAGTTGACGGAGCAGCGGCACCCGGCGGGGACAGCGCTGACGGGGCTGTGCGCCCCTCAGCGGCGGAGGCACCGGCCGTTAGTCGCGCCAGCATGGCGGGCAAGAGGACTACGCTGCTCCTTCCCACTCCATGGAGAGTGCCCCTCGATGACTCCCACGGCGGCCTCGCCCTCCGGCCCGCGCAAAGCCGCCTGGCTGACGGCCGACCAGGAGGTCGAGGGCCCTCTCAAGGGCTACCACCACGAGGCGTACGCGGTCCCCCTCCCCCCGGCCAGCTCCCTCAGCGGCCGCTTCCGGCGCGCCAAGCTCCGTGAACCCCGGCCCGGTCTCCTCTGGTTCGACCGCCGCTCGTTCGGCAACGAGACCCGGCTCCTGGCCGCGCTCGCCGGGCGCATCCAGTGCATACCGGTGATCGACATGAGCCAGGGCTTCCCGCTCCACGGCTTCATCGAAGGCAGCACCCTCGGCACGAGCCACCCCGTCGGCACCCGCTTACCGCCCACGTATCTGCGGCAGTTGGGACGACTCTTCGAGCAACTCGTCGCCGTCAAACCGGGCGAACTGACGGTGGAGCCCGGCTGCGGCGACGAAGCTCGGCTCCCCGACGGGGACACCACCGGCTTCCTCCGCGGTCTGATCCACTTCACCGAGCACCAGGTGCTCCGCCGCCACAACGCCCGGTACGGCGAGCTGTTCTCCGCCCTCGGCGTCCCGCCGGACGGACTGGACCGGCTGCGCGAGCGGGCCACGGGCCTCGCCCACCGGCCCTTCTGCCTCCTCCACGGAGATCTGCACCGCGAGAACTTCGTCGTCGACGCCGACGACCGGATCTGGACGATCGACTGGGAACTCGCGGCGATCGGCGACCCGTTGTACGACCTCGCCACCCATCTCCACCTCATGGGATACCCGGAGGATCAGGAGGCGGAGGCCGCCGCCCGCTGGCGCGACGCGGTCGCGTCGAGCCGCCCCGCCTGCCTGAGCGGCTGGGAGAACGACCTCCCGCTCCACCTCGACTTCAAGCGGGCCCAGTCCGTCTGCACGGACGTCATCCGCGCCGCGCTGACCCTCGGCGCCGCGCCGGCGCGGGCGGACCTGCGGGACGCGGCCGAGCGGATCGCGCCCGTACTCGCGCGCGCGGAGCGGGCGTTGGACATGAGCGGGGTGCCGGGGGTGCGGGAGGTCGAGGCGGTGTTCCGCGCATGGTCGACCGGCCGAGTCCGTCCTCATGGCCGGATCCGTACCCGTACGGGATCCGGGGCCGATACCGGAGCCGAGGGCGGGGCCGATACCGGAGCCGGGGCGGGGACCCGGGCAATGACCGTTGTCGTGGCGGATGCCGGGGCCGGGGCCGGTGCCGGTGCCGGTGCAAGGGCCGATGCCGGAGCGGCTACGGGTATTGGTCAGCTCGCGTCGTCGGCCGGGGTCACGGACTCCAGCACCACGTCGAGCGCGGCGTCCACGTCCGAGGCGTAGAGCGGGCTGAACCACCCCGGACCCGCCTCCACCACCGCCCACGGCCCCTCTCCCCCGACGTCCGCCACCATCGGGCCCACGTCCAGGACGAAGGCGCGGGGCAGCGTATGGGCGCGGGCCGTCAGCAGATCGTGGGCGAAGTCGAGCAGGTCGTCGTGTTCCGGGCAGGAGGCGAGCGGGGCCGGGTCGAGGCGGCCGAAGGTGGCGTAACGGCTGCCGGTGCGGATCTCGCCGTCGAGGACGAACAGCCGGAACTCGGCGGCGAACGTGACGATTTCGCTCACCTGGACCGGGGTCGCGTCCGGCAGGCCGCCCGGGAGGCGTACGCCCGAGGCGTAGACGTCGGTGGGGAAGGTCTTGTCCGCCAACGGCTTGGCGAAGAAGGGCTGCTGAAGCTCGCGGGCCGCGGAGAGCGGGAGTTCGCGGATCGCCCGGCTGACAAAACGATACGGCAGGCGAGCGAGCCAATGGGCGGCCGGATCCAGTAGTTTTGCCCCGATCTGCGGAGCCACGGCGGCGGCGAAGCGCGGTCCGCCGTAAAGGTGCGCCGGGCGTATGTCCCGCAGCGGCTCCGGGATCCGGCGGCTCGGCGGAAGTTCCTCGACGAGCAGCCCGCGTTCTGCCGCTGCCTGCGCGAGCCGGGCGCCCGAAGAGGTGTATTGCGGGGTGAGAACCAGCAGTCCGGGGTGGGTCACAGGCTCACTCCGGGGCCGGAAGAGTCCATGCCTTCGGGACCGGGATCCGCGGGAAGCCGGTCTTCGCGTCGGGGCCGGGCGAGGCGGCGGCGGTCGGATCTGCTGTCGGATCGTGGCTCATGTGCGGATCCTACGCAGCCGCGCGCATCCGCTCCCAGGGCGCTCCTCGGGACAGTGACAAGCGATTCGGGACAGTGACGGGCGGTCGCGAGGAGCCCGGACGGGCCGCCAGGTCGTCCGCCGGCCCCGCCCGTGCGGGGGCGGCCCCTTGGAGACGTCAGGCCGTACGGCGCCCGCACAAGCACACCCGGCCGTGGGGCCGGCGCACACGAGACGGAGGGGCGGCACCGACGCATCGGGCCGTGCTGCCGCCCACCGCCCGCCGCCCACCGCCCGCCGCGGCGAAATCCGCTTGACGGGCACGATCGCGAAGCGCTCCCATGACCGTCGAATCCACAAGCCGAAGAAGGTATTGATGAGCGTCGGCACGATGCACGCAAACGAGCCGGAGACGGACGTCGCGCTCGTAAGCCGTCTGATCGCCGGGCAGTTTCCGCAGTGGGCCGACCTGCCCGTCGAGCCGTTCCCGTCGTCGGGGACGGTCAACGCGGTGTACCGGCTCGGCGACGCCATGTCCGTACGCCTGCCCCGCATCGAGGGCGGCGCGAAGGACGTGGAGTTCGAGCACCGGTGGCTGCCGCGGCTCGCCCCGCACCTCCCGGTCGCCGTGCCCGCCGTCCTGGGGAGGGGCGTACCCGCCGAGGGCTACCCCTGGCACTGGTCCGTCCACCGCTGGCTCGACGGCGAGCACCCGGCCGTCGGCGGCCTCACCGAACCCGCCGGACTCGCCGCCGACCTCGCCGGGTTCGTGGCCGCGCTCCGGCGGATCGACCCCGCGGACGGGCCACCGGCCTACCGTGGAGGGCCGTTGACAACGGAGGACACCGAGACACGGTCGGCGCTGGAGGAGCTGCGGGGGACCATCGACACGGATGCGGCCACGGCGGCATGGGAGGCATCCCTGAACGCCCCGCAGTGGTCCGGCCCGCCCATGTGGGTCCATGCCGACCTGATGCCGGCGAACCTGCTCGTCGAGAACGGGCGGCTCAGCGCGGTCATCGACTTCGGAACGGTGGGCGTGGGCGACCCCGCCTCCGACCTGATCCCCGCCTGGAATCTCCTTCCGCGCGGCGAACGGGACGCCTTCCGCGCCGCTCTCGCGGTCGATGACGCCACCTGGGCCCGGGGCCGCGGCTGGGCGCTGTCGATGGCGCTCATCCAACTCCCGTACTACCGCGACACCAACCCGACGATCGCGGCCAACGCGCGCCATGTGATCGGCGAGGTCCTCGCCGATCACGGCCGTACGTGATCGATCCTGGACGCGCGGTCAGGTCGCGCGGCGCGGGACGCACGGCCCGGTCGCACGGCCCGGTCGCGCGGCGCGGACGCGCGGCGCGGACGGACAGCCGCACCATGAGCGTCAGGCCCGCGCCTCCGGGCGGAAGCCGGTCCAGCGCAGGTCGTCCGGGAGGTGCGCCATGTCGTTGAAGAAGGCGAGCGAGGCGGGCCTGCCGGGCGCGTAACGGATCACCGTCAGCGCCGCATTGGCCTGGTTGAGCCCCAGCCAGCGCCACGGCGGTGCGTCGAGAGCGGCGCGCACGAGCCAGCCGATGAGGAAGTTGTGCGTGACGACCAGCTCGTGTCGGGGTTCGTCACCGGACACGGGGCCCGTGAAGCGCGCCACGGCTTCGCGCGCCAGACCCGGCCCACGCTCACGGTCGTACGCCGGGAACCGTCCGACGAAGTCGAGGAAGAAGTCGGCTGATTCCGCGGGCAGTTCGTCACGCCGCGGTACGTACGGGATGTAGTCGCCGGCGGGCTCCGACACCCGCAGTGGAACCCCGTCGAGCTGCTCCCCGATCAGCCGGGCCGTTTCCCGCGCGCGCGGCAGCGGTCCGTGGTGGATCGCCGACAGCGGTACGTTCCGGAGCCGCTCGCCGAGCAGCACGGCCTGACGGCGGCCCTTCCCGGTCAGCTCGCTCTCGTCGGGCGACGCCTCGCCGTGCCGGGCGAGATGGAGATAGCGCGTCGCGGTCCCCGTCATGTCCCGAGTTCCCCCTCGCCTTCCATGATCGTGCCGTCGATCGGACGGACGACGCTTTCGCCGCTCAGGTTCCCCGGCGAGCGCCGAGTGCCCGGCGTCAGCCGGATACGTCCGGCCCGAGCGACCCCCGCCCGAGTTCCGCCCCGTGCCACTCCGGCCCCGCACGCCCCGGCGCAAGCCCGACCGGTGCCGCGCCCCCGGCCCGTACGCGACCTCGGCGCGATCGTGCTCGGACCGAGGATTCCGTATGGTGCCCCACCCGTTCGGGAGCGCGATGTGCAGGACCTGGCCAGGTCAGGCGTGGCTGAAGATCTCCCGGAAGGTGGTCGGCTCCGTCTCGAACTGGGCACGCATCCCGCCAGGTTGGCTCGGAGTGACGGCGTTCGTGCGCCGAGGACGCCGAAGAGGCATGGGTGGTTCGTCGACAGCACCCGGACCTCAAGTGGTGTCAGGCCGACGCGTTGGGGTGTCGTGCATGCGTTAGGCGAGCTCTGCCCAGCGCTCGTGCGGCGCTACGACGAACTCCTGAGAATGGCCGCGCACTTGACGAGGTTCGGGCGGACCTTGCCGAAGAGGGTGAGGAACCGCTCGTTCCTCGGCTGCATCCGCGGGATACCTGAGAGTCCTCCTGGACCGCCGGCATCGCCGTACGCGGCCCGTCACCGCTTCGGGAGGAGCGGGTCCGTCCACAGCGAATGACAAAAGGCAAGGAGAGTTCCCCGCTCCTTGCCACTCTCAACGTATAGCGCACCGGGGGGCTTGCGGCAAGGCCCGGGGGGTGCCGCAGAATGATCGGCCAAGGCCGGAACCTGCAGAAATGGCAGATTCACGAAGTACATGTGGTGTTGTCGACCTATGGGTTGCGCGGGAACGTCGGGCCGCCGGCAGGGGCTCGCGGTTCGGCTGCGGGCACTCGGCGCGCAGGTGCGGGTGCGCGCGCCATCGGACCGCGCGGAGCGGTCGGCCCGGAATGTCATCTCGTTGAATGGGGGCTTTCATGATTGACGTGATCGTGGTCGGCGGTGGACCGACCGGCTTGATGCTCGCCGGCGAGCTGCGGTTGGCCGGAGTGCACGTGGTCGTGCTGGAGAAGTTGGCCGAGCGGACAGAACAGTCCCGCGGGCAGGGCCTGCACACGCGCAGCGTCGAGATGATGGACCAGCGCGGCCTGCTGGACCGGTTCCTCGCGATCAGCGAGAAGTTCCAGGTCGGCGGCCTCTTCGGCGGCATCGTCAAGCCGTGGCCGGACCGGTTGGACACGGCGCACCCGTTCGGCGTCGCCACCCCGCAGCCGGTCACCGAGCGGCTGCTCGAAGAGCGCGCCGTCGAACTCGGTACCGAGATCCGGCGCGGCTGCGAAGTGGTCGGGCTGAGCCAGGACAAGGACGGGGTGACCGTCGAGCTGGCCAGTGAGGGTGCCCCCGCCCATGAGGGCGTAGCCAGTGGGGGTCCCCCCGGCAATGGGGGCGTAGCCGCCCGGGGAGGGGGAGGGCGAGCGGAAGCGGAAGGGGAAGGCACGCACCTGCGCTCGCACTACCTCGTCGGGTGCGACGGCGGCCGCAGCGTGGTGCGCAAGCTGCTCGGCGTCGGATTCCCCGGTGAGCCCGCCAAGGTCGAGACGCTGCTGGGTGAAATGGAGGTGACCGAGGATCCGGCGACGATTGCCGCCGTCGTCGAGGAAGTGCGCAAGACCCAACTGCGGTTCGGCGTCGCCCCCGGCGGGGACGGGGTGTGCCGCGTTGTCGTGCCCGCCGACGGGGTGGCCGAGGACCGTGCGGCCGCGCCGACCCTCGAGGAGTTCAAGCAGCAGCTGCGGGCGTTCGCGGGCACCGACTTCGGCGTGCACTCGCCGCGTTGGCTGTCCCGGTTCGGCGACGCCACCCGGCAGGCCGAGCGCTACCGGGTCGGCCGGGTGCTGCTGGCCGGCGACGCGGCGCACATCCACCCGCCGACCGGCGGGCAGGGGCTCAACCTCGGCGTGCAGGACGCGTTCAACCTCGGCTGGAAGCTGGCCGCAGCGGTCAACGGCTGGGCGCCGGAAGGGCTGCTGGACAGCTACCACGCCGAACGGCACCCGGTGGGCGCCCGCGTGCTGGACAACACCCGCGCGCAGATGACGCTGCTGGGGGCCGATCCGGGCGCGACCGCGCTGCGGGAGCTGTTCTCGACGCTGATGGACTTCGAGGAGGTGAACCGGTACGTGACCGAGATGATCACCGCGGTCGACGTCCGCTACGACTTGGGCGAGGGGCATGACCTTCTCGGCCGGCGGATGCGGGACGTGGAACTGAAGCGGGGGCGCCTCTACGAGCTGATGCACGACGGCCGCGGCCTGCTGCTCGACCGGACCGGCCGGCTGTCGGTGGAGGGCTGGGCGGATCGGGTCGACCACGTCGTCGACGTCAGCGAGGAACTGGACGTGCCCGCCGTGCTGCTGCGGCCGGACGGCCACGTGGCCTGGGTCGGTGAAGATCAGCAGGATCTGCTCGGCCGGCTGACCGAGTGGTTCGGCGCTGCCGTCGGCTGAGCGCGCAGTCGCGACCCGAAAGGGTGGGACGTTGCGATCGCGTGAGACGGAACACCGACAGGTGTCCTCCACGTACGACACTCATCGCCCGTTCCCAGGGGACATGGATTCAGTTCCAACGGCTTCGCCCCTCCAGCACACCCAGCCCCCTGCATGCCCCTATGCGACCCACAGGGGCTGAGCAGATAAAACGGGACCGAACCCCTCGCCCTCCGGGTGATGGCACAGTCCGGCACGATCCCCGGTCGTCGGTTCTCAGCCGACTTCCGGTGCGGCGCACGAGAAGTCGTACACCGCCCAGTCGGCGAGCGTGCGATAGCCGAGGCGCTGGTAGAGGGCGTTGCTGGTGGGGTTGGACAGGTCCGCGAACAGGACGACGTCACTCGCGCCCGCGGCCAGAGCGGCCCGGCTCACCTCCGCCGCCACGGCGCCCGCGTAACCGCGCCCGCGTAGATGGGCCGGTGTGTAGACGATGTCCACCTGGATCTGGCCGCCGATCATCGGGTTCATTCCCGCGATGGAGACGGGGGTGCCGTCCGGGGTCTCCCAGAGCGTGTAGCGCTTGTCGGCGAAGCGCGTGTCGCCCCAGGAGTCGGCGTCCATGGAGACGGCTTCCCCGACCGCCTTGGCGAACTCGCCGCACCAGAACATGACTTGCTCGAGGTCCTGCTCGCCCAGGATGCGGCCCCGGCCCGCCGGCAACGGCTCCGGTGGGGTGAGCGTGCCGAGGCGGTACAGACGGAGCCGCGTGTCGCGGAGTGTCGGCGTCGCCCCGGTGTGCCGCTGCCAGGCCTCGGCGAAAGCGGTAGCCGTGCTGTGATCCGCGCTGACGGAGGGAAGGGAGTGCCCGAGGGCGGCCAGGCGAACGGCGAGGGAGTCGGCCTGCTGAGGCGTGAGCGGGGAGAGGCCGAAACCACGGAGAGGGAGGCGGTAGCAGGTGGCGTCGACCTCGCCTGCTCGTTCCAGCACGCCGAAGACGGGGGCTTCGGTGCCGAATGTCTCCGCCCCACGCGCCCGCACTCTCTCGGCCCACGTCAGCTGCATGACGTGCGGGCCCGGCCGCGAGCGCAGAAAGCCTCCGGCTCGGGCGAGGAAGTCGTCGACGTCTTCGCTGAGGTACCAGCCATCCGGTCGCATGCTTGATGATCCCCCAGGCCGTGGAAGCCGCCACGGGTTTTCCGTCAGGACGAGGAAGCGGACGGTTGGCCTCAGGACCAGGCCGGGCATGCCCCCGTGCCTGGGTTCACCGGGACACAAGGCCGAACGACTCGGGTGAGTGGCAAGGCACATGGTCGCGACCGAATGGCGCGGGGTGATGGCCTGACGGAAGGCGGCGTGCTGCAGAGTTCGTCCGGGCCACCCCGACCTGGCCTTTTTTGAAGCACTGGTCACGATATCTGTCGCCGAATTCGCATCGTTGTTTGACGTGTTCCGTGCTTATTGCAGGCAAGTTGGCAAGCAGGCCCCCAGCCCGAGAAGCGGGCAAGGTCAACTCTGCGCGGTCCGAAACGCGAGATACCGGCTGAAGGCTTCGTGGCTGTCGGGGGTGAAGCGCCACTCCAGCAGGGCCGACCACAGCTCCGGCTCGGTCAGCCAGCCATGCCAGGCGACCTCATCGGGATCGGGGGCCACGGCGTCCGGCACTACGGCTTCGTGCACGCCGAGCCAGTGAGGGCTCAAGCCGCTGCAGTTGATGAACGTGAACAGCAGGCGCGGCAGCGCACGAATGCCCAGCTCTTCGGCCAACTCCCGTGCGGCGGCCTGTTCATAGGACTCGCCGACATTTGCGGCGCCACCGACCTCGACCTCATAGAGCCCGGGGAAGCGCGATACCTGCTCCGACCGCCGGTGGATGAGGATCCGCCCACGCTCATCACGACACATCGTCACGGCGACCCGGTGCAGCCAACCCGCCCGTATGGCCTCCCGACGGCTGACCACCCCCAGCACGCGATCTTGACCGTCGACACGCTCCACCAATTCATCCACGTCGCACACCCTGGCAGAGCCCACCGACAACGCCGTTTCTGGGCGACGCGTGGAGGGCGTCCCGAGAGCACCTGTACCAGGAGGCCGGACGCGGATGACGACAGTTGTCGTGCAGATACGACACCTAGCGTGCACAGGCTCAGTCTCTGTCACCTGTTGGTTACGACACTTTTGCAAGCGCCTGCTTGCAAAAGTTAGCACGCAGGGGCAGGATCGCATCATGGCTTCACTCAACGTCGGCAACCTGGGCGAGTTCCTGCGGGAGCAGCGGCGCAGCGCGCAGCTCTCCCTGCGGCAGCTCGCGGACGCCGCCGGAGTGTCCAACCCGTATCTCAGCCAGATCGAGCGCGGCCTGCGCAAGCCGAGCGCGGAGATCCTGCAGCAGCTCGCCAAGGCGCTGCGCATCTCCGCCGAGACGCTGTACGTGCAGGCCGGGATCCTCGACGAGCGGGACCGGGAGGGAGTCGAGGTGCAGAGCGCGATACTCACCGACCCGACGATCAACGAGCGGCAGAAGCAGGTGCTGCTGCAGATCTACGAGTCGTTCCGCAAGGAGAACGGACTCGTGACGGGCGACGACAAGCCGGACCACGAAGCCAGCACACCCTCCAACTGATCCGGGAGAACGCATAGCCATGGCCATCACCGACGACCTGCGCAAGACCCTGACCGACCCGACCCCCCTCTACGCCGCGGCCGGTGCAACCGATCTCGCCGCCGAGAAGCTCCGGGAGGTGCCGGGGCTGATCGAGAAGTTCCGCGCCGAGGCTCCGGAGCGCATCGCGGCCGTGCGGTCCACCGACCCCAAGGTCGTTCAGGACCGGGTGACGAAGCAGGCGAAGGAGGCCCAGACCGTCGTCCAGACCAAGATGAACGAGGTCATGGGCAACCTCGACACCGACCTCAAGAAGTTCCGCGACCAGGCGCAGGACTTCGCGCTCCAGGGCGTGGGCAAGGCCGCCGAGTACGCGGTCAAGGCCCGTGAGACGTACGACGAGCTCGCCGAGCGCGGCCAGCGTGCCGTGCGGACCTGGCGGGGCGAGACCGCCGAGGAGATCGCGGAGATCGCCGTGGCCGTCGAGCCCGAGCCGGAGCGGAAGCCCGAGCCCCAGGCGCAGAACGGCAAGTCCCAGCAGCCGAAGGCCGAGCAGGCCAGGACCGCCGGTCCGAAGAAGCCGGCCCCGGCCCGCAAGCCGGTGTCCACCAAGAAGCCGGCAGCGAAGCCGGGGCAGTGACCGACGGCACCGGAAACGACCGGGAGGGCCGGGCGCGCGAGGCGCGCCCGGCCCTCGCCGTTACCGGTGGCCCGGTCGCAGTGGGTGCATGTCGGGTGTCGCCGCGGGTACGGTGACGGACGGGACGAAGTTCGCCCGATCGATTCACGGTTCTCTTAGGTGGTGGGCAGCGTGTTGGTGCAGGGGTTCTCCAGCCTGCTGGGGTGGCTTTTTCTGGGCGTGCTCCTGTTCACGGTGTTCGCGTTCGGTGACGCCCTGTTCCGGCGTGAGGACGCGTTCCGCGCCGCGAACAAGCAGACCAAGCCGTTCTGGCTGATCATTCTGGGGCTCGCGGTCGTCGTGAACCTGTTCAACCTGCTCTTCCTCGTGATCATCGGGCTCATCGCGGCGATCGTCTACATCGTCGACGTCCGGCCCGCTGTGAAGTCGCTGTCGGGCGGTGGCCGGGGCCCCAAGCGGCGCGGAAGCAGCTCCGACGGCCCGTACGGACCCTTCAACGGCGGGCGCTGACCCTTCCCCACGGCGGGCCCTTCCCACGGTCGGCCCTTCCCACGGTCGGCCCTTCCCACGGCGGACGCCCCGGCCCTTCTCAGGGCGGACGCCGCCCCTTCGGAACCGGATGAGCACCGGACCGCCGTCAGCGTTCCGTGCCGGGGAGGATCGTTTCCGCAGAGTTGTCGGCGCCTCGCGCGTCAGCACTGCCCGCGGTCGAGCAGCAGCATCGCCACATCGTCGTTGAGCTCGCCACCGTTGAGCGCACGCGCCTCGGCCAGCGCCGCGTCCAGCAGCGCCTCCCCGCGCAGGCCCGTCGTCAGCTGACGGCCGACCATCGCGACCATGCCCTCCTGGCCCAGCCGCTGCGTGCCCTGTCCGATACGGCCCTCGATCAGGCCGTCGGTGTACATCATCAGGCTCCAGTCGCCGCCCAGCTCCACCTGAAGCCTCGGCCAGCGGGCCCGCGGCAGCAGACCCAGCGCCGGGCCGCCCTCCTCGTACGGCAGGAGCTGCGGGCCCAGACCCGGGCGGACGACCAGGGGTGCCGGGTGGCCGGCCAGGCACAGGCCGGCGCGGCGACCGTCGGGCGCGATGTCCACGGTGGAGAGCGTGGCGAAGATCTCCTCGTCCGCCCGCTCGTTCTCCAGCACCTTCTGCAGGGTGCCGAGCAGTTCGTCGCCGCACAGGCCGGCGAAGGTCAGGGCGCGCCAGGCGATGCGCAGTTCGACGCCGAGCGCGGCCTCGTCGGGGCCGTGCCCGCACACGTCGCCGATCATCGCGTGCACCGTGCCGTCCGGCGTGCGGACGGTGTCGTAGAAGTCCCCGCCCAGCAGGGCGCGGCTGCGGCCCGGGCGGTAACGGGCGGCGAAGCGCAGGTCGGAGCCGTCGAGCAGCGGCTTGGGCAGCAGACCGCGCTCCAGCCGGGAGTTCTCCTGGCTGCGCAGAACCGATTCGGTCAGGCGGCGGTGCGCCACGTCCGCGCGTTTGCGCTCGACGGCATAACGGATGGCACGGTTGAGGAGCTGCGCGTCGAGCTCGCTGCGGAAGAGGTAGTCCTGCGCCCCGACGCGTACGGCCTCGGCGCCGCGCTCCGCGTCCGCCTCGGCGGTCAGGGCGAGCACCGCGTGGTGGGGGGCGAGGTGCAGCACATGCCGGAGCGTGTCCAGCTCGTCGCCCTCGCCCTTCCCCTTTCCGGGGCCACCGGGGCCGGTCAGAGCCAGGTCGAGCAGGATGCAGTGCACGTCGTCGGTGAGCAGCCGCTCGGCCTCGGTGAGGTTGCGGGCGGTACGGATCCGGACCCGCTTGCCCTCGGCGTCCAGCATCTCCGGGAGGTTGAGCGGGAGGGCCGGGTGGTCCTCGATCACCAGCAGCGTCAGCCCGGGACCGTGAGGCGCCTCACCGGCGGCCGCGGACCCGGATACGGAGGGGCGGTCCGGCCCGGCGCTGTCGACCGGACCTGCCTGCTGCGGCAGCACCGGACGTTCCGCATGTGTGCGGATCGGGGTGCCGGCCGAAGCACCTCCCGCAGCGAGAGCTGCGCCCTGCTGCGGTACGGGTACGGGCATTTCCTCTTCTTCCTTCCCTCCCCCCGAGGGCACAGCAACCGCCCGACGGCGGACGCTGACAGGCGACCCTAGCGGTCCATCGCACCGATACGGAATGGCGAATCGGAAACCGCACCTGTCATATGCCGCTCCATGCTGGGCTTTTGACCGGAAGCGAGACAATCGGGGAATGACGAACATCACTCTGTCCATGGGGGACATCACGGACCAGACGGTCGATGCCATCGTGAACGCCGCGAACTCCTCACTTCTCGGCGGAGGCGGCGTCGACGGCGCCATCCATCGTGGCGGTGGACCCGAGATCCTCGAGGAGTGCCGGGCACTGCGCGCCTCGCGGTACGGGAAGGGGCTCCCGGCCGGCCAGGCGGTGGCGACGACGGCCGGACGACTCCCCGCCCGCTGGGTGATCCACACGGTGGGGCCTGTCTGGTCGTCCGGCGAGGACCGGTCGGAGACGCTCGCCTCCTGCTACCGGGAGTCGCTGCGCGTCGCGGACGAGCTGGGCGCCCGTACCGTCGCATTCCCGGCCGTCTCGACAGGCGTGTACCGCTGGCCGCTCGACGACGCCGCGCGCATCGCGCTCACAGAGGTCCGCGACGCGGGGACGACCGCCGTCACGGAGGCGCGCTTCGTGCTCTTCGGCCAGGACGCCTACGACGTGTTCGCGCGGACGTGGGAGGCGCTGCGGAAGGAGAGCTGACCGGTCCGGTACCCCTCCCGCACCGCTTCCGCAGCCCGGCCCGCCCATCTGCCGCACCGTCAACACCTGTGCCCGGGAAGGCCGGTGGGCTCCTCGTCAGGACCGCGGGCTACGCGTCCGGGCGAGGCTCGGCGTCCGGACCACAGGCCACCGCGCCGGACCACAGGCCACCGCGCCGAACCACAGGCCACCGCGCCGGACCGCACGCCACTGGACCGGGCCATGGGCCACTGCCGTTGTCGGACCCGGCCTACTTGTCCGGGCGTACGACTCCGAGGATCCGCATCGACCCCGCGCCCGCGAGCGTCACCTGCCGTCCCGGCCGCGGGGCGTGCACGATCGCGCCGTCCCCGACGTACATCCCCACATGGCTCGCGTCGTGGTGATAGATGATCAGGTCTCCGGGGCGCATGTCCCGGATCTCGACGCGCGGCAACTGCCGCCACTGCTCCTGCGAGGTCCGCGGGATGGGGCGGTCCGCGGCGAGCCATGCCTGTGAGGTCAGCCCGGAGCAGTCATAGGTGTCGGGACCCTCGGCGCCCCACACGTAGTCCTTGCCGATCTGCTTGGTCGCGAAGGCGATGGCCTTGCGGCCCTTCTTCGAGGCCCGGTCGCTGATCTCGTCGAGCACCCCGGAGTCGAGCCATTTGGCCTGCGCCTGGCGGGCGGCCTCGTTCTCCAGCTCGCGCAGCCGCTTGAGCTCGTCCTTCTCGAGCCGGTCCTCGACCTTCTTGGCGGCCGCGAGACGCTTCTTGATCTCCTGCTTGGCGCCGGCCTTCTTCTTCCGGTTGTCTTCGAGCTTCTGCCACTGTTCGCTCGCCGAACTCGCGTACTCGTCCAGGTCGCTCTGCGTCCGGGCCATCGCGCCCATCAGCCCTCTGGTGGCCTGCTGCCCCTTGCGGGCCAGGTCGGCGTCGTGGAAGAAGTCCTCGGGCCGGCTCTTCAGCAGGAGCAGGGCCTGGTCGGGGAGCGTGCCGTTGCGGTACTGAGCGCGCGCGAGGGCACCCGCCCGGTTCTTCAGGCGGTCCATCTTCTCCTGCGCGCGGACGATCTCCTTGGCGATCCGGACGATCTCCCGGGACTGTTTCTTCGAGGCGCTGCGGGCGGCGTTGTACGCCTCGGTGGCCGCCTCGGCCTTCCGGTACAGGCGGTCGACCTGCTTGCGGACCTCCTCCAGGCTCCGGTCCGCTCCCGGTCTCGGCGCGGGTTCGCGGGGCGCCGCACTCGCCACTCCCGGCACGACCAGCGCGCTTACCGCACCGACCAGAGCAGTCGCCGTCACGAGCCGTATGCCCATGCCCCCCTGCCGCCTCACCGGCCACCTCCTGTTTCGCCCGACCGATCCGAGTTGGTGTTGTGTTGTCCCAGGTGCGGATGTTGCCATGCCTCTCTGTAATTCAACAGAGGCACGCGGTGGTCCCTGTCGGCAGAGTCGCCGCACCGACGGTCGAGGTTCACCTCGCGTTCACTCGTGCCCGTCGATCGATTCACCTGATCTGCCTAATTTCAGCCCTACCGGTGGTCCGGTGCGTCCGCCGGGCCATGCGGAAGACACTCTCTGCTTCGCCGTCCGCCGGCGGGCCCCAGGAAGGAACCTCGAAGGTGAAGCCTCAGCGTAAGAGCGGCCGCGGACTGCGCGCCCTGACCGTCGGCGCGGTCGCATTGTCCGGTGCCCTGGTACTGACGTCCTGCGGTTCGGACAACAACGCCAAGGACGGCGCCGACACCGACACGGCCGCCGCCAGCAAGATCAAGTGCGACGGTTCGGGCCAGCTCCTGGCCTCCGGCTCCTCGGCTCAGAAGAACGCCATCGACGCCTGGGTCCAGACCTACACCACGGCCTGCAAGGACACGCAGATCAACTACAAGGACATCGGTTCCGGCGGCGGCATCACCGAGTTCCTCCAGGGCTCGACCGCGTTCGCGGGCTCCGACTCCGCGCTGAAGCCGGAGGAGGTCGCCGAGTCCAAGAAGGTCTGCAAGGGCGGCCAGGGCATCAACCTGCCGATGCTCGGTGGCCCGATCGCCATCGGCTTCAACGTCTCCGGCGTGGACGACCTCGTCCTCGACGCCCCGACGATCGCCAAGATCTTCGACTCGAAGATCAAGAAGTGGAACGACCCGGCGATCAAGAAGCTGAACCCGGACGCCAAGCTCCCCTCCACCGAGATCCAGGCCTTCCACCGCTCGGACGAGTCCGGCACCACCCAGAACCTCGGCAAGTACCTGGGCAAGGCCGCGCCGAAGGACTGGAAGTACGAGGACGAGAAGTCCTGGCCCGCCAAGGGCGGCCAGTCCGCGAGCGGCTCCTCCGGCGTCGCCTCCCAGGTCAAGCAGACCGACGGCGCGATCGGCTACTTCGAGCTCTCCTACGCGACCTCGCAGAAGATCAGCACCGTCAAGGTCGACACCGGTGCCGACCAGCCCGTCGAGGCCACCTCCGACAACGCCTCCAAGGCCATCGCGGCCGCGAAGCTCGTCGGCAAGGGCAAGGACCTCGCCATGGACCTGGACTACACCACCAAGGCCCAGGGCGCGTACCCGATCATCCTCGTCACCTACGAGATCGCCTGCGACAAGGGCAACAAGACCGAGACCCTCGACGCGGTGAAGTCCTTCCTGACCTACACCTCCAGCAAGGACGGCCAGTCGATCCTCAGCGAGGAGGGCTACGCGCCGCTCCCCGAGGAGATCGCGAACAAGGTTCGCGAGACCGTCCCGACCCTCTCCTGACCTCCGTGCTCGGCCCCGCCCACCAGCAGTGACGGGCGGGGCCGACCGCCCGAGGTCACCCATCCGGTGCACCGCCGCCAGGGATCCCTCACCATGAGGAATGGTCCCCACAGACCGGAGCAAAAATGGACATAACTCCCACTACATCCGCCTCGCCACCGCCACCGCCCGCCGCCACCAAGGGCAAGTCCACCCGCGCCGGGGACCGCATCTTCCTCGGCCTCACCCGCGGCTCCGGCATCCTGCTGCTGGTGATCATGGGGGCCATCGCGGTCTTCCTCACGTACCGCGCCACCCTGGCGATCTCCAAGGACGAGGCCAACTTCCTCACAGCGTTCGAGTGGAACCCGGCGGGGAGCCCGCCGGAGTTCGGCATCGCGATCCTGGCCTACGGCACGGTCGTCAGCTCGGTCATCGCCATGCTCATCGCCGTCCCCATCGCGGTCGGCATCGCGCTGTTCGTCTCGCACTACGCGCCGCGGCGCCTCGCCGCCCCGCTGGCGTACGTCATCGACCTGCTCGCCGCGGTCCCCAGCATCATCTACGGCCTGTGGGGCGCGCTCGTCCTCGTCCCCTACCTCGGCGGCCTCAACAGCTGGCTGAACGAGTACCTGGGCTGGACGTATCTCTTCGACAAGGAGGGCACGGGACCGGCCCGCTCGCTCTTCACGGTCGGCATCCTGCTGGCCGTGATGATCCTGCCGATCATCACCAATGTGACCCGCGAGGTCTTCCTCCAGGTGCCGAAGATGCACGAGGAGGCGGCCCTGGCCCTCGGCGCCACCCGCTGGGAGGTCATCCGCATGTCGGTGCTGCCCTTCGGCCGCTCCGGCATCATCAGCGCCTCGATGCTCGGCCTCGGGCGCGCACTCGGCGAGACGATGGCCGTGGCCACCGTGCTCTCCCCGAGCTTCCTCTTCTCCGCCCATCTGCTGGACCCGGGCGGCGGCACGTTCGCGCAGAACATCGCCGCGAAGTTCAACGAGGCCAACGACTACGGGCGTGACGCGCTGATCGCCTCCGGTCTGGTGCTCTTCGTCATCACGCTGCTGGTCAACGGGACCGCCCGGCTGATCATCGCCCGCCGCAAGGAGTACTCGGGGGCCAACGCATGAGCAACGTCGTCATGGACAAGCCCCCCGTCACCGGGTCCCCCGGCCCGTCCCCCCTCGCCCACCGGCGCCTGCCCCGCTGGGCCCCGCTCGGCATCGCCGTCGCGGCCCTCGCCGCCGGTGTGGGCATCGGCCTCGGCGCGGGCTGGCACAGCAAGGTCCAGTGGGGCCTGATGGCCGGTCTGCTCTACGTCCTCGGCACCTACGTGATCACCAGTGCCGTCGAGGGCAAGCGGCAGGCCAAGGACCGGGTCGCCACCAGCCTCGTATGGGTCTCCTTCGTCGTCGCGATCATCCCGCTGATCTCGCTCGCCTGGGGCACGATCGCCCGCGGCGCCAAGGTCCTGGACGCGGACTTCCTCTCGCACTCGATGGCCGGTCTCGGCAGCAGCGACGAAGGCGGCGGCGTCTACCACGCCATGATCGGGACCCTGGAGCAGGTCGGCATCGCGACCCTGATCGCCGCCCCGATCGGCCTGCTCACCGCGATCTACCTGGTCGAGTACGGGCGCGGCCGGCTGGCCAAGGCCGTCACCTTCTTCGTCGACGTCATGACGGGCATCCCCTCGATCGTCGCCGGCCTGTTCATCCTCTCGACCTGGGTCCTGACCTTCGGCATGGGCTTCTCCGGCCTCGCCGGCGCCCTGGCCCTGGCGATCCTGATGATGCCGATCGTCGTGCGCTCAGCCGAGGAGATGCTCAAGCTCGTGCCCAACGAGCTGCGCGAGGCGTCCCTCGCCCTGGGCGTGCCGAAGTGGCGCACCATCCTCAAGGTGGTCCTGCCCACCGCGATCGGCGGCATCACAACCGGCGTCATGCTCGCCGTGGCGCGCATCACCGGTGAGACCGCCCCTGTCCTGCTCCTGGTGTTCGGCAACGCGTTCATCAACAACGACCCGTTCAACGGGGCGCAGTCGTCGCTCCCGCTGTACGTCTACGAGCAGTACAAACTGGGCACGGACGTCTCCTTCGACCGCGCATGGGCGGCAGCGCTCGTCCTCATCGCGTTCGTCATGATCCTCAACCTGGTGGCCCGGGGCATCGCCCGCTGGAAGGCCCCGAAGACCGGTCGCTGACCGCGGCCAGACGAAAGAAGTAGTGATTCACATGGCCAAGCGCATCGACGTCAGCGGCCTCACCGCGTACTACGGAACCCACAAGGCCATCGAGGACATCTCGATGACCGTCGAGCCCCGTTCCGTGACGGCGTTCATCGGGCCCTCCGGCTGCGGCAAGTCCACCTTCCTGCGCACCCTGAACCGGATGCACGAGGTCACGCCGGGCGGCCGCGTCGAGGGCAAGGTGATGCTCGACGACGAGAACCTCTACGCGTCCGGCATCGACCCCGTCGCCGTACGCCGCACGGTCGGCATGGTCTTCCAGCGCCCCAACCCGTTCCCCACGATGTCCATCTACGACAACGTGGCGGCGGGCCTGCGGCTCAACGGCTCGTACAAGAAGCGGGAGCTCGACGGCGTCGTCGAGAAGTCGCTGCGCGGCGCCAACCTCTGGAACGAGGTCAAGGACCGCCTCAACAAGCCCGGCTCCGGCCTCTCCGGCGGCCAGCAGCAGCGGCTCTGCATCGCCCGCGCGATCGCTGTCGAGCCCGAGGTGCTGCTCATGGACGAGCCCTGCTCGGCCCTGGACCCGATCTCCACGCTCGCCATCGAGGACCTCATCGGCGAGCTGAAGGAGCGCTTCACCATCGTCATCGTGACGCACAACATGCAGCAGGCGGCGCGCGTCTCGGACCGTACGGCGTTCTTCAACCTCTCCGCCGTCGGCCAGCCCGGCAAGCTCATCGAGATCGACGAGACGGAGCGGATCTTCTCCAACCCGTCGGTGCAGGCGACGGAGGACTACATCTCCGGCCGCTTCGGCTGAGTCCGGCCGGTACGCCGCCGGGCGGCGGGCGCACTGCGTGCGGGGAGGCGCCCGGCGCGATGGGCGCCTCCCGGCACGGCGGACGCGGCGCACCACCCATGCGGCCCGGCCGCATGACACAAGACGTCTCGCGGTGCTGCATGGCGGTGCCACCGCAGGACGAAGGGCCCGCCCCCGGCTCCCGGGGGCGGGCCCGCTCCGTTCCTCGATGCCGGGACGCGGAGGACGCCGGGCCGCCGTGGCGGCCGGGTCCGTCGCGTCGTGTCAGCCGAAGGCGAGGGAGACGATGCCGTAGCTCAGCGCGGCGACTGCCGCCGCGGCCGGCATCGTGATGAACCATCCGGCGACGATGTTCTTCGCGACGCCCCAACGCACCGCGTTCACACGCTTCGTCGCGCCGACGCCCATGATCGCCGAGGTGATGACATGGGTCGTCGAGATCGGCGCACCGAACATGAACGACGCGGTGTACATCACGGAGGCGGCCGTCGTCTCGGACGCGAAGCCCTGCGGGGGGTCGAGCTCGATGATCCGCCGTCCCAGCGTCCGCATGATGCGCCAGCCGCCCGCGTACGTGCCGAGGGACAGCATCACGGCGCAGACGATCTTCACCCAGATCGGGATCGGGTCGCCCGCGTCCTCGACGTCCGCGATGACGAGCGCCAGTACGACGATGCCCATCGTCTTCTGGGCGTCCTGCAGACCGTGGCCGAGGGCCATGCCCGCCGCCGAGACGGTCTGCGCTATCCGGAAGCCGCGCTTGGCCTTGTGCGGGTTGGACTTCCGGAACATCCACAGGATGGCGACCATCACCAGATAGCCGAGGAGGAGGCCGACGACCGGGGAGATGAACATCGGGATGACGACCTTCTCCAGCACACCGGTCCAGATGACCTCCGTGCCGCCCGCGAGCGCCGCGCCGACCATGCCGCCGAAGAGCGCATGGCTGGAGGACGAGGGCAGACCGAAGTACCAGGTGACCAGGTTCCAGACGATCGCGCCCACGAGAGCGGCGAACAGGATGCCCATCCCCGAGCGGCCCGATGGCGTCTCGATCAGCCCTTCGCTGACCGTCTTGGCCACGCCGCTGCCGAAGAAGGCGCCCGCGAGGTTCATGACCGCGGCCATGGCGAGCGCGGCCCGCGGGGTCAGTGCCCGCGTGGAGACCGAGGTCGCGATGGCGTTCGCGGAGTCGTGAAAGCCGTTGGTGTATGTGAAGAAGAGCGCGACCCCGATGGTCACGACAAGCGCGAGGGTGTCCATGGCCGGGGGTCAGGACTCCTTGACCGCGATGGTCTCGACGGTGTTGGCCACGTGCTCAAAGGCGTCGGCCGCCTCTTCGAGGACATCCACGATCTGCTTGAGCTTGAGGACCTCCATGGCGTCGTACTTGCCGTTGAAGAGGTGCGCCAGCAGCTTGCGGTGGATCTGGTCCGCCTGGTTCTCCAGGCGGTTCACCTCGATCCAGTACTCGGTGAGGTTCTCCATCGTCCGCAGGTGCGGCATCGCCTCGGCGGTCAGCTCGGCCGCCCGCGCGAGGACCTCGATCAGCTGATCGACGCCCTTCGGCAGCTCCTCGATCTTGTAGAGGACGACCAGGTCGACGGCCTCCTCCATGAAGTCCATGATGTCGTCGAGGGAGGAGGCGAGGGAGTAGATGTCCTCGCGGTCGAAGGGCGTGATGAAGGAGGAGTTGAGCTGGTGGAAGATCGCGTGCGTGGCGTCGTCACCCGCGTGCTCCGCGGCCCGCATCCGATCGGCAATCTCGGCCCGGGCAGAGGCGTCCGCTCCGAGCAGTTCCATCAGGAGTTTGGAGCCCGTGACGATGTTGTCCGCGGATGCGGCGAACATGTCGTAGAAGCTCGTCTCCCTGGGGGTCAGACGAAAGCGCACGTGTGTTCCTCGTTATGCATCGGATTCGGTCAGGGTGATGCTAGGTGCATCATCCGGCCACGGCTAACCGGCCGACAATCAGTGTCACCCATCGGACAACGTGCTCGGTCAGTGGCCCCCGGCTCGTCCACGAAATTCGGTACGATATACCCACCAGGGGTATTTACCTCGCGTAACTCCTTTTTCACGGCACATGCTGTTGCACGGCTCACACCGGCTCGCGGACCACGGAGGATCCCATGACGACCACGGAAGCCGGCGCCTGCCACACCCCCGAGTCCGGACCGGCCACGGGCACCGGGCCGCACGGCTACACCAAGGACAAGGAGCAGCATCTGAAGCGGCTGCGCCGGATCGAGGGCCAGATCCGCGGCCTCCAGCGCATGGTCGACGAGGACGTCTACTGCATCGACATACTCACCCAGGTCTCCGCCGGCACCAAGGCGCTGCAGTCCTTCGCCCTGCAGCTTCTGGAGGAGCATCTGCGGCACTGCGTCGCGGACGCGGCGGTCAAGGGCGGCGAGGAGATCGACGCGAAGGTGGCGGAGGCCACAGCGGCGATCGCGCGGCTGCTGCGCACCTGAACCACTGGTTTTCGGCCACCCGCCGTGTTCGATCGGAGCGACCCGCACCTGCGTGAGCGGCCCGCACCCGCGTGCGTCCGCGCACGCGGGACGGCTTTCTCAGCGGCCCCCGCAGAGCGAAGAGGCCTCTCCGGCGTCGTGCGCCGCGACCCTGAGCACCTCATCGATACGGTCGGGGCTGAGCCGGTCCTCGTCCGCGGACGACGCCGCGATCATCAACTCCCCGCACAGCTCGATCTCGTCGAGGGCCACGTGGTCCGGGACCGTTGGGCCGCTGGGCATGGGCACGTGCGTCACCTCCTGTCGCGAGCACCTCCTGCGGCACCCGCTCCTGCTGCGTTCCCTGTGTGCCGGCTCTTGCATCGACATGCTCGGTGCGTGTAAAGCCCAGCGTAGGGAATCGGCCACAGCCTGCGCATGGCACGGACGGACCATTTCCGGAGGCCCATTGGGCCCGTTTCGCTAGCCTTGCGGAACCGCGATCTTGCCGGCGTAGATGTCGCGCTCCGGCGGCAGCTCGACGTTCACGCCGGTCCCGAAGTCGTAGAGCACCGTCGTCGACACCACTTCCGTGGGCCGCTGCCCCCCGCTGTTGGGAAAGGTGAACCGGTGACGCACCTTCCGCACGCGTCCCTGCTCGTCGAGATACACGTCGAAGGGCACGGCGTCCTCGGAGAACCCCTTCGCGGCCGCGGCGAGGGCACCGCGCGCATGCGGGGTCGCGGCGTCGGCGGCCCGCCCGATGTGGGCCGTCCCGCGGTAGTGCCGGACGGTCACGCCGTCCTCCGGAGCCTTCTCCTCGCCGACATAGGTCACATCCCGTGCCCCGCGCAGCAGTTCGGCCGCGGAGAGCGGGTCGGTGGCCCCACCTGTGACGAGATTCCCGTCGGCAAGAGCGGTGGTGTCCACGCGCACCCACTTGTCCGCGGGGACACCCGCACCCCGGTCCTTCATGTAGAGCGCGCCGGGCGCGAGGAGTTCGGTGACCGGCTGATGCTCCTCACCGCCCGCGGCATCCTGCGGCAGCACGACGACCAGGCGGCCGATCCGCTCGGCATAGTCGAACGCGCCCCGGCCGCGGATCGTCAGCCGCGTGCCCCCGGTCGCCGTCTCCATGGACGTACGCGCACGAGAACTGCCGGAGCGCGCCAGCACATCGGCGGCCCGATGCACCACGGCCACCGCTGTCGCCTCGTCGACACTGCCCCGCTCGTCGGCGGCCGCACCCATCTCGGAGCAGCCGGTGGTCAGAAGTCCCACCACCAGGCCGCTCACTACCGCGGCAACGACACCACGCCTCCGACCGCGCCGCTGCACCACCATCGCCATCGCCCGCGAACCCCCTGACAGAACAGCCGGAGCGACCCGGCCCGAAGCTCGTTCCGCTTAACGACGGTGCGGGGGCGCCCGTCACGGCCGGTACGGTGGTCCGGTGCCTCCGACGCCACCCGAAGAACGGTCCGTGCACGGCGAGCAGCACCACACCCGTACGGTCGAGCAGGGCTCTTTCTGCGCGGCGCGGTGCAGTTGCGGCTGGGCGGGCCCGGCCCGGCGCGCCCGCGAGAGGGCGCGCGCGGACGCGGCGCGGCACATCGCCCGCTGAGCGCCGCTGCCGCGCACAGGCCGCCCGCGATCGCCCGCTGAGCGCCGCCGCCCCGCACAGGCCCGCCTCGTACGACGCCCGGCCGCGGTCAGACGGCCGGTGTCCTGCCCTCGGCGATCGGCCACTCGCGGCTGTAGAGGGGGATCGGGATCCGGTACTCGCCCAGCGGTGTGCCGAAGACGGCCAGCCGGGCATGGAGCGCACCGTCCAGGCGCACGCCGCCGTACAGCCCCCACGCGCCCGCCGCACCGCGCTTCGAGGCTGTGCCTTCCGCCGTGGCCCGCAGATACGGTGCGAAGGTCGCCGAGATGCCCACCGAGTCGTACAGACCCACCGACGCCTCCGTGGCGATGGCCGCCCGCGCCTCACCTTTGCCCGTCACCTTCATGGTGACGGGCGTGGCCTTGCCGTCGGCCTGGACGTCGGGCTCCCAGCCCTCCTCCGCGGAGTAGCGTGCGCCCACCGTCACCTGCCCGCGGACCTCCTGGTCGAGCCGGACGGTGACCTTGCCGGACGCGGTCACCTCGTACGAGAGGGTGAGGCCGAGGTTCACCACCACCGGAACCGGGCCGACGTTGATGACCGGACGAGCCGTCAGCCGGGCGAAGGGGACGCGGATCGCCTTGCCGAGCGCCAGGTCCCCATCCATCCGCCAGCCCGCCCTGTACGGACCGGCCAGCCGGATCGAGGCGTTGGCGGGGGCGAGGTCGAGCGCGCTGCGGCGGTGGTACGAGAAGGCCACCTCGGG
The DNA here is from genome assembly GCF_043199075.1 of Streptomyces sp. NPDC048639. Taxonomy (NCBI): domain Bacteria; kingdom Bacillati; phylum Actinomycetota; class Actinomycetes; order Kitasatosporales; family Streptomycetaceae; genus Streptomyces; species Streptomyces sp. NPDC048639. The sequence continues at coordinate 575,796 of NZ_JBICVP010000006.1, forward strand.
GCTCAGTTCCACGAACCCGCCGAGCTCCACGTCGGGCGCCTTCCCGCCGTCGCCGGCCGGGGGCAGCGGGAGCGGGGCGTCCAGGTCGATGCGGAGCGTGCCGAGCCCGAATCCGCCCTCGATGCCGCGCGCGGACCGCTGCTCGCCGTCGGCGGCGCGGCGGGACACGTCGAGTCCCGCGACGAGCGGTTCGACCTTCCATGCGTCGGGATCGACGGGGACGTCCCCCTCGGCCCGGGCGTTTCCGAACAGCTCGGTGAGGTTGGCGGGCTCGGTGGAGACCTCGGTCCGCGGGCCGTCGGTGGAGCGGACGTCGACCACCTTCACCAGGGCGCCCCGCGGCAGTTCGCGGCTCGGCGGGCTCGCGATGACGTCGCCCTCGCGGACCTTCGGCGTCCGGTTGTCCTTGCCGCTCCCGGAGCGCGCGGGGGTGAGTTCGGCGCGGTGCTTCGCCGCGTCGTACGAGGAGAGGCGCAGTCCGCTGCCGGTGATGTTGCGGGTGGTGCCGGTCGTCCGGCTGACCGTCGCCGACGGCGTCTTCGCCGCGGCGTCGGCGGGGCGGACGGGCAGAACGGGGGACGGCTCGGGGGCCGCCGTGTCGCGCACCGCGGCGCGCTCGGAGCCGCCCTTCGGGGCGGACGCCGTCACATCCTGCTGCGCCGGAGCGCCGGCGCAGCCGGAGACCAGCAGTGCCGAGGCGCATATCGCGGAGAGCAGGACGGCGGACGGAACTCGTGTCACAGGTGTTCCCGGGGGTGATGAGTGGGGGGTGCTGAGGCCCGGCCTACGGGTTGAGCGGGATGTTACTCACGAGTCACTCCGCCCGAACGCCCTTCCGAACAGGCCCGCGTTTCCACCACCTTGGGAACCCGCGCGTGAGCTGTGATGACACGCCTTCCGTTCAAGCGGATGTGACGCAGATCGCCGCCCCGCGCGAGGGAACCTACGTCCATCGGACATCGCCCGGCCCCGCGCCGGGCGGCGGATGGAGGTGGGATGGACAGGCGCACGTTCCTGCAGGCCGGCACCGGAATCGCGGCCACCGCGGCTTGGTCCGTCGCGGGCAGCGGCGGCTCCGGACGGGCGGCCGGAGCCGCCCGCGGCCCCGCGGTGCGCTCCCGGCACCGTGCCCCGACCGGAGCAGCGCCCCGTTCCGCCGACTGGTCCGTCCTCGCCCGCGGTCTCGGCGGCGGTCTCGTCCAGCCCGGGGACGCCGACTACACCAGCGCCCGCGTGCTCTACAACACCCGCTTCGACCATCTGCGCCCCGCCGCCCTCGCCTATGTCTCCGGGCCCACGGACATCGCCGAGTGCCTGGCCTTCGCCCGCCGGCACTCCGTACCGGTCGCGATCCGCAACGGCGGCCATTCCTACGCCGGTTGGTCCAGCGGTACCGGACGCCTGGTCATCGATGTCTCGCGGCTCTCCCGCATCACCGTCAGCGGCCGCTCGGAGGCGGTCGTCGGCGCGGGCGCCAAGCTCGTCGACGTCTACTCGGGGCTCGGGGCGCACGGCGTCACCGTCCCCGCCGGCACCTGCCCGACCGTCGGCATCTCCGGACTGACCCTCGGCGGCGGCCACGGCGTCGCCTCCCGCGCGTACGGGCTCACCTGCGACAGCCTGCTCGGCGCCACGCTCGTCACGGCTGACGGGCGTACGGTCCGCTGCAGCGCGTCCGACCACAGCGACCTCTTCTGGGCCCTGCGGGGCGCGGGCAACGGCAACTTCGGCGTCGTCACCGAACTCCGCTTCCGCACCCACCCGGCCCCCGCGGCCGTCGCCGTCCGCGCGACCTGGCCGTGGTCCAAAGCCGCCGAACTCGTCCGCGCATGGCAGGAGTGGGGGCCGGACCAGCCCGACGAGCTGTGGTCGGCGGTGCATCTCGCGGCCGCCGCGGGCGGGGCGGCCCGGATCTGGTTCTCCGCCTTCTCGCTCGGCACGTACAAGGACGCGCAGAACGCCGTGGACCGGCTGACCGGCCTCGTGGGCAGCCCGGCGGCATCGGTCTCGCTGCGCAGCAGTTCGTACCTGGACGCGATGATCGGCTACGCGGGCTGCTCCCGGTACACCACCGAGCAGTGCCGCCTGCCCGGCGGAACCCCGGGGCACAGCCCCACCGGATCCCTGGTGCGCGAGACGTACACCTCACGCTCGGACTTCTACGACCGCGCGCTCCCCGCCGACGGGATCCGGATCCTCGTCGACCGGGTCGAGGCGTTCCGGAAGCTGGGCGGCGCGGGCTCCGGCACCGTCCAGCTCACGGCGCTCGGCGGGGCGGTCAACCGGATCGCGCCGACGGCAACGGCCTTTGTGCACCGCCGCTCCCGCGTCCTGGCGCAGTATCTGGCGGCCTGGCCGGCGGGGCAGAACGGGGCGACCTCGACGACCTGGCTCAACGGCCTCCACCGGGCGATGCGCCGCCACGCCTCAGGCGCCGCGTACCAGAACTACGCGGATCCGGCCCTGAAGGACTGGAGGCGGGCGTACTACGGGCCGGCCGCGGAGCGTCTCACGCGGCTCAAGCGGCAGTACGACCCGCAGCGCGTCTTCGACTTCCCGCAGGCGCTGTGACGCCGGGCCGGGCGGCGGCGCGAAGGGGTGCCGGGCCGTATGGGCGACGGCCGTACGGACAGTGCGACGGGGGCCTGCCGAAGGGGGTGCACAGAAGGGAATCGCGGCGACGGATCGCGGCTGCGGCGCTGCTACGCGGCGAGGTCGTTCTCTCGGTCCCCGGACGGCGCCGAGGCCCCCTCCGCACCCGCCTCGCCCTCCGCCCGCCGTGCGGAACCGCCATCGACCGGTGCGGTCCGCTCGCCTCCGGTGAGCCACCGCCCACGGCGCGAGTTCCCTGCGGCACGCGCCAGGGGCGTCAGCAGCGCCATCGCCAACGGCGCGAGCAGAAGCGTGACGGCCGTACCGAGGGCGAAGCCGCCGACCACGTCGGTGGGATAGTGCAGTCCCATGTAGACGCGGCAGAAGCCCTCCAGGAACGCGAGCCCGATACCGACGAGCCCGAACCTCCGGTGGGCGATGAAGATGCCGACGGCGAGGGCCATGACGAGCGTGGCGTGGTCGCTGACGAACGAGTAGTCGCCCTTGCCGGGGAGGAGCACCTCGAGCCCCCGGTGATCGACGAAAGGCCTCGGACGTTCGACGAAGCCGCGGATCGGGAGGTTGACCAGCAGGGCGAGGCCGGCGGCGAGCGGGGCCCACAGCAGCCCGGCCACAGCGATCGGCGCGTCCTCCCGCCGTCTGACGACCCACCAGCACGCCACGAGCAGCGCCACCATGGCGAACACGATGCCGCGCTCGCCGACCCACGTCATCGTGCGGTCGAACCAGCCGGGAGCGTCCCCGGCGAACCCGTTGATCTCGTAGAGCAGGGAGACATCGGGGTTCGACCCGGTCGATTCGACTCCAGCCATATCGCGCGGCCCCTTGTCTCGTGCTCGTGCGTGAGTGCTGAGGGCCCCCGTGCCCGTTGAGGTCCTGCATTCCCGTCCAGGGAACGACAGCGCCTCGGGCGGCGTTCCGCTCTCCATCGAACGATCACCACGACGTTATCCAAGAGTGATACGTCGCCGCAGTTCAGAGGCGCCCGTTCGCGCTGAGTCCCAGCATCGTCACCGAATCCGCGGCGGCCGGGCAAGCCACCACCAGAGCTTCACCCGGCGTTGGCCGTGGGCAGTGCCTTCGCACCGTCCTCGGTGACCCGGGTCGCCCCGAAGTAGTCCGGCGTATCGATCTTGTCGAAGCGGATCACGGCACCGGTGTACGGCGCGTTGATCATGTAGCCGCCGCCGACATAGAGGCCGACGTGCCGGATCGCCCGTGAGTCGGTCAAGTCGTCCGAGAAGAAGACCAGGTCACCCGGCATCAGCTCGTCCCGGTCCGGGTGGGACCCGGCGTTGTACTGGTCGTTGGCCACGCGCGGCAGCTCGATGCCCACCGAGGCGTACGCCGCCTTCGTCAGGCCCGAGCAGTCGAAGCGGCCGCCGTCGGCGGACGTGCCGTCGCCGCCCCACAGATACGGCGTGCCCAGCTTCTTCTGCGCGTAGTAGATGGCTCCTGCGGCCTGGCGCGAAGCGGGAACCTTGCCGACCGGCGCCTCGAAGCTCTTGGAGAGCGTCGTGATGATCTTGACGTAGTTCTGCGTCTCGCGGATGGCGGGGACGCCGCCCGCACGGATCACCCGGTACGCGCCGGCGTTGTAGGCCGCCAGCATGTTGGCCGTCCGGTCCCCCGGCACGTCCTTCACGTACTTCGCGAGCTCGCAGTCGTACGACGCCGCCGACGGGATGGCGTCGGCCGGGTCCCAGACGTCACGGTCGCCGTCACCGTCGCCGTCGACACCGTGCGTGGCCCAGGTGCCGGGGATGAACTGCGCGATCCCCTGCGCCGCCGCATGGCTCTGCGCCCGCGGATTCCAGCCACTCTCCTGATAGAGCTGCGCGGCCAGAAGTGCCGGGCTGATGGCGGGACAGAGATTGCCCCACTTCTGCACGAGCGGCTGGTACGCGGCCGGGACCGCACCCTTCGCCAGGCCGGCCGACCGGCCCGCGCCACCGAGGCTCGCGGCGGCGGTGTAGGTGCCCACGACGAGGAGCGCGACGAAGGACATGCACAGCCCGATGCCGACACCCGAGGCCACCCAGAATTTCCGCACCCCTCAACCCTCCCCCATCCGGCCCGCGTTGGTCGCGCACTGCCCCTGTGTTTGTCCGAATCGGAGCGGCCACGGAGGCCGAGACGACTCCTGTGCGCCCATCCTGAACGCCCGTCACCCGTGGATCGGGCTCCTGCGGCATCGACGGCTTCCGCATGCCTCCGGATCCAAGCGTCATTGCTGAATGTCACGCTCCGTGATACACAGAGTGACAATACGGCCGCCTCCCGACAACGGAAACCCCCGCCCAGGGGGCGCAGCCGCGCACACGCACGGGATCCGCCAAAATTTGACGCCAAGTCGACATGCGAGGGCGGCATCGTCGGCGATGATAGAGCCTGGCCCGTGCCGTGCGGCAGGGGTACGTACAACTACCCAATAGGGGCGGTGAGTTTGAGCATGTTCCTGGCAGCCGAAAAGGGCGACATCAACACCATCATCGGCGGCATCGCCCCGGACTGGGGGCCGTTCGGGAGCCTGGGCAGCGAAGCACGGGTCATGGTCGAGGTCGTCATGGCGATCGCGATCCTGCTCTGCCTGGCGATCGCGATCTGGGGCGCTGCCAAGCAGCGCATCGGGGCCACGGCACTGCGCGACACCTTCAGCGCGGAGCAGGGCAAGGGCCTCATCGTCGCGGGCCTGACCGGCGTCTTCATCATCGGCTCGCTCGGCACGCTGTTCACCATCGTCTACGGGATGGCCGTCTAGCGACCTGAACTTACTGCTTCCCGCTCCCGAACTCCCCCACTTCCGGGCTCCCCGGCTCCGTGGACGGGAGGCTCGTACGGGCGGAGGGCATCCCCCCGTACGAGCCGCGCGGCCCGTCCCGCACGACCGCCCGGCACCCGGTTGTCACATCTGCCACCACCTGTCCGTCGCGCCCACCGGCTGAGGTTGCGTCCCTTTGATGTCGAGTCACCTGACGAGTCACCACACCCGACCCACGCGGGCATCCGTACGGCTACCGTCGTATGACGACGCGTCGTACACCAGCCACTGCGAGGGGGCGTCCGCGGCATGAGTCCCGGCGACGACGACTACGCCCACGACTACCCGGGCGAGGTCCGGGACGCGGGCAGGGGGACGCGCACCCGCCTACCGGAAGGGGCGGCTGACGGTCCGTACGGCGCGACGAGACGGGCGCGCGGGGCGGGCCGCCCGTCGAGAAGCATGATCACGATCGTGGGCGTGGTGGTCCTGCTGATCGCGGCCATCGCCTTCGCCAACCGCGGCGGCAGCGACGGCGGCGACTCGGGCTCGGGCTCCGGGGGCGACGGCGCCAAGGCCCGGCCGACGGCCCCGACGGGCGAGAAGCCGGTGTCGGGCTCGGACGCGGGCATCGCGTCCGGCTTCCCGAAGACGGAACAGGGCGCCGAGAGCGCGGCGGCGAACTACGCGGTGGCGCTGGGGGGGGACGGGATGTTCAACGCAGAGTCGCGTCACGAGATCATTGACACCATCTACGCCCCGGACGCGGCAACGAAGCTGAAAGACCTTCAGGATCGTGCGTACTCCGCCGACTTCCTCGACAAGCTCGGTTTGGATGCTGACGGGAATCCGCCGGAAGGCAAGACGTTCATCTCACGAACCATTCCTGTGGGCACAACAGTCGAGTCGTTCGAGGGAGACAAAGCCAAGGTCGCCGTCTGGTACACCGGCCTGATCGGCATGGCTGGTGAGGGCTCCACGGACCCCGTTCGCACAGACTGGAAAACCTGGACCTTCGAACTGCGATGGAGCGGTGAGGACTGGAAGGTCGGCGCTGACGCGCAGAAGAACGGCCCTGCGCCTGTCCAGGGCGACGTCGCAGCGTCCAGTGCCGAAGACATCTCCAAGGCGGTCGAGGAGTACGGAGGCTTCACCTATGCCCGGTAGCCCGCGTCGCCCCATCGCCTCACGTCTGGCGGTTGTGGCTACTGTGCAGGGCGCCCTGTTCGCCATGGCCTCACGTGCTTTCGCCGCACCCACGCCGACGCCGTCTCCGAGCGCGAGCAACGATCCGTGCGACCTGCTGATCGGTCCGGCCAAGGACTACTGCGAGCGCGGCGACGGTGCCTCCCGCAGCCCCGGGAACGTCGCCGACAACAACCCCCTCGACCCCCTCTCCTCCCTCGCCCGCGGCTGCGCCGACGCCGCCGCCTGGATCGTCGGAAAGCTGTCGAAGGCCGTCGAGTCCACCGCGAACATCGACTTCACCAACGCCGCCTTCCTCCGCCAGTACGCCGTCGTCTTCGCCGCCTCCACCATCCTCACCCTGCTCCTCTGGCTGCTCGCCGTCGCCAAGCGCGCCATCCGCGGGGTGCCGTTCACCGAGGCCGTCACCGAGGCCGTCGGGTTCCTCTGGCTGACCGTCCTCGCCTCCGCCTTCACGCCGCTGATCCTCTACACGGTCGTCTCCGCGACCGACAGCATCACGGTAGTGATCGCGGCGGGCACCGGCTCCGACACCGACGCCTTCTTCGGCTCGTTCTCCGAAGCCCTGAAGAAGGGCGAGAACATCGGCGGCGGACCGATCATGCTGATCGTCGTCAGCCTCGTCTCCATCCTCGCCGCCGGCGTGCTGTGGCTCGAACTGGTCATCCGGGCGGCACTGCTGTACGTCGGTGCGCTGCTCGGCACGGTCGTCTACGCGGGCCTGGTCGACAAGAACATGTGGGGCCATGTACGCCGCTGGGCCGGGATCATGATCGCCGTGATCCTGGTGAAGCCGGTCATCATCATCGTGCTCGGCATCGCCGGGGCGCTCTCCTCGTCCGAGAACGGCCCGGACTCCTTCTCCGCCGTCGTCTCCGGCCTCGCCATCATCCTGCTGGCCATCTTCGCCAGCGCCATGATCTACCGCTTCGTCCCCGGCTTCGGCGACGAGGTCGCGAGCGCGCGCAGCAACCGCAAGGCCGCCACCGACGGTTCCGCGGCGGCCGCCGTCATCTCCTCGCCGGCGGCGCTCGTCAAGCAGGGCATCAAGACGCACAGCACCCGCGGTTCCGGCGGCGGGGACGACGGCGCGTCCCGCTCCGCCCCCCAGCCCGCCAACTCGGTCTCCGGTGGTGTGGCCGCGCACAGCAGCCGGGGCCCGGCCGCCGCTCCCCGGACCGGCGGGGGCCACGCGGGCGCCACGCCCGCACCGCGTACGACCTCCCGGACGCGGACCGACAACCGCCCCGGAGGTGACGGGCGTTGAGCACCCAGTCCCACCCGATCGCGCCCCGCCGCACGTATCTGATCGGCCGGGCCCGCCCGAACGCGATCATCGGGAAGAACCGGGAGACCGGGGAGATCGCGCTGATCATCGTGGGCGCGTTCATCGGCATGATGTGCGGGCTGCTGATCCCTCTCCTGCCCCTGCGCATCGCCTCGCTCGCGGGCTTCCCGATGATCGCGCTGGCCGCCGTCTACGTGCCGTACAAGGGCCGTACGTTCTTCAAGTGGTTCGAGATCAACCGCTCCTTCAAGCGGACCGTCAAGACCCGCGCCGCCTACCGCTCCGCCGCGCCCGAGGCGGGCACGCGCATCGACGGACGTGAGGTCGAGGTCGGCCCGCCGCCCGGAATCGGCCGGATCTCCTGGCTGTCCGCGCCGTTCGGCCCGGACGAGATCGCGGTCCTGCTGCACGCCGACCGCCGTACGGTCACCGCCGCGATCGAGATCGAGGGCCCCGGCGTCGGGCTGCGGGACAGCGAGGACCAGGAGGCGCTGGTCGACCGGTTCGGCACGCTGCTCAAGCATGTGGCCAACGGCGACGGCTTTGTGACGCGGCTTCAGATGCTGGCCCGTACGCTCCCCGCCGACCCCGACGCCCACGCCAAGGACGTCGAGCGGCGCGGCGACAGCCGGGCACCGGGCTGGCTCCAGGACTCGTACGACCAGCTCCAGTCGATGGTGTCCACCTCCTCCGAGCAGCACCGCGCCTATCTCGTCGCCTGTATGCACTACACGCGCGAACTGGCCGCCGAGGCCCACGCCATGGCCCGCGCGTCCCGCCACGGCGGCGGCAAGCTCGACAGGGACGCCGGACTCGCCGTCGTCATGGCCCGCGAACTGACCGACATCTGCGCCCGGTTGACCGAGGCCGACATCCGGGTCCGCCAGCCGCTCGGCCATGGCCGGCTCGCCTCCCTGGTCCACTCGATGTACGACCCGGACCACCCCATCGACCACATCCAGGCGATGACCCAGCGCAACGCCTGGCCCGCCGAACTCGACGCCATGGAGCCGACGTACCTCCAGGCCAAGACCCGTGAGTCCAGCTCGCGCGCCCCCTGGTGCCATGCCACGGCCTGGGTGAAGGAGTGGCCGCTGACACCGGTCGGCGTCAACTTCCTCGCCCCGCTGCTCGTCCACACCCCCGACGTGATCCGTACGGTCGCCGTCTGCATGGACCTGGAGCCCACCGAGGTCGCCATCGAGCGCATGCTGACGGAGAAGACCAACGACGAGGCCGAGGCCAGCCGCGCCGCCAAGATGAACCGCACCGTCGACCCGCGCGACATCGCCCACCACGGGCGGCTGGACCAGCGCGGCGAGGACCTGGCGAGCGGCGCGGCCGGCGTGAACATCGTCGGCTACATCACGGTGTCATCGCGTACGCCGGAGGCTCTGGCCCGCGACAAGCGCACCATCCGCGCCTCGGCGGGCAAGTCGTATCTCAAGCTGGAGTGGTGCGACCGCGAGCACCACCGGGCCTTCGTGAACACGCTCCCCTTCGCCACCGGCATCCGACGGTAGTCCGACGGTTCTTCGACGGGTAGGAGTCCCGCAGTGCCTGATCCGCTGACCGCCGTCACCGAGGCGTTCACCAGCTTCCTCTTCGGGAAGGTGGAGACCACCCGGCTCCCGGTCCGTACGTCCACGGGCCAGGCGCAAGCCGTCTATCTGCCCACCGCCGCACCCGGCCTCGGCGATTCCGGCGTCATCATCGGCCGCGAGGTCTACAGCGGCAAGGGCTACATCTACGACCCCTTCCAGCTCTACGGACAGCAGCTCCCGGCCCCGCACTGGCTCGTCCTGGGCGAGTCCGGCAACGGCAAGTCGGCGCTCGAGAAGACCTACGTCCTGCGCCAACTGCGCTTCCGCGACCGGCAGGTTGTCGTCCTCGACGCCCAGGGCGAGGACGGCGTCGGCGAGTGGAACCTCATCGCCCAGGAGCTCGGCATCACGCCGATCCGGCTCGACCCGGTGGCCGCCATGGACGGCGGGATCCGGCTCAACCCGCTGGACCCCTCCATCACCACCACCGGCCAGCTCGCTCTGCTCCGCACAATCATCGAGGTGGCGCTCGGCCACGGCCTCGACGAACGCTCCGGCTTCGCGCTCAAGGTCGCCCACGCCTACGTCAACGAGGCCATCACCGACCGGCAGCCGGTCCTCACCGACATCGTCGAGCAGCTGCGCCACCCCGAGCCCGAGTCGGCCGTCGCGATGAACGTCGACCTGGACGACGTACGTGCCTGGGGTCTGGATGTCGCGCTCGTGCTGGACCGCTTGGTCGACGGTGACCTGCGCGGCATGTTCGACGGGCCGACGACGGTCGGCATCGATCTGGACGCCCCGCTCATCGTCTTCGACCTCTCCCACATCGACCGCAACTCGATCGCGATGCCCATCCTGATGGCGATCGTGGGCGTCTGGCTGGAGCACACCTGGATCCGGCCGGACCGCAAGAAGCGGATCTTCCTGGTGGAAGAGGCCTGGCACATCATCAACTCGCCGTTCGTCGCCCAGCTCTTCCAGCGGCTGCTGAAGTTCGGGCGCCGGCTGGGCCTGTCGTTCGTGGCGGTCGTCCACCACCTCTCGGACGTCGTGGACGGCGCGGCGGCGAAGGAAGCCGCGGCGATCCTCAAGATGGCTTCGACACGCACCATTTACGCGCAGAAGGCCGACGAGGCGAGAGCGACGGGCCGGGTGCTCGGCCTGCCCCGCTGGGCCGTGGAGATCATCCCCACGCTCACCCCGGGCATCGCGGTCTGGGACGTCAACGGCAACGTCCAAGTGGTGAAGCACCTGATCACCGAGGCCGAGCGACCCCTTGTCTACACCGACCGGGCGATGACCGAGGCCGGGGAGCACGACCCGATGACGAACGACGAGGCCCTGGCCGTCGATCGCGCCGCCGAGGCCGAAGCCGAGGAGCGTGCGGCGCGGGCCACGGAGAAACGGCGGCGCTACGCGGACGAGTCCACGGTGGCGTGAAGCGATGACGGTACGCGGAGCGCAGGGACGCGGAGGCCCGGGCGGGACCGAGCGCGAAGGCGGCATCCCGGACGGCCTCCTCGTCGGCGTCCTGGCCTTCCTTCTCGGCCTGACCGTCCTCGTCTGGACGGCGACGGGGATCTCCGGCCTGCTCGCCCACGGCTCCTGGCCCCACGGCGTCCACTTCGCGCGCACGCCGATGGCCATGCGCGAACTGGCCGCTCAGCCGCATGACTTGGCGGCCGCCTGGCCGGGGACCCCGGCGGACCAGCTCTCGGGCTACGGGCTGTTCTGGGGGTTCTTCCTCGGCGAACTGATGGTGCTGCTCGTCCTCGCGATCTTCGTCATAGGGACCGTGGCGCGGTGGCGTGCGGTCCGCAGGGCGGCAGCGAGCGGGAAGGCCGCGGCGGGAGTGGCTGCGGATCAGCGCGCCGCCGCCGCGGACGGTGGTGCGGGGGCGTACGATCCGCGGCGACCGGTGGGGGCCGCCTACACACCGGCCGCCTACGCACCGCCGTCGGACACCGCCACGGCGACCGCCCGCCCAGCGGTGGATCCGGCGGGCGCTGCGGTCCCCGCCGCCCCCAGCCCGTCCACCGCGGCCGGTGCCGCTCAGCCGGTCGAGGCCGCTCAACCGCTCCCGGCCGGGCTTACGGAATCCGCCGCACCGAACGGGACCGCCGGGCCCCAACAGCCGCAGTCCGTCGCCGGATTCGTCCCCACGCCGACACAAACGGCGGAGAGCGTCCCACCGTCCGCCGCGTCCACCGCCTCCGCGCCCGTTGCCTCCGCGTCCACCGCCTCCGCGCCCGTTGCCGCGCCCGTTGCCTCCGCGCCCGTTGCCTCCGGCCCGACCGTGCCCGGCCAACGCGCCCTCACCGGCGTCCACTTCACCGGGCCCGACCCCGCCTCCCGCAGGGAGCTCGCCCTGGGCGCGATCCGGTCCGCGGAGGGCCCCGTCCTGGTCACGACATCCGACCCCACCGTCTGGGCCGAGACCAAGGACACTCGCGCCAAGCTCGGGCCCGTACACCTCTACGACCCCAGCCATCTGCTCGACACCCCCGCCCGCCTGCGCTGGTCGCCGTCCGCCGGCTGCGAGTCCCGCGACACCGCCGCCTCCCGTGCGGCCGCCCTTCTCGCCCCCGTACGCCCCCTGAACAGCCTCGACTCGGCCATGGCGGATGCCGCGGAGACGCTGCTGCGCTGCTGCCTGCACGCCGCGGCGGTCGACGGCCGGGCCTTCCGCCAGGTGCACCGCTGGGCGTCCGGCAGCGCCGCGCAGGACGCCGTACGCATCCTGCGTACGCACCCCCAGGCCACCTCGGGCACGGCCGGCGAGCTGGAGGCCACCCTCACCGCCTATCCCGAACGCCGCGAGGCCGCCCAGCAGTTGACCGCACGGGCCCTCTCCGCCCTGTCCTCGATCCACATCCGGGACGCCTGCAATCCGACCCGAGCGGACTCCCTGGCGCTGGAATCTTTCATCGCCGAAGGGGGAACGCTCTACGTGGTAGGGGAAGCGATCGAGGATCCGCGAACCCGCCCGGGTGCGATGGCTCTGCCGACCGCACTCGTCTCGAGCGTGGTCGAGCACGGCCGCCGCATGGCCGCACGGTCATCCGCCGGTCGGCTCGACCCACCACTCACGCTCGTCCTCGACGACATCGCCGCCGTCGCCCCCTTCCCCCAACTCCCGGACCTGCTGGCCGAAGGCGCGGCCCAGGGCATGCCCTCGCTCGCGCTGCTGCGCTCCGAGGAGCAGGCGCGGGCACGCTGGCCGCACCGCACCCTCGCCCCCGGGGGATAGCGCGTCGCATACGGCCGGGCTCAGGGCCGCTGAAGCGCCATCTCGTACTCGGTCTCCTCCGGTACCGGAGGGAACGCCATCGTCCCACCGGTCCTCACGAAGCCGATCCGCCGGTAGAAGGCCTCTGCACGGGGATTGTCGCCGTGCACCCAGAGCCGGATGCGCTCGGCCTTGGAGTTCTCCCACGTCCACACGATGGCCGTACGCAGCAACTGCTCGGCCGCCCCCGTCCCGCGGTGCTCGGGGCGTACGTACACGCTCACCACATGCATCTGCGGCTGCCCACCGGCCCCGTCCTCACCGGTTCCCCCGGCGACAAGAGGCGACGACACCGGAACGCCCGTCTCGTCGAGCAGGGCGAGCATCGCGACCCACGTGCCATGCTCGTCCGCCGCGATGACGTTCGTGGCCGCTCCGCCCTCGGCGATGGGCGTCGCCCGGACGCGCCAGAAGTCGTCGGACTGGGCGCTGCTCATCTCGTAGCTGTCGACGAACGCGACGCGCGCCGCCGGATCGGCCAGGGCCGCGAGCCGCAGCACTCTCAGCTCGGCCCAGTCCTCGGCGCGGACCGTCCGTATCTCGTACCCCATGTCTCGATGCTCGCACCCGTGGCGCCGGGACGCGCACCGTGCCCTGCGGTTCGTACGGAGCGGGAGACGGTGTTGACCTCGGAAAGACGGGATTCTAGGGTCCTGCCGTTTCGGGAATCGCTGTCCATGCGTTCGACGAGTCGCCCGGGAGCCCCGGGAGGGGAGGGGTCGACGTGAGCGGCCGCCTGAGTGCAGTCATCTGTATGTCGCCGGAATGCGCGATCGCGGTGCTCCCGCCCGACCTCAGGGAGCGCCTGGCCCGGACCGTCGATCTGGTTCCCGACCTCGCCCCGGCCCGGCTGACGGCCCTCACCTCGCACCCGGCCGGGCAGGAGGCCCGCAGCGCTGCCGCGATCCTCACGGAAACGGACGTTCTCCTCACCGGCTGGGGCTGCCCGCCATTGACCGACGACGTCCTCGCCGCGGCACCTCGCCTACGCGCCGTGATCCACGCCGCGGGCTCGGTGAAGGGCCACGTCCCGCCGACGGTCTGGGAGCGCGGCATCACCGTCTCCTCGGCAGCCGACGCCAACGCCGGCCCGGTCGCCGACTTCACATGCGCCACCATCGCCCTGGCCGCCAAGCAGGCCCTCCCGACCGCCGCCCACTACGTCGAAGGGTGGCCGGAGTTCACCGAACGCGAGGGCGCCGACGGCCGTACCGTCGGCATCATCGGCGCCTCCCGTATCGGCCGCCGCGTCATCACCGGCCTCACCGCCTCCGACGCCGGATACGAGCTGCTGCTGACCGACCCGTTCCTCACCGCGGCACAGGCCGCGGGTCTCGGCACGGAGCTGGTGCCCCTGGACCAACTGTGCCGCCGCAGCAGCATCGTCAGCGTGCACGCCCCCCAACTCCCGGAAACCCGACACCTATTGGACGCCACACATCTGGCCTTCCTCCCCGACGGCGCCACGGTCGTCAATACCGCACGCGGAACCCTCATCGACACGGACGCGCTGACCCGCGAATGCGCCACGGGACGCCTCAACGCCTGCCTGGACGTGACAGATCCCGAGCCACTTCCGCCGGGTCACCCCCTGCTCGGCCTCCGCAATGTCCTGGTCACCCCGCACATCGCGGGTGCCCAGGGCAGCGAGGTGCGGCGGCTGGGCGCCTACGCGATCACCGAGACCGAACGCTTCGTACGAGGCGAGCCGCTCCACGGTCTGGTCACGGCGGCGGACTTGTCGCGCATCGCATAGGCGAGGAAAAGGGTCCTGAACGCAGAAATGCCTCAACCCCCGGGCTGGACCCAGGGGTTGAGGCTAAAAATTGTTCGGCGGTGTCCTACTCTCCCACAGGGTCCCCCCTGCAGTACCATCGGCGCTGAAAGGCTTAGCTTCCGGGTTCGAAATGTAACCGGGCG
>NZ_JBICVP010000007.1:0-81851 GCF_043199075.1 Streptomyces sp. NPDC048639
CGCCCCGGACCAAATGGTCCGAAGACGGGGTATCAACATATCTGGCGTTGACTTTTGGCACGCTGTTGAGTTCTCAAGGAACGGACGCTTCCTTTGAAACCATCCCTGGTTTCTCCGGGCGCTTCCCTTCGGTGTTTCCAACCTTACCAGACTCTTTTTCCGTTCCGTTCCCGGTTCGGATTTCGATATCCGGCCCCCGATTGGAAGGGGCTTTGCGCCTTCCGGCGCGGCTCCCACGTTAGCGGATTTCCCTTCCCGCTCATAATCGAGCTTTCGGTTCGAATTCCGGCACGCCGAAATCGCCCCCGAAGGGTTCACACATCAGTGGATGCCGCCGAGCGGCGCGAGTGAAGCCACAGAACCGCACCGGCTCCGTGGCAACTCGCAGGACTGTACACGACGCGCCGCAGCCCATCAAAACGCGTGGTGAGCAGGCGTCTCGGGGCGTAAAGTCCGGGCTATGACGAAGCATGCGCAGACCCTTCTGTGGTGGGCCGCCTGACGGCGGCCGGACCAGCGCATGCACCCATACGGCCGCCGCTTCCGGCGGCCGTTCGCGTCTGACGCACTTCTCGATTCGCTCCGGCCGGCGGGCGCGGTGGGCCTCGGAACAGAGGTGGAGACGAGATGAGCAGGACGCGGATCTTCAGCGGAGTGAAGCCCACGGGGCATCTGACCCTGGGCAATTACCTGGGCGCGGTGCGCCGTTGGGCCGAGCAGGATCAGCACCGCGCCGACGCCGTGTTCTGCGTCGTCGATCTGCACGCCCTGACCGTGGCGCACGACCCTGCCCGGGTTCGGAGGCTGAGCCGGCAGGCCGCGACGGTGCTCCTCGCAGCCGGACTCGATCCCGAACGGTGCACCCTCTTCGTGCAGAGTCATGTCGACGAGCACACCCGGCTCTCGTATCTGCTCGAGTGCACGGCCACCGACGGCGAGATGCGGCGGATGATCCAGTACAAGGAGAAGTCCGCGCGCGAGCGGGCGGGCGACGGGGGAAGCGGGAGCGTACGGCTGTCCCTGCTCACCTATCCGGCGCTCATGGCTGCGGACATCCTGGCGTACGGGACGGATGAGGTGCCGGTCGGTGACGACCAGGCTCAGCACGTCGAGCTGACGCGCGATCTCGCGCGCCGCTTCAACGAGCGGTACGGGCACGTCTTCACCGTGCCCCGGGCCACCCGTCCGCCCGTGGCGGCGCGCGTCATGGATCTGCAGGACCCGACGTCGAAGATGGGGAAGTCGCATGCCCGGTCGGCGGGCATCGTGTACCTGCTCGACGAGCCGGACACGGTACGGCGGAAGATCATGCGCGCGGTCACGGACGGCGGGAGCGAGGTCCGTTACGACCGGGAGGCGCAGCCCGGGGTGGCGAATCTGCTGGACATTCTCTCGGCGGCAACGGGCTGCACGCAGCGGCCGGAGGAGCTGGCCGGGGAGTTCGGGTCGTACGGCGCGCTGAAGAAGGACACGGCCGAGGCGGTCGTCGAGCTGCTGCGTCCACTGCGGGAGCGGCATGCCGCGCTGAGCTCCGAGACCGCGTACGTGGAAGGGGTGCTGAGGGCGGGTGCCGAGCGGGCCCGGGCCATGGCGCGCCCCAGGGTCGACGCGGCGTACCGGGCCATCGGGCTGCTCCCTCCCGAGTAAGCGGGCTGCTCCCTCCCGAGTAAAGGGGAGGGAGCAGCGGCGCCGGTGTCAGCCCTTGCCCGTCGCCAGTTCCCGGCTGCGGTCACGGGCCGCTTCGATGGCGGCGAGGAACGCGGCCCGTACGCCGTGGCTCTCGAGTTCGCGGATCGCGTTGATCGTCGTCCCCGCGGGGGAGGTCACGGCTTCCCGCAGCTTCACGGGGTGCTCGCCGCTGTCGCGGAGCATGACGGCTGCGCCGATGGCGGCCTGCACGATCAGGTCGTGGGCCTTGTCGCGGGGCAGGCCGAGGAGGATGCCGGCGTCGGTCATGGCTTCGACGAGGAAGTAGAAGTAGGCCGGGCCGGAGCCGGAGAGGGCGGTTGCCGCGTCCTGCTGGGTCTCGGGGACGCGCAGGGTCTTACCGACTCCGCCGAAGATCTCCTCGGTGTGGGCGAGGTGTTCCGCGGTGGCGTGGCTGCCGGCCGAGATGACGGACATCGCCTCGTCGATGAGAGCGGGTGTGTTCGTCATGACGCGGACGACCGGGGTGCCGGCGGCCAGCCGCTCCTCCACGAAGGCGGTCGGGATGCCGGCCGCGCCGCTGATGACCAGGCGGTCGGACGGGATGTGGGGGGCGAGCTCGTCGAGGAGCGTGCCCATGTCCTGGGGCTTGACGGTGAGGATGAGGGTGTCGGCGACCTTGGGCGCTTCGGGGTTCGAGACGGACTCGACGCCGTAGCGGCTGCGGAGTTCTTCCGCGCGCTCGTTGCGGCGCGCGGTGACGAGCAGGTCGGACGGGGACCAGCCGCCGCGGATCATGCCGCTGAGCAGGGCCTCGCCGATCTTGCCGGCGCCGAGAACGGCGACCTTCTGCGTCATGGTGTCGCTCACCTCATCGGGGGTGCGGGGTGTGTGCGCGAGCGCACGCGATGCGGTGTCCATCCTGGCACCCGCGGCGGGCTCGTGCCGCGCCGCGCCCCCCGGCAGCGGGGCGCGGGGTACCGACGGTCGGCCCCCGTACGGCAGTCCGGCGGCCCGTCTCGCCCGGCGGCCCAGCGGCGGACGCCCGCACCCACGCGCTCCGGGCCGCTACGTCGTACGGCGGCGGAGTGTCGCCGCTCCCAGGGCGAGGACCAGGAACGCGCTGCCCGCCACGACGATCGCGTCCCGCACGAAGGCGTCGGTGACCGTGCTGTGCAGGAGGATCTCGTTCATGCCGTCGACGGCGTACGACATCGGCAGAACATTGGAGATCGCCTCCAGCACCGGCTGCATGGTGTCCCGCGGCGCGAACAGCCCGCACAGCAGCAGCTGCGGGAAGATCACCGCGGGCATGAACTGGACGGCCTGGAACTCCGAGGCGGCGAAGGCCGATACGAAGAGGCCGAGCGCCGTGCCGAGCAGGGCGTCCAGCAGGGCGACGAGCAGGAGCAGCCAGGCCGAGCCCGCGAAGTCGAGGTCCAGCGCCCAGAGGGCGAGTCCGGTGGCGAGCACGGCCTGGACGATGGCCAGGAGGCCGAAGGCGAGGGCGTAGCCGAGGATCAGATCGGCCTTGCCGAGCGGCATGGAGAGCAGCCGTTCCAGCGTGCCCGAGGTGCGCTCCCTCAGGGTGGCGATGGAGGTGACCAGGAACATCGTCACCATCGGGAAGATGCCGAGCAGTGAGGCGCCGATGCCGTCGAAGGCCCGGGGGTCGGAGTCGTAGACGTAGTAGAGCAGTACGAGCAGGAGGCACGGTACGAGCAGCAGGAGTGCGATCGTCCGCGGGTCGTGGCTGAGTTGGCGCAGCACGCGGCGCGCGGTGGCCAGGGTCCTGGTGAGGTTCATCGGGCGGCTTCCTTCTGCTGTGCGGCCTGCTTCGCGGCGTCGACGAGGCGCAGGAACGCGTCCTCGACGGTGTCGGCGGCCGTGCGCTCGCGCAGGGCGTCCGGGGTGTCGTCGGCGAGGATGCGGCCCGCGCGCATGAGGAGGAGGCGCTCGCAGCGCTCGGCCTCGTCCATGACGTGGGAGGAGACGAGGAGCGTGGTGCCGCGCTCTTCGGCGAGGCGGTGGAAGAGGCTCCACAGGTCGCGGCGGAGTACGGGGTCGAGGCCGACCGTGGGTTCGTCGAGGACGAGCAGTTCGGGGCTTCCGAGCAGGGCCACGGCGAGGGAGACGCGGGAGCGCTGGCCGCCGGAGAGGTTCCCGGCGAGGGCTTCGGCGTGGTCGGAGAGGTCGACTTCGGTGAGGGCGCGCTCGACCTGGGCGCGCCGCTCGGTGCGGCTCAGCCTGGGGTCCAGGACCGCGGCGTAGTAGTCGAGATTCTGACGTGCCGTCAAGTCGTCGTAGACGGAGGGGTGCTGGGTGACGTAGCCGACGAGGGAGCGCAGGGGAGCGGATCCGGCGGGGCGGCCGAGGACGTCGAGTGTGCCGGTGACCTTGGCCTGGGTTCCGGCGATGGCGCGCATGAGCGTCGACTTGCCGCAGCCGCTGGGGCCGAGGAGGCCGGTGACCTGACCGCGCGGGATGTCGAAGTCGAGGCCGTCGAGGACCGTACGGGTGCCGCGCACGACGGTGAGTCCGCGGGCACGGATGACGGGCTCGGCGGGCCCGGCCGGGCCCGCCGCCGCGTGATCGTCCACGCGTCCGCCGACGCGTTCGCCGAATTTATTCATCATGCGTTGAATAATGGGGCCGCCCGATGAGCGGAGTCAAGGGCTCCGCCCACGGGAGGGGCGGATCGCCATAGGGTCGGATGTGTGACCCGACTTCCCCTTCGTTCCGGTGAGGGGCGCCGCCTGCGCACCTCCGTTGCCGCCGCCCTGCTGCCGGTCCTCGTGTTCGGCACGGCCTGTTCGTCCGGCGGTGGCGGCGGGAGCGGCTCGGGCGCGACGGACGCGGGCGATCCGCTTTTCCCCCGCCTCGGCAACAGCGGATACGACGTGGGCCACTACGCACTGCGACTCGACTACGACGTGGAGAACCGCACGCTCGACGGCACCGCCGTCGTCACCGCCGAGGCGACCCGGGACCTGCGCAGTTTCAGCCTCGACCTCTCCGGGCTGAAGGTCCGGAAGGTGACGGTCGACGGGAGGAAGGCGCGGACGCACCGCGAGAAGAACAAGCTGATCGTCGAGCCGGCGCGCACGGTCGAGAAGGGCACCCCCTTCCGTACGACGGTCGACTACGACGGCAGGCCGCGCACCCTCACCGACCCCGACGACTCCACCGAGGGATGGGTGCCCACGGACGACGGGGCGTTCGTGGTCGGTGAGCCCGCCGGTGCCATGACCTGGTTCCCGGTCAACAACCACCCCGGCGACAAGGCCTCCTACGACGTCGAGATCACCGTCCCGAACGGCTGGACCGCCATCTCCAACGGCGAGTTGCGCAACGAGCGGACCCGCGGCGGCCGCACGACCTTCGACTGGCACAGCGCCGAGCCGATGGCCTCCTACCTCGCCACCGCCACCGTCGGGAAGTTCGACGTGATCCGGTCGAAGACGAAGAGCGGGCTCCCGCTGTACGTCGCCGTCGACCCCCGCGAGGCGAAGAAGAGCCGCAAGGCGCTCGCCCGCGTCCCGGAGGTCGTGGAATGGTCGAGCGGGGTCTTCGGGCCGTACCCCTTCTCCTCCTCCGGCGCCATCGTCGAACACAAGCCCCAGGACGTGGACTACGCGCTGGAGATCCAGACGAAGCCGGCGTACCCGGGAGCACCCGACCTGCTGACGGTGGTGCACGAGCTGGCGCACGAGTGGTTCGGCAACTCGGTCACGCCGAAGACCTGGCAGGACATGTGGCTCAACGAGGGCTTCGCGACGTACGCGGAGTGGCTGTGGAGCGAGCGGCATGGCGGGGCGTCGGCGCAGAAGAGGTTCGACAAGCTCTACGCCACCGACAAGGACGAGGACCTGTGGGCGTTCCCGCCGGGCGACCCGGGCAATGCCGAGAACATCTCCGGTGAACCGGTCTACGAGCGGGCCGCGATGGCGTTGCACCAGCTCCGCCGGACGGTCGGCGACCGGGCCTTCTTCCGCATCCTGAAGGAGTGGCCGGCCGCCTACCGTCACCGCAATGCCGACGCCGCCGACTTCATCGCCTTCTGCGAGAAGCTGACCGGCCGGGATCTGAACGGGCTGTTCCGGACGTGGATCTACGAGGACGGGCGTCCGGAGAAGGCCAAGGGCTAGGGGCGGGCGCCCGGCAGCGAGCCGCGCCACGGCATGCGGGCATACGGCATGCGGGCACACGGCATGCCGCAGGGCGGTGCGTTGCGGCATGCGGCGCTCGCCGTCAGAGCGCGCCCAGGTCGAGGTGGCGGAGCTTCTCCGGGTTGAGGATGGCGTCGATGCCGGTGATGAGCCCGTTCTCGCCGACCGTGAAGGACATGACCGCGGCCTGCTCGCCGACGGTGTCGACGAACACCAGCCCCGGGGCGCCGTTGACGTCCCGCACGAGCACGGCCATGCGCTCCGGGTCGTAGCCGCGCGACGCCAGGCGGTGGACGAAGCGCGCCACCTTCTCGTCCCCGGCCACCGGAATCCTCGCGGCGGTGACCTTGCCGCCGCCGTCGGAACGCCAGACGACCCCGGGGTCGAGGATCTCCATCAGGCCGTCGAAGTCCCCGCCCGTCACGGCAGCGAGGAACGCATCGACCGCCCGCCGGTGCTGCCCGCGGTCGACGGATCTGCGCGGCGTCCCGGTCGCCCGGACGTGCTTGCGGGCACGCGAGGCGAGCTGCCGTACGGATTCGGGGCTGCGGCCGACGACCTCGGCGATCTCGCCGAACGGCACGGCGAACACGTCGTGCAGCACGAACGCCGTGCGCTCGGCCGGGGTCAGCCGCTCCAGCACGGTGAGCAGGGCGATGCCCACCGACTCGTCGAGCGTCACACGGTCCTGCGGATCGAGTGCCCGGTCGTCGCCCACGACGGGCTCCGGGAGCCAGGGGCCGACGTAGGTCTCGCGCCGGGAGCGGGCCGAGCCGAGCTGGTCGTAGCAGATGCGGCTGATGACGGTCGTGAGATACGCGCGGGGGTTCTCCGCCGCGCCGTCGGGCAGCGCCTGCCAGCGCAGCCACGTCTCCTGGACGGCGTCGTCGGCGTCGGCCACCGAACCCATGATCCGGTAGGCGACGCCCCACAGACGGGTCCGGTGCTCCTCGAACGTGCTCAGTTCCGCCATGACGCAGGCCGCCTCTCCTCGTACGCCGCCCGCTCCGCCCCGCGCGCGGGCCGGCGGGCTCCCGTTCTCCTACGAGGGGGACGGGACGGACGGCCGGACTGTGACACCAGGCGCATCGCGGCGACCAACCCGGAGGAGGGGACCGGGCGGGGGCACTGCCCGGCGTAGGAGGGGCCGGGCGGGCAACTGCCCGGCGCCGCGACGCCGACGTCAGCGGCGCTTGCGCTTCCGGCCCGCCGCGCCCGCGCCGCCCGCCGTCCGCGCCGCGGGATTCCCCGCACGGCTCGCCCGGCGCTTCTCGTACGCCTCCCGCTCCCGCTCGTACGCGGCGCGCGCGGGCTTCTCGCCCGGGGCGTCGATCAGGCTGCGGACGAACCACGCGAGCAGCACCCCGATGAAGCCGATCATCCGCAGACTCTGCAGCGACCGCTCGACGGAGGAGTCCCCCACGGGCTCGGGCGCCCGGACGAACCCTTCCCAAGTACGGCGGAACGCGAGCGCCGTGCACGCCGCGAACATCACGACGACCAGCAGGGTCACGAAGCCCCCGACCTCCGCGACCGCCAGACCCTGGTAGCCGACGACCAGCACGAGCGCGCCCGCCACGGCGGCGAACAGCGCTCCGGCGCCGACGCTGGCGCGCCGCAGCGCGTAAGGCCCGCTCCGGTCCACCCATGTCGTGCCGAAGAACCGGAGCGGTTCGGGGCGGGGCCCGGCGGGCTGCTGCGCTTCACTCATGCCGTCGATTATGGCCCGGTGGTGCCCGGGTCCTCCGGTACCGGTGGCGCGGGCGATCCGGGGAGGTGGGGAAGAGGCGGGGAACAGGCGGGGAAACGGCTCGGTCGCGACCGTGGGGTACGTCCGGCAGGGGACCGCGTCGTAGGGGTTCGGTCGGCGGAGACCGGCTCGTACTGCCTCGGTCGGCGAGGACTGGCGTCGTACGGTTTCGGTCGGCAAGGGGCCGGAGCGCGTCCGGCGAGAGCCACGACCGCACGGAGCACGGCCGGCGAGAGCACGGTTCGGCACGCGTACGGTCATGCCCCGGTCACCGTCCGAGGCGGTCCCTTTTTGTACGTCGACCCCCTGGAGCCCGCCCCCTACGCTGATGCCGGCCCGCTCGACGGGGAGGCACGACGACGTGGCGCTCAACACGGGAGATCCGGAGGAGATAGGCGGCTACCGGCTGGAGGCCCGGCTCGGGTCCGGCGGGATGGGAGTCGTCTATCTGGCGTGCTCCGCCTCGGGCCGGAGGCTGGCTCTGAAACTGGTGCACCAGCAGTACGCGGACGACGAGGAGTTCCGCGTCCGGTTCCGCCAGGAGATGGCCGCGGCCCGGCGCGTCAGCGGGGCCTTCACCGCCGCCGTGGTCGACGGGGATCCCGAGGCCGAGCGCCCCTGGATGGCCACCTCGTACATCGCGGGCCGGACCCTGGCCCAGGAGGTGGACCTGCACGGCCCGCTGCCCTGGCGCGAGCTGCACCGGATGGCGATCGGCCTGGTGGAGGCGTTGCGCGACATCCACCGGGTGGGTGTGGTGCACCGGGACCTCAAGCCGTCGAATGTCGTGCTGTCGCCCGAGGGGCCGCGGGTGATCGACTTCGGCATCTCGCGAGCGGCGGACAACCAGACGCTCACCATGACCGGCCGGGTGATGGGCACGCCGCCGTTCATGTCCCCGGAGCAGTTGCGGACGCCCCGGGATGTGGGCCCCCCGTCGGACGTCTTCTCCCTGGCGACCGTGCTGGTCTACGCGGCCACGGGCCAGGGTCCGTTCTACTCGGACAGCCCGTACATGACGGCGTACCAGGTGGTGCACGAGCCGCCTTCGCTCGACGGGCTGCGCGGCCCGCTGCGGACGATCGTCGAAGCGTGCCTCGCCAAGGAACCGGAACAGCGGCCGGGGCTGGCCGACTTGCTGGAGCGGCTCCGAGCCCTTCCGGCCCCCGAGGTGGCTCCGGTACGGGCACCGGGGCGGGGCTCGGCCGCGACGCTCGTCGACGGACGACAGGACGTCGACGGACGACAGGACAGCGACGGACGACAGGACGTCGACGGACGACAGGACAACGACGGACGACAGGACAACGACGGGCAGGGAGGCAACAGCGGACGTGAGGGCAGCGACGGCGGTGCGAAGGCCGCGAGCAGTGCGACTCCGGGCGATGCGGCGGGCCGCACCGCGCCGCGCAGACGCCTGTACATCGTGCTGGCCTCCGTCCTGGCCGCGGCCGCCGCGGTCACCGGTATCGCCCTCGCGGCGCCCCACCTCCTCGGCCGGGGTGGGGAGGACGGGTCCGGGCCCGGGTCCGATGGGTCCGCAGCCGAATCCCTGCAGCTTCCCGAGGGCTGGAAGCCCTGGAAGGCCGAGGTCGTCAACGACCCGCAGATCAGGGACGAGTTGCGCTGTCTGCCGCGGAACGGATCGCTGTTCTGCGGCGGTGGCGGGGTCATGGCCGCGCGGCTCGGGGTGTCCGACGGGGACGTCCGGTGGAAGACGCCGAACCCCGCCGGTGTCCCCGTGATCGGCATGGACCTGGCCGGGCTCACCGACGACACGGTCATCGCGTACCGGGTCACGCACCGGAAGAGCGCAGGGGACGAGGTCTACGACATTGCGGGGCTGCGCGCCGACGACGGCAGGAAGAAGTGGACGGTGGAGCTGAGCGACGCCTCGTACGCGCTCCGCGGCACGCGAGCGAAGGGCGCGGTCGTCCACGACGGCAAAGTCCTGACCGCGGGCCGGGACGGCACGCGGATGGAGGCGCGGAACGCGGACACCGGCAAGGTGCTGTGGACCGAGCCGTTCCCCGAGGGCGAGACCTGCGTCCCGGTGCTGGTGGGCGACCGGCCCCACGCACTGTGCGCGCCCGCCCGCGAGGCCGCCGACTTCCACATCACCCACCTCGGCATCCACGAACTCGACCCGGACAGCGGCCGCTTCGTCCGCGGCAGCCAGCTGAAGGGGACGCTGCGGCTGGTGGGTGACGCGGACGGCATCCAGGAGCGGTACACCGACGAGGGCGCGCTGAGCAGCATGCGGGCGGTCACAGTCGATCTGAGGAGCGGCCGGAAGTCGGTCGTACCGCTGGACCTGTTCCCCAGGAGTGCGATGGAACTCCGCGGCGACGCCCTCTACTTCACCGAGGGCAACGGGAAGATCACCGCCGTCGCCCTCCGCACGGGAGCGGTCCGGTGGTCGAGGACGACCTCCCTCGAAGGGGCATCGGGCCCGGCCGTCTCCGGCGACAGCCTGTACTTCAGCTCCGCGACGGGGCGGGTGCTGGCCCTCGACCGCCGTACGGGCAAGGAGCGGTGGCTCACCGGGCCGCGGGCGGGCGGGTCGCTCACCCTGCCGGACCGCTCGCCGCGCGTGCTGACCGTCGGCCGCGCGCTGTACGTGAGCGCGGCCGACAACACCCTGTTCACGCTGGACGCCCGGCACGCGTCGCGCGGGGGCGATGACGCCGGAACCGGCACCGGCACCGCGGGGGGAACCGGCTGAATGACCGGCTGAACGACCGGCCGAACGACGGGCTCGGCGGGGCAGGTTCGGAAGGCGGGTTCGGGAGGGCGGGTTCGGGAGCCGGTTCGGGAGCCGGTTCGGCGGGGGTTGGGCTCGGCGGGGCAGGCTCGGGGGCGTGTTCGACGGGACGGTTCGGGCGCAGACCGCGCTGCGGGGCCGGGCACCCGGCGGCCGGGACGCGGCGCTCAGCAGCGCGGTGCGACGTAGCCGTCGCTGCCCGTCCTCACATAGGCATCGGAAACGTACTGCCCGGCGCCGATGTTGTCCCAAATCCGCGTCGTGCCGTACGGTCCGGCGACCCTCTCGCCCTCGCACTGGCAGTGGATCCGCACGCGCGCCCCGTACGGCAGCACCTTCACCAGGCGGCTGCCGGTGCTCGGTCCACTGCGCACGTTCACGCGGTGGCCGGGCGCGACCGGGTAGGTGGTCTGGCCGGGAACGGCCGTCGTGGCGGCGAGTTCGGCGTCCAGGAGCTCCACGTCCAGGAGTTCGGCCTCCAGGAGGTCCTTCTCCAGCGGTGCCGGCTCCGGGAGTTCGGCCGCCTCCGGGGCGGCCGGAACCTCGACGCCTTTACCCCCCCGTGTCGTTGAGAATCCCCTCCGTGGCCATTTGGGTCCCTCCCCCGATTTCTTGAGCTTTGGACGACATGCGCAGGCTAGCAAGCCCCATCTGTCCCGTACGCGTCATCGACTAGGCTCCTCCGCGTCGCAACGGGGCCGAAACAAGACGGGGGTGGGCCATGCCGCCGCTGCGCGGAACCGGACCGGGCCCGCAGGGGGAGGATCCGGAGTTCGCCGGGCAGTACCGGCTCGAAGCGCGCCTCGGCTCCGGCGGTATGGGCGTCGTCCACCTCGCCCGCTCCGCCTCCGGCCTCCAGCTCGCGGTGAAGGTGGTGCACACCGAGTTCGCCGCGGACGACGAGTTCCGGGCACGTTTCCGCCAGGAGGTGGCCGCGGCCCGGCGCGTGAGCGGGGCCTTCACCGCTCCGGTCGTCGACGCCGACCCCGACGCCGAACGCCCCTGGATGGCCACCCTCTACATCCCCGGCCCGACGCTCTCCGACCAGGTGAAGCGGAACGGCCCGCTCGCCCTTCCCGAGGTACGCAGACTGGCGGCCGGGC
This sequence comes from Streptomyces sp. NPDC048639, assembly GCF_043199075.1. Taxonomy (NCBI): domain Bacteria; kingdom Bacillati; phylum Actinomycetota; class Actinomycetes; order Kitasatosporales; family Streptomycetaceae; genus Streptomyces; species Streptomyces sp. NPDC048639. Next base: position 11,434 of record NZ_JBICVP010000007.1, read on the forward strand.
TCGCGGAGGCGCTGCGCGACATCCACCGCGCCGGTGTCGTGCACCGCGATCTCAAGCCCGGCAACGTCCTGCTGTCCGAAGGCGGCCCCAAGGTCATCGACTTCGGGATATCCCGGCCGTCCGACAGCGCTCTGCGGACAGAGACGGGGAAGCTGATCGGCACACCGCCGTTCATGGCGCCCGAGCAGTTCCAGAGACCGCGCTCGGTGGGGCCCGCGGCGGACGTCTTCGCCCTCGGATCCGTCCTGGTGCACGCGGCGACCGGACGGGGTCCGTTCGACTCGGACAGCCCGTACATCGTCGCCTATCAAGTCGTCCACGACGAGGCCGACTTGACGGGCGTACCGGAGAGTCTGGGCCCGCTGATACGCGCCTGCCTGGCCAAGGACCCGGAGAACCGGCCAACGCCGGACGCGGTCATGGCCATGCTTCGGGCGGCGGCGGAGCAGGGGGACGCGCAGGACGGCGCCCGTGGCCGAGTGCCCGCGCAACGGCGGGCGTCGGCGGTGGAGCGGGGCACGACGGGAACGGGTACGGCGGAGACGGGTGCGGGGGACGGGGGCGAGGGCGAGGGCCAGGGCCAGGGCCAGGACAACGGGGGCGGATGGGGCGGCGAGCACGGCCGGGAGGACCCCACCCACATCCGGTCCTCCGATGCCGAGTCGCCCGACGCCGCGGACCGTATGGCCGCGGCACTCTGGGAGGAGATGCGCAGGGCGAGTTCGGAGCCCGCGACCGGCTCCGCCGGGGACGGTCCGGCGCACGACGCCACACCTCCCCCGGCGCCCCCGTCCGCCGTACGGCGGTGGCGCGCACGGTGGGTTGCCGTCGTCGCGGCGGCGACCGCCGTCCTGATCGGGACGGGCGTGGCAGTCGCCCAGCGCCACACCGGAGTTGAGAACCAGACCCAGGTCACTACGCGCGCCACCGCACCGGCGTTCCGCCCCTGGACCACCGGCGTCACCGCGGACGGGGCCACCAAGGCCGAGGCGGGCGCCCCCTTCTGCACATCCGCGCACGGCGCGCTGTACTGCGCGGCGCGCGGAGTGAAGGCCGCACGGATCAACCCGGCGACCGGCCGCAAGGTCTGGTCGCGGGACATCGCCAAAGGCACCGGCGGCAACGGGGACACGGACGGCGACGAGGCAGGCAGCCCCGACATGCCGCCCCAGACACCGGTGGTCTGCGACGGACTCGTCCACGTCCTGTCCGTGACGACCCGCAGCGCCCGCCTGGAGGCCATGGACCCGGCGAGCGGCGCGATCCGCTGGAGCAAGGACGTCACGGCGTACGAGGGCCGCGTCTACCACTCCGGCGACACCGTGCTGCTGATCCCCGGTGACGGCACGATCCGCGGGTTGCGCGGCGCGACGGGCGAGGAGCGGTGGCGGAAGCGGTACGAGGGGCGCGGGGAGCCGGTGTTCAGCACGTTCGGAGCAGGGCGCACCGCGTACGGCACGGCGGTCTCGGACGACGGCTCGCACACCTACGTCACAGCTGTCGATCCGGCGACGGGCACCACGCGCTGGCAGCGGAAGCTCACCGGCAACCTCACACCCGCGGGGACCGCTGCCGACGGCCGGACGCTGCTGCTCACCGCCTCCGATGTGCAGCAGCGCACCGACGCACTGGTCCGCTACGACCCGGGCACCCGCCGTGAGAGCCGCACACCGCTGGCGCTGGCGCTGGACTCGGTGACCACGGGCGTCCACGGGGACACGGTCCATCTGCTCGCCCACGGGGGCACGTTGATGGCCGTCGACACGCGCCGCACGGACCCCGGGCGTGCGGAACTCTGGCGCATGGAGACATCGATCAGCAACGCCTCACCGATCGCCGCCACGTCCGACCGGCTCTACTTCACCGCCGCCGACGGCCGGTTGCTGGCGATCGACGCCCGCCGCGGTGTCCTGGCCGGGCAGACCCCGGCACGGATGAACGCGGAGAACCGGGGGTACGCGGGGGCCGTGCCCGCGCCCGTCCCGGCGAAGAACGGCGGCGTCGTCGGGGCGGCCCCGGACGGCACGCTGTTCGCGGTGGACGGGGACAAGCCCGGCGGCTGGTGACGAGCACCGCCGTCGCCCCGGTCCGCGCTTGCCCACCGTCGCACAGGTTCGCAGTTGCCCGCCGCGCCGCGGTCCGCGCTTGCCGCGCCCCGGTTCGCCTTGCCCGCCGTCGCCCCGGATCGCGCTCCGGCTTCTGCGCGTGCCGTGATCCCTACCGACACCGCACCCCGCCCTGGCGGGAGTTGAGCGCTGCTCCGGCGTCCCCGCGTGTACGCCCTCACTTCGACTTCCTATACAGTTGTCCAGGAAGTCGAAACGTTCGAGGACGGGCCGGTCGGACCCCGTCGAGGGGGCAGTCATGCAGATCGTCGCGCAGGTTCTGGTCGGTGTCGTCGCCGCACTCCACGTGTACTTCCTGGTGCTGGAGATGTTCCTGTGGGAGCGCGAGCCCGGACGGCAACTCTCCGGCCTGGATGCCGAGATGGCCCGCGCCAGCGCGCCCCTGGCCGCCAACCAGGGCCTCTACAACGGATTCCTGGCCGCGGGCCTCGTCTTCGGCCTCGTCTCCGCCGACCCGACCGGCTTCCGCTTCCAGGTCTTCTTCCTCATCTGCGTGGTGATCGCGGGCGTCTACGGGGCGGCCACCGCCAACCGCCGCATCCTGATCGCCCAGGCCCTGCCCGGCGCGCTCGCGCTCGCCGCCGTCCTCGTCGCGGGCTGAACTCCGCCGTGCCCGCAGAGGATCCCCGCACCGCCCGCACCAAGACCCGCCTACGGAACGCCCTGTTGGCCGAGTGCACGGACCGGCCACTGGAGAAGGTCAGCGTCTCGGCCGTCACCACCCGCGCCGGCGTCGGCCGTGCCACGTTCTATCTGCACTACGACGATCTGCGGGCGCTCGCGACGGACGCCTGCGCCGAGGTCGTACGGAACGCGGTGGACGCCCTGCACGCCTGGCAGGGCGGTGCGGCACCGAGGGTTCCCGCGGACCCGCCCGCCGCGCTGGCCGAGTTCTTCACGGAGGTCGCAGGCCACCGCGAACTCCACCGCACGCTGCTGCGGCCCGGCGGCAGCGGCCCGCTGGGCGAACTGCTCCACCACGAGCTGCGCGAACGGTCGCGGAGCGAGCGGGAGCGGGCCGGGGCACCGCACGCGGATCTGGCCGCCTCCGCCGTGGCCGCGGCGTTCACCGGAGTCCTCGCCGACTGGCTGCACGGCCTGATCGACGAGGAACCGGATGCCATCGCGCGGCGGGTGTGGTCACTCCTGCTGGCCATGCACCGCGCCTGGGGCACGGCCTGAGCCGTACGGCAACGGACGGCGGCCCGCAAGCTGTGGCATCGACCGGCGCCCCCGGCAGCGGCAGGCAGGGCAACTCGGACAGCGGCCGAATCCCGCAACAGCGGGCGGAGCCTGTGACCGCCCGATCAGCCGAGCTTGCTGACGTCCCGCACCGCGCCCTTGTCCGCGCTCGTCGCCATCGCCGCGTACGCCCGCAGAGCCTGCGAGACCTTGCGGTCGCGGTTCTTCGGCGCGTACGTGCCGCCCAGCGCCTCGCGCCGGGCCGCCAACTCCTCGTCGGAGACCTTCAGTTCGATCGAGCGGTTCGGGATGTCGATCCGGACCGGGTCACCGTCCTCGACGAGCGCGATCGTGCCGCCGGACGCCGCCTCGGGCGAGGCATGGCCGATGGACAGGCCCGAGGTACCGCCGGAGAAGCGGCCGTCGGTGATCAGGGCGCACTTCGCGCCGAGGCCACGGCCCTTGAGGAACGACGTCGGGTACAGCATCTCCTGCATGCCCGGGCCGCCCTGGGGGCCTTCGTAGCGGACGACGACCACATCGCCCTCCTTGACCCGCTTGTTGAGGATGGCGTCGACCGCCTCCTCCTGGGACTCCACGACCACCGCCGGGCCCTCGAACGTCCAGATCGACTCCTCGACACCCGCCGTCTTCACGACACAGCCGTCCTCGGCCAGGTTGCCGTAGAGGATGGCGAGGCCGCCCTCGGTCGAATACGCGTGCTCGACGTCACGGATGCAACCGCCGGCCGCGTCGGTGTCGAGGGAGTCCCAGCGCTCGGACTGGGAGAACGCCGTCGCCGAGCGACGGCAGCCGGGCGCGGCGTGGAACATTTCCACGGCCTCGGCCGACGGCGAACCGCCGCGGATGTCCCACTGCTTGAGCCAGTCGGCGAGCGAGGGGCTGTGCACGGTGTGCACGTCCTCGCGGAGCAGGCCCCCGCGGTACAGCTCGCCGAGGATGGCGGGGATGCCGCCTGCCCGGTGGATGTCCTCCATGTGGTACGTGCCGTTGGGCGCGACCTTCGACAGGCAGGGGAGCCGCCGGGAGAGCTGGTCGATGTCCTGCATGGTGAAGTCGAGTTCGGCCTCCTGGGCGGCGGCCAGCAGGTGCAGGATCGTGTTCGTGGAGCCGCCCATCGCGATGTCGAGGGCCATGGCGTTCTCGAACGCGGCGCGCGAGCCGACCGAGCGCGGCAGCACCGTCTCGTCGTCCTGCTCGTAGTGGCGGCGGGTGATCTCGACGATGTTGCGGCCCGCGGCCTCGTACAGCTCCTTGCGCGCGGTGTGCGTCGCCAGGACCGAGCCGTTGCCGGGCAGGGAGAGACCGATCGCCTCGGTCAGGCAGTTCATGGAGTTGGCGGTGAACATGCCGGAACAGGAGCCGCAGGTCGGACAGGCGGCCTCCTCGATCCGGGCGAGGTCGTCGTCGGAGACCGACTCGTTGACCGCGTCCGACATGGCGCTGATCAGGTCCAGGCCGGTCCTGACCGTGCCGTTGACCAGAGTCGCCTTGCCCGCCTCCATCGGCCCGCCGGAGACGAAGACCGCCGGGATGTTCAGGCGCATGGCGGCCATGAGCATGCCCGGGGTGATCTTGTCGCAGTTGGAGATGCAGATCACCGCGTCGGCGCAGTGCGCCTCCGTCATGTACTCGACGGAGTCCGCGATCAGGTCGCGCGAGGGCAGCGAGTAGAGCATCCCGCCGTGCCCCATGGCGATGCCGTCGTCGACCGCGATGGTGTTGAACTCCCGCGGAATGCCGCCGGCCGCCTTGATCGCGTCGGAGACGATCCGGCCCACCGGCTGGAGGTGGGTGTGGCCCGGGACGAACTCGGTGAAGCTGTTGGCCACCGCGATGATCGGCTTGCCGAAGTCCTCGCGCTCTACGCCCGCGGCCCGGAGCAGGGCGCGAGCGCCTGCCATGTTGCGGCCATGGGTGACTGTGCGGGACCTCAGCTCGGGCATCGGGCTCCACTCCTCGTCATGCGGATGGTCCATCGAGCCTACGCCCCTGCTCCAAGATCTGGACAGTCTGTCCAGATTCCGGGATTTTCGGGTCACTCCTCGGTCAGGTCCTGTCGGCCCTGGTCGCGCCCTGTCGGTTCCGGTCGGGCCGGATGCGGGGCGGGGCGGGTGCGGTGCGGTGCGGTACGGGAGGGGTGAAAGGGCGGACACGGCGATTCGTCCGCGGACGAATCGAGGCCACCGGCCCGCGGTGCGGCGCTCCGCCCAGGACCCGGCTCAGGACTCGGCTCAGGACTCGGTCAGATACCGCTGCAGCGTGGGCGCCACCATCGCGATGATCTCCTCGATGTCCGCCGACGCGAGCGGTTCGACCTTGACCACGTACCGCAGCATCGCGATCCCGATCATCTGCGAGGCGGCCAGCTCGGCCCGGAACTTCGGGTCCGGCACCTGCAACTCCCCCGCCACCCGCTCCAGCAGCCTCCGCAGCACGAAGTTCCGCAGAACGCCGGCCGCGGCTTCATGGGTGAGCGCGGAACGGATCACGGCCAGGAGGGGGGCGCGGGTCACCGGGTTCTCCCACACGCCGAAGAAGAAGCGGGCCAGCCGCTCGCCGACGCCCTCGCTGCCCTCGGCCAGTACGTCCGGGACGAACAGCGCGGGCTCGAACGACACCTCGACGGCCGCCCCGAAGACCTGCTCCTTCGTACCGAAGTAGTGGTGGACGAGGGCGGGGTCCACGTCCGCGGCCTTCGCGATGCCCCGGATGGAGGTCTTGTCGTAGCCGTGGGCGGCGAACTCCGTACGGGCCGCCGCGAGGATGCGCTCCCGCGCACCCGGGCCGGTCCCGGCGTCCGTACGGGCCGGGCGTCCGCGGCGGCGCGGGGAGTCCGTCACTTCGGTCACTGCCTTCCGGCTCCCGTGGGCGAGGCGAGATGCAGCCGGGTGAAGGCCAGCGCCTCCGCCAGGTCGGCCTCGCGCTCGGCCGCGGACATCGCCCGTCGCGTGTTGACCTCGACGACCACATGGCCCGAGAAGCCCGTGACCGCCAGCCGCTCCAGCAGCTCGGCGCACGGCTGGCCGCCGCGCCCCGGCACCAGATGCTCGTCCTTGCCGGAGCCGGAACCGTCGGCGAGATGGATGTGCGCAAGCCGGTCGCCCATCCGGTCGACCATGGCCAGCGCGTCGGAGCGGGCCGTCGCCGTGTGCGACAGATCGACCGTGAAGTGGCGGTAGTCGTCCTTGGTGACGTCCCAGTCGGGTGCGTAGGCGAGCATCTCCCGGTCGCGGTAGCGCCACGGATACATGTTCTCGACCGCGAACCGTACGTCCGTCTCGCCGGCCATCCGCCAGATGCCTCGGACGAAGTCCCGGGCGTAGTTGCGCTGCCACCGGAAGGGCGGGTGGACGACGACCGTGGACGCGCCCAGCTTCTCCGCGGCCGCCCGCGCCCGCTGCAGCTTGGTCCACGGGTCGGTCGACCACACCCGCTGCGTGACCAGCAGACAGGGCGCGTGCACGGCCAGTACCGGCACGCCGTGGTGGTCGGAGAGGCGGCGCAGCGCCTCGATGTCCTGGCTCACCGGGTCGGTCCACACCATGACCTCGACGCCGTCGTAGCCCAGCCGCCCGGCGATCTCGAACGCCGCCGCCGTCGACTCCGGGTACACGGAGGCGGTTGACAGCGCGACCTTCGCGTCCGGGATGCGCACCACTGGTTGAGCCACGGGAGACAGCGTACGGCGTGCCACGAGAGGCAAAAGGGGGCCCCGGCCGCGGTGGGACCCCCGTGGCGGCGCTTCGGAGGGCCGGGCCGCCCGTCAGGACGCCGGCAGGTGGTCCAGGCGGCGGAGGATCAGACCCTCGCGCAGGGCCCAGGGGCAGATCTCCAGCTCCTCCACCCCGAAAAGGTCCATCGCGGCCTCCGCCACCAGGGCCCCCGCGACGAGCTGAGGCGCCCGCCCCTCGGAGACTCCTGGCAGCTCAGAGCGTTCCTCTGCGGTCATCGCGGCCAGCCGCGGCACCCACTCCTCCAGAGACTTGCGGGTCAGGTTCCGCTGGACGTACAGCCCCTCCGCGGAGCGAGCCGCGCCCGCGATCCTGGCGAGCTGACGGAAGGTCTTCGACGTCCCCACCACATGGTCGGGGACGCCCAGCCGTGTGAACTCCCCCACAGTCCGGGCGATCTCGGCCCGCGCATGGCGGCGCAGCGCCCGTACGTCACCGGTGTCGGGCGGGTCCCCCGGCAGCCAGCCGGTGGTCATGCGGCCCGCGCCCAGCGGCATCGACACGGCCTTGTCCGGGTCCTCGTCGAGCCCGTACGCGATCTCCAGCGAGCCGCCGCCGATGTCCAGGACGAGCAGCCGGCCCGCGGACCAGCCGAACCAGCGGCGCGCGGCGAGGAATGTGAGCCGGGCCTCCTCCTCGCCCGACAGCACGGTCAGGTCGACGCCGGTCTCCTCCGCGACACGTGCCAGGACCGCGTCGGCGTTGGACGCCTCGCGGACGGCGGACGTCGCGAACGGGAGCACCTCCTCGACGCCCTTGTCCTCGGCGGCCTGAAGAGCGTCGTGGACGGTGGCGACCAGCGTGCCGACACCGTCCGGGCCGATCGCGCCGTCCTCGTCGAGGAGTTCGGCCAGCCGCAGTTCCGCCTTGTGGGAGTGGGCGGGGAGGGGGCGCGCACCGGGGTGCGCATCCACGACCAGCAGATGAACCGTATTCGAACCCACGTCGAGGACACCGAGTCTCATACGGTGCACGCTACTGCGGCGGGTGAGCACCCATGTACGGGGCCCGGGGCGCTTACCCTGGGGGCGTGGCAAAGACCAAAAAGGCCAAGCAGCACAAAATCGCCAAGAATCGGCGCGCTTCTCGGGCGGCTCAGGCCGCCGGGAACGGGGAGTCCACGCAGCCGGAAGCACAGGCGGCCGCGCTGTCGTCGGAGGAGTCCGCGCAGGCGGCGCGGGAGCCTGCGCGGGACGGGAAGCGGGGGGCGCGGGCTTCGGCTCCCTCGGCGGCCTCCGCGGCGTCGGCATCCCGGCCCGACGAGGTGGGTCTCGACTTCGCACGCGCCTGGGTGGAGTTCCCCGACCCCGCCGACGAGGAGCAGGTGTTTCGCTGCGACCTGACGTGGCTGACCTCCCGCTGGAACTGCATCTTCGGCAGCGGCTGCGAGGGCATCCAGGCCGGCCGCGCCGACGACGGCTGCTGCACGCTCGGCGCGCACTTCTCCGACGAGGACGACGAGAAGCGCGTCGCGGAGCACGCGGCCCGACTCACGCCCGACATCTGGCAGTTCCACGAGGTCGGAACCGCGTCGGGCTGGATCGAGACCGACGACGACGGCGAACGGCAGACGCGGCGCTGGAAGGGGTCCTGCATCTTCCAGAACCGGCCCGGGTTCGGCGGCGGCGCGGGCTGCTCCCTGCACATCCTGGCGCTGCGGGAAGGCCGCGAACCGCTGGAGACGAAGCCCGACGTGTGCTGGCAGCTCCCGGTCCGGCGGACGTACGAGTGGGTGGAGCGGCCGGACGACACCCAGGTGCTCGTGGTCTCCATCGGCGAGTACGACCGGCGGGGATGGGGGCCCGGCGGCCACGACCTGCACTGGTGGTGCACGAGTGCGCGCTCGGCGCACGGGAGTGGGGACCCGGTGTTCGTCTCGTACCGGCCGGAGCTCACGGAGCTGATGGGGAAGGACGCGTACGACCGCCTCGTCGAACTGTGCGAGGAGCGGATGGCGGCGGAACTCCCCCTGGCTCCGCATCCCGCGGACCCGGCAAAGGCGTGAGCGGACCCGGCGTAGGCGTGAGCGGACCCGGCGTAGGCGTAGGCGGACCCGGCGTGAGCGGACCGGGCGGAGGCTGACCCGGCGTGAGCGGACCGGGCGGAGGCTGACCCGGCGGAGGCGAATTCGCGTGGCCGCCGGGGGATGGTCCCTCGTGGTGCCGGGACCGGGGTGGGCAGGCCCCGTCCCGGCGGCATGACGTAGGGGCCGGCACGCTCGCAGCGCCTGTGCCGGCCTGGTGCGGATCGCTCGCATACCGCGCCTGAGCGCCGGAGAAGTCCGCCCCCTTTCCCCTCCCCCATTGACCGACCGTCCCGGAACGCCGAGCACGTCATGCGCCCCGCGGGCACAGGCCTGCCGCGTTCTCGTGTGCGTTCAGCCCCGGGGCTCGGGGAGTTCGGGACTCGGGCCGGGGTCGGCGAGCCCGCGCCTTCCGCGGGTGAGGGCAGCCCCACCCCGCCGTCCGCTGGCCGGTCGAGGGGGCGTTCGCGCGGGCGAAGTGGTGTTCGCGCGCGTTCAGCTCGTGGGGCTGGGGGAGTTCGACTGGGTCGGCGTCGGGGAACCCGAGCTCTCCGTGGGGGTGGGAGTCGGCGTCGGGTCGGTCGGGGTCGGCGTGGGCTCCGGCGTCGCTCCGTGGCCCTGGATGGCCACGACCGTGCCGGCCGGATCGATCGCCACACGCGCCGTCCAGGTCCCCTGCGGCTCGCGCGCCTCGTCGACGGAGACCGTGATCGTCACGGACTCGCCCGGCCTGAGCATCCCGGCCGTACGGCTGAGCTGGAGCCAGGGGGCGTCCGTGCGGGCCGACCAGTGGACCGGCGAACCGCCCGACGCGCTCAGGGTGATGAGGGTGCCGTCACCGCTCGGCTGCGCAGAGACGGTGAGCCGCCCCGGGCCGTGGGTCGGGCGGCTGGGACCGGGGGACGACGAGGAAGTGCCCGACGGCGCCGTTCTTCGGGCGACGTCGCGATTGCGGTCGTGGGGCCGGCCGCCCTTGGCGTCGACGACCTCCACCGACACGTCGTGGCGGTCGGAGGTGAAGCGCGGGTCCGGTTCCGTGCGCGCGTTGCCGGCCTTCTCGTACGGGCGGCCTGCGAGGCCGTCGGGGGATTCGGCCCCTGCGACGGCCACCGGGTTCCCCGCCTCCGTCTCACCGAGCATCGGGGCGCCCCGGTAGGCCGCCCACAGGGCGAGGACGGGCGCGGCGACCACGGTCGCGACCACCGTGGTGGTCACGGCCCTGCTGCGCAGCCTGCGGCGGCGGGCGACACGGTCCTTGGGGTCGACCGGGTATCCGGTGCGGTCGTAGCGCGGGCCGCCACGCCCGCTGCCGCCACGGGCGCGCAGGGCGCGGGTCATACCGGCGTACGCCGAGGCGCGCGGCGCTTCGAGGACGGGCAGGGTGCCGGGCAGTGCGGTGGTGCCGGGCCAGGGCGTGCCCACGGTGGCGCGCTCGGCGGTACGGCGGCACTCGGGGCAGTCATCGACATGGCGCACCAGTTCGCGACGGAGCGCGGTGCCCAGGAGGACCTGGCTGTCACCGGTGAGCCGGGCGACGACGGGGCAGTTGCCGCGCTCGACGACGACGAGCGCGGCGCGGGTGCGCTCCACTTCGCAGGCGGCGGCGGAGAGCAGGCCGCATGCCGCGTCGCGGTCCATACCGAGGACGGCGGCGACCTCTTCGGTCTTCAGCCGGTGGCGGACGGCCAGTTCGAGCGCTTCGCGCTGCTCGGGGGTGATGCCGGCGGCCTCCGGCCAGGCGAGGGCGCCCAGTTCGCGGCGGCGCTGTGTGGCGGCGGCCTCGGACAGACCGGGCTGAGCACCGGGGGCGCGGTGCTGTTCGGCCAGCCGCTGGAGGCATGCCCAGCGGGCCATCGCGTAGAGCCAGGGCCTGCGCTCGTCCTCCGCGGACGGGCGGCGGCCGCGCTGGCGCTCCGCGATGGCGAGGACCTCCCCGAGCACCGCGGTGGCGGCATCGTGCTCGCAGAGGACCGAGAGGCAGTACGTGAACAGGCCGTCCAGATAGGGCTCGTAGCTCTTGGCGAACCGTTCCTGTTCCGTGCCCGGCGTGGATGGTGCGGCGCTCCGCACGGAGCTCTGCCCACGACGGTGTACCCGGTGTGCGCCGGTGGTGTGCGTCGGATGCTCCCTGCTGCTCATCACCCGCCGACGGTAGGCGGATGATGCCGGGTCGCTCGCCCCTCTTGGACAGGTTTAACCCCTACGGGTGACGATGACCCTCGAAAGAGGACACGCGTTCCTCTTGCCATGACGGCGGTCTGCTATAGGGCGGGTTGTTCGTGGGGCGTCTCGTGCTCGGGTCGCGCTCCGATCGCGCTCCGGTCGCGCTCCGGTCGCGCGACCGCGCGCGGATTGGTGTCGGACCCCGGCGCTACGGTGACCGCATGGCTGCCGCCCGTACGACCCGCTCGTCCGCCAAGGACCGTCCCTCCTACCGCTGCACGGAGTGCGGCTGGACCACCGCCAAGTGGCTCGGGCGGTGCCCCGAGTGCCAGGCGTGGGGCACGGTCGAGGAGTTCGGCGCGCCCGCGGTCCGCACGACGGCGCCGGGCCGCGTCACCTCCGCGGCGGTGCCCATCGGCCAGGTCGACGGCCGGCGGGCCACCGCGCGGTCGACCGGCGTCGCCGAACTGGACCGGGTACTGGGCGGGGGCCTGGTGCCGGGCGCCGTGGTGCTGCTCGCCGGGGAGCCGGGCGTCGGCAAGTCCACACTGCTGCTGGACGTCGCCGCGAAGGCGTCCTCGGACGAGGACCGGACGCTGTATGTGACGGGCGAGGAGTCCGCGAGCCAGGTGCGGTTGCGGGCCGACCGGATCGGCGCCCTGTCCGAGCACCTCTATCTCGCCGCCGAGACGGATCTCTCCGCGGTCCTCGGCCACCTCGACTCGGTGAAACCCTCGCTGCTCGTCATGGACTCCGTGCAGACCGTCGCCTCGCCCGAGATCGACGGAGCGCCCGGCGGCATGTCCCAGGTCCGCGAGGTCGCGGGCGCCCTCATCCGCGCCTCCAAGGAGCGGGGGATGTCCACGCTGCTGGTGGGTCATGTCACCAAGGACGGGGCCATCGCGGGCCCCCGCCTGCTGGAGCACCTGGTCGACGTCGTGCTGCACTTCGAGGGCGACCGCCATGCCCGCCTCCGTCTCGTGAGGGGCGTGAAGAACCGCTACGGCACGACGGACGAGGTCGGCTGCTTCGAGTTGCACGACGAGGGCATCACCGGTCTGGCCGACCCGTCCGGACTCTTTCTCACCCGGCGCGACGAGCCTGTCCCCGGCACCTGTCTGACCGTCACCCTGGAGGGCCGCCGCCCGCTCGTCGCCGAGGTCCAGGCCCTGACCGTCGACTCGCAGATCCCCTCCCCGCGCCGCACGACGTCGGGCCTGGAGACCTCCCGCGTCTCGATGATGCTGGCGGTGCTGGAGCAGCGCGGGAAGATCTCGCAGCTCGGCAAGAGGGACATCTACACCGCCACGGTCGGCGGGGTGAAGCTGTCCGAGCCCGCCGCGGACCTGGCCGTGGCCCTCGCCCTGGCCAGTGCCGCGAGCGACACCCCGCTGCCGAAGAACCTCGTCGCCATCGGCGAGGTGGGACTGGCCGGAGAGGTGAGAAGGGTCACGGGTGTGCAGCGGCGTCTCGCGGAGGCCGCCCGCCTGGGCTTCACGCAGGCCCTCGTCCCCACGGACCCGGGTAAGGTCCCGGCCGGCATGAAGGTCACCGAGGTGGCGGACGTCGGCGACGCACTCCGCGTTCTGCCCCGGCGGGCGAGCCGTGAAGCGTCGCACTCCGGACGCCCCACATAAGCGGTCCTGCCGCCGGTAGACTTTGCCCTGGTCTCGCCCGTACGTACGCACCGGGCCCCCCATCTGCGACCGGAGGAGTTCAGTGGCAGCCAGCGACCGGACGGCAGGTCCCGGCAAGTCCGGGAGCTCCGATGGCCTGATGCGTGCCTCGCTGAGCGCGGTCGCACCGGGCACGGCCCTTCGCGACGGCCTCGAGCGGGTCCTGCGGGGCAACACCGGCGGTCTCATCGTGATCGGCATGGACAAGACCGTCGACTCGATGTGTACGGGCGGATTCGTGCTCGACGTCGAGTTCTCCGCGACCCGTCTGCGCGAGCTGTGCAAGCTCGACGGGGCGCTGATCATCGACAAGGACATCACCAAGATCGTGCGGGCGGGTGTGCAGCTCGTGCCGGATGCCTCGATCGAGACCGAGGAGACCGGGACCCGGCACCGCACCGCCCAGCGCGTCTCGATCCAGGCGGGCTTCCCCGTCGTCTCCGTCAGCCAGTCGATGCGGCTGATCGCGCTCTACGTGGGCGGGCAGCGCCGTGTCCTGGAGGACTCCGCCGCGATCCTCTCCCGCGCCAACCAGGCCCTGGCCACCCTCGAGCGCTACAAGCTGCGTCTCGACGAGGTCGCCGGCACCCTCTCCGCCCTGGAGATCGAGGACCTGGTGACGGTCCGCGACGTGTCGGCCGTCGCCCAGCGGCTGGAGATGGTCCGCCGTATCGCCACCGAGATCGCCGAGTACGTGGTGGAGCTGGGCACCGACGGCCGCCTCCTCTCGCTGCAGCTCGACGAGCTGATCGCGGGCGTCGAGCCGGAGCGCGAGCTGGTGGCGCGCGACTACGTCCCCGAGCCGACCGCCAGGCGGCCCCGTACGGTGGGCGACGCGCTGTTCGATCTCGACGCGCTCACGCACGCCGAACTGCTCGAACTCCCCACCGTTGCGCGGGCGCTGGGCTACAGCGGCTCCCCCGAGGCCCTCGACTCGGCGGTCTCCCCGCGCGGTTACCGACTCCTCGCGAAGGTGCCGCGGCTGCCGAACACCGTCATCGAGCGTTTGGTCGACTACTTCGGCGGACTGCAGAAGCTGCTCGCGGCGAGCGTGGACGATCTGCAGACGGTGGAGGGCGTGGGCGAGGCGCGCGCCCGGTCCGTACGGGAGGGCCTGTCGCGGCTCGCTGAGTCCTCGATCCTCGAGCGGTACGTCTGAGTCGGTCCCCGAGGGGCGGCGGCCCGGCCTTCCGGTCGACCCGTCCGTCGGCCCTGCCGCGTCCTGTGCCGGGCCTGTCAGTCCTTCTTGAGCTCAGTCCTTCTTGAGCTCAGTCCTTCTTGAGCTCAGTCCTTCTTCAGCGAGAACGACACACGCGCCGTCGAACCGGCCGCCTTCACCTCGACGAGATACGTGCCCGCCTTCGCCGAACCGGCGGACGGGGTGGCGCACTTGGGCTCGCTCGGCTTCCGGTCCCACTCGACGCTCTGCGTAGCCTCGCCCTCCGCCGGGACCCGCAGCAGCATCCGCCCGCTCTTCGCGGGGCAGTCGTCCGACGCCCAGAACGGATCGTCGTCATCCGCGAAGGTGATGTTCACGACGGCCGCCTTCGAACCGAAGTCCACCTTGCACTCCTTGCCGGAGGAGTTCTTCGCGACGATCTCGAACTTCGGTTCCTCGTCCGTGCCGTAGGAGTTCTTCACACTGCGCACGCTCAACTTCAGGGAGTCCCGGGCGCAGTCGGGCAGGCTCGCTCCCGCGGGGCCTCCGTCGCCCCCGCTTCCCGGGCCGCCTCCCGCGCCGCCGGATCCACCGTCGCCGCCGCCGTCCTCGCCCCCGTCGGCCGCTCCGCCGCTGCCGCCGGGCCCGCTGCCGCCGCCCTCCGACTCGTCTCGGCCGCCCGGTCGTTCGGAGATGGCGGGGCCGGAGGAGTTCGGTCCCGGCGTGATGGACTCGGCCGGTCCCGTGCCGCCGGCGCCATTGCCCTTGCCGTCGTCACCACCGGTGCCACCGTTGGTGACGGCCCAGGCAATCAGGACGGCGAGCAGCGCGATCACGGACAGCACAACTGCCCTCCGGCGCCAATAGATGGAGGAGGGGAGAGGGCCGACCGGATTGCGCAGAGATCCCACGCGGAAACCTTACGAGAGAACGGGGTCGGGACAGGCCAGTACCCGCCGCCATCCCGGCCAACTTTTGACGATCATCATCCCGCACCGCCCGTCCGGGCCGCCGGTTTCGCTTGCGCGACTGCGCATCGGTCGCTCACCGTGACCGAACGGGACTGATCCGTACGGTCCGTGACCATGTACCGCATCGATCTCCCCTGCGGTGTCAGGGACTTGGAACCCCCTCACGGAGCACCCATGGGTCGGGCCATGCTCCTGTGGATCAACGGCCCCTTCGGCGGCGGCGGGAAGGCGGCGGCAAGACGCAGACCGCGCACGAGATCCAGCGGCGGCTCCCCGGCAGCGTCATGTGCGCCCCGAGCACCTCGGCTTCGGCCTGCACCGCATTTGATGCCGCCGCGGCTGCGCGGAGACGTCCAGGACCTCCCGGCCTGACGGCAGGGTGTGTACGAGGTGCTGGTCCTCGCCCGGCACCACGGCACCGTGATCACCCCGATAACGCTCGTGGAGCCCGGCGTACTTCCGGGAGACGGTGGGCCACCTGCGCGAACGCGGCCATGACGTACGGCACTTCGCCCTGTTCGCCCGACCGCACGACGAGGGCTGCGGCGGCTGCGACGGCTGCTCAAGCGGGGATTCGGGCACCTCGTGCGAGGTGCCGCCGGGCAGGACGGGCCGCTGCGCGGCGCCCGCTTCGCCGTCGCGAACTCGACCTGTGCCTGGAGCGGCTGCGGGGCGGCGAGTTCGCCGAGCACGCGTGGACCGACCAGCTCACGATCCCGCGAGCCGTCGAACACCTCGCCGCCTCCGCCGGGCGACATTCGCCCCGAACACGGGCGGCGCGCTTCCCGGGCAGCTGCGCCGGGCGTGGACCAGGGTCGGGCACATCCGCTTCGACCGAACGCCCGACTGAACCACTCGGCCGAAGTGCTCGACGGAGTCGCTTCGACCGAACGGCTTTGTCCGCAGCCGATTCGACCGAGCCGCTGGGGCCGAGCCGCTGCGACCGGAGCGTTCTTACGAGCCTCGTCCGGGGTGCTTCGCCCGAAGCTGCGCACGTCGAGGCGGTGGAGCCGGGGGAGAGCCGATCGCCGTCCCCGTAGTGCGGCCCGCGCCATCCCGGTGCGCGCGGCGGCCGGCGTCCGGCGACCCGGCTCCCCGGCTCCCCGAGCGGGAGGTACGGCGCGGGGCGCGTACGGCCGGCGTACCGGTGGCCTCACGCCCGGGCAGGAACGGCGCTGCGCCCGGCCGGCACGCCGCCGGGTCGTCGACAGCCGCCGAGCGCGCGACAGGGGCAACGGGAGCCCGTACCGCAAGCTCCCTATCCGCAGGCAGCCGTCCGCAGGCACCAGTCCACACGCAGCCTCGCAGGCAGCCGTCCGCGGCCGCCCGTCGCACGACCCGATCCGGCCGAAGCGGCCGTGCACCCGGATTCCGCCCCGCACAGGGCAATTCGGGCGGCGGCGAGGGACACCGAAGAGTGACGCCACGCGCGTGCCACCGGAGCGGCCGCGTCGGCGAGCGGTCTCGTGTCAGGATCGGAGGTGCCATGACTACGACGACCCCGAACCGCATCCCGCAGGAGGCGGACGAGGGCGCGCAGGCGCCCGCCGCGCTCCATACCCCGGTCATCGACTGGTTCCGGGCACACGCCCGTGACCTCCCCTGGCGCCGCCCCGAGGCCGGTGCCTGGGGCGTGATGGTCAGCGAGTTCATGCTGCAGCAGACCCCGGTCAACCGGGTTCTGCCCGTCTATGAGCACTGGCTCTCGCGCTGGCCGCGTCCCGCCGATCTCGCCAAAGAGCCGCCGGGCGAGGCCGTACGCGCCTGGGGGCGGCTCGGGTACCCGCGCCGCGCCCTGCGCCTGCACGCCGCCGCCTCGGCCATAACGGAACGGCACGGTGGCGAAGTACCGCACGACCACGCGAAGCTCCTCGCCCTGCCCGGCATCGGCGAGTACACCGCGGCGGCCGTCGCTTCCTTCGCGTACGGGCAGCGCCACGCCGTCCTGGACACCAATGTCCGCCGAGTGCTCGCCCGCGCGGTGACCGGCACCCAGTACCCGCCCACCGCGACGACGGCCGCCGAGCGCCGGCTCGCCCGCGCCCTTCTCCCCGAGGACGAGGGGACCGCGGCCGCGTGGGCCGCGGGCACGATGGAACTCGGCGCGCTCGTGTGCACCGCGCGCTCCCCCGCGTGCGGCCGCTGCCCGATCGCCGACCGGTGCGCATGGCAGATCGCGGGCGCACCCGCGCACGAAGGGCCGCCGCGACGGGCGCAGACGTACGCGGGCACGGACCGCCAGGTGCGCGGGAAGCTGCTCGCTGTGCTGCGCGAGGCGGTCGAACCCGTGCCCCGGACGGCGCTGGACGCGGTGTGGGACGAGCCGGTGCAACGGGCCCGCGCACTGGACGGTCTGGTCTCCGACGGTCTCGTCGAGCCGCTCGGCGGAGGCAGATACCGGCTCCCGCTGACCTGACCGCCTTGTCCGCGGAGACGTCCGCCGCGACATCCGCAGGGATGTCCCGCGGACCTCTCCGCGGACACGAACACACGGACTCGCGGACACGAGACACACGGACTCGCGGACACGAGACGCACGGACTCGCGGACACGAGACGCACGGACTCGCGGACCCAAAGGATCCGGAAGAGCGTCCCGCCGAACCGGGAATGGCCCCGCGGAACGCCCGTGGGAACACCCGGATCGCAGCCCGCTGCACACCGCTCGTCACCCTCCGTACCAACGCTTCCTCCGTCAACAACCGTCACAGCACGCTCTGTTCGTCACTGTTCACCGCAGTCAATTGGCATTGCTCTGTCCTGATTTCGCATGGTTGGCACACCACGCGGCGTGACGTTGTTACACAACCGACGGATAGCCGTGCGCCACCCGAGCGTCAGTACGGACTGCTCCGTTACAGCCCCTCCGTAGCTTCATTCCCGTGCCGGGAAGACCGGCGAAGAAACGGGCGGATGTGCGGAACGGAGGCGGTCGAGAATGGCGAGCAGCGAGGTCGGCAAGGTCCTGGAGTTCGAGGAGTACGTGAGGACCCGGCAGGAGGCACTGCTGCGGAGCGCTCGGCGGCTGGTTCCGGACCCGGTCGAGGCGCAGGATCTGCTGCAGACCGCTCTTGTCAGGACCTACGGACGCTGGGACGGTATAGCCGACAAGTCCCTCGCGGACGCCTATCTGCGCCGGGTGATGATCAACACGCGTACGGAGTGGTGGCGCGCCAGGAAGCTGGACGAGGTCCCCACGGAGCAGCTGCCCGAGGCCGCCGTCGAGGACGGCACCGAGCAGCGCGCCGACCGCGCCCTGCTCATGGACATACTGAGCGTTCTCGCCCCCAAGCAGCGCAGTGTCGTCGTCCTGCGACACTGGGAGCAGATGAGCACGGAGGAGACGGCGGCGGCCCTGGGCATGTCCACCGGAACCGTGAAGAGCACGCTGCACCGGGCGCTCGCCCGGCTGCGCCAGGAGCTGGAGAGCCGTGAGCTGAGTGCCCGGGAGACGGAACATGAAGAGAAGCGGGGGCCCGAGCAGTGCGCGGCCTGACCAGGGCTGAACTTTCCAAAGCCGGTACGGCGGTCGCGGGCGCGGCCGCCGTCGGCCTCGTGCTGGGCGGATGCGCCACAGGGGCCGAAGGCGTACGCACCGAGGGCCCCGCCCACACGAAGACCCCGCCCGCGCCCGTCTCCGACGCCAGTGACTCCCCCAAGGCCACGAAGCCGCCCAAGGTCAACGCCGTCGCCCTGCTCAAGCGGGACCGCATGGTGAGCAACACGGTCCGCAAGGGGCTCGAGCCCTGCGGATCGGACGACGAGTACCCCGTCGACGTTTCCTACGGCAACCTCACGGGGAGCAGCGCACCCGATGTCGTCGTGAATGTCCTGACGTGCTCCGACGCCATCGGGGTCGGGACGTACGTCTACCGCCGCGACGGGGCGAGCAAGCGCTACGAGGCCGTCTTCGCCAACGAGCAGCCGCCGGTCTACGGCGAGATCACCCGGGGTGACCTCGAGGTCACCCGGCAGGTCTACGGGGCGGGGGACTCGGTGGACTCCCCGTCGGGCGAGGACGTGATCACGTACCACTGGAACGGCGCGAAGTTCGACGAGGAAGACCGCACACACAACGACTTCAGCAGGACGGTCGACGGCGCCGATCCGACCGACGCCCCCGAGGAGGGCTGACAGCACCAGATGGCAGAGACTCATGTGCTCTTCGTCGAGGACGACGACGTCATCCGCGAAGCGACCCAACTGGCGCTGGAGCGGGACGGGTTCGCCGTCACGGCGGTGCCGGACGGGCTGGAGGCGCTGGAGCGGTTCCGCGCGGACCCCCCGGACATCGCACTGCTGGACGTGATGGTCCCGGGGATGGACGGCGTCAGCCTGTGCCGCAGGATCCGTGACGAATCGACCGTCCCCGTCATCATGCTCTCGGCGCGTGCCGACTCCATCGACGTGGTGTTGGGCCTGGAGGCCGGCGCGGACGACTACGTGACCAAGCCCTTCGACGGCGCCGTGCTCATGGCCCGTATTCGCGCGGTGCTGCGCCGCTTCGGCAACGCCGGCGGCGCGCACAACGGTGCCTCCGCCGACGGGGACGGCACGGGAGACGACGGCGAACCGCTCCGCTTCGGCGACCTGGAAATCGACACGGAGGGGATGGAGGTCCGCAAAGGAGGCGACCCCGTCGCCCTGACCCCGACCGAGATGCGGCTGCTGCTGGAGTTCTCGGCCGCGCCCGGCACCGTACTGTCCAGGGACCGGCTGCTGGAGCGGGTCTGGGACTACGGCTGGGGCGGCGACACCCGCGTCGTGGACGTCCATGTACAGCGTCTCCGCGCGAAGATCGGTCAGGACCGTCTGGAGACGGTCCGCGGCTTCGGCTACAAACTCAAGGGCTGAACGGACGCACTCGTGGTAACGCTGTCCCTGCGCACCGGCATCCGGTGGAAACTGAGCATCGCCATCGCCGCGGTGAGCACACTCGTGGCCATCGTGCTCAGCCTGGTCGTGCACAACGCCGCGCGGCTCTCGATGCTCGACGGCAACCGCGATGTTCTCGACGGGAACATCAGCGCCGCGCAGCGGGTCTACGAGAGGAACCCCGGGAAGAACCCCGACCGGCCCCTGTTCGACTCCAAGGTCAACGATCCCGCTCTGCCCGGCGCCCTCAGGGACGCGGTGGAGGACGGGCAGCGCGCCACCTACCTGAAGGACGCGGGCGAGGGGGCACCGGAGATCTGGGCCGCCGTCCAATTGTCCGACGGCAAGGTGCTGTCGATCCACTCCAACTTCGAAAAGCGGTACGCCGTCCTCGCCGACCTCGACAAAACGCTGCTGATCGGCTCGGCCGCCGTCGTCCTGGGCGGCTGCGCGCTGGGCGTGCTCATCGGCGGGAGGCTCTCCAGGCGGCTGCGCAAGGCCGCCACCGCCGCCGGCAAGATCACCGAAGGCGACACCGGCGTCCGGGTCCGCGACGCGATCGGGGGCCGGGTCCGGGACGAGACCGACGACCTGGCGCGGGCCGTGGACGCGATGGCCGACGCGCTGCAGCAGCGGCTCGAGGCCGAGCGCCGCGTGACCGCCGACATCGCCCATGAACTGCGCACCCCGGTGACCGGGCTGCTCACCGCGGCCGAACTGCTGCCGCCGGGCCGCCCCACCGAACTCGTACGGGACCGGGCGCAGGCCATGCGCACCCTCGTCGAGGACGTCCTCGAGGTGGCCCGCCTCGACAGCACCACCGAGCGGGCGGAGCTGCAGGAGATCACGCTGGGCGAGTTCGTGACCCGCCGGGTCCGGGTCTTCGCCCCGGAGGCCTCCGTACGGGTCGTGCGCGACGCCATCGCGCACACCGACCCGCGGCGGCTCGAACGGATCCTGGGCAATCTCCTCGCGAACGCCGCCCGGCACGGCAAGCCGCCGGTCGTCGTCACGATCGACGGGCGCGTGCTGCGCGTACGCGACCATGGGCCGGGCTTCCCCGCGAAGCTGCTGGCCGACGGCCCCAGCCGGTTCCGCACGGGCCGCGACGACCGGGCCGGGCTCGGGCACGGTCTGGGGCTGACCATCGCGGCGGGTCAGGCGCGGGTGCTGGGGGCACGCCTCACGTTCCGCAACGCTGCGCCTCAGACGGGCGGCGACGGCGGCGACGGGACCGCTCCCCGAAAGGACGGGGGCGCCATCGCCGTGCTGTGGCTGCCGGAGTCCGCGCCGACGGACACCGGCAGCATCCCGATCATCAATCCTCAGGCGCGGCGCAGAGCTTGAGGGCACATGAGGCATCGAGCCTCGCGCCTGTCTCCCGCCCGGCTGCCTCCCGCAACACCCCGGCGGGCCGCGGCAGGCCCCTCGGCTGTTGGCTCAGCCGGCCCCTCAGCAGGTCCAGTCCTTGTCCAGGTCCAGTTGCTCGCTGCGCTGGGTGAACGAGAACCAGTTGCCCGAGTCGTCACGGAAGATCGCCTCGATCCCGTACGGGCGCTCCTGCGGCTCCTGCAGAAACTCCACGCCCCGCGCCTTCAGCGTCTCGTAGTCCGCGTGGACGTCGTCGGTGACCAGCACACCGGCGCCCAGGACGCCCTTGGAGATCAGCGTCCTGACGGCCTCGGCGGACTCGGGGTCGAGACCGGGCGGGCCGGGCACCATCAGCGTGAGTTCGACGTCCGGCTGGTTCTTGGCGCCGACGGTGAGCCAGCGCATGCCGCCCTCGCCCAGGGTCATGTCCGTCCGGACCTCGAGGCCGAGCTTCTCGGTGTAGAACTCCTTGGCCCGGTCCTGGTCGAGGACCCAGACGGTGGTGATGGCGATTCCCTTGATCATGGCGCGCTCCGCGTGTTCCTGAAGGTGTGGTGGGACGGGGCGAGGGCCGCTGTCCGCCCCCGTGCCGCCACCGTAGGCAGCGGGACCGTCACAGCGCTTCTCCAGAATTGCGGTCCTTCTCGCAACCGTCCGCACGGTCCCCGTCCTGCCCGTCCGCACGGTCCCGGTCCTGGCCTTCCGTACGATCCCGGCCCCCGCTGTCCCCGCTCTGCCGCGGGCCCCGCTCCTCCAGACCCTTGAAGCCGCCGGACCACAGCAGTGCATAGCACCCCGGTATGAGAGCCGCGCCGCGGCCCACATGCTTCCTGCGGTACTCGCCTGGGGTCAGGCCCGTCTGCTTCTTGAAGCCCGTGGAGAAGGTGCCGAGGCTGCTGAACCCGACCAGCGTGCAGATCTCGGTGACCGACAGGTCGGCCGTGCGCAGCAGTTCCTCCGCGCGCTCGATGCGGCGGCGGCTGAGGTACTGGCCGGGTGTCTGTCCGTAGACCGCCTTGAAGGCGCGGACGAAGTGGAAACGCGAATAGCCCGCATACGCCGCGACCGCGTCCAGGTCGAGCGGCTCGGCCCAGTCGCGGTCCATGGCGTCCTTGGCACGGCGCAACTGCCGCAGATGGGCGAGGTGCGCCGTGCCGGGAGGCGCGGGCTCAAGTGCCGCGGGGTCCGGCACGGACCCCGCGGCACTTGAGCCCGGCGGTGTGGTCATGTGTCGATGCTGGCACGCCCCACTGACAACGGCTCCTGCCCTGCAGTGCCCTGGTTCCCGCCCTGCGCGACCGCGGCGTCCGCGTTCACGCCCGGCTTCTCGCCCGCGGCACCGCCCGGCTTCTCGCCCTCCGCGGCGCCCGGCTCGGGACCGGCGCCCCGGAGCGGCACCTCCTTGATGAACCACGAGGCCAAGAACCCGATCACGGCGATGACCGCGCCGACCATGAACACGGTCTGCGTACCGCCCGCGACCGCGTGCTGGTACGCCTCGCGCACCGCGTCCGGCAGCTTCGCCAGGCTCGCCGCGTCGAGCTGGGCCGTGCCCGACGCCAGGCCGGAGGCGGCCGAGCCGCCCCGCTCGGCCATCACGTCCTGCACCCGGTGGGTGAACAGGGCGCCCATGATCGAGACGCCGAAGGAGCCGCCGATCGTACGGAAGAGGGTGGAGGTGGACGAGGCGACCCCCATGTCCTTCATCTCCACGCTGTTCTGTGCCACGAGCATCGTGATCTGCATCAGGAAGCCCATGCCGGCACCGAGCACCGCCATGTAGACGCCCGAGGTGAAGCGGGTGGTCCCGGTGTCCATCTGGGCCAGCAGGAAGAGCCCGGCGACGATCAGGGCACTGCCGATGATCGGGAAGATCTTGTACTTGCCGGTCTGGGTGGTGACCCGGCCCGCGATCAGGGAGACGGCCATCATCGCCAGCAGCATGGGCAGCAGCAGGAGGCCGGAGTTGGTGGCGGAGGCGCCCTGCACGGTCTGCTGGAACAGCGGCAGGAACGTCATCGCGCCGAACATCACGAAGCCGACGAGGAAGCCGATCAGGGTGATCAGCGAGAAGTTGGCGTTGCGGAAGATGCCCAGCGGGAGGACGGGAGCCGACGCCCTGCGCTCGACGACGAGGAAGACGGCGAGGGCGGCGACGGCCCCGACCGAGAGCCCGACGATCATGGCCGAGCCCCAGGCGTACTCCGTACCGCCCCAGGTCGTGACCAGCACCATGGCCGTGATCGCGACCGTGAGCAGCGTGGCCCCGAGGTAGTCGATGCGGCCCTGCATGCGCTTCTTCGGCAAGTGCAGGACGGCGGTCACCATGATCAGGGCGACGGCGCCGAGCGGCAGGTTGATGTAGAAGCTCCAGCGCCAGCCGAGGTGGTCGGTGATGGTGCCGCCGACCAGTGGCCCGCCGATCATGGCGAGGGCCATGACGCCGACCATCATGCCCTGGTACCGGCCGCGCTCCCGGGGCGGTATGAGGTCGCCGATGATCGCCATCACGCCGACCATCAGACCGCCGGCACCGAGCCCCTGGACGGCGCGGAAGCCGATGAGCTGCGCCATCGTCTGGGACATGCCCGAGAGCGCGGAGCCGAGCAGGAAGACCACGATCGAGGACAGGAAGATGCCCTTGCGGCCGTACATGTCGCCGAGCTTGCCCCAGATGGGCGTGGAGGCCGCGGTGGCGAGGGTGTACGACGTGACGACCCAGGAGAGATGCTCCAGCCCGCCGAGTTCGCCGACGATCGTGGGCATGGCGGTGCCGACGATCATGTTGTCGAGCATGGCGAGCAGCATCGCGATCATGAGCGCGAGCAGGACGACCCGGACGCTGCGCGGCTGCGGACCTTCCGTCGGGCCGGAGGTCTCCGCTGGAGGTTCTCCGGTGGTGGACTGGGACTGGGACATGGCGTGGACTCCTGCTTACTTGCCGACCGGCTAGTGGCTACACTCGGAGAAGTTAGATCGGCAACTAGCCGGTCGTCAAGTAAGTTTGACGTCCGCGGCGGGTCCGGCCACCGGAATGAGCGCAGGAGAGCAGCACCATGGGCAGCACAGCACGGGCGAGCCGCGGCGACACCCGCCAGCGCATCCAGCACGTCGCCCTGTCGCTCTTCGCCGAGCGCGGCTACGAGAAGACCTCGCTGCGCGAGATCGCCGAGCACCTCCAGGTCACGAAGGCGGCGCTGTACTACCACTTCAAGTCCAAGGAAGACCTGATCATCAGCGTCTTCGACGACGGCTGCCGGCCGCTGGACGAGCTGATCGAATGGGGACGGCAGCAGCCCCGCACCCTGGAGACCAAGCAGGAGCTGGTGCGCCGCTACAGCGCCGCGCTGCACGACGCCGCCCCGCTCTTCCGCTTCATCCAGGAGAACCAGGCGACGGTCCGCGAGCTGAGCATCGGCGAGCGCTTCAAGGAGCGCATGTTCTCGATGTTCGACCTGATCAAGGAAGACGACTGGACGCTGACCGACCGCGTCCGCGGGGTCAGCGCCCTGTTCACCATCCACGCCGGGATGTTCGCGCTGCGGGACATCGAAGGCGACCCCGAGGACAAGCAGGATGCCGTCCTCGAGGTCGCCCTGGAGATGGTGACGTCAGCGCATCACCCGCAGTCGTAGCGCGCGAAGCCCTGCTTACAGGCCGACGCCGTGGCCGCGCATGAACTTGAGCGGCTCGATCGCGTGCCCGTAGACCGGAGCCGTACGGGTCTCGAAGTGCAGGTGCGGGCCGGTCGAGTTGCCGGTGCTGCCCGACTTGCCTATGACCTGGCCGGTCTTCACGGTCTGCCCGGGGGACACACCGAGCTGCGACAGGTGGCCGTACTGGGTGTACGTACGGTCGCCGTGCTTGATCACGATGTTGTTGCCGTACGAGCCGCCCCAGCCCGCCTCGACGATGGTGCCGCCATGGGCGGCCTTCACCGGGGTGCCGGTCGGCACGACGAGGTCCTGGCCGGAGTGCTTGTTGGACCACATCGAGCCGCCGAGACCGAAGGTCGAGCCCTTGGTGTACTGGTCGACCGGCTTGACCCAGGAGGCCGGCTTCGGCGGGGCGGCCTTGAGCACGGCACGCTTCTTACGGTCGGCGGCGGCCTTGTCGGCAGCGCGCTTGGCGGCGTCGGCCTTGGCCTTCGCGGCCTTGGCGGCCTTGGCCTTGGCGGCGGCAGCGGCCTTCACCTTGGTGTCCGCGGCCTTCTTCTGGCCATCGGCCTGGCCGTGGACGGCCTTGGAGAGGGAATTGGCGGT
Source organism: Streptomyces sp. NPDC048639 (assembly GCF_043199075.1). NCBI lineage: Bacteria > Bacillati > Actinomycetota > Actinomycetes > Kitasatosporales > Streptomycetaceae > Streptomyces > Streptomyces sp. NPDC048639. Next base: position 36,996 of record NZ_JBICVP010000007.1, read on the forward strand.
GTTCAGGGCGAACAGCTCGCCCCCCTGGGGCGCCGAGCCGCCCGCGGCGGCGAGCGCGACCCCAGTCCCCAGAACGAGCGAGGCTCCCGTGCCCACGGCCAGAACGGCGGCGCGGCGGCGAAGGACGTTCTTGCTCGTGGTGGCGGTCTTCTGGTCGTGCTTCGTCATACGGGCTTTCCTCCAAGAAGTGAATGAATCCCGGCGGTGCGTCCGGGATCGCCCCACCTTGGTAACCCGCGTTCTCGGAGCTGCCAAGCAGCCCTCCTACTAGCGAAAGCCGTAGCAAAGGGGGTCGAATCCACAAGCCGTACGGGCGCTCGACCGAGCCGGGGGCGCCCTCGGATACTTGGAGGAGATGAAGGCCATCGCCTTGACCCCGTAAGCTCAGGGCGCGACTCCCTGGGAAACCAAGGCGGGCGAGGTCCGGCAGAGGCGGATCGTTTGTGACCCTGGTGGGCAAATCGGACATTCTGCCGCGGATAAGCCCCTATTTCGCCTAGTAAGTGAGCCAGGCCACGTGCGACACATCACGAGCCGCCGAGACTAAAAGGGACATTACGGTCGCCCTTCAGGGGTTCGAGGCAGGGTTCGGCGCGCAAGATCCGGCTGCATCGCACGACCGCTCCCCCTACGCTGTGCCACGTGGCGTGCACGCTCCGCCGACCACGCCGTGCTGCGCACCGCCGCGGCACGCGCCACTGCCGCCGGAGCCCGGGACGTGGATCCCGCAGTCATCGGCGTTCGGACTGGCCTTGAGCGCCGTAGCACCGCTGGTCAAGAAGCTGTTCGTGACTCCTCACCGCGGTCCGCACCAAGCCGGATCTCGGCCACCTCGCCACCGACCCCCTCATGTGCGGCCTGATCTGCGCCCTCCACCGCGACCGCCTCGGCTACCTCCCGCAGGGGCGCAGGGAGCTCTACGGCGCCGCCCTCTCCATGCCCCTGATCCGGCGCGACCGCGAACGGGACATCACCGACCCCGGGCACTGTGGACTTCGCCCACCACACCTTCGAGGACTTCCTGGGCGCGCGGACAGCCGTGGACGAGGGGGACTTCGGCCTCTTCGCCCAACAGGCCGCCGACGACCAGTGGGAGGACGTCGTCCGGATGGCGGTCGCTCAGGGCCGGCCCGTGAACGGACCGAGATCTTCCGGGACTTGCCCGCCCGGGGTGACCACGCTCCCGCTCCGGCGGCTGCGCCCGGATCTTCCTTCAGGCCGCAGCCTGCCTCGGGCACGCCTCCGAACTCGCCCCGGCCGTACGGGAGGAGGTGGAAGCACCGGCGTCCCACCTCGTCCCGCCCCGCAGCCCTCAGGAGGCACTCGAGCCGGCGTCCGTCGGTCCCATCGTCCTCGATCTGTTCCCGGGACCCGAGCGCGTCGACAACGAAGAGGCCGTGCTCGTGGTGTTCGCCGCGACGCATGGGGAATCCGATGCGGCCATCCCGGTCCTCGGACGGTGCGCCGGCCACCGCTTGCTCGCCGTACGGTCCCCACTCGTCCGGGGCTGGTCGCGGTTCCACACCGCCGCCTACGCGGACGAGGTCATCGCCCGCCTCGATCCGTCGGCCCTCTATGTCACCGTGAGGTCCGACGAACAGCTCCACGCACTGCGCGAACTGGGCACCCGCCCCATGCTCGACGCCCGTGGCGCCATCGCCCCCGGCCCGCTGGGCGGCGTACGCGGATCGGGCCCGGCTCACCGACGTCAAGCCCCTCGTGCCACCGTGCGCTGACACCGCACCCGCAGCAGCAAAAGGCTCGGCCCGGAACCGTACGTACGGTTCCGGGCCGAGCCTGTAGCTCACCGGCGGGCCGTCAGACGGCCCTCACCGGACAGGGCCTGCCGGCGCTCAGACGTCCTTGGTCAGGTTCGGACCCGAACCGCCCGCCGCGGACTCGATCGGGGGGACGTCGGGCAGTGCCGACTTCTCCTCGCCGCGGAAGGTGAACGTCGCTTCGTCACCCTCGCCTTCGGTGCCGACGACCACGATGTGACCGGGGCGCAGCTCGCCGAAGAGGATCTTCTCCGACAGCATGTCCTCGATCTCCCGCTGGATCGTCCGGCGCAGCGGCCGGGCGCCCAGGATCGGGTCGTAGCCCTTCTTGGCGAGCAGGCTCTTGGCCTCCGCGCTGAGCTCGATGCCCATGTCGCGATCCTTCAGCCGCTCGTCCACCTTGGCCAGCATCAGGTCGACGATCTGGATGATGTCTTCCTGCGACAGCTGGTGGAAGACCACGGTGTCGTCGACACGGTTGAGGAACTCGGGCCGGAAGTGCTGCTTGAGCTCGTCGTTGACCTTGGCCTTCATCCGCTCGTACCCGGTCTTGGGGTCGCCCCCGGCCGCGAAGCCGAGGTTGAAGCCCTTGGAGATGTCCCGGGTGCCGAGGTTGGTCGTCATGATGATGACCGTGTTCTTGAAGTCCACGACCCGGCCCTGGGAGTCGGTCAGACGACCGTCCTCCAGGATCTGCAGCAGCGAGTTGAAGATGTCCGGGTGGGCCTTCTCGACCTCGTCGAAGAGGACCACGGAGAACGGCTTGCGGCGCACCTTCTCGGTGAGCTGTCCGCCCTCCTCGTACCCGACGTAGCCGGGAGGCGAGCCGAAGAGCCGCGAGACGGTGTGCTTCTCGCTGAACTCCGACATGTCGAGCTGGATCAGCGCGTCCTCGTCGCCGAAGAGGAACTCCGCCAGCGTCTTGGACAGCTCGGTCTTACCGACGCCGGACGGGCCGGCGAAGATGAACGAGCCACCGGGGCGCTTCGGGTCCTTCAGGCCGGCCCGCGTACGGCGGATCGCCTGCGAGAGGGCCTTGATGGCGTCCTTCTGACCGATGACGCGCTTGTGGAGCTCGTCCTCCATGCGCAGCAGCCGCGAGGACTCCTCCTCGGTGAGCTTGAAGACCGGGATGCCCGTGGCCGTGGCCAGGACCTCGGCGATCAGCTCCTCGTCGACCTCGGCGACGACGTCCATGTCGCCGGCCTTCCACTCCTTCTCCCGCTTGGCCTTCGCGGCCAGGAGCTGCTTCTCCTTGTCGCGGAGGGAGGCCGCCTTCTCGAAGTCCTGCGAGTCGATCGCGGACTCCTTGTCCCTGCGGACTCCGGCGATCTTCTCGTCGAACTCGCGCAGGTCCGGCGGAGCGGTCATCCGGCGGATACGCATCCGGGAGCCGGCCTCGTCGATCAGGTCGATCGCCTTGTCCGGCAGGAAGCGGTCGGAGATGTACCGGTCGGCCAGGGTGGCCGCCGCCACGAGGGCCGAGTCGGTGATCGAGACACGGTGGTGCGCCTCGTACCGGTCCCGGAGGCCCTTGAGGATCTCGATGGTGTGCGGCAGCGACGGCTCCGCGACCTGGATGGGCTGGAAGCGGCGCTCCAGGGCCGCGTCCTTCTCCAGGTGCTTGCGGTACTCGTCGAGCGTCGTCGCACCGATGGTCTGCAGTTCGCCGCGGGCCAGCATCGGCTTGAGGATGCTGGCGGCGTCGATCGCGCCCTCGGCGGCACCCGCACCCACCAGGGTGTGGAGCTCGTCGATGAACAGGATGATGTCGCCGCGGGTGCGGATCTCCTTGAGCACCTTCTTCAGGCGCTCCTCGAAGTCACCGCGGTAGCGGGAGCCGGCGACCAGGGCGCCCAGGTCCAGGGTGTAGAGGTGCTTGTCCTTGAGGGTCTCGGGCACCTCGCCCTTGACGATGGCCTGGGCCAGGCCCTCGACGACCGCCGTCTTGCCGACGCCGGGCTCGCCGATGAGCACCGGGTTGTTCTTGGTACGGCGCGACAGCACCTGCATGACCCGCTCGATCTCCTTCTCGCGCCCGATGACCGGGTCGAGCTTGGATTCGCGGGCGGCCTGCGTGAGGTTGCGGCCGAACTGGTCCAGGACGAGGGAGGTCGAGGGCGTGCCCTCGGCCGGGCCGCCTGCCGTGGCGGCCTCCTTGCCCTGGTAACCGGAGAGCAGCTGGATGACCTGCTGCCGCACCCGGTTCAGATCGGCGCCCAGCTTCACGAGGACCTGGGCGGCGACGCCCTCGCCCTCGCGGATCAGGCCGAGCAGGATGTGCTCCGTACCGATGTAGTTGTGGCCGAGCTGAAGGGCCTCGCGGAGCGACAGCTCCAGGACCTTCTTCGCACGGGGGGTGAAGGGGATGTGCCCGGACGGGGCCTGCTGGCCCTGCCCGATGATCTCCTCCACCTGCTGGCGGACCGCCTCGAGCGAAATCCCGAGGCTCTCCAGGGCCTTAGCGGCGACACCCTCACCCTCATGGATCAGGCCCAGGAGGATGTGCTCGGTGCCGATGTAGTTGTGGTTGAGCATCCGGGCTTCTTCCTGAGCCAGGACGACAACCCGCCGCGCACGGTCGGTGAACCTCTCGAACATCGTTAATCGCTCCTCAGAGCGGTCAGAAAGATCGGGGACGATCCCCTCCCTGTCCTTCCGCATGCTAGTCCCGCTGTGGGGGACAGCTCATTCCAACTGCCGACACCGCCCTTGGCCTCCTGCCCCGGACAGCCGACAACAGCTCCAACCCGATGGTGCGAGACGATGTTCCCGCAGGCCAGGCGTATACCCTCGATACCACTACGCCGATGGCGAACGCCATCCCGGCCAACGCGCGCGCGTCGCCCCTCCCACGAGGAAATTCTTACCCGCTGGAACTGATACTCCATGCGGCGCGGGGCGGTTCCCTCAGCTAAGGGCGAACATCCTTGCGCTCCGAAATCTCACCGAAGCGTCGCCCCTACCACGTTCCGTACCCACTTGCCAACTGTGCGTAACTCTCCGGGGGTTCGGCAGTTGCTCCGGTCATGGCAACCGCATTCCCGCGCCCCCGGCGCGCAACGTGTGACGTACGCCTGTGGTACGAGCGGGTACTGGGCTGGCCGGTCACGGGCGGACAGCCGGCCGGGCGGCCGGTGGACCTGCTCACCGGGCAGCGCTTCGACGCGCTGGACGTGCCGGCCGACGCCGGAGCCGCCGTGCTGCGGCGCCTGCCGCGCACCGGTCCCGTCGCACTGGACGGCGGCCGGATGCGGTTCCTGATCGCCGCGGGCGGCGCGGAGCAGCTGCCCGAGCTGCTGGACTGGCTTGAATGGGGCGGAGTCGCCCTGGATCTGATCGCTCTCGGTCCTGGCGACCGGATGCGCGCTCCCCGGCCGGGGGACTCATGGGAGGCCGCGTGCACCGGACCACAGCCTGTGTGGCTGCGGCCTCCCGAGCCGGGATGCGAGATCGAGCCGACGCTGCCCGTGGCGACCGTGGGAGGTGCCCGCAGGGGTCACGAGGACGACGGGCGCCGGGCCCCCGACCTCGTACGGCTCGTGGGCGCGGCGGCCACACAGGTCCACCGGGCCCGGTTGCTGAACGCCTCGCACGCTCAGGCGTTGGCCTTCTCGTACGCCTCGCGGATCTCGGCGGGGACGCGGCCGCGGTCGTTGACGCTGTAGCCGTTCTCCTTTGCCCAGGCGCGGATCTTCGCGGTGTCCTGGGAGCCCCCGGACGCCGCGGCACGGGCCTTGCGACCGGACGCGGCACGGCCACCCGTGCGACGGCCGCTCTTGGTGTACGGCTCGAGAAGACCGCGCAGCTTGTCCGCGTTGGAAGCCTTGAGGTCGATCTCGTAAGTCTTGCCGTCCAGCGCAAACGTCACGGTCTCGTCGGCCTCGCCACCGTCGAGGTCGTCGACAAGAAGGACCTGAACCTTCTGTGCCACCGGATTCCCTTTCATCGAAAAAGCAGTACGACGGAAAGGAAACCGCCTTTCTCGGAAAAACACAAACCCCTGGGTGAGGTTGAGTAGCTCATGCGTACGGGAAACGTGCGCGATTCGGACATAGGGATCGCTCTAAGTGGTCATAGTGATCCCGGGCTGTCGCATCAGGCGTTGCAGAAGCACCCGGGGATCACAGGTGCAGAAGCATGCGACTGTTGCCGAGGGTGTTCGGCTTCACTCGTTCGAGACCGAGGAACTCGGCCACACCCTCGTCATAGGAACGCAGCAGCTCGCTGTAGACATCCCCATCTACGGGCGCCTCCCCGATCTCCGCGAACCCATGCTTCGTGAAGAAGTCGACTTCGAAGGTGAGGCAGAAAATTCGCCGCACACCGAGCCAGCGCGCGGTCTGAACCAACTTGGCCAGGATCTGATGACCGACTCCGGTCGCCTTCATCTGCGGGTCCACGGCCAGCGTTCGGACCTCGGCAAGGTCTTCCCACATCACATGAAGTGCCCCGCAACCGAGGATCCGGCCGTCCTCGTCCCGTTCGGCCACCCAGAACTCCTGGATGTCCTCGTAAAGGGTGACCGTCGCTTTGTCGAGCAGGATGCCCTCACGTACGTACGCGTCGATGAGACGGCGTACGGCGGAGACATCGCTCGTCCTCGCCCGGCGGACAGTGACGTCATTTGATACTCGGGACATGTGCGGGACGCTATCGCCCCGCCTCTCCCTCGCCGTCATCGGGATCGCTGAGTTGTACGACGCGCATGGCGTCCCGGAGCGCTTCCCGCTGTTCCTGGGACATCATGCCGAAGAACGCGACTAGTGCCGCGGCGGGGTTGTCACTGGTGTGCCAAGCCTCGTGCATGAGTGCGGCCGAGTAGCCGGCGCGGGTGGAGACCGCCTCATATCGATAGGCACGGCCTTCGGCTTCCCGGCGGACCCAGCCCTTCTGATGGAGGTTGTCCATTACCGTCATGACCGTGGTGTAGGCGATCGAGCGTTCCTGCTGGAGGTCTTCCAGGACTTCCCGAACGGTGACCGGCCGGTTCCACTCCCAGACGCGCGTCATCACGGCGTCTTCGAGGTCACCCAATCGTCGAACCACATTGGAATAATAGTGGTAGATGTCCTGAATGCCGGTTCACGCGGACTGATTTCCCGCAGCAAAAAGGGCGTACGACTCGGGACACATGTTCCCGGCCGTACGCCCTTCGGGTGTCCGGTCCGCGCGACCTCTCGGAGGTCGCCCGGCCGGCCGCCGGAGACGAGTTCTACCGCTCCCGGGCCGGACGGCTCCCGCCCTCGGCGCGAGCCAGCGCCGCGTCCACGGCGGCGTCCTCCTTGGCCTTGTTGGCACCGCCCTGGCTTTTCACGATGGTCCTGACCAGAGCGATGAATCCCACGGCCATGACCACGGGCGGCAGCAGCGCGGAGACGTAATCCATGGCTCAAGAGTAGCCAGTCAGACCGCGACCAATTGCTCGGGGCGGGAAGGCGGCCCTTCCGGCGGGGTCCTGCGCCTGCGGGGCGGGAACACCTCGGCCGGAGTCGGCACATGACGGCCCGGTTGCTCCGAGGGGGCCGACGGGCCGCGCTCCGGCTCGGGCTTGGGCCTGGACCCCGGCTCGGGCTTCCGCTCCGGCTCGCCCTCGGGATCCGCCGCGGGCTTCGCCTTGGGCTTGGACGCCGGCTTCTCCGGTTCGTCGTCGGCGGCGCGGCCGCCCGGCAGCGCGACGAGACGCGCGGCAGGGACCGCGGCCGACACCGCGGCCACCACTGGTTCGGCGGGCCGCGCGCCGTGCGCGAGGCCGGCGAGACGGTTCGAGAGCGCCTGCTCGGCAAGGGCTTCGCAACGGCGAAGCAGTTCACGCCGGTGCCCGGCCTCCGGACCGTCCGCCGCGGTGGCGCAGAGCGAGCGCAGGGCGGCGAGGTCGTCGGCGCCCGGGGTGTACCCGGCCGAGAGTGCGTCCACGAGCCGTTCCAGGAAGCCGGAGGCGGCGCCGGGGAGGGCGGCGCGATATCGGGCCAGATCGGCGAAGAGGAAGGCGCGCAGCCGTTCTCCTTCCCCGACCGCCTCCTCCACGGCTTCGGTGAGGCGGCACAGCTCCTGGATCTCGTCCTCCCGGCTTTCTGCGGGGGACGCGGGGGAGGGCCGCAGGGCGATGGCGAGGGCGCGGCGCAGGACGCGCAGCTCATCGGCGCTGAACGCCATGGCGCCGCGGGAACCGTATGGCGTGGGCATGGACCGACTTTAAGTGCTAAGCGGACAATTTTCGCTCAGCGGGACATACCCGGGGGTGTCGGCATGCGTGGCTCCGACACCCCCTTCATCGGCCGTGCTACGCGCTCCTGCGGCGGCGCGCCGCGACCACCACGGCGACCGATCCCGCGGCCACCACAGCCGCGGAGACGGCCGCGATGAGCCCGATGCCGCCGGCGCCCGTGCCGGCCATGGAGCCGCTCGCCTGCGAACCTGCGGACGCCGAGCCGCCGTCCGTGCCCGCCGTGCCGGACCCACCGGCCGCCGAACCGCCGGAGCCGCCGGACCCGCCGGACCCGCCCGAGGTGCCGTCGCTTCCGCCACCGCTGATGCGGGTCTCGATCGCGGCCGCGTCGTTGCCCGGCTCCGGGTCGCGCGCCGGGTAGTCCTCACGGTCCAGGACGGTGATCCTCCCCTGCGCGCCCTCGACCTTCTTGTCGATGCGGACGTTGAAGACGAGGGTCTCCTCCTCGCCCTTGGCGAACCTCTCGTCGATGGTGCAGACGTACGTCCTGCTGCCCTTCTCCTTCTTCGAGCAGGCCCAGTCGTCCTCCTCGCCCGGGAACGGGATCGAGGTGATCGTGGTGCCCTTCGGGGGCGTGACCTCGTACGTGCCGCTGCCGTGGCCGTCGCGGCCGGAGAGGTCCATGGAGCCGGGGCCGGCGTTCTTCACGCCGAGCGTGAGCCGGACGGTGTCGCCGACCTTGCCCTCGACCGTGTCCGTGATCGCCTGGAAGTCGGCCTTCTGCGTGGTGACGACGTCGGTGTGGCCGCCGAACTCCTCGAAGCCGGTGGGCTCGACGGTCTTGAGGGTCAGCGGTGCGCCGGTGCCCTGCTGGTCGAAGTCGCCCGGCTCCTCGTACTCCCAGGGGTCGCCGCTGCCGATGGGCCAGGCGTGGTAGCCGATGTTCCCGTACATCAGCTCGTCGGAGACCGTGAAGCGGAAGGGCTCGGAGAACTCGTACGCGGCGCCCGGCTCCAGCGGGGTGTCGAAGAGGCAGTACGCGGAGGTGTCGGCCCAGCTCTTGAAGTGGCAATTGGAGTGCTCGCGGGCCACCTTGAGGCCCTCGACGCCGTAGAGCTTGATGCCGATGCCCTGGTCGGCGGCGAGCTGGCCGAGGTTCGCTATGGCCGGGGTGACCTTCACGGTGGAGCCGGGGGCGACGTCCTTCAACGGCTTGTGCGCGCGCTCGGCGAGCTTGGGTCCGTCGACGTAGACCTTCGTCGCGGCTTCGGCGTCAGGGGTGTTGGAAGAGGTCGCCCGGTACTCGATCATGCCGGCGTAGCCGGGCTTCATGCCCTTGGCGCCTTCGATGTAGAAGGGCTGGACGCTCGTCCGGCCGTCGATCGAGCTGTACGCGCAGTTGTAGACGAGGTCCTTGTCGGAGTCCTCGCAGCTTCCGCTCGCCGGCTTCAGCACGGCCTTGCCCTTGAGCGCGGAGGCGTCGATGGTCAGCTTCACGTCCTCGGCGAGCGGGTCCTCGCCCTCCGGCCCGTCGAGGTTGAGGTGGAAGAGGAACAGGTCGCCGTCCCCGGGCCGTTCGTCCGCGGCGTACGCGTAGTAGCGCGCGGGCACCTGGATCTGCAGCGTGGGACCGGCCGCGTTCGCCTGTCCCGCTCCCAGGCCGCTCGCCGCCGCGAGCACGGCCGCGACGGCGGCCGATCTCGCGCATATCCCCTTGCTCCGCATAGGTTCCACTTCCATCTCGGCATCGGTCGGATGTTCCCCGCAGAGCGAGGACACACGAGATGGACGGATGGTTGTCCGGCGGTGGAATTTCTGAGTAGCGGGAGCGGGATCAGCCCCGGGAGACGTTGCGGTCGTAGACCAGGCGGAGGCCGATCAGGGTGAGCCAGGGCTCGTGTTCGTCGATCACGGAGGACTCGCCGAGCACCATCGGGGCCAGGCCGCCGGTGGCGATGACGGTCACATCCTCCGGTTCGTCGGCCAGTTCGCGTGCCATGCGCTCCACGACGCCGTCCACCTGGCCCGCGAAGCCGTAGAGGATGCCGGACTGCATCGCCTCGACGGTGTTCTTGCCGATGACGCTGCGCGGACGGGCCAGTTCGATCTTGCGGAGCTGTGCGCCGCGCACGCCGAGGGCGTCCACGGAGATCTCGATGCCCGGGGCGATCACACCGCCCACGTACTCACCGCGGGCCGACACGGCGTCGAACGTGGTGGCCGTACCGAAGTCGACGACCACGCACGGGCCGCCGTAGAGCTCAACGGCCGCGAGGGCGTTGATGATCCGGTCGGCGCCGACCTCCTTGGGGTTGTCCATGAGGATCGGGACGCCCGTCTTGACGCCCGGCTCCACGAGAACGGCGGGCACGTCGCCGTAGTAGCGGCGGGTGACCTCCCGCAGCTCGTGCAGGACGGAGGGGACGGTCGAGCAGATGGCGATGCCGTCGATGCCGTCGCCCAGATCCTCGCCGAGCAGCGGGTGCATGCCCATCAAGCCATGGAGGAGAACGGCGAGTTCGTCGGCGGTGCGGCGGGCCTCGGTGGAGATCCGCCAGTGCTCGACGATCTCCTCGCCGTCGAAGAGGCCCAGGACGGTGTGGGTGTTGCCGACATCGATCGTGAGCAGCATCAGCCCCGCTCCTCCCCCGGGCCCTCGCGCAGGTCGAGCCCGATGTCGAGGATCGGTGAGGAGTGGGTGAGCGCGCCGACGGCCAGGTAGTCGACGCCCGTCTCCGCGTACGCGCGGGCGTTGGCCAGGCTGAGGCGGCCGGAGGACTCCAGACGGGCGCGGCCCGCGACGAGGGCGACGGCCTCGCGGGTCTGCTCCGGCGTGAAGTTGTCGAGGAGGATGAGGTCGGCGCCCTCGGCGAGCACGGGCTCGATCTGGTCCAGCCGGTCGACCTCCACCTCGATGGGCACATCGGGGAACTCGGAGCGTACGGCCTTGAAGGCGGCCGCCACGCCGCCGGCGGCGATGACGTGGTTGTCCTTGATGAGCGCGGCGTCGGACAGCGACATCCGGTGGTTGACCCCGCCGCCGCAGCGGACCGCGTACTTCTCCAGAGAGCGCAGCCCCGGCGTCGTCTTACGGGTGTCCCGGACCGCGGCGCCCGTGCCCTCCAGGAGGTCGGCCCAGGCGCGGGTGGCGGTGGCGATGCCGGAGAGGCGGCACATGAGGTTGAGGGCGCTGCGCTCGGCGGTCAGCAGGTCGCGCGTACGGGTCCTGACGGACAGCAGCTTGGTGCCCGGCTCGACGCGGTCGCCGTCCTCGGCATGCCGCTCGACCTCGATGTCGTCGGTGCAGACGACGGAGAGGATCGCCTCGGCGATGCGCAGTCCGGCGACGACTCCGGCCTCGCGGGCGGTGAAGTCGGCGGTGGCGACGGCGTACTCGGGGATGGTGGCGACCGTGGTGACGTCCACGCCGCTGTCGAGGTCCTCCTCGATCGCCAGATGGGCGATGTCCTCGACCTGGACGGGGTCCAGGCCCGCGGCCACGAGGAGCCCGGCGAGCTGGGGGTCCAGACCGCACTGCAACGGATCCAGGCCGTACTCCTCTTCGTCACCGCCCCCGCAGCCGCACCCGTCGCCGCAGCCGCCCGCGTCCGCGCCGGCGGAGGGACCGCCGATCTGGAGCAGCGGGAGATCCACAGGCTGTGGACGATCAGGCGTGTTCACGTGTGTCCCCTTCAGGGTGGGTGGTTCGGCCGGCGCTCACGGTCGGTGCGGACCGCTCTACGGGCGGGAATTCTGCCGTGGCCGTGGGGCGCAGCGCGAGTGAGCGCTCCGGGGTGAGCCGGGCGACGAGGTGGCGGCGCCAGTGGTCGTCGTCGCGCTCGGGGCGGTCCTCGCGCCAGTGGCATCCGCGGGTCTCCTCGCGCTCCCGGGCCATGGCGACCAGCACGCGGGAGACGAGAAGGAGGTTGGTGGCCTCCCAGGTCTCGACGCACGGCTCGGCGGTCTTGCCGTCCCGGTCGAGTTCGGCGACGGCCTCGGTGTGCAGGGCCTGGAGCGCCACGGCAGCGGCGTTCAGGCTCTTGGCGCTGCGCAGGACGCCCGCCCCCGAGGTCATGATGCGCTGGATCACGAAGCGCGACTCCGGCGCGAGGAGCGGCGAGCGCGCGGGCGCGCGGGGCACGGAAGCGGGGCGTACGGGTGCCTGGCGCTGGGACGGCTCCGCGGCGATGGTGGCGGCGATGCGCTCGGCGAACACCAGCCCCTCCAGGAGGGAGTTGGAGGCCAGGCGGTTCGCGCCGTGGACACCGGTGCAGGCGACCTCGCCGCACGCGTACAGGCCCGGCACCGTCGTACGGCCCGCGAGGTCGGTGCGGACGCCGCCCGACGCGTAGTGCGCGGCGGGAGCGACCGGGATCGGCTCGGTCACCGGGTCGATGCCGTGCGCGCGGCAGGCGGCGAGGATCGTGGGGAAGCGGGAGGCCCACATCTCGGCGCCGAAGTGGCGGGCGTCGAGGTACATATGCTCGGCGCGCTGCTCCCGCATGCGCCGCATGATCCCCTTGGCGACGATGTCGCGCGGGGCCAGCTCGGCCAGTTCGTGCTGCCCCAGCATGAAGCGCACGCCGTCGGCGTCGACGAGGTGCGCGCCCTCGCCGCGTACGGCCTCGGAGACCAGCGGCTGCTGGCCCTCGGCGCCGCGGCCGAGGAAGAGGACGGTGGGGTGGAACTGCACGAACTCCAGGTCGCTCACCTCGGCCCCGGCGCGCAGCGCCAGCGCGACGCCGTCGCCGGTGGAGACGGCCGGGTTGGTGGTCGCGGAGAACACCTGGCCCATGCCGCCGGTGGCGAGGACGACGGCGGGGGCGTGCACGGCGCCGACCCCGTCGCGCTGGCCCTCGCCCATCACATGGAGCGTGACGCCGGCGGTACGGCCCTCGGCGTCGGTGAGCAGGTCCAGGACGAGCGCGTTCTCGACGGTCTCCATGCCCGCGTCCCGAACGGCCTCGACGAGCGCGCGGGAGATCTCCGCGCCGGTCGCGTCGCCGCCCGCGTGCGCGATCCGGCGGCGGTGGTGGCCGCCCTCGCGGGTCAGCTCGATCGCCCCGGTCTCGGCGGAGGTGTCGAAGCGGGCCCCGGTGGAGATCAACCGCCGTACGGCGTCCGGGCCTTCGGTGACCAGCGCGCGGACGGCCTGCTCGTCACAGAGTCCGGCGCCCGCGACGAGCGTGTCGTCGAGGTGCTGTTCCGGGGTGTCGCCCTCGCCGAGGGCGGCGGCGATGCCGCCCTGCGCCCAGCGTGTGGAGCCGTCGTCGAGCCGGGCCTTGGTCACCACGACGGTCCTGCGGCCGGCGGCGGCGCAGCGGAGCGCGGCAGTGAGCCCGGCGACGCCGGACCCGACGACGACCACGTCGGCCTCGATGGCCCAGCCGGGGGCGGGGGCGCGGAGAGTGCCGGCCTCGGGGGCGGACGCGCCGGCGCGCCCGCCGTCGGTGACCGCGGGCTCGGTGACCGCAGGCTCGGTGACCGCGGAGAGCCGGGCGGCCTCCGTGGCAGCGGGCTCCATGGCAGCGGGCTCCATGGCGGCGGGCTCCGTGGCGGCGGGCACGGGACGTTCGCCGTCCGTCGCGGCGCGGGGCTGCGGGGTGTCGGCTATGGGGGCGCCGGTCATCTGGGGCTCCTGTGGCCGAGGCCGAATCCTTGGGTGCTGCGCGGGCGTTGGGGCGTACGGGCGGCCCGTACCGGAGCGGGGCGGACCGCCCCGAACACCGCAGGCACGGCCGCCAGGGCGAGCGGCACCCAGAAATAGGGGCTGCCCGCGGCCGACAGTGGGACGCCGGCCGAGACGGCTGCCACTGCCAGGGCTCGCTGCTGGAAAGTCGCGTGCGTCATCGGGCGGCTCCGAACTGCAGGCGGATGTTGTCGATCAGGCGGGTCGCGCCGACTTTGGCGGCGACGGCGAGCACCGCCTCACCGGTGAAGTCCGGGGATACGTCGGTGAAGTCGGCCGGGTCGACGAGCGCCAGGTAGTCCAGGGCGAGCGGCGGCCGAAGACCCGCGGCCTCATCGAGGACCCGCTGCGCGGCGGCCCGTACGGCACCGGGGTCCGCGACGGCCGCGGACCCTTCGGCGGTCTCCGCCCCCGCCGCGGCCAGACCGGCCCGTCGCCCGGCGAACAACGCACGGGACAGCGCCAGGGCGGTCGGCCGCTCCTCCGCCCCGAGGTAGCGGTTGCGGCTGGAGAGCGCGAGGCCGTCGTCCTCCCGGACGGTCGGGACTCCGACGATCTCCGCGGGGAAGTTGAGGTCGCGCGCCATGCGCGTGATCAGGGCGAGCTGCTGGGCGTCCTTCTGCCCGTAGAACGCCGCGTCGGGATCCGTGAGGTGGAGCAGCTTGGCGACGACGGTGAGCACGCCGCTGAAGTGGCCCGGGCGGTACGCCCCTTCGAGCCGCTCGCCCATCGCTCCCGCGCTGATCCGGACCTCCGGCTCGCCGCCCGGGTAGACCTCGTCACCGGACGGGGCGAAGACCGCATCGGCTCCGGCCTTCTCGGCGACCACGAGATCGGCGTCGAGCGTGCGCGGATAGCGGTCGAGGTCCTCGCCCGCCCCGAACTGGAGCGGGTTGACGAAGACGGTGACCACGACCTGCCCGCCGAGGCCCACCCGCTCCCGGGCCGCGCGGATCAGCGCCGCGTGCCCCTCGTGGAGGGCTCCCATCGTCATCACCACGGCACGCTCGCCCCCGCGCGTGAGTGCCCGGAGGCCGCCGGCCGTGGGCACGAGCTGCACCGTCATGCGTTCCCTCCGTCCGCGAGGACGCCCAGCAGGTCCTCGGCCAGCTCCGGCTTGAGCATTCCGTGGGCGAGCGCGCGGTCCGCGGTCGCGCGGGCCATCGCCACATATCCGGCGACGGCCTGGGGTGCGTGCTCCCGCAACTCGGCGACATGGGCCGCGACCGTGCCCGCGTCACCGCGCGCGACCGGTCCGGTCAGGGCGGCGTCGCCGGAGCGCAGGGCGTTGTCCAGCGCGGCGCCGAGCAGTGGTCCGAGCATCCGGTCCGGGGCCCCGACCCCGGAGGCGCGAAGCAGGTCCATGGACTGGGCGACCAGCGTGACCAGATGGTTCGCACCGAGCGCGAGCGCCGCGTGGTAGAGCGGGCGGGCCTGCTCCTCGATCCACTCGGGCTCGCCGCCCATCTCGATGACCAGCGCCTCCGCCGCGAGCCGCAGTTCCTCGGGCGCCGTGACCCCGAACGAGCAGCCGGCCAGGCGCTGGACGTCCACACTCGAACCGGTGAAGGTCATCACCGGGTGGAGGGCGAGTGGCAGGCCGCCCGCGCGCGTGGCGGGGTCGAGAACCGTGGAGCCGTACCGGCCCGAGGTGTGCACCAGGAGCTGCCCGGGCCGTACGGCACCGGTCTCGGCCAGACCCTCGACCAGGCTCGGAAGGGCGTCGTCCGGCACGGTCAGCAGCACCAGCTCCGACCGCTCCAGCACCTCGGCGGGCGTGACGACCGGGACATCGGGGAGCAGGGTCGCGGCGCGGCGCACGGAGGCTTCGGAGATGCCGGAGACCGCCACCGGGCGGTGGCCGGCGAGCTGCAGCGCGGCGGCGAGGGCCGGACCCACGCGACCGGCACCGACGACCCCGACGGCGAGCCGAGCCGGACGGTCCTTGGGTTCTGGGTGATGGGGTGCGTTCACGCGGGACGGCCTTCCGTTCCAGTCCGCCAGGGGTACCGGACGTATCCCCGCCATGCTACGCGAGTGTTTCGGCGCTCAGTCGCGCTGTCCACCGCCTGTGGACAACCGCCGACGGGCCGTCCCGAGCGGTCGCGCCGACCCCGTACCGCGTGCCTCGCGCGCCCGGTCCGCCCCGCGGAAAAACACCGGGCCCGGGTGCCGGGTCGTAGGACATCATCGGCTCCATGACCCAGACGGACGGCACGAGAGACGACGCGGGCGCCGGGACCGGCACGGCTTCCGGCCGGGAGGACGGCGCGACCGCGGGCGGGGAGAGCGGCACGGACGGAGAGCCGGACACCCGTCAGGACCGGCAGCGGGCCCGCCGGCTCGCCGCCTGGCGCGCAGCGGAGCGGAGGCTCGTGCGCGGCGCGAACAACGCGACGATCCGCGACCGGCTCGACGCGTTGACGGCGAGCGCCCCGGACGCGTACGACCTCGACGACTGGGTCGACATCTACGGCGGCGGCATCGTCGGCGAGGTCGAGCGCCGGGTCGCCGAGCTGCTCGGGACCGAGGCCGCGGCCTTCTTCCCCACCGGCACCATGGCCCAGCAGGTCGCCCTGCGCTGCTGGGCGGGGCGGACGGGGAATCCGGCCGTGGCGATCCACCCGTCGGCGCATCCGGAGATGTGGGAGCGCGACGCGTTCTCCACCCTCAGCGGGTTGCGCACGGTCCATCCGACGGGCAAACCGCGGCTGCCCACGGCAGAGGAAGTCCGGTCACTGGACGAGCCGTTCGGGGCGCTGATGCTGGAACTGCCGCTGCGCGAACCGGGTTTCGTCCTCCCGTCGTGGGACGAGCTGACCGCGGTGGTGGAGGCGGCACGGGAACGCGATGCAGTGGTGCACTTCGACGGCGCACGCCTGTGGGAGTGCACCCCTCACTTCGGGCGTACGCTCCCGGAGATCGCCGCGCTGGCGGACAGCGTGTACGTCTCCTTCTACAAGTCCCTGGGCGGGATCTCCGGCGCCGCGCTGGCCGGCCCCCAGACCCTGATCGACGAGGCCGGGGCTTGGCGGCACCGGTACGGAGGGCAGCTCTTCCAGCAGTGGCCGGCCGCCCTCGCCGCACTGGCCGGCCTCGACCAGGAACTGCCCAGGCTCCCGGAGTACGTGGCGCACGCCAAGGTCGTGGCCGAGGCGCTGGGGAAAGCACTGGCGGCGGCCGGTGTCCCCTGGCACCGGATCCACCCGGAAGGGCCGCACACGCACGAGTTCCAGCTGTGGCTGCCGTATCCGCCGGAGGTGCTCGACGAGGCGAGCGTGCGGCTGGCGGAGGAGACCCGGACGACGTTGTTCCGCCACTGGAACGCCTCGGGCCCCGGTCTCTCCGTTACCGAGGTGGCCGTCGGGGCGCCGGGGCTGGAGTGGACCGAGGCGGATGTGACGGAGGCGGTCGCGGGCTTCGTCGAACGGCTGGAGTCGGAACAGGCCAAGGCGACCGGCCTGAAGTCGAAGGAGTCCGTGCCGAAGTCGAAGGCCGAGACGAATGCGAAGGCGAAGGGCCCCGAGTCGAAGGGCCTCGAGTCGAAGGGCCTCGAGTCGAAGGCGGCCGATGCGCCTGCGGGCGCCACCGAACCGGAGGGGCCCACCGCGCCGCCGCGGACGGCCGCACCGTAGGCGATAGCCGGGCCCCGGCCGACGGCCGCAGCCCAGCCGACGACCGCAGCCCGGCCGACGGCCGCACCGCAGGCGGCAGCCACGCCCCGGCCGACGACCGCGGCCCGAGGGCGCCCCGGTCCGTGCGCTCCACGGGCGGCGGCCGCGTGGCTATGTCGCCTCCGCGCCGCCACCCCCGCCGAATCCGCCGCTGCCCGCCCGCACCAGCCCGGTCTCGTAGGCCAGCACCACGGCCTGGACGCGGTCGCGCAGTTCGAGCTTCGTGAGGATGCGGCCCACATGCGTCTTGACCGTGGCCTCGGACAGGAAGAGCCGGGCGGCGATCTCGCCGTTCGACATGCCCTGGGCCACCAGCAGCAGCACCTCGTGCTCGCGGTCGGTGAGCCGCTTGAGCTGGGTGCTGGAGGGCTGGGGTGCACCGCTCGGCAGCATCGGGGCGAAGCGGTTCAGCAGGCGACGTGTCGTGGTCGGGGCGACCACCGCGTCGCCGCTGTGCACCGCCCGGATCGCCGTGAGCAGTTCGCCCGGCGGCACGTCCTTGAGCATGAAGCCGCTCGCACCGGCCTTCAGGGCCGAGAACGCGTACTCGTCGAGGTCGAAGGTCGTCAGGATCAGCACCCGGGGTGAGCCCGATCCGTCACCGGGACCCGCACCGGCCCCGGCCGCGGCCGGACCCTGAGGCCCCGCGCCTCCCGGAGAGCAGATGCGCCGGGTCGCTTCCACCCCGTCCATCCGCGGCATGCGGACATCCATGAGGACCACGTCGACCTTCGTCGAGCGCAGCACCTCGACCGCCTCCACCCCGTCCCCCGCCTCGGCGACGATCTCCATGTCGGGCTGCGCCTGCAGCACCATGCGGAACCCGGTGCGGAGCAGCACCTGGTCGTCGACGAGCATCACGCGGATCGCCATCTGCGCACTTTCCCTTCGCTGGGTCTGCTGGACGGTACAGGCGAACGGCCGCCCCATCCTCAGCCGGTCCCCTTCATCAGCCGGTTCATCGGTCCGGCTGCTTCCTCAACCCGCCTGTCTCTCAACCCGCCTGTTTCTCAACCCGCCCGCGTCATCGGCCCCGCCCGCGTCATCAACCCGCCTGTTTCATCAACGGCAGCACCGCACTGATCCGGAAGCCGCCGCCCGGCCGCGGCCCCGCGTCGAAGCTTCCGCCGACCATGCCGATCCGCTCGCGCATCCCGATGAGCCCCTGCCCGAGGCCGTCGGCCCCGCCCTCCTCGTACAGCTCGTGCTGCGCGCCGCGCCCGTCGTCCTCCACGAGCAGGTCGAGCTCGCTTTCGCCGTACGTCAGCCGGACGGTCGCGCCCGCATCGGGGCCGCCGTGCTTACGGGTGTTGGTGAGCGCTTCCTGCACGATGCGGTACGCGGTCAGCTCCACACCGCTGGGCAGCGGGCGCGGGCTCCCCTCGACCGTGAAGCGCACCGGAAGCCCGGCCCCGCGGACCTGCTCGATGAGATCGTCGAGCTGGCCCACGTCGGGCTGCGGCACATAGTCGCCCGCCTCCTCCGGCTCGCCGGTGCGCAGCACGCCGAGCAGGCGGCGCATCTCGGCGAGCGCCTGCCGCCCCGTGCCGGAGATCGTCTCCAGGGCCTGCTTGGCCTGCTCGGGCGCGGCATCGAGGACATAGGCCGCGCCGTCGGCCTGCACGACCATCACCGAGACGTTGTGGGCGACGACGTCGTGCAGTTCGCGCGCTATCCGCGCCCGTTCGGCCGCCACGGCCATCTTCGACTGCGCCTCGCGCTCCTTCTCCAGGCGGGCGGCCCGCTCCTCGAGCTGGGCGTAGTACGCGCGGCGGGTGCGGAGGGAGTCGCCGAGGACCCAGGCGAGGGCGAAGGGGACGGTCATCAGGATGGTGGCGGCGATGGTGTCGAAGCCCGACGCGTAGTCGTCCGACCACCGGGTGTTGGCGATGGGAGAGGCCGCCAGGCCGCCGACGAGCGCGAATCTGGACGCCCACACCGGCCCGTTCGCGGCGTTGGTGTAGATGATCACGAGCATCGCGAAGTTGCCCGGGTTGGGCGGGGTGTCCGTGACGAGCTGCAGAACGCCCGTCCCGGCTGCGAGCAGCAGCATCACCCCCGGAGCCCGGCGGCGCAGCGCGACCACGAGGCACAGCAGGAGGACGACGGCCAGTCCCTTGCCGTGCCCCTCCTGGGCGACCCACAGGCCGGCGGGCCCGAACAGGATGACGGCCCAGAAGGTGTCGACCCCTGTCGGGTGCCTGCGGAAGAAGTCGTAAACGCGCTGCACGTCACCCAGCGTAGGCACGTCACGCACGTGCCGGGGTCAACCGGAGGGCCGATCCCTGCGCCGCACACATACTCCGGAAGGTGGACGATGGCCCGTGACCGGGCGGTCGCCGACCCGCCCGTACGGTGGGGGCGTGAGCGAGGACACGGCGCCCGGGCGGGGCTGGCGCGAGGCGGCGGAGCAGGCGTTGTACGGGCCGGAAGGCTTCTTCGTACGGGAGCGACCGGCAGGGCATTTCCGCACGTCGGTGCATGCGTCGCCGCTCTTCGCCGGTGCGGTCGCCGCACTGCTCGGGCGGCTCGACGAAGCCCTGGGGCGGCCCCGCGCGCTGGCGCTCGTGGACGTGGGTGCCGGCCGGGGTGAGCTGCTGGCGGACGTACTGCGGGTGGTGTCACCGGACCTCGCCGCCCGGCTGCGGCCCTGCGCCGTGGAGCGTGCGCCGCGGCCCGACGGCCTCGATCCGCGCATCGACTGGCTGCCCCGCCTCCCGGAACCGGAATCCGTGACCGGCCTCGTGTTCGCCAACGAGTGGCTCGACAACGTTCCCGTCGACGTGGCCGAGACCGGCCCGGACGGGGAACCGCGCACCGTCGTCGTCGACACGGACGGCACGGAGCGGCTCGGGAGCCCCGTCACAGGCTCCGACGCCGACTGGCTGGAGCGGTGGTGGCCGCTGCGGCACGGCGAACCGGGACTGCGTGCGGAGATCGGCCGCCCGCGGGACGAGGCGTGGGCCCGCGCCGTACGGTCGCTGGAGCGCGGCCTCGCCGTCGCCGTCGACTACGCCCACACCCGCGCGACCCGGCCGCCCTTCGGCACCCTGACCGGTTTCCGCGACGGCCACGAGGTCCGTCCTGTGCCGGACGGCTCGTGCGACATCACGGCCCATGTGGCCCTGGATGCGTGTGCCTCCGAGGCCCGGGGGCACGGTGAGGCCCGGGGACGGGCAGCCCAGGGGAACGCGGACCGGGAGGAGCCGCACCGCGAGGAGACGGACCGGGCGGAGACGGAGACGCACCGCAAGGAGACGCACCGAGGATTCGCGGAGGAAGCCGCCCCGTTCCTGCTGCCGCAGCGCGACGCCCTGCGGGCGCTGGGGATCACGGGCGGGCGGCCGCCGCTGGCACTCGCGTCGAGTGATCCCGCCGCGTACGTACGGGCGTTGAGCGCGGCAGGCGAAGCGGCGGAGCTCACCGACCCCGCGGGGCTGGGCGGCTTCGACTGGCTCGTCCACCCGGTGCGGCTCCCCGCCGCGGCCCTCGCCACGACGGGCCTCGCGCCTGCCGACCACTGACCACCGGCCACTGACCACCGACCACCGGCCACCGGCCACCGACCCGACGGGACCGGGCCCGGCGCCGCTGCCTCAGTTCCGGGTGAGCCAGCGGTCGGGGAGGGCATCGTGGCGGCCGGTGCGGGACCGGTCCGCCTGTGCGGCGACGATACGGCCGGCTTCGGCCGCGTCCCGCAGCCCCGCCTGCACGCTCTTGTTCGCGCCGGTGTCCACATGCACGTCCGCCAGGTTCATGCGACGCTGCCACGGCCCCTGCGTCCGCCGCACGCTCTGCACCTTCGCGTGCGGGACGAGCGACAGGGTCCGCCCGAGCAGTCCGTGCCGGGCGGCGAAGACGTGCGTGTCCGCCGCGAAGAGCTGACCGCGCCACCAGAGCGGTACGCACCAGCGCGCCCGCCGCGGAGGCGCCCGGAGGGCGTCCGCTACCGCTTCCACGTCGGCGCCGGGCAGGACGCGGCCGATGACCTCTTGCGCGACGGTCCGTTCGGCGACCGGCAGCAGGACGCTGTTCCTGGACCCCGCCACGTCGAGTTCCACCCGCACCCAGCCGCGCCGCCGCCACAGCAGCGGCTCCACGATCCGTACGGTCTGCACACGCCCCGGCGGCACTGTCTCGTGCTCACGGTCGAGCAGCCCGTGGTCGAGGCGGAGCCCGTCCGGGGACTCGCCCACCGTCCAGTCGTACTCGCCGATGAAGCGGCCCGCGCTGCTCTTCCACACCCCGCCGAGGAACGGCAGCGCCGTCGCGAGGGCCACCCACACGCTGCCGCTCAGCACCCATGTCAGCAGGGGCGCGGCGATCGCGACGACCAGGGCACCCCACACGCTCGCCATGAGCAGCAGGGAGACGGCGAGGTCCTTCGGCTCGACGCGCACCAACTGCCGTACGGGTGCCTCGCCCGCGTCCTGCGCCGATTCGGGTGCGATGCCCGCGGCTCGCGCCAGGAGTTCCGCGCGGAGCGCACGGGCGTCCTTCTCGCTCAGGAAGGCCAGCTCGTCCTTGGCCTCCGCACCGACGACGTCCAGCTTGAGCTTGGCGACCCCGAGGAAGCGGGCGAAGAGGGGCTGGGTGACGTCGACGGCCTGGAGGCGGTCGAGCCGGATGTGCGCGGTCCGTCGGAAGATCAGCCCGGTACGGATGCGGAGTTCGGTGCTTGTCACCGAGAAGTGCGTGAACCACCAGGAGAGAAAGCCGTACGCGCCCGCGACCGGTATGAGCACGGCCAGGCCCAGCAGCACGACGCCCAGGGTCAGTTCGGCGAACCACTTCTGCGCCTGGCCCAGGTCGTGGGCCAGCCAACCGGCGGCGATGGCGAAGGGCGCCCATGCGCGGCGCAGCGGGGTCACGGGATGCAGCCGCTGCTCCACGACGGCGGCGGAGGGGTCCGCGTCGGCGACGTCCCCGGCTACCGACTCGGCGTGCGCGACCCGTGGCTCGGGCACCCCGTCAGCGGCGGACGACGCCGCCTCCGCCTCCTGTTCCGCCGCGGCCGGCTCCGGCTCCCGTTCCGCCGCAGCCCGCTCCGGCTCCCGTTCCGCCGCGGCGGGCTCCTGCCCCGTCACAGTCCGGCCGATCGGGCCTGGCCGAGTTCCGTGAGACGTTCGCGCAGCCGCGCGGCCTCTTCCGGCAGCAGTCCGGGGATCCGGGCGTCGCTCGCGGCGGCCGCGGTGTGCAGCTGGACGCTGGCCAGACCGAAGTGCCGCTCGACAGGTCCCGAGGTGACCTCGACGAGCTGCATCCGCCCGTACGGCACGACGGTCAGCTCGTGCCACAGCACGCCGCGGCTGATCAGCAGGTCGTCGGCGCGCTCCGCGTACCGCCAGGAGCGCCAGTTGCGTTCGATCATCCACCAGCCCCAGCCGGTCAGCGCCAGCAGCGGCAGCGCGGCGAGCGCGGCCCAGCCCGGCCCGGCGAGCGGCCACAGCACGGCCGCTGCCGCCACGGCGAGAAGCGGCACGATCGTCACGAGGAGCATGCGGCGCATCCGCAGCAGTCCCCCCGGCAGACTTGTCCAGACGGTGTCGTCCCCGCCCTCGGCGACCGCGCCTTCTCCGGTCCCGGCTCCCTGTCCTGTCCCCGTGTGCATGCGACCAGGTTAGGTGCTGTCGGTCAGGCGCTGGATAGAGCTGCGAGACTGTTCTCATGACGGAGACGACAGTCGGGATCGGCGGTGCGGCGGAGAGCACGGACATGGTGCTCAACATCGGGCCGCAGCACCCGTCCACGCACGGTGTGCTGCGGCTGCGGATCGTGCTGGACGGCGAGCGGATCCAGCATGCGGAACCGGTGATCGGCTATATGCACCGGGGCGCCGAGAAGCTCTTCGAGGCGCGCGACTACCGCCAGATCATCGTGCTCGCCAATCGCCACGACTGGCTGTCGGCCTTCTCCAACGAACTCGGCGTCGTCCTCGGCGTGGAGCGCATGCTCGGCATGGAGGTGCCGGAGCGCGCCGTCTGGCTGCGGACGCTGCTGGCCGAGCTGAACCGGGTCCTGAACCACCTGATGTTCCTCGGCTCATACCCCCTCGAACTGGGTGGAATCACCCCGATCTTCCATGCGTTCCGCGAGCGCGAGGACCTCCAGCACGTGATGGAGGAGGTCTCCGGCGGCCGTATGCACTACATGTTCAACCGCGTCGGCGGCCTGAAGGAGGACATCCCGGCAGGCTGGCTCGGTCGGGCGCGTGCGGCCGTCGCCGAGGTGCGCTCCCGCATGGACGTGTACGACCGGCTGGTCCTCGGCAACGAGATCTTCCGCGGCCGGACCCGCGGCGTCGGCGTACTGGCCCCGGAGGCCGTGCACGCATACGGCGTGAGCGGGCCGATCGCCCGCGCCTCGGGCGTCGACTTCGACCTGCGGCGCGACGAGCCGTACCTCGCCTACGGGGAGCTGCAGGACGTACTGAAGGTGGTCACCAGGACCGAGGGCGACTGCCTCGCCCGCTTCGAGTGCCTGCTGGCGCAGACGCACAACGCGCTGGAGCTGGCGGACGCCTGTCTGGACCGGCTGGACGCGATGCCGCAAGGGCCGGTCAACCAGCGGCTGCCGAAGGTCCTGAAGGCGCCGGAGGGCCACACGTACGTGTGGACGGAGAACCCGCTCGGCCTCAACGGCTACTACCTGGTGTCCAAGGGCGAGAAGACCCCGTACCGACTGAAGCTGCGCTCGGCCTCCTTCAACAACATCCAGGCACTGACGGTGCTGCTGCCGGGCACGCTGGTCGCGGACATGGTCGCGATCCTCGGCTCGATGTTCTTCGTCGTGGGCGACGTCGACAAGTGACCCGCGGCGCAAACGTGGTGCGCACCGCGGGTCGGTGAGTGCACGGGCTCCTCATCGGCGCTCCAGCGACGGGCCGGGCGCCTCCGAGGCGGAGCCACGAGCCGGACCGGCTACGACGGGCTACGACCGGCTACGACGAATGGGCGCGCAGCTCCCGCACATCGAGCTGCTCGGTCTCGTCGTGCTCGGTGAGGTCGACGACGTCGCCGGCGCCGCGGTCCTCCTGACCCGCGGCGGCCAGCACCTCGGCCCCGACGACATCCGCCAGGTCCTCGCCCTCGAGGTCTTCCTTCACGTGCCCCTCGGGCGTGCCGGCGCCGGTGGCCGTGCCCAGGTCCCCGTCCCCGTCGGTGCCCGCTCCCTCGTTTCCGTCCGTGCCGGCGTCGCCGTTCAGGTCCTCGGCCACGGCCTCGGTGGTGTCGTCGGCCGCCGGCTCGTCCGCGACTGCATCCGCCGCGGGGCCGTGCCCGTTCGCCGCCTCGGACGACTCGTGGCCGTGCGCCGACTCCTCGGCAGGCCCGTGGCCGTTGGGCGATTCCCCGGCGGAGGCATGCCCGTTCACCGGCTCCTCGGCGGGCCCGTGCCCGTGCACCGGCTCCTCGGGCGCCACGGCCTCGTCGGGGTCGGCGATCGCGGGGGCGAGCTGGAGCCGCTGCGTCGAGGCGGCGATGGCCTCGCGCCTACGGGCGCCCGCCTTGGCGCCGAAGAAGTCGAAGCCGCCCTCGACGCGGGAGGTCGGGCGGCGCAGCGGCTGGTAGGGCACGACCGCGACGGCGGCCGGAACCGGGCGGTGGTCGTCGCCCGGCAACACTGCCGTGGCGTCCGCGGCGTCCGCGGCGGAAGCGTCGCCGGTGGCCTCGTCGGTGGCGGTGCCCGCGGCGGCGTCGGCTGCGGCGTCCGTACGGAACGCGGCCTCGTCCCCGGCCACGGTCGCCGTGTTCTCCTCCGCGGTCGCCGGGTTCTCCTCCGCAGTCGCGGGGTTCACCTGAGGCTCCCGCTCCGCCCCGGCCTCCTGCTGCCGCTCCTGCTCGGCGAGTTCGCGGCGGCGGGCGGCTTCGGCGGCCCGCTTCGCGTTCTGCCGGGCGCTGTTGCGGACGAGTTCGATGAGCGCGGTGTCGGCCTTGGCGTACGCGCCGGGCGTCGGGGCGCCGTTGGCGCCGAGCAGGCCGTCACCGGGCGTGGCCGGCAGCGCCTTGGTCGGCGCCACCGTCTCCAGCTCCAGCAGCCTGCGGCCCTCGAGCGCGCTGGCCCGCTCGGTCTCCGCTGTGGCGTACCGGCGGAGCAGCTCGGCATGTTCGTTGCGCAGCCGGGAGAGTTCGGCCCGCTTCCTGCGCAGCTTGGTGTCGAGCGCGGCACGCAGCTCGCGCGACTCCTCGACATCCGCCTCGAGTTCGGCGACCCGCTCCTCGTGACGCCATTCGTCACTGGTACGCGCCCGGGTGAGCTCGGCGACGCGCTTCCCCGCGGCGCGGTCCCAGGAACGCATCAGGACCGCGCCGGTCACAGCGGCTGCGGCGGCGGCCGCCACCAGTACGCGGAGCACCACGGGATCGCCGAGCAGCAGGGCGCTCGTGGCGCAGGCGACCGACGCGCCGGCGACCGCCGAGGGGGGAAGAAGCCTGTGCAGGGGCGGCGAATGGCGGTGGCGTCCACGTGACATGGCCAGAAACTTACCGTGCGTGCGGTACGCGTGGGGAGCCGCCCGCCAATCTGTTTTCCGCCGGTTACGTCGGGGCTACCCCTTCAGCAAGCCCTTGGACTCCAAGTACTCCTTCGCGACATCCGCGGGCTTCTCCCGTTCCGCGTCGATCTTGCGGTTGAGCTGGATCAAGTCGTCGGTCGTGAGCGTCTCGGTGAGCCTGTTGAGCGCGGTTGCGATCTCCTTGTCGCCCGCGTCCTTCTCGTTGACCACGGGCAGCACGTTGTCCGCGTTCTGCAGGCGCTTGTCGTCCTCGAGCAGCACGAGCCCGAAGTCCTCGAGCGTGGCGTCGGTCGTGGTGGTCAGGACGAGCTGGTCGGAGCCGTCCTTGACCGCCTGCTTGGCCTGCGGGGTGCCGACTCCCTTGGGGTCGATCCCGTCGATGTCGATGCCGTACGTCTTCTCCAGGCCCGGCTGGCAGAATGGCCGGATTTCGCACTCGTCGCCCGCCGCGAGCTTGATCTTCTGCTTCGACTTGCCCAGATCGGAGAGCGACTTCAGATTGTGCTTCGCCGCGAACTCTTTGGTGACGGCGAAGGCGTTCTGGTCGACGGCGTCACCGGCGGGGAGGACCTTGAGGCCCTTGGGCTCGGCGAGCTTCTTCAGCTCCGCGACGGTCTTGTCCACATCGCTGGAGGCGACCGGCTCGGCCTTCGACCCGTTCTTCTTGCCGTTGAGGAATTCGGCGAGCGTCGCGGCGTACTCCGGCACGACGTCGATCTGGCCCTTCTCCAGGGCCGGTTCGTAGAGCTCGCGGTTCTCGAGCGTCTTGACGGACGCGCCGTACCCGGCGTCCTCCAGTACCTGCTTGTAGAGCTCGGCCATGAGTGAGGACTCGGTGAAGCCGGCCGAACCGATCACCAGCGAGCCCTTCTTGCCCCCGTCGGCGCCCGAGCCGCCCTCCTTGCCCTCCAGGCTCTCGCCGCCGCACCCGGCGGCGGTTGCAGCCAGGGCCGCCGCGGCCGCGGCGGCACCCGCCACCCGCACCATTCGTCTCGTACGCGCCGTCCTGCTCATGGGAATCACCATCCAACCGATCGTTGTTCAGACTGCCTTGACCACGGCCGGGGCCGGGGCTGCCGCGACGGGACGCCGCCGCATGGGGTCGAGGAGCCGCCCCGCGGCGACGAGGAGGGCTTCGACGAGCAGGGCCAGTGCGGCCACGAGCACCGCCCCGGCCACCACCTGCGCGGTGTTGTACGTGTTGAAGCCGTTCGTGATGATCCGGCCGAGGCCGCCTTCGCCGGCCATCGCGGCGAGCGTCGCCGTGGCGACCACCTGGACGGCCGCCGAGCGCAGGCCGGTCATGATCAGCGGGTAGGCGAGGGGGAGTTCGACCCGCAGGAAGAGCTGGCCGCCCGACATGCCCATCCCCCGGGCGGCCTCCACCACGGCGCCGTCCACCTCGCGCATCCCGATGTAGGCGTTGGTCAGCAGAGGCGGTACGGCGAAGAGCACCAGCGCGATGATCGTCGGCAGGTCGCCCTGCTTGCCGAGCGGGGTGAGCGTGAGCAGCACCAGCACGGCGAGCGTGGGAACGGCCCGCCCGACATTGGACAGATTGACGGCAAGCGCCCCACCTTTGCCGATATGCCCGAGATACAGGGCGATCGGCAGCGCGATCAGGCAGGCCAGCAGCAGGCACACGGAGGTGAAGTAGAGGTGTTCACCGAGCCGGTGCCACACTCCGCTCTCCCCCGCCCAGTTGGCGCCCGTGGTCAGCCAGGTCCAGGAACCGGTGATCGCACCCATCGGTCAGCTCGCCTTCGCCGCACGCGCCTGGACGCGCGTCCACGGTGTGAGCAGCCGCTGCATACCGAGCAGCGCGATGTCCGCGGTGACGGCGAGCACCACGCAGATGACGGAGGCGGTGAGCACCTGGGGTTTGAAGTAGGTGTCGAGGCCCTCCAGGATGAGCGTGCCCAGGCCGCCGTATCCGACGATGGCACCGACCGTGGTGAGCGCGATCGTGGAGACGGTGGCGATACGCACACCTCCGATCAGCGCGGGCAGCGCGAGCGGCAGCTCGACCTCGAACAGCAGCCGCACCGGCCCGTATCCCATCCCGCGGGCGGCCTCGCGGGCCTCCTCGGGCACCGCGTCGAGCCCGGCGAGGATGTTCCGTACGAGGACGGTCAGCGAGTACAGCACGAGACCGGTGACGACCACGGAGACCGAGACTCCGAACAACGGCATCAGCAGCGAGAACATCGCGAGCGACGGCACGGTGTAGAGCACGGAGGTCAGGCCCAGCACGGGCCCGGCGAATCCGCCCCGGCTGCGGGCGAGCAGGGCCAGCGGAAAGGCGACCAGCAGTCCGATCGAGACCGCCGCGGCCGTGATGGAGATGTGCTGGACGGTGGCGTCCATCAACTCCTGGCTGCGGGAGCTGACGTACTCGCCGCAGATCCATACGTCATCCGCCAGACAGCCCGCCACGCTCGCCCACCTCCCCGGACTTCAGCGAACCAAGACCTGGCGACCCTATCCCCAAGGACTGACAATCGGTGAAGACTGCCACACTGCCGCAATAGTTTCTTCATACGTTTCCGGCCCATGACCGGCCACAATGAGGTGTCATGATCCGCTTCGAGCACGTCACCAAGCGCTACGCCGACGGCACCACCGCCGTCGACGACCTGTCCTTCGATGTCGCGGAGGGCGAGCTGGTCACGCTCGTCGGACCTTCGGGCTGCGGCAAGACCACGACGATGAAGATGGTCAACCGCCTCATCGAACCCACCTCCGGGCGCATCTTCCTGGAGGATCAGGACATTTCAACCATCGACCCGGTGAAGCTGCGGCGTCGCATCGGCTACGTCATCCAACAGGTGGGCCTCTTCCCGCACCGGACGGTCCTCGACAACACCGCCACTGTCCCGCACCTCCTCGGCTGGCACCGCAAGAAAGCCCGCGCGCGGGCGGCCGAACTGCTCGACCTGGTCGGCCTCGACCCGTCCGTCCACGGCAACCGCTACCCCGACCAGCTCTCCGGCGGCCAGCGCCAGCGCGTCGGCGTCGCCCGCGCCCTCGCCGCCGACCCGCCCGTCCTGCTCATGGACGAGCCCTTCGGCGCCGTCGACCCGGTCGTGCGCGAACATCTGCAGAACGAATTCCTGCGCCTGCAGTCCCAGGTGCGGAAGACCGTCCTCTTCGTCACCCACGACATCGAGGAGGCGGTACGCCTCGGCGACCGCATCGCCGTCTACGGGGAGGGGCGCATCGAGCAGTTCGACCCGCCCGCCGCCGTCCTCGGCGCCCCCGCCACCCCGTACGTCGCCGACTTCGTGGGTGCCGACCGGGGCCTCAAGCGGCTGTCCGTGACCGTGATCGAGGCGAGCGACCTCGAACAGCCGCCGGTCGTCCACCTCGACGACCCGCTCCCGAAAGCCACGGCGCGGCTGACCGAGGAGGACGCGCGTTGGGCCGTCGTCCTGGACGACTCCGACAATCTCCACGGCTGGATCTCACTGGACTCGGTGACCAACGGCTCCTCGGCGAAGAACACGCTCAAGGGCACGGTCCGGGAGCGCGCCCGCCGTATGGAGGCCTGGCTTCCGCTGGGCTCCACCCTGAAGCAGGCGTTCAGCACGATGCTCCAGCACGACGCGGGCTGGATCGCGGTCGTGGACGGGGAGCGCTTCCTCGGCGTCCTCACCCCGGCCCGCCTCCACGAGGCGCTCCGGCGCTCCATCGACGCGGACGCGAACGCGATCGCACGCGAGGACGTGGAACTGGAGACGGTGGCCGGGGCGTAACCCGGCCTCCCCGCCCGGGGATCGGGGCCGTCCGGCGGCCCGTCCCCGGGCCGCTCCACCGCCGCTGCGCCGCCAAGGGCTCCCGAAATCCCCGGTGGACCAGCGCACGGCCTCGGATGCGGTGCAGGGGGCGCCTCCCAGCGGTAGCTGCTGCGCAAGGCAGCGGGTCGTCCTCCTACGGTTCGCATCGGACGATCCGACAACGCAGCCGGGGGCACCTCCAGGCAAAGCCGTGCCGGAGCCGCGGCTCACTCAGCGCGCCCGCCCTGGATGACGGGACAACCCCTACGCCGCTGCGCCCTGCGGCTTGTCGTCCTCGTCCTCCGGGAGCTTGCACACCCGCTCCAGGAACAGCGCCGCGACCACCACCGCGATCCCCGTCACCACCGAGAGCCCCGAGTAGATCGCCTGGTCCCGGCGCGGCCCCGCGTCCAGCCCGTCCAGCAGCAGGAAGAGGAACGTGCCCCCGTACATGCCGGCGACCAGCGACGCGACCAGGGCGCTCGCCTGTCCGAAGACCACGGCACGGGCGGCGACCATCGGGTCCACGCCCTTCGCACCCGGCCGCCGCTCCCGCTGAGCCTTCAGCCGCGCGCGCAGCGCCAGCGCGGTCGCGGCGAGGACGGCAGCGATCACCGCGAGCACGATCGGCGCGGCCACCGGTACCCGGGGCAGCGTGCCGAAGGTGTCCCACAGGCGTGCGCCGGCCCAGGACAGCACCGCGGCCACGACGAACAGCCCGACCAGGATCCTGACCCGCAGCTCCTTCACTGGTTCTCTCTCCTCGCGATGCCACCCGTGCCCGTGCGGCCGGGATGCGGCCAACGGTCCACGGCCCGTACCGGGGAGCCTAACGACTACTCGGGCAGGCGGAGTTCCAGGTCCGTACGCGGTACGACGCCCGAACGCCCCACGGCGGCCAGCAGCTCGGCGACGGCTCCGTGGCCGGGGACCTCGGCGGCCGGCTCGACGTCGTGCCACGGCACCAGGACGAAGGCGCGCTCGTGGGCGCGCGGGTGCGGCAGCGTCAGCCCGGGGTCGTCCGAGCGCACGTCCTGGTACGCCACGATGTCCACGTCCAGCGTCCGCGGCCCCCAGCGCTCGTCCCGCACCCGCTCGAAGGCCTCCTCGATCGCGTGCGAGCGCTCCAGCAGCGAGGACGGCGGCAGGGTCGTCTTGACCAGCACCACGGCGTTGAAATACGTCGGCTGCGAAGCCGGGTCCACACCCCACGGCTGCGTCTCGTAGACGGGTGAGACCGCCCTGACGCGGAGCCCGGGGGTGTCCTCCAGGGCGTCGATCGCACCCTGGAGCGTCTCCAGGCGGTTGCCCAGGTTGCTGCCCAGGGCGATCACCGCGCGTTTGGGATTGCTCAGCGTCACGTCGGCCGCGTCGACCTGCTGGACCACCGCAGCGGGCACGGGCTGCACGGTCGGGTCGCTGCTGGTGCTCATACTCGGCTCCGGGTGATCGTGATGGTCACGTCGTCGAAGGGCACGGTGATCGGGGCGTCCGGCTTGTGCACGACGACCTCGACCTCCTCCACGGCCCCGTGCTTCAGGCACTGCTGGGCGATCCGCTCCGCCAGCGTCTCGATCAGGTCGACCGGTTCGCCCTGGACGATGTCCACGACCTCCTCGGCCACCACCCCGTAGTGCACGGTCTTCGCGAGGTCGTCGCCTGCGGCCGCCGGGCGGGTGTCCAGGCCCAGCACCAGGTCCACGACGAAGGTCTGGCCCTCCTCGCGTTCCTGCGGGAACACCCCGTGGTGCCCACGGGCCCTCAGGCCGCGCAGCGCGACACGGTCCACGCGAATCACTCCTGCTGGTCGTCTGTATCGGGCGCGCACGACCCTCCGGCCGATGCCACGCGCACACGAATCTACCTGCGGGCACGGACAGGCCCCGCCCACGGTGCCGCGTCCACGCGCCGGGCCGGTCGTGCCCGACGTGTCGTGCCGCACAGGCCGTGCCTACCCACGGCCTTGTCCTCCACCCCTACCCGGCCCCTGCTTGGCTCGAACGGGTGGGACCGGGGCGCGGGCTGTACGGCGATCAGCTCTCGCCGTCCTCCTCGTCCTGGGTGTCGGCGAGCACGGGCGAGCCGTGATGAGACCACACCTTCCAGCCATCCGCTGTGCGACGGAACACATTCGTCGCCACCACGAGCTGGCCGACGAGCGGCCCCAGCTCGCCCTCCTCCTCGGCGGGGCCGCCGCTGAGGATGTTCTCGGTGCAGGTCACCAGTGCGGTGTCGTCCTCGACGGTGACTTCGACATCGGTCAGGAAGAACTGGATGTAGTCGGTGTTCGCCATGATCAGGGCGTACGAGCGGAGCACCTCGTTGTGGCCGCGCAGCACGGGCCAGCCGGGGTGCACGCAGCTCACGTCACCGTCCAGCCACATTCCGGACAGGGTCTCGAAGTCGCCCTGCTCCATGGCCTCGTAGAGGGCCGTGTTCGCCTGCTCGACCACCTCGCGGTCCGTGCGGGCCGCGCTCACAGCACCCCCTGGCCCGTCAGGCCGTCGTCTTCCGCACCCCGTGCGTCGTTCACGCTGTCCCCTCGCCGCTCACTCTGCCCCCTCCACCGCACGGGCCACACGCACCGCGTCCGCCGTCGGCCGTACCTCGTGCACCCGCACCGCCCAGGCGCCCTCGCGGGCCGCTATGGCCGAGACGGCGGCAGTGGCCGCATCCCGCTCGCGTGCCGGCGGCGGGCTGCCGTCCTCTGAGGCCAGGACGCGTCCGAGGAACCGCTTGCGCGAGGCGGCCACCAGCAGCGGCCGGCCCAGCGCGCGGAGCTCCCGCAGGTGCGCGACCAGGGCCAGGTCGTGGTCGGCCTCCTTCGCGAAGCCGAGGCCCGGGTCGACCACGATCCGCTCGGGGTCGACACCCCCCGCGACCACCGCGTCCATACGCCCGCGCAGTTCGGCGGCGACTTCCGCGACCACGTCCCCGTAGACCGCGCGGCTGTTCATGTCCTGGCTGAAACCGCGCCAGTGCATCACGACGAAGGGCACCTGCGCCGCGGCCACCACCGGCACCATCGCCGGGTCCGCGAGACCGCCGCTCACATCGTTGACGAGCACCGCTCCGGCGGCGACCGCCTGCTCGGCGACCGAGGCCCGCATGGTGTCCACGGACACCACGACCCCTTCGTCGGCCAGGCCCCGAACGACCGGGACGACACGGCGCAACTCCTCGTCCTCGTCCACCCGCGAGGCGCCGGGGCGGGTCGACTCTCCACCGACGTCCACCAGGTCGGCCCCCGTGGCAGCGAGGTCGAGCCCGCGCTTGATCGCCGCCTCGGTGTCGAACCAGCGGCCTCCGTCCGAGAACGAGTCGGGCGTTACGTTGACCACGCCCATCACGGCACAGCGATCCCACCCCGGGAGGCCGGCCACCCGGCCGCGCAACGTACTCATGCCCCCAGACTAGGCCGGACCTCCCTGGCAGGCGGCGGGCGGGGCGCGCGGGCAGCCGTCCGACGTACGCACGACCGGCCGTCCGACGTACACCCCGCGGCCGACCCGCGCCCTCCGCGAAGGGGCTCCGGTCTAGGCCGCCTGCGGCTCCCGTTCGGCCGTCCGGGCCGGCGTCACCGCGGGCAGATGCGGGCACGGCCTGGCCTGCCGGGCCGCGCCGCCGCGGTTGAAGGGCCGCGGGAGTCCGAGCGTGACGAAGCCTTCGGCCTGCATCGCCGCGAATCCGATGCGCGGCAGGTCGCGGGTGTTGCGGAAGACCAGGAACCGCGGCTCCCAGACGGGGCGGAACTTGGCGTTGAACTTGTAGAGCGACTCGATCTGGAACCAGCGCGAGAGGAACACCAGCAGTCCGCGCCATCCGCGGAGCACCGGCCCCGCGCCCAGCCGCTCGCCGCGTGCCAGCGCGGAGCGGAACATCGCGAAGTTCAGCGACACCCGCTGCACACCCAGCTCCGGCGCGGCCTGCAGCGCGGCCACGATCAACAGCTCGTTCATACCCGGGTCCGCCGACCGGTCACGCCGCATCAGATCGAGGGACATCCCGTCCGGACCCCAGGGCACGAAGTGCAGAACGGCCTTCAAGTCGCCGTACGGGCCCGGGTTTCCGTCCTCGTCGGCCTTGTGGGCAGTGGCGATCACACAATCGCTGTCCGCCGGGTCGCCGATCCGGCCGAGTGCCATCGAGAAGCCGCGCTCGGTGTCGGTCCCGCGCCAGTCCGCCGCGGCCCGGCGGACGCGGTCCAGCTCCTCGGGGCGGATGTCGGCCACGCGGCGCACCCGCGTCACGTAGCCGCCCCGCTCGATCCGCTTCACCATCTGCCGGACGTTGCGCATGGCACGGCCGGAGAGCGTGAAGTCCGGTACGTGCACAACGGCTTCGTCGCCCAGCTCCAGCGCGTCAAGACCGGTCTCCCGGGTCCAGACGTGGCCGCCGGTCTCGCTGCAGCCCATGACCGCAGGGGTCCACGAGTGCAGCCGCGCCTGCTCCATGAACTGCTCGATGGCGCCCGGCCACGCCTCGACATCGCCTATCGGGTCGCCGCTCGCCAGCATCACACCGGAGACGACCCGGTAGCAGACGGCGGCCTTGCCGGACGGCGAGAAGACGACGCCCTTGTCGCGGCGCAGCGCGAAGTGGCCGAGCGAGTCCCGGTCTCCGTGCTGCTCCAGCAGTTCCCGCAGGCGCGACTCGTCGTCATCGGTGAGACGGGCGGCGGGCGACTCGGGGCGCAGCGCGAGGTAGAGGGTGGTGATGGCGGTCAACAGGCCGAGTGCGCCCAGCGAGTAGCCGACGGTCCAGGACACCTGGCCCGCGTAGCCGACCGGGCCCTCGATGCCCACCAGCCCGTACAGCACATGCTCCAGGCGCATGAGGAAGCTCGGATCGCCCACGACCCGGTGCGGGTGGGAGCTGACGATGATCAGGCCGAGGCCGATGCTGCCGATCCCGAGCAGTACGAGGTTGGCCAGTGCCTTCCAGCGGCTGCGTGGGTCGGGGAGGGCGGCGAACTCGTCCCGGTGGTGCAGCAGAAGAGCCAGCAGCGCCAGGGAGAGCAGTGTGCCGATGACGGAGTGGCGGTAGAGGAACTGCGCCACCGCGCCCGCGGGCAGCAGCACGACGGCCGCCACCCACGCACGCCGCTTGCGGCGCTTGAGGCCGTGGGCCAGAAGCAGCAGCAGGACACCCGCGCTGATCGCGAGGGCCGCGGCGAACGGGCCGAGGGCGCCCGGAAGGACCTCGGCGACGGCGTGCATCCGGCTGTTCCGGAACCGGGGAAAGACCCCGGCGGCCACATCGAGGAAACCGATGATCGCGCACGCCGTCCCGACGAGACCGGGCACTTTCTCGGGTCGCGGCCCGCGCAGCACCCGGCGCAGCCCCCTGTGCCGCACCGGAACCGCATCGGACTTTTCGCCATCTACCCTGACAGACATCGCTTCCCGTGGCTCCGTCGTGACATTTTCTCCGGCGACCGGTCACGCCGTCCGGAGGATTTGCGACCTGTAGGACGCCGCTTCGGGGGCCCGGGTTCCATCGGTCCGGCCCGAGGGTCCGGAAGCGGTGGAGCTCTTCCCACCGCGCCCCGGACAAGCCGGGTCGCCCGCACAGGAAGCGATTCATGGGTCTCACCAGCAAAAAGGTGCTGCTGCTCGCGATCGTCGCGACGATCGCGCTGTTCACGCTCACCGTCTGGTTCTGGCCGCGTCTCGGCCGCCGCGGCACCCGCGCCGTACTCGGCCGAATAGGCGTCCTGCTGGCGACACAGCTCTCGATCCTCGCCGCCGGTGGCCTCACGGCCAACAACTACTTCGGCTTCTACGGCTCGTGGGCCGACCTGTTCGGCACCAATACGGACATGGGCATCGTCGTGGACCACGGCCAGGACGCCTCGGCCCAGCTCCATGTGGTCGGATCGCAGGGCGTGGGCGTACCGGGCGGCGGCAGCCCCAAGCGATCGGGCCGCATCGACAAGGTGCAGATCCGCGGGAAGACCACGGGCCTGGGGTCACCCGCGTACGTCTATCTCCCCCCGCAGTACTTCCAGAAGCGCCACGCCTCCAAGGAGTTCCCGGCGGCCGTCGTCCTCACCGGCTTCCCCGGCACGGCCGAGAACCTCATCACGCGGCTGCGGTACCCGCAGACCGCGACCGAGCACATCGAGGCGGGCACCATGAAGCCCACGATCCTGGTCATGATGCGGCCGACCGTCGCCCCGCCGCGGGACACCGAGTGCGTGGACGTCCCCGAAGGCCCGCAGACGGAGACCTTCTTCACCCGCGACGTACGCGCGGCCATCGGCTCCCACTACCGGGTGGGCGAGAAGGCGCGTAGCTGGGGCGTGATCGGCAACTCAACCGGCGGCTACTGCGCGCTCAAGATGGCGATGCGCCACCCGCAGTCCTTCTCGGCGGCAGCCGCCCTCTCGGGGACGTACAAGGCACCGCTGGACGCGACCACCGGCGACCTCTTCGGCGGCAGCAAGCAGCTCGAGCGGGAGAACGACATGCTCTGGCGCCTGAACCACCAGCCCATGCCGCCGGTGTCCGTGCTCGTCGCCACCAGCAAGAAGGGCGAGCACAACTACAAGGACACCCTGACGTTCATCTCCAAGGCGAAGAAGCCGATGAAGGTGTCGTCGATCATCCTCAAGAGCGGCGGACACAACACCAACACCTGGAACCGCGAAGTCCCCGCGGCGCTGGACTGGCTGTCGAACCGCCTCAGTGCGCCACGATGAGGCTCATCGCCTCGGAACGCGTGGCGGGGTCACGGAGCTGACCCCGCACCGCCGAGGTGATGGTCTTCGCCCCCGGCTTCCTTATGCCGCGCATCGACATGCACATGTGCTCGCACTCGACGACGACGATCACGCCGCGCGGCTCGAGGATCTGCATGAGGGAGTCGGCGATCTGCGTCGTCATCCGCTCCTGCACCTGCGGGCGGCGGGCGTAGACGTCGACGAGCCGGGCGAGCTTCGACAGGCCGGTGATCTTGCCGTCGGTGGACGGGATGTAGCCCACGTGGGCTACGCCGTGGAAGGGCACGAGGTGGTGCTCGCAGGTGCTGTAGACCTCGATGTCCTTGACCAGCACCATCTCGTCGTGACCGAGGTCGAAGGTCGTCGTCAGGACCTCCTCCGGTGACTGGCGCAGGCCCGCGAAGATCTCCTTGTAGGCCCGCGCCACCCGAGCCGGGGTCTCCAGCAGTCCGTCCCGGTCCGGGTCCTCGCCCACGGCGATCAGCAGGTCGCGGATGGCGTTCTCGGCCCGCTTCTCATCGAACTCGCCGATGGGGCTGTCCCCGTCCAGCGTCACCGGGTCCGTCATCTGTGCCTCGATCCTCTTGCGTTCGTGCAGGCGCATGGCCGAAAAGCCGCGCCCCCTCAGGTTAGAACCTGAGGGGGCGCGGCTTTCATTCCGGACCCCATGGGGCCTGGTACCCGGGGATCAGCTCTCGGAGCCGCTCTCCTCCGGGCGGTCGGCCTTCTCCGTCGGAACCCTGGCGGGTGCCGTGCCGGCACCCGGCTGCGCACCGTTGGCCATGCTCAGTTCCTTCGGGGAGAGCACCGGCGGGCGGGTGGAGGGCGTACGCCGCGAGGATCCGGTCCAGGCCGGGCGCGACGGGCGCTTCACCACGGTCTGGAAGATCTCCGCGATCTCCTCCTTGCCGAGGGTCTCCTTCTCCAGCAGCGCGAGAACGAGGTTGTCCAGGACGTCCCGGTTCTCGACCAGGATCTCCCAGGCGTCGTTGTGCGCCGCCTCGATGAGCTTCTTGACCTCCTCGTCGACCAGCGCGGCGACCTCCTCGGAGTAGTCGCGCTGGTGAGACATCTCACGGCCGAGGAAGGGCTCGGACTGGTCCGAGCCGAACTTGATCGCGCCGAGCCGCTCGGTCATGCCGTACTGCGTGACCATCGCGCGGGCCGTCGCGGTCGCCTTCTCGATGTCGTTCGCCGCGCCCGTGGTGGGGTCGTGGAAGACGAGCTCCTCCGCAGCGCGGCCGCCCAGCATGTACGCGAGCTGGTCCAGCATCTCGTTGCGTGTGGTGGAGTACTTGTCCTCGTCCGGCAGCACCATCGTGTAGCCGAGGGCTCTGCCTCGGGACAGGATCGTGATCTTGTGGACGGGGTCGCTGTTGGGAGAAGCCGCCGCGACCAGGGCGTGTCCGCCCTCGTGATACGCGGTGATCTTCTTCTCCTTGTCGCTCATGATCCGGGTCCGCTTCTGCGGGCCGGCCACGACACGGTCGATCGCCTCGTCCAGGAAGTGGTTGTCGATCAGCTTCGCGTCACTGCGGGCCGTGAGCAGCGCGGCCTCGTTGAGAACGTTCGACAGATCGGCACCGGTGAAGCCCGGCGTACGGCGCGCGACCGCACTCAGGTCCACGTCCGGCGCGACCGGCTTGCCCTTCTGGTGGACCTTGAGGATCTCCAGACGGCCCTGCATGTCCGGGCGGTCGACGGCGATCTGCCGGTCGAAGCGGCCGGGGCGCAGGAGCGCGGGGTCGAGGATGTCGGGCCGGTTCGTGGCGGCGATCAGGATGACGCCGCCCTTCACGTCGAAGCCGTCCATCTCGACGAGGAGCTGGTTCAGGGTCTGCTCGCGCTCGTCGTGACCACCGCCGAGGCCCGCACCGCGGTGCCGGCCGACGGCGTCGATCTCATCGACGAAGACGATCGCCGGGGCGTTCGCCTTGGCCTGCTCGAAGAGGTCACGGACCCGGGAGGCACCGACGCCGACGAACATCTCGACGAAGTCGGAACCCGAGATCGAGTAGAACGGCACGCCCGCCTCGCCCGCGACGGCACGCGCGAGCAGCGTCTTACCGGTGCCGGGCGGGCCGTAGAGCAAAACACCCTTCGGGATCTTGGCGCCGACGGCCTGGAACTTCGCGGGCTCCTGGAGAAACTCCTTGATCTCCTGGAGCTCCTCGACGGCCTCGTCGGAACCGGCCACGTCGGAGAACGTCGTCTTCGGGGTGTCCTTGGTGATCAGCTTGGCCTTGGACTTCCCGAAGTTCATCACTCGGGAGCCGCCGCCCTGCATCTGGTTCATCAGGAACAGGAAGACGACGACGATGAGGACGAACGGCAGCAGCGACAGCAGGACGCCGACGAACGGGTTCTGCTTCGACGGCGACACCGTGTAGCCGTCGGGCAGGGTGTTCTTGTCGTTGTCGTTGGTCTTGGCCTGGAGGTCCTGGGCGAGCTGGGCACCCTGGTCACCGATGTAGCTGGCCTGCAGCTTGGTGCTGTCCTCGACCTTTTGGCCGTCCTTGAGTTCGACCTTGATCTTGTTTTCGTCGCCGGTGGTGAGTTCGGCGGACTTGACCTTGTTCTCGGCGATGGCCTGAACAACCTGGCCGGTGTCCACCGTCTTGTAGCCGCCGGACGAACCGACGACCTGCATCAACACGACCACGGCGAGGACGGCCAGCACGATCCACATGACCGGCCCACGGAAGTAGCGCTTCACGTCCATCCATACGGGGCGTTCTGCACCCCGTCCCTCCTGCCACAGTGAGGCACGACAGCTCCTGCTGGAACCGTCAGTGCGTACGGTGTATTACCCGACCTATTGCGAGTCCGACCTTCGGACCGTACCCCAGCATTGTCACCCGACGCCGCCCCGGACGGTTAACAAAACCGCCTTCCCATGCTCCAACGGCGGAAAACCGGGAGACGTTCCCGGGCGGGAAGTCCACCGTCGGTGCGACGGGGCGGGGCCGTTCAGCCGCCGTAGACGTGCGGCGCGAGCGTGCCCACGAACGGCAGATTGCGGTACTTCTCCGCGTAGTCGAGGCCGTAGCCGACGACGAACTCGTTCGGGATGTCGAATCCCACGTACTTCACGTCGATGGCGACCTTGGCGGCCTCGGGCTTGCGCAGCAGCGTGCACACATTCAGCGACGCCGGCCCGCGCGAGCTGAGGTTCGACAGCAGCCAGGACAGCGTCAGGCCGGAGTCGATGATGTCCTCGACGATCAGCACGTCCCGGCCGGCGATGTCGGTGTCGAGATCCTTGAGGATCCGCACGACGCCCGAGGACTTGGTGCCGGCCCCGTACGAGGAGACCGCCATCCAGTCCATCGTCACCGGGGTGGACAGGGCCCGGGCCAGGTCCGCCATGACCATCACGGCGCCCTTGAGGACACCGACGATGAGCAGATCCTTGCCCGCGTACTCCGCGTCGATCTTCGCGGCCAGCTCGGCCAGCTTCACGTCGATCTCTTCTTTGGTGATGAGCACCGACTGAAGGTCGGTGCCCATGTCCTTGTCGTCCACCCGCGTCACTCTCGGTCGGTCCGGTGAACCGGGGCCGTGCGGCGCCTCTGGCCGCAAGTCCCGGCGTGGCCGAAGGATTCGGCTCAGTGTTCGGCGGCTGCCTCGTCGCGTCGCCGGATCACCAGACTGCCACACCGCCGCTGAGCCTCGACCCGGCCGGGCAGGTTGATGACTCCCTGACCGCGCCAGCCGGTGATCAGCCGGTCGACTTCCTCGATGTGCTTGGCGAAGAGGGACCCGGGCGGGGAGCCCGCGGCGATGGCGGCCCGGCGGAGCACACGGCGGCGGACGGCGGGCGGGAGGGCGTAGAGCTTGGCGGTGTCCAGAGCGGCGTTCGCCTCGGCGTCCGCGGCGATCGCCGCGGAGGAGTCCGCGCGGACCGTCCGCTCGGCGTCGGCGGCCCAGGCGTCGAGGGCGTCGGCGTCGTCGCGCGAGAGTTGCGCGGTACGGGCGAGGGCCTCGATGACGCCCTTGCCCAGCGACTTCTCCAGGGCGGGCAGCCCTTCGTGGCGAAGGCGGGAGCGCAGGTAGGCGGGGTCGGCGTTGTGCGGGTCGTCCCAGACCGGCAGGGACTGGACGAGGCAGGCCTTGCGCGCGGTCTGGCGGTCGAGGTGGAGGAAGGGCCGCCGGTAGCGGCCGCGGGCACCGGAGACGGCGGCCATGCCGGACAGCGAGCGGATGCCCGAACCGCGGGCGAGCCCCAGCAGTACGGTCTCGGCCTGGTCGTCCCGGGTGTGGCCGAGGAGCACCGCGGCGGCGCCGAGCCGCTCCGCGGCCTCGTCGAGCGCGGCGTACCGGGCGTCGCGCGCCGCGGCCTCGGGGCCGCCCTGGCGTCCGACGCTGACGGCGACGTGCTCGACCGGGTCGAGGCGCAGCGCGCGCAGCCGGACGGCGACCTCGGCCGCACGCACATCGGAGCCCGCCTGGAGACCGTGGTCGATGGTGATCCCACCGGCACGGATGTCCAGCTTGGGGGCCTCGAACGCGAGGGCGGAGGCAAGCGCCATGGAGTCGGCGCCACCGCTGCAGGCGACGAGGACGAGCGGGCGCGGGGAGGCGGCTGCGGGGGGAGGGGCGGTTCGGGAGGACTCGGCGCCGCTCAGGGCGTCGTTGAGCACGTCGTGCAGGGCGCGGCGCACTGCCAGGCGTATCGCTGCGACCGCTGGATGGGGACCCATGTCCGGTTCACTTCCTCGGGGCCGGTGCCGGGCCGCAAGGGCTCAGTCACGGCTTATCGGTGACGACTTGTCAGTCACGGCTTTCATCACACTGAGTATGTAGATGGTGACAGAGGCGAGCCGTTCCCTGAGCATTGCACGCCTATCCCTGCCCCACGGTCCCTCGGACGGGTGATTGGGCGGGAGTTCCCGCGCCCCCGTGCACGCCCCCCTCATGACGCTGTCCTATGCCCCATCCGATTTGCGGTGAACCCGGGCGATCCATTCCGCCGGCTCGGCGATCTCGGCCTTGGTCGGAAGGGTGTTGGGGGACGTCCAGACGCGGTTGAAGCCCGCGATGCCGACCTCGTCGACCACGGACCGCACGAACCGCTCGCCGTCCCGGTACTGGCGCAGCTTGGCGTCCAGGCCGAGCAGCTTCCGCAGCGCCTGGTCGAGCCGTCCCGCGCCGCTGGCCCGGCGCTTCTGGAACTTCTCGCGGATCTCGGCGACCGAGGGCACGACCTGGGGGCCGACCCCGTCCATCACGTAGTCGGCGTGGCCTTCGAGCAGCGACATGACGGCCGTGAGGCGGGCCAGGATCTCGCGCTGGGCAGGGGTCTGCACCAGCTCGACGATGCTGCGGCCGCCGTCGGACGGGCTCTCGGGCCGGTTGCCGGTGAGCGACTGGGCCGCTTCGCGCAGCCGCTCGAGGAGCGTCGAGGGGTCGATCTCGGTCTCGGCGAGGAACGCCTGGATCTCGCCCTCGATGTGGTCGCGCAGCCAGGGGACGGCGCTGAACTGAGTGCGGTGGGTCTCCTCGTGCAGGCACACCCAGAGTCTGAAGTCGTGCGGCTGGACGTCGAGTTCGCGCTCGACGTGCACGATGTTGGGCGCCACGAGGAGGAGTCGGCCGCCGCCGTTCTGCGAAGCGGGAAGATCGCGCCCGGCCGGGGCGAACGTCTCGTACTGGCCCAGGACCCGGGAGGCGAGGAAGGACAGCAGCATTCCCAGCTCGACGCCGGTGACCTTGCCGCCGACGGCACCGAGGACGCCGCCTCCCGGAGGGCCGTTGCGGCGCTCCTCCATCTTCTCCAGCAGCGGCTTGAGGATCTGGCGGAACCCGGCGACGTTGGCCCTGACCCAACCGGGGCGGTCGACGACCAGGACCGGCGTGTCGTGTCCGCCGACGGCTCCGTCCTCCGCCATGCGCGTGAACGACCGGACATGCTCCTCGGACGCCTTGGCG
Source organism: Streptomyces sp. NPDC048639 (assembly GCF_043199075.1). Classification (NCBI taxonomy): domain Bacteria; kingdom Bacillati; phylum Actinomycetota; class Actinomycetes; order Kitasatosporales; family Streptomycetaceae; genus Streptomyces; species Streptomyces sp. NPDC048639. Next base: position 79,249 of record NZ_JBICVP010000007.1, read on the forward strand.
TGCCGGCGCAGCTCGGACACCACGGCCCGCGCCTCGTCCCGGCTCACTTCCGGACCCGGCCGCACGAGCCGGGTCGCGGTCGCGACCGCGAGATTCCAGTCGACCATCTCGGCACCACCGATGCTCGTCATGGATTCACGGTACGTGCTGGGACGCGCTTGCGGTGAGGCCTCACCATGCCGGCGCCCCCTGCCGAGGGCCGTCGATCCCTGACGGGGCACGGGATCGCGGCCTCATGAGAGGGACGGGCGACGGGCTGCCGGAGCGGCTCGGGCCCTGCCAGGGAGGCGTAGCGGCTCCTCCCCCGGCCGCGGGTGCACGGTCGGGGTCCGAGGTGAGTCCGGGCCGCCGATGGCCCGACCGTCGCCGTCAGCGGCAGCCGCAGTTGGCGACCGTGGACGCCAGGCGGTCCAGGACGGACTGGGCCGCCTTCGCGTCGACGGCGTCCGACGTCATGAAGGCGAAGGCGAGCAGACGGCCGTCCGCGTCGACGACCGTGCCCGCGAGCGTGTTCACCCCCGTGAGCGTGCCGGTCTTGGCGCGGACCATGCCCGTGCCCGTGGGAGCGTCCGCGTACCGGCTGCGCAGGGTGCCGCTGAAGCCCGCCACCGGGAGCCCGGTGAGGACCGGTCGCAGGGCCGGGCGTTCGGTGTCCGCGGCCCGTACGAGGAGTTGGGCCAGAAGCCCCGCGGACACCTTGTCATCGCGGCTGAGACCGCTGCCGTCCGCGAAGCGGGTGCCGGAGAGCGGCAGGCCGAGCTTCTTCAACCGGCCGGCCACGGCCTTCTCGGCGCCGCCGAAGCTCGCCGGTTCGCCGTCGGCGATGGCCGTCTGGCGGGCGAGCGCCTCGGCGATGTCGTTGTCGCTGACGGTCAGCATGCGCTCGACGAGGACCGACAGGGGCTGCGAACGGACAGTGGCGAGCGTGCCGGCCCTCCGGCCCGCGGTCGTGCCGTGCGGGTCGCCCTTGGTCTTCACGCCCCGCTCCCTGAGGAGCCCGGCGAACGTCTTCGCCGCGTCCTCCGCCGGGACGGCGGTCCGCGGCGCCGGGCCACTGACGCTGTCGTCGAGGCGACCCTCGTCGGCCATGAGCGCGCTGACGGGCGCGAGGTTGGGGTTGGGGCCGATGGAGTGCTCCTCCGGCCCGCCGTAGGCCGAGGTGTCGTACGCGACCGTGATCTTCTTCGCACCGCGGCTCTTCAGGGCGCGTGCGGTCCTGTCGGCGAGGGCGCGCAGGCTCGCGGGGGCGTCCGGGCCCTTGGCCTCCCGTGCCGTCAGCGTCGGGTCGCCGCCGCCGACGAGAACGATCTCGCCGTCCCCGGCGCCCTCCACGACGGTCGTCGCGATGCGGTGGTCGGGACCGAGGGCGTCGAGGGCCGCCACGGCGGTGGCGATCTTGATCGTGGACGCCGGTACGGCGGCGGTGCCGTCGCGCGAACCGTAGAGCTGCTTGCCGGTCGTGGCGTCGACGATGGACGCCGTACGCAGAGGGCCGAGCGCCGGGTCCTTCAGCAGCGGCGAGAGGGCGTCGGCCAGGCCCGACCGGGTGGGCGGCGGCACGGGATCCGGGGACCGGGCCGGGCTCGCGGCGCCGAGTGCGGCGAGGACGGCGGCCGCCGGAGGGGTGGCGCCACCGGCCGTACGGCCCGAGCGTCCGCCCGTTTGTTCGCCGTGATCCTCGCCACCCGTGCCGCTCGCGGCCTCTGCGCGGTCCCTCTCGGCCGTACGCTGTCCGGAGTCCCAGGGTCCTGCCGCTGTCACGGCACCGGCCGCGACAGCCAGTCCCACCAGGGCGGATACGACGGGCAACTGCCATGCCGGCAGCGCCCGCCACCGTTCGACGGCCCACCTGAACTGCCACGATTTGGCCTCGGGCACCTCGGACCAGCCCCTTTCGCGACCACACACCTGCGTGAGGGACACTTAATCACCCGAAGTATGTGCTGATCATGGAGGAGCCACCCGTGGAGTTCGACGTCACCATCGAGATTCCGAAGGGTTCGCGGAACAAGTACGAGGTGGATCACGAGACCGGCCGCATCCGCCTCGACCGTCGACTCTTCACTTCGACCAGCTACCCGGCTGACTACGGCTTCGTGGAGAACACCCTCGGCGAGGACGGCGACCCGCTGGACGCCCTGGTGATTCTTGACGAGCCGACGTTTCCGGGGTGCCTCATCAAGTGCCGGGCGATCGGCATGTTCCGGATGACCGATGAGGCCGGCGGCGACGACAAGGTGCTCTGCGTACCGGCGTCCGATCCGCGCGTCGAGCACCTGCGTGACATCCACCATGTGTCGGAGTTCGACCGGCTGGAGGTCCAGCACTTCTTCGAGGTCTACAAGGACCTGGAGCCCGGCAAGTCGGTCGAAGGCGCCACATGGGTGGGCCGGACCGAGGCGGAGGCCGAGATCGAAGCTTCGATCAAGCGCCTCGAAGCCCAGGGTGGTCAGCACTGAGAGGCTGACAACCGCTCTTACTCCCACAGTCGGGGGGGGGCCCCCCCCCCGGGGGGGGGGCCCCCCCCCCCCGCGCCCCCCCCCCCCCCACTCGGCGTTCCACCTTTCATGCGGCCCGGCGTCCAGCGGCGCGTTTCTACGCGT
>NZ_JBICVP010000007.1:81860-450535 GCF_043199075.1 Streptomyces sp. NPDC048639
TTTTTTCTTTTTTTTCTCTCCCCGCCTCCCCCCGCGGGTTTTTACCCCCTCCCCCCCCCCACACCCCCCCCCCCCCCCCCGGGGGGCCCCCCCCCCCGGGGGGGGGGCCCCCCCCCGACTGCTGCGCGTCCCCCCGGTGGACAGGCCTGACAGTCGCTCCGGGCGGGCATGCGGCATGGTGGCCGGGAAGGCCAACGCAGGTACGCGGAACGGGTACGAGGGCCGGCGCGGATGCGGGAGCAGAACCGGCACGCGTACGTGCACGAAGAACCGGCACGCGTACGTGCACGAAGAACCGGCACGCGTACGTGCACGAAGAACCGGCACGCGTACCGGCACACGGAAAACACCCGAACAGCACAGCCCGGCCCGGCCCAACGGACCGGCCGGTACAGCCAACGCCCCTCGGCCGACGAGCCGACAGCACAGGACAGGACAGGAGGAACCGACCGAAGTGGTCGCGGCCCAGAAGCGGACCGGTCCCGATACAGAACTCGAGGACCGCAAACCGCACTCGGACGAGGCGCACAGCGCCTTCACTCCTCCGTCCGGCGTCCCCCTGCCCCCTCCGCCCGAGGACGAACACCCGACCTCGGAGTTCGCCGTGCCCAGCGGACTGGCGGCCGAGCAGGCGTCGGAGCCGGAAGGTTCGGCCTTCGCCCCGCCGGGCGGGCACACCGCCGCCGGGACGGGAGCCCAGGCGCAGATACGGCAGCTCTCCGGCTACCCGGCGTTCACGCCGCCGCACGGCATGCCCGTGGTCCGGCTGACCAAGGAGACGCCCTGGCAGGACCGGATGCGCACGATGCTGCGCATGCCGATCGCCGAGCGGCCGGTTCCCGAACGGACCGAGCGGCCGGAGGGTGAAACCGGCCCCGCCGTACCGCGCATCCTCGACCTGACGCTCCGTATCGGCGAACTGCTGCTGGCGGGCGGCGAGGGAGCCGAGGACGTCGAGGCGGCCATGTTCGGCGTGGCCCACGCGTACGGCCTGGACCGTGTCGAGCCGACCGTCACCTTCACGCTGCTGTCGGTGTCGTACCAGCCGTCGCTGGTCGACGACCCCGTCACGGCGAGCAGGACCGTACGGCGACGCGGCACGGACTACACCCGGCTGTCCGCGGTCTTCCGCCTCGTCGACGACATCTGCTCCGACGACGTCGAGGTCTCGCTGGAAGAGTCCTACCGACGGCTCGTCGACATCCGCCGGAACCGGCACCCGTACTCGAAGTGGGCGCTGTCCGGGGCCAGCGGCACGCTGGCGGGCGCGGCGAGCATCCTCGTCGGCGGTACGTGGCTGGTGTTCATCCTGGCCGCGATCGGCGCGATGCTGGGCGACCGGCTTGCGTGGCGCGCATCGTCGCGCGGACTGCCGGAGTTCTACCACTTCGTGGTCGCGGCGATGCCGCCGGCCGCGATGGGGGTCGCGCTGAGCCTGGCGCATGTGGATGTGAAGGCGTCGGCGGTCGTCACCGGTGGCCTGTTCGCCCTGATCCCGGGACGGGCGCTCGTCGCGGCCGTCCAGGACGGGCTGACCGGCTACTACATCACCGCCTCGGCCCGTCTGCTCGAGGTCTGCTACCTGATCGTCGGCATCGTCTGCGGCGTGCTGATCGTGCTGTACGGCGGCCTGCAGCTGGACGCGAAGCTGCAGCCCGGGGAGTCGCTGGGCATGACCCAGCGTCCGGTGCTGCAGATCCTGGCGGCGATGCTGCTGACGGTGGCCTTCGCGGTGCTGCTCCAGCAGGAACGGCACACCGTGCTGATCGCCACACTCAACGGCGGTGTCGCGTGGGTGGTCTTCGGGGCGCTGCACTACACGGTCGACATCAATCCTGTGGCGTCGACCGCGGTGGCTGCCGGGCTGGTCGGTCTTTTCGGGCAACTGCTCTCGCGTTACCGCTACGCGTCGGCGCTCCCGTACGTCACGGCGGCGATCGGGCCGCTGCTGCCCGGTAGTGCGACGTACTTCGGGCTGCTGCGGCTGGCCCAGGGGGACCTGAACGCCGGCATTGCCTCGCTGACCCAGGCGGCCGCGCTGGCGCTGGCCATCGCGATCGGCGTGAACCTGGGCGGCGAGGTGGCCCGCCTCTTCATCCAGGCGCCGGGCGCCACCGAGGCCAAGGCCCGCCGAGGCGCCAAGCGCACCCGCGGCTTCTAGCGGCGGGGCGCCGACAAAGGGGCAGGGGCCTGCCGGACACCGGGTTCCGGCGGGTCGGTCGGGTCGGTCGGTCGGTCGGGGCAGTCGGGGCAGTCGGGTCGGTCAGGTCGGTCCAGTCCGTCTGGTCGGCCGGACGGACTCGGAAGCCGCGCGCGCGATCCCGAAGCGGCGCGGGATCGGGCGCGGGTATCAAGGCGGCGCAGGGTCCGGCGTGGGATCCCAAGGCGGCGCGGGATCCGGCCCGGGTATCAAGACGGCGCGCGGGATCCGGCGTGGGTATCAAGACGGCGCGGGATCCGACGTGGGTATCAAGACGGAGGGCCGCCCGGGAACGGGCGGCCCTTTCGCTGTCGTCAGCCGTCGTCAGCTGTGTTCAGCGGGCTTCAGTCGTCCTGTGGTCCTCAGCGCTTGGCGTGACGGCCGCGCTGGCCCTGCGGCGGGGTGTCGCCGGACTCCGCGTGCGCCGCCGCGGAGTCGTCGCCTGCCTTCGACTTGTTCGACTTGGAGCGCGCGCGGAGGAACTCGATCGCGATCGGGAGCACCGAGATCAGCACGATCCCGATGAGGATCGCCTCGATGTGCTCGTGCACGAAGTCGATCTGCCCGAGGGCCGCGCCGAGCACCGTGACCCCGACACCCCACAGCACGCCGCCGATGATGTTGAACACGATGAAGGAGCGGTAGTTCATCCGGCTCACACCGGCGATGATCGGCGTGAAGGTCCGCACGATCGGCACGAAACGCGCCAGCACCAGGGACTTCGGGCCGTACTTCTCGAAGAACTCATGGGCCTTCTCCACGTTCTCCTGCTTGAACAAGCGGGAGTCGGGGCGCTTGAACAGTGCCGGTCCCACCTTGCGGCCGAAGAGATAGCCGACCTGGTCACCGGCGATCGCCGCGAGTGCGATCAGCGTGCAGATGAGCCAGAGCGGGGTGTCCAGCTTGTCCGTGACCACCAGCAGGCCGGTGGTGAACAGCAGGGAGTCGCCCGGCAGGAAGAACCCGATGAGGAGACCCGACTCGGCGAAGACGATCGTCAGGATGCCGATGATCCCGAAGGTGTTGATCAGGTAGTCCGGGTCCAGCCAGCTGGGGCCGAGCGCAAGGGTGGTCACGGTTGACAGGCTCCTGGGTCATGGGCGCAGGCACAAGCGGGGCCCGGGCACAGGTCGGGGCTGGGTGGAGATGCCGCCCAAAGCTATCAACGCGGGGGGAGTGCCCCCGGTTCCGGATAGCCGCTCCGGACGCTCCCGACGTGCGCCCGCCCCACCGTCACGCGACGCTACTCGACAGGAGGTGGATGCAATGAGCATCGACGAGTACGGCGGCGGCCAGGGAACCGGGGCGGACGTCCTGGTGGTGACGACGAACGATGTGCCGGGCTACCACGTCCAGCAGGTCATCGGTGAGGTCTTCGGCCTGACCGTCCGCTCGCGCCACCTGGGCAGTCAGATCGGGGCCGGACTCAAGTCGATGGTCGGCGGCGAGCTGCGGGGCCTCACCAAGACGCTGGTCGAGACGCGGAACCAGGCCATGGAGCGCCTGGTGGAGCAGGCCAGGGCCCGCGGCGGCAACGCGGTGCTCATGATGCGCTTCGATGTGACCGAAGCCGCGGACGTGGGCACCGAGGTGTGCGCGTACGGTACGGCCGTGGTGCTGGCCCCGCAGTCCTGAGGCGGACGCGGGGCCGGGCGCCCCTCCGTACGGTGACGCAGGGGCGGACGGCCCGTCGGTGACGCAGGGGCGGACACGGCCCGTACGGTGACGCCGGCCGAGCGGCCCCGTACCGTGACGCGCCCCCCGGTGACACAAGGCCGAGCGCCCCCTTTCGGTGATGCCAAACCGCACGGCCCCGTTCGGTTCCGCGAAGCCTGCCGGTCCCCGTACCGTGACGCGCTCCCCCGCCCGCTCCGCGCGGTCAGGCGTGGCGGGCGGCGTTGGCGAGGATCGCGTCGCGCAGGAACCGCGCCATGCCGGGCTTGATGGCTTCGTAGGTGGCGGTGAACCGTTCGTCGGCCACATACATCTCCGCCAGGCCGGTCTGTATCTCGTAGCTGCACTCGTAGTAGAAGCGGCAGATCTGCTGCCGGTGCTCCTCCGCGAGGTCCATGGCGGGCTCCGACCCGGGGCCTTCGCCCGAGTCCATGACCGCGGCGAAGCGGTTGCCCCAGTCCTCCTGCTCGGCCCTGATCCGCTGCCAGTCCTCCTTGGTGTAGGAGGTGACCCGGCGCTGGGACTCCGCGTAGGCGTCGGTGTCGCCCCAGCGCTCCTCGACCTCGGCCGCGTACTGGTCCGGGTCATGGTCGCCGAAGACCTCGAACTTCTCCTCCGGTGTGAGGTTGATGCCCATCTTCCGTGCCTCCATGGCGTGTTCGACGGCCGCGGCCATCTTCTGCAGCTCCTCGATCCGTGCGGTGAGCAGACCGTGCCGGCGCCTCAAGTGCTCCTGCGGGTCCGCACCGGGATCGTCGAGCAGGGCCGCGACCTCTTCGAGGGGAAAGCCGAGCTCCCGGTAGAACAGGATCTGCTGCAGCCGGTCGAGGTCACCGTCGTCGTAGCGCCGGTGGCCCGCGTGGCTGCGGGCGCTCGGGGAGAGAAGCCCGATCGCGTCGTAGTGGTGCAGGGCGCGCACCGTCACGCCGGCAAAGCCGGCGACCTGTCCCACGGAGTAGCTCATCGTCTCCGCGCTCCTTCCTTGTGCGCTCCTCAGCCTGAGTCCTCACGCCACGTGAGGTGCAACCCCCGAGTTTCTCGGATGGTTTGCTCTCTTTGCCCCCTTATGGTGTGGCAGTGGTCACGGAATCCGCCTCGCAGTCACCCCCGGAGGGCCCGCGACTTCTGCTCCGGCTCTCCCTCCCCGCGCTGGCGATCGGGGTCGGGTCGAGCCTTCTGCTCATCGGAGTGGAGGAGGTGGCCGAGGGGCTGGAGCATCTGCTGTGGACAACCCTGCCCGGAACGCTGGGCATCGGCCGCTGGTCGGTCGGCTGGATGCTCGCCGTCCTGACCGCTACCGGTCTCGTGGTCGGTCTGGTGGTCTGGAAGGTTCCGGGGCACGCCGGCCCCGACCCGGCCACCACCGGACTGGTGGAGGCGCCCATGGCGGTGGCAGCCGTGCCGGGTGTGCTGCTGACCAGCATTCTGGCTCTCGCGGGCGGCGTCAGCCTCGGCCCCGAGAACCCGATCACCGCGTCCAACATCGCCTTGGCCTACTGGTTCGGGCGGAGGGTCGCGCCGGGCAGCCCGGCCGATCTGTGGCTGGCGCTCGCGGCCGCCGGAACGATCGGGGCGCTGTTCGGGACACCGGTCGCTGCGGCGCTCGTCCTCACCGAGACACTCGCCGGCGGCGCCGTGCGGACACCGGGTATGCGGTCGCTGTGGGACCAGCTCTTCGCTCCGCTGGTGGCCGCCGGAGCGGGCTCCATCACGACCGTGCTGCTCTCCGAGCCGTCCTTCGCCGTGAAGCTGCCCCCGTACACCGGCCCCAGGTTCGGGGACATCCCGGCCGCGATGGTGATCGCCGCTGCGGGAGCCCTGCTGGGCATGGCGGCGGTCCACGCGTTTCCGTACGCCCACCGGGCGTTCCGGCAGTTGCGGCATCCGGTGGCGATGATCACCGCCGGTGGCGTCGTCCTGGGACTGCTTGCGGCGCTCGGAGGGCACCTCACCCTCTTCAAAGGGCTCGACCAGATGGCAGAACTGACGGAGGACCCGGGAGAGTGGTCGGCCGGGAAGCTCGCCCTGATGGCCGCGGTCAAGGTCGCCGCCGTGGTCGTCGCCTCCACCTGCGGCTTCCGCGGCGGCCGCATCTTCCCCTCGGTCTTCGCGGGCACCGCGCTGGGGCTGTTCGCCCATGCGATCGTGCCCGAGGTGCCCGCCGCCGTCGCGGTGGTGTGCGCGGTACTGGGCCTCCTCATGGCGGTCACCCGGCACGGTTGGCTGAGCCTGTTCACGGCGGCCGTCCTGGTTCCCGGAATCACCCTCCTCCCGCTGCTGGTCATTGCCGCACTCCCGGCCTGGCTGCTGGTGACGGGGCGTCCACTGATGCAACTGCGGGACGACGGGACTGCGGCGCGGTGACGCGACGCCGCCAGGCGCAGCAACCGGGCGGGCCCGGTGGGTGAAATGCCCGTATGGTCGCGGCGAAGGGAGGCGTGAGCACCATGTCGCTGCACCAAGGACCAGTCCCCGCCGGCGCCGAGCAGGAGGGCCACCTCTCGGTCAATCCCTTCTTCGGGCCTGCCGATCCGGTCGGAGGCATGACGGCGGCCCCGCCCCGGCACCGGTTGCCGGACGGTCCGATGCCCCCGGGTACGGCCTTCCAGCTCGTCCGCGACGAGCTGATGCTGGACGGCAACTCGCGGCTGAATCTGGCCACCTTCGTCACCACCTGGATGGAGCCCCAAGCCGGCACGCTCATGGGGACCTGCCGGGACAAGAACATGATCGACAAGGACGAGTACCCGCGGACCGCCGAACTCGAGCAGCGGTGCGTGGCGATCCTCGCCGACCTGTGGAACGCCCCCGACCCCTCCACGGCCATGGGGTGCTCCACGACCGGATCGAGCGAGGCGTGCATGCTCGCCGGCATGGCCTTCAAGCGGCGCTGGATGCGGGAGGCTGCCCAGCGGAGCGAGGACAGGCGCTATCCGGGGAATGCGCGGCCCAATCTTGTGATGGGCGCCAACGTCCAGGTGTGCTGGGACAAGTTCTGCAACTTCTGGGAGGTCGAGGCACGCCAGGTCCCCATGGAGGGCGATCGCTTCCACATCGATCCCCAGGCAGCGGCCGATCTCTGCGACGAGAACACCATCGGTGTCGTGGCCGTGCTGGGCTCGACCTTCGACGGGTCCTACGAGCCCGTGGGTGAGGTGTGCGCCGCCCTGGACGCGCTCCAGGAACGCACCGGTCTCGACATCCCCGTGCACGTGGACGGGGCGTCCGGCGCGATGATCGCGCCCTTCCTGGACGAGGACCTGGTCTGGGACTTCCGGCTGCCGCGCGTCGCCTCGATCAACACCTCGGGCCACAAATACGGCCTCGTCTACCCGGGTGTGGGATGGGCGCTGTGGCGCGATGCCGTCGCCCTCCCGGAAGACCTCGTCTTCCGCGTGAACTACCTGGGCGGCGACATGCCCACCTTCGCGCTCAACTTCTCCCGCCCCGGCGCCCAGGTCGCCGCCCAGTACTACACCTTCCTCCGGCTGGGCCGGGACGGGTTCCGGGCGGTCCAGCAGACAGCGCGGGACGTGGCCCGCTCGCTGGCCGAACGCATCGAGTCCATGGGCGACTTCCGCATGCTGACCCACGGCGAGGAGCTGCCCGTCTTCGCCTTCACCACGACCCCTGACATCACGTCCTACGACGTCTACGACGTCTCCCGGCGGCTCCGCGAAAAGGGCTGGCTCGTGCCCGCCTACTCCTTCCCGCCCAACCGCCAGGACCTCTCGGTCCTGCGGGTGGTGTGCCGCAACGGCTTCTCCGCCGATCTCGCCGAATTGTTCGTGGAGGATCTGAGGCAGCTTCTGCCCGAACTCCGGGAGCAGTCCGCCCCCTTGGGCCGCCCTGTCTCCCAGGCGACCGCCTTCCACCACTAGACCGCACAGATCGAGCAGCTCTGTCGTACGCACCTGACCGGCCACGATGCCCCCTCACCGCGGACGCCCCTCCCGGGCGCCGTTCACTCTCTCTACACCGCAGAGCTCCGCCGGGTTCCCAGCCCGGCGATGCCAGCCCGGCGATGCGAGGCCGCGGCACAAGAGGCCCGAGGCCCGGGAGGCCGGGGCCCGGGAGGCCGGGGCCCGGAACGCCGATGACCGGAAGGCGGGGCCCGGGACGCCGGGGCCCGGGAGGGCGGTGACCCAAGGCCGACGGCGCGAGCCGGCGATGCACGGCCTCCCAACGCCGACGGTGCGAAACCGGCAGTGCACGGCCGTTGGCCAACGCCGGGGTGTGGGGCCGCGGTGTGGGGCCGACGGTGCGAGACCGACGCTGCGAAGACTGGATGCACGGTCGGCGGTGCACAGCAGCAGGCCCACGACACGGGCAGTACGGGGTCGGGCGCCCCCGACCCCGTACTGGCTCTCCTACCGGCTCAGGCGGGCGAACCGGCTCACCGCGAGCGGGAAGAAGATCGCGAGCAGCACCAACGGCCAGGCCACGGCCATCTCCGGAGCGTGCTCGGCGATCCACGAACCGCCGCCCCAGCCCGGGTTGGCGAACAGCTCACGCACCGCGCCCGCAGTCGCCGAAAGCGGGTTCCACTCCGCGACCGCCCCCAGCCACCCCGGCATGTCCTCCGGGGAGGAGAAGGCGTTGGACAGGAACGCGACCGGCCAGATCAGGATCTGCACGGCCTGGACCAACTCCGGTTTCCCCGCCAGGAGTCCGAGGAAGATCCCGATCCACAGCATCGCGAACCGCAGCAGGAGCAACAGCCCCACAGCACCCAGCGCCCCGGCCGCGCCGCCCTGCCATCGCCAGCCGATCGCCAGCCCGACCCCGATCATGACCAACAGGCCGAGCGCCGACTGGAGCATGTCGGCCGCACTACGCCCCACCAGCACCGCGGACGACGCCATCGGCATCGACCGGAAGCGGTCCACGACCCCCTTGTCGAGGTCCTGGGTGATGGCGATCATCGTCGCTTCGAGCCCGAACGCCATGGTGAGGACGAACATGCCCGGCACCAGGAACTCCTTGTAGTCCCCGCCGCCCGCGATCGTCATCCCGCCGCCGATGAAATACGCGAACATCAGCAGCATCATCACCGGGAAGACCAGGCCGACGACGATCCGCACCGGCTGCCGTGCCCAGTGGGCGAGTTCGCGCCGCGTCATCGTCCAGCAGTCCGTCAGATACCGGCCCGGAACGGAGCCCGGCAGGGGGCGGGGCGTGGAGTCCTCCGAGGGGGCCGGCACAACAGTGGTGGTCGTCATACGGCAGCCTCCTGGCCCTCGCGCTCGTCCTGTCCGGCGCCGCTCCCGGCACCGCTCCCCCGCCCGGCACCGCGCCCCCGCCCGGCGCCGCGTCCAACTCCCCCGCCCCGCCCGGTGTCCCGACGACCCCCGCCACGAGCCGCGACACCGGCAGCGCCACCGCTCTCGTCCTCGCCCTCGTCCTCGCCCCCGTCCTCGCCCCCGCCCGTCACGTGCAGGAACACCTCGTCGAGCGTCGGCCTCCGCAGGGCGATGTCCTCCGCCTCGACACCGGCCGCGCCCAGCGCCCGTACGGTCTCCGTCAGCGCCGCCATGCGGTCCGTCACCGGCGCGCTGACCCGGCGGGCGTCGGTGTCCGTCCCGACCTCGTCCGTCCCCGCTGCGGCGCCCACCAGCGAGGCGGCCTCGGCCAGTCGGCCCGCGTCGCGCACCACGACGTCGATACGGTCGCCGCCGATCCTCGACTTGAGTTCGTCGGGCGTGCCCTCGGCGATGCACCGCCCCCGGTCGACGACCGAGATGCGGTCGGCCAACCGGTCGGCCTCTTCCAGGTACTGGGTCGTCAGCAGGACCGTCGTGCCGCCGCCGACCAGGGTGCGGACCGCGTCCCACACCTCCGACCTGCCCCGCGGGTCCAGACCGGTGGTCGGCTCGTCGAGGAAGAGGATGTGCGGGGCGGTGATGAGGGCGGCGGCCAGGTCGAGCCGTCGCCGCATGCCGCCGCTGTACTGTCGTACGGGTTTCCGGCCCGCGTCGCCGAGACCGAACCGCTCCAGGAGTTCGTCCGCGCGCGTCCCCGCGCGCCGGGCACCCAGGTGGTGGAGCCGCCCGAACATCTCCAGGTTCTGCCGGCCGCTCAACTCCTCGTCCAGGGCCGCGTGCTGGCCGAGCAGGCCGATCCGGGAGCGGACCTCGCGGGGCCGGCGCAGTACGTCGAAACCGGCCACTTCCGCGCGGCCGCCGTCGTGCCGGAGCAGCGTGGAGAGAATCCGCACGGCGGTGGTCTTCCCGGCGCCGTTCGGGCCGAGGAGACCGTGGACCGTGCCTGCGGGCACGGTCAGATCGAGGCCATCGAGGGCCCTTTTGCTCCCGTAGGTCTTCCGCAGTCCTTCGACGACGACCGAGGGTTCGACGACCGTGGTATCGAGGTCCGTCACAGTGCTCGCCTCCAGTTTCAGTAGTCAAACTTGACTACATCGCGCCCGAAAGTACGCCCGGACTCCCGGATTAGTCAAACTTGATTAATCCTGCTCCGCGCCCGACCCGCCGGATCCGGCCCCGCCCTATCCGGCCCCGCCGTCCTCACCGGATCCACCGGATCCACCGGACCCACCGGACCCACCGGACCCACCGGACCCACCGGATCCACCGGACCCACCGGACCCACCCGCATCCCCTGTCGCGAACGGGTTCTCCACCCCGTCCGGAAGAACGCCCACGAACGGCTCGCCCTCCCCGGCGAACGTGTACGCCCCACCCTCGATCCGCTCGATCAGCCCGCGCGTCCACTCCGCACCGTTGTCCGCCGAGTGCACCCAGAGGTTCATGATCTCGCCGATGTGGCCGATCGACTCCGGGCCCTCCTCAGGCGTGTAGTGGTCCGTCACCGCCGAGCGCCACTCCTCCAGCCGCCGTACGCGCTCCGTGAGCAGCTCCACCGCCTCCTCGCGCGGCAGGTCGACGATGAAGCCGACCGCGGCCGACAGCACATCGATCTTCTGGTCGTGCCGCCGCAGAGCCTCGCGCAGCAGCGCGAAGTACTCCTCCTGGCCCGCGTCCGTGACCTCGTACTCCGTCCGCGGCGGTCCGCCCGCCGTGCTCGGCGCGGTCTCGTGGACGAGCAACAGCCCTTGCTTGGCCATCTGTTTGAGCGCGTGGTAGATCGACCCGGGCTTGGCGTTGGACCACTCATGGGCGCCCCAGTACTCCAGGTCGTTGCGCACCTGATAGCCGTGAGCCCGCCCGTGCTGGCGGACCGCCCCCAGCACCAGCAGCCGGATCGCTGACATGGCCCGTATCTCCCCATCCGCCCTCGTGCCGTACGGCGTCACTGGCGTCACAGTAGCCCGCGCACCAGCCTGTTCAGGCTCGGGAGGGGGAAGCCGGGGGCGGATCCAGGTGACCGGCGGCCCGCCGGTCACCGGCGCTCAGGTGGTGCCGCCCGCCTCCGCCACCAGCTCGAAGGCCGTCTTCTCGTCCAGGGACTCGCGGACGATGTCGGCGTGGCCCGCGTGCCGCGCGGTCTCCTCGATCAGGTGCAGCAGCAGCCAGCGCTGCGAGACCCGCGAGGCCGGCGGGTACCAGGGGGCCTCGGGCAGCGGGAAGGTGTCGTCGAGGCTGGGCAGCGAGCGGATCCAGTCCTCGGTCTCCCGCGCCGTCTTCTCCCAGAAGGCGAGCATTCCGTCGATGGATTCGCCGTCCAGCAGCCGGAAGCTGTCGAGCCAGGTCTCCTGCGTCCGTACGATCTCGCTGGGCCGCTGCTGTGCCCTGCGGAGCCAGCCCAGCTCCGTCTCGGCGACATGCTTGAGCAGCCCCGACAGGGAGAGTTCGCTCGCGCTCGGCTTCTGTGCCGCCTGCTCCTCCGTCAGACCGAGGACGGCCCGGCGGACTCCGCCGCGCTGCGCCTCCAGGAAGGCGAGGAGGGCACCGCGCTCGTCACCTTCGGCCTCGGGGAGTACGTGAGTGGGCATGGGGCCGCCTTTCGTGGGGCACGTCGTCGTACGGGGAAGTCCTGGGGCCGTCAGGTGCGGCCGGTTCAGGTCGGTCCGGTCGAAGCGACCCGGCTCGGGCCCATCCGCGCCTTCCGACACCACCGAAGCTACGGGCGCTTGCGGTCAGGTACGGTCCGCAACTCCCGAGTTCGCAGCGTTCCGTCCGCCCGCGGCGTTCCGCCCGCCCGCACCACTCCCCCGCTCCGCCCACCGCACCAGGCGCCCCCGCCTGTCAGAACGCGAACGTGCTGCGTCCGTGCTGGATCGAGATCCACTTCTGCGTCGTGAACGCCTCCACCATCGCGTCGCCGTTCAACCGCCCCACCCCCGAGTGCTTCTCGCCCCCGAACGGCACGATCGGCTCGTCGTGCACCGTGCTGTCATTGATGTAGATCATGCCCGTGTGGATCCGCTGGGCGATGCGCACCCCGCGCTCGACGTCCGCCGTGTGCACCGCCCCGCTCAGGCCGTACGGGGTGGCGTTGGCGATCCTTACCGCCTCCTCCTCCCCGTCGAAGGGCACCACGAGCGCGACCGGGCCGAAGATCTCCTGGGCGAGCGCGGGCGAGTCGGCCGGGAGCCCGGTGAGGACGGTCGGGTGCACGAGGTTCCCCTGCGTGCTGCCCCGCAGCAGCACCGTCGCGCCCGCCGCGACCGTCGTGTCGACGAAGGCCGAAACCGCCTCCGCCTGAAGGGAGTTGATGAGCGGCCCGATGCGGGTCTCCGGGTCGGCGGGGTCACCGACCTTCAGGGCCCTGACCTTGTCGGTGAACTTCCGGGTGAACTCCGGCTCCACCGTGCGGTCCACCAGCACGCGGTTCGCGGCCATGCAGACCTGGCCCTGATGCACGAACCGGCTGAAGACCGCCGCGTCCACCGCGTAGTCGATGTCGGCGTCCTCCAGCACGATGAGGGCGCTGTTGCCGCCCAGTTCGAGGACGGCATGCTTGAAGTGGGCGGCGCAGACGGTGGCGACATGGCGTCCGGTCTCGTCCGAGCCCGTGAAGGAGATGACCTTCGGCACGGGGTGCTCGATGAGGGCGTCGCCGATCTCGGCGATGTCGGTGACGACGACATTGAGCAGCCCGGCCGGCAGACCGGCGTCCTCGAAGATCTTGGCCACGAGGGTGCCACCGCAGACCGGGGTGTCCTGGTGCGGTTTGAGGACGACCGCGTTGCCGAGGACCAGCGCCGCGGCGACCGACTTCAGGGACAGCAGGAACGGGAAGTTGAACGGGCTGATGACGCCGACGACGCCCACCGGCACCCGGTAGAGACGGTTCTCCTTGCCCTCGGAGGGCGAGGCGATGATCCGGCCCTCGGGCCGCAGGGCCAGGGCGACGGCCTCGCGCAGGAACTCCTGGGCGAGGCTCAGCTCGAAGGCGGCGTTGAGCCGGGTGCCGCCGAGTTCGGCGACGAGGGCCTCGGTGATATCCCGCTCGCGGTCCTCGACGATCCGCAGCGCGCGTTCGCAGACCAGGCGGCGGGCGTACGGGTCGGTGCCGGCCCAGGCGCGCTGCGCCCGCTCGGCGGCCCGGTAGGCCAGGTCCACTTCGCCCGTCGTGGCGATGGTGATCGACGCCAGCTTCTCGCCGTTGTACGGATTGACGTCGATGATGTCCCAGGAGCCGCTGCCCGTTCGCCATTCGCCGTCGATGTACTGGTGGGCCAACTCTGCGAAGTACGACATGCGATGCCTGTCTGGAGGCCGCGGCGCCGGTCGGGCGCCCGCGGACGGGTGCCGCTCCTGATGGCATGTCATCGTAACGACACACCGCAGGAGTTGGGGCTGCTCGCCCGATACGCCGAGGGTCCGCCGGACCGGCCGGACCGCACTCCTCACGCGCTCCGGGGTGCACTCCCCGAAAGCGCCGGACCGCAGCTCTCAGAGGCCCGACCGCGCTTCCCGGAAGTGCCGGACCGCGCTCCTCAGAAGGTCTGGAGGGTGCTCGACAGCAGGTCCCGGCTGCCGGACGGACTCAGGCCGTCCTCCTGGAGCCGCCGCATCACCCGGTCGTACTGGGCGACGTCCTCGGCCTTGTCCAGGTAGAGCGCGCTGGTGAGCTGCTCCAGATAGACCACGTCGGGCAGGTCGGACTCCGGGAAGCGCAGGATCGTGAACGCACCGCTCTCGCCCGCGTGACCGCCGAATCCGAACGGCATGATCTGCAGCCGCACATTGGGCCGCTCGGAGAACTCGATGAGATGGCGGAGCTGACCGCGCATCACCTCCGCATCCCCGTACGGGCGGTGCAGCGCGGCCTCGTCCAGGACCAGATGGAAGTCCGGTGCGCGCTCGGCGATCAGCAGCTTCTGCCGCTCCACACGCAGGGCGACGCGGCGGTCGACCTCGCCTCGGGAGGCGTCGGGCTGGCCGCGGACGACGACGGCGTGGACGTAGTCCTCGGTCTGGAGCAGTCCGGGCACGAACTGGACCTCGTATCCCCGGATGAGGCAGGCGGCGCCCTCCAGGCCGACGTAGGTCTGGAACCAGCCCGGCAGCACATCGCCGTAACTGTGCCACCACCCCGCCGCATTGGCCTCCCGGACGAGGCTCAGCAGCGCGTCGCGCTCGCTCTCGTCGGTGACCCCGTACAGCGTCAGCAGATCCTCGACGTCCCGTGCCTTGAAGCTCACCCGGCCCAACTCCATACGGCTGATCTTCGATTCGGAGGCGCGGATGGAGTAGCCGGCGGCCTCCCGCGTCACGCCACGGGCTTCGCGGAGGCGCCTGAGGTGTGAGCCGAGCAGGATGCGGCGCACCACCGAGCCGCTCGCCCCGCCTGCTCCGTCCGTCGCCCTTCCCGGTTGCACTGTGCTCATTTCCCGACTGCCCGTCTCGATTGGTGATGCACTGCGACCGTCAATGTGCCGAGTCTGCCATCCCCGGGCTCCGTTGCGTGCCCGCGCGGTTACACAGATGAGAAGTCGTCGGGCAAGGCCATGAATCAGGCCGCAGGGAGAATTGGGTTCCAATCCACCCGCGTAGCGATAAGTCCGGCGCCGTGCACGTGCATCTGCCCTTGCATCTGCCCTGCGCATTGGGAACGATGGTCCGCGAGCACAGCACGCCGCCTTGACCGATTCCTATAGGGCCAGGAGTGCCACGCATGGGGACCGAAGGATCGACCATGCTCGAGCCGTTACGGCAGGGCCTCCCTCCCATCGACCCGGCAAGTGTGTCGAGTTCCGTCTCCTGCTCACTCGCCGCGGCCTACGAATCGGTCAGAGAGGCCCGCGCGTTCACCAAGTCCGCGCTCGACCGCTGGGAGTTGACGGAGCGTTTCGACGACGTCGCCCTGGTCGTCTCCGAACTCGTCACCAACGCCCTCCGGCACGCGGTCCCCGACAGCCCCGCCGGGACGCCGGACCCTCCGGTCCGCCTCCATCTGATGCACTGGACCTCCCGCCTGGTCTGCGCCGTACGGGACCCCAGCGAAGCCAGCCCGGTCACCGCCCGGCCCGCTGGAGAACCGGACTTCGCGGCGGAGTCGGGGCGCGGTCTCCATCTCGTGGAGGCGGTCAGCGACGGATGGGGCTGGCATCCTCTCGCGGGAACGCTCCGCGGCAAGGTCGTATGGGCCCTCTTCCGGCTTCCTGCCACGCGTTTCCCCGCCTAGGCCGGGCCGTGGAAGCGGGAGGAATCCGGGGCGGGCGGCTCCATCCCCCTCGGGCACATTCCCAACGGGCCCGCTCTCGCGCGCCCTTGGCCGTACGCGGACCCCGTCCGGTGACCGTACGCGGGCCCCGTCCGAGAGCCACCGTGACGACGGGCCTAGTCGACCAGGTGGTCGAACTCCCCGTCCTTGGCGCCGAGCAGCAGCGCCTCCACCTCTGCCGGGGTGTAGATGAGGGCCGGCCCGTCGGGGAATCGCGAATTACGCATCGCCACACCGCCGTCCGGCAGCTTCGCCAACTCCACGCAGGCGCCCTGTGAGTTGCTGCGACGGCTTTTCGTCCAGACGACATCGTGGAGAGCCGCAGCCGCCATGCCATTACGGTACGGGTGATGCACAGGACTCTCCCGAGGTAGTTGCGTAAGTCAACTGACCTGGGATCATAGCTCCGTTCACATGCCGATGCATGGGCGAATGCACGTGCACGGACTGTGCCCGAAAGGCTTCGGACGGTTGTCCGCGCGGCTACTTGCCCTTTGCGCCGTAGGGCAGCAATGCCATTTCCCGTGCGTTCTTGACGGCACGTGCGAGCCGGCGCTGCTGCTGGGCGGTGACACGTGTCACCCTGCGGCTTCGGATCTTGCCCCGGTCGGAGATGAACTTTCTCAGCAGGTCGGTGTCCTTGTAGTCGATATAGGTGACGCCCGCCGCGTCCAATGGGTTGGCTCGCGGCCGGGAATTCCTTCTGTCGTCGCTGCGGCGCGGCATGAACTCCAGCCTTTCTCAAGAGGGTTGGGGTATCGGAGGGGTATTCAGGAAACGGGGTCGAGTAGCGCGTCGAACGCCGTCGGCAGCCCCTTCCACGCCTCACGCCCCGCCGCGTATTCGGCGTCGGTGAGCAGACAGGACTCGAGGAGCGCGAACAGGGCCTCGCGGTCCAGCCCGGGCGAGGTGAAGACCAGGTGCTGGGCGCGGTCGCCGAGTTCGGCGTCCCAGTCCAGGGCAGCGGCTGCCCGGCGCATCGGCGGGACCATCTCCCAGGCCGCCTCCGGCAGAGCGGCCAGCCAGGGCCCGGAGTTCTCCACACACAGGGCGCCGCCCGCCGCGTCCCAGGAGAGGAGCGTGTCGGGCCGGTCGGCGAGCCAGAAGCGCCCCCGGCTGCGGGCAGCCGCGCAGGTGAGGTCCTCCAGCGCCGCGTAGAGGCGCTCGGGGTGGAACGGCCGGGTGCGGTGCCATACGGCGGTGGCCACTCCGTGCTCCTCGGCGTCCTGGGGCAGCAGCGCACAGGCGGGGTGCTGCCGTGCGGCAGCGGCTTCGATGTCGAAGCCGGCGAACGCGGCGGCGGCCAACGCGCCTGATCCGACCGGGACATGATGGGCCGTCGGATGGAGCTGGCGCAGCAGGGCGAGATCGTCCGGGTCCGGATCCTCACCGCTCTCCGGGGGCGCGAGTGCCAGCACGGGCGGGTACTCCACCTGCCGTGCCCAGGTGTCGGCGACGGTGCGCTGATCGGTCGCCGCGGCCGCGAGACCGGTCTCGGCGAGGTCGTCACCGCACGTCAGGTACGGAACGACGAGGGAGGGGTCGACGACGGTGACGACGCCGGTCAGTTCGAGCGTCTCCCCGCTGAGGGCGGCCACCACCTCCGCCATAGCCTGGGGCTCGACGGAGTCCCACAGCTCCACCACCGCCAGGCGGCACAGCCCGTCGTCGGCGAGCCGCACGAGCTCGGGCACCAGATCCTCGCGCAGCGCGCAGCAGGCGCAGTCGTTGACGAGCGGGGCGTCGCCGCTGTCGAGGAGACCGCCCCCGTCGCGCACCGTGCGCCGCACCGTCCCTGCGACGGCCGTCGACAGGTCGTGGTGGAGCGCCACACTGCCGGGGACGGTCCGCAACAGCCCCTCGACGGCGGCCCTGCGGGCGTCGGCGTGCAGTCCCGCGACCAGCGCCACAGGAAGACGGTGGCGCCGGTCGCGGATGTGCTCAGCGCAGTCGCGGGCCTCCATCAGCGGGTCCCACGGCGGCCGTAGCGGCGCTCGAAACGCTCGACGCGTCCGGCGGTGTCCATGACGCGGGTCCTGCCCGTGTAGAAGGGGTGGCTCGCCGAGGACACCTCGACGTCGATCACCGGATAGGTGGCGCCGTCCTCCCACTCGACGGTCTTCTCGCTCGTCGCGGTCGAGCGCGTCAGGAAGGCGGTGCCGGACGCGCTGTCACGGAAGACGACAGGGCGGTACGCGGGGTGGATTCCGGGCTTCATGGCTGTCTCTCCTCTCGGTTCCTCGCCGGTCGGTTCACCGCCGGCTCGGCTCGGTACCGCGTCAGCGCTCTTCGCGGAAGGCGACGTGGCGACGGGCGACCGGGTCGTACTTGCGGAGCTGGAGCCGGTCGGGGTCGTTGCGACGGTTCTTGCGGGTCACGTACGTGTAGCCGGTTCCCGCGGCGGACCGGAGCTTGATCAGGGGGCGTAGTTCGTTGCGTGCCATGACCGGTACACTAACAGAAATGGTTTCCATTTTCATTAGGAGGTTCTGAGTCTTGTCCGCCCACTGCATGCTGACCGGCCGCAAGCCGGGCTTCGGCCACCACGTCTCCCACTCGCACCGCCGCACCAAGCGGCGCTTCGACCCCAACATCCAGGCCAAGCGCTACTGGCTGCCCAGCGAGCGCCGGTACGTCCGGCTCACCCTCAGCGCCAAGGGGCTCAAGACCGTGGACACGATCGGCATCGAGAAGGCCGTCGGACGGATCCGGGCGCGGGGGTCGCGCGTCTGATGGCCAAGAAGAGCAAGATGGCGAAGAACGAACGGCGGCGGCTGGTCGTCGCGCGGCACGCCGCCCGGCGAGCCGTGCTGAAGGCCGTGATCCGCGACCCGCGGACACCGCCGGAGGAGCGGAGCACGGCCGTGCGCGAGCTCGGTCGACAGCCCCGCGACGCGAGCGCGGCGCGGGTGCGCAACCGGGACGCGGTGGACGGCCGTCCTCGCGGATACTTCCGCGCCTTCGGCCTGTCCCGGGTACGGCTGCGCGAGCAGGTCCACGCCGGGCACCTGCCCGGTGTGCGCAAGTCGAGCCGGTAGGCCGGGTGGGCGGGCCCGCGGCTCCGCGCGGCCCGCCCCGCCCGCGCTCACCGGAGCGCGGCACGACGACAGGAGAGACAGGTGCGCGTACAGGCACGAACAGCCGGTGCTGCGGCGGCCGTTGCGGCGGTCGCCCTGCTGCTGGGCGGCTGCGGCAGCTCCGGCAGCTCCACGGACGACGACGCGGCGGGGAGCGGCGCACCGTCGGGGAGGAACGGCGGGAACGATGCGCAGGACGACCGTGAGGTCGGCCCCGAGTCGGTCGCCGGTGTCTGGCGCACGACCGGTGTCGACGGCGAGTACTACCTCTCGTTCTCGGGCGGGAAGGCCGTCCTGGCCGGCGAGCACGCATGCGCGGGCACGGTCGCACCGGGGAAGGGCAGGGCCGCGCTGAAGCTCGCCTGCCCGGACGGGAACACCGACCGGACCACGGGCACCGTCACCCCGTCCGCGGGCGGCAGGTCGCTCACGATCGAGTGGGGGTCCGGCGCCTCGGAGACGTACACCAAGGCGGGCGGCGGCAAGCTGCCGAAGGACCTGCCGACCGGCCTCGGGACCCCGGCTCCCTGAGCCGGCCGTCACGCTCGCCGACCGTCACCGGCTTCCCTGGTGCACAACGGCCCGTTGTGTCACGCCTGTCTGCGCGGGTCTGACCCACGCGTACGGGGCGGGTCGAGCCGTATGCGCGGGTCGGGCCCGGACGCGTGGGCCAAGCCGTACACGTAGGCCAGGCCCGGACGCGCCCTCCGCGCCGGACGCCGTGACGTGGCTCGGCGCGGGGGCTGACGCCGGTCAGTGGTCGCCGCCCTCGTCGATGAGGCGGCGTACCTCGCGGTCGATGAGCCCCAGCCGGGCCTCCGCGACCATCGGCACCCCACGGCGCTGCCGCCGCGCCTCGTGCGGGTCGATGTCGACGGTGACCAGCCCCGGTTCCCACTTCGGTGCCTGCGCCACGACCATGCCCCGCGGGTCGACCACCCGCGACCCGCCCCAGAACGAGGCGCCGTGCTCGTTCCCCACCCGGTTCACGAAGACGACCCAGCACTGGAGCATCCGCGCGGTGTACGAGAGCAGGGTGTCCCAGTAGAGGCCGGTGTCCATGGCCTCCGGGTCCAGGCTCGCCGCGCTGTTGGTCGGCACGAACACGACCTCGGCCCCGTCCTGCACCGCCAGCCACGGCACGACCGGCTGCCACGCGTCGTTGCAGACCAGCGTGGCCGCGCGCCCGTACCCGCCCGGCAGGTCGTACGCGCGCAGCGACTGCCCGGGGCTCACATGCTTGCGTTCCTCCCACGCCAGATAGGTGGGCAGGTAGAGCTTGCGGTGGGCGTGGAGCAGGACGCCCGAGCCGTAGTAGGCGGCGGTGTTGTACGCGCGCAGGCTGGTGTGCTCGTGGAAGCCGACGACCACGTCGGCGCCGAGCATGCTCAGCTCGGCCAGCCGCGGATCCCGCGTCTCGATCGAGGTGTCCCGCTCCAGCCCGCCGAGGTGATAGCCGTTGAGACTCAGCTCCGGGAACACCACCAGGTCGGCGCCCTGGGCGACGGCCTGCCCGATCTGCTCACGGGCGGTCTCGATGTTCGCCTCGACATCGCCGAGCACACTGTCCGTCTGCGCCAGCGCCACCCGCATGGCTGCTCCCCTCCTCGGCTCGCCGGGGGGACGGTCGGAATCCCCTCCATTCTCGGGCACACGTGGCCCCTCCTGCCTCTCGGAGAGAGACTGCTGCGGTACGCACACGGGGCGTGCGCGGTCACGCCCCGTACCGGCGAGCATCGGACGGGGACGGAACGTGCTGAAGGCGACCCGGGACCAGGTGCTGGCCTGGCGACTGCGGCAGCAGGGCCTCACGCCACGGACGATGTCGACCGTGGCGGAGCTCGCCGAACGGCTGGCCGGGGTGCAGGCGCAGGTCGCGTCGTCGGCCGAGCTGGCGATCGCCACCCGGCAGCGCAAGCCGAGGGCGGGGGCGGTGGAGAAGGCGCTGGCGGACCGTACCGTCGTGAAGACCTGGTCGATGCGCGGCACCCTGCACCTTCTCGTACCGGAGCAGATGGCCGCCTTCCAGTCGCTGCTCGCCGCGGCCCGTACCTGGGAGAAGCCCTCCTGGCAGCGCAGCTTCGGCGTGACCCCGGACCAGATGGAGCGGCTCGGCGACGCCGTCGACGAACTGCTGGACGGGGGGCGGGCGATGAGCCGTGCGGAGCTGACCGAGGCGATCATCGCGATGCCCGGATACGGCGACCTGCGCGAGCAGCTCACCTCCGGCTGGGGGACGGTCCTCAAGCCGCTGGCCTGGACCGGTCACCTCTGCCACGGCTCGGGCGAGGGCAATCGGACGGCCTTCGTCTCGCCCCGCTCCCACGTCCCCGGCTGGACCGGTGTCCCCGAGCCGGAGGAGGCGGCCCGGGTCGCGGTCCCCGCGTACCTGCGCGCGCACGGCCCGGCGACCGCCGAGGCCTTCGACGCCTGGCTGATCCGCGGGCTGACGCGAAAGGCGGACATGCGGGCCCGCTTCGCCTCCCTCGGGGACCGGCTGACGGAGGTCGACGTCGACGGCGACGGCGAGCGGGCGTACCTGCTCGCCGAGGATGCCGATGGGCTGGCCCGTACGAAGCCGTCGAAGGAGGTCCGGCTGCTCGCCGGCTTCGACCAGTACGTGCTGGGCCCCGGCACCGCCGACACCCGCCTCATCGCGGCGGACCGCCGGAAGGCGGTGAGCCGTACGGCGGGGTGGATCTCGCCGGTGGTGGTGCACGAGGGGCGCGTGGCCGGGGTGTGGGACTTCACGGACGACGGGACGGTGGACGTCCGGCTCTTCGCGGAGAGCGGGGCGGTCCCGAAGGCCGCCCTGGAGGCGGAGGTGGCGCACCTGGCGGCATGCACGGGGCGGGGACTGGAGCTGTCGGTACGGACGGTGTGAGTCCGGTCCGCGGGCGCTGTGTGCGCGAACGGGCTGTGCGGGTCCGGTCCATGGGGGCTGTGTGCGCGAACGGGCTGTGCGGGTCCGGTCCATGGGGGCAGTTGCGGGTCCCGGTCCCTGGGGGCTGTGCGAGCCCGGTCCTACGGAGTGGGCGAAGAGGCCGTACGGAGTGGGCGAAGGAGTCCGTACGGAGTGGTCGAGGCGGGTCAGTGGCCCCCTAACCGGGGCGGGGGCTCGCCGGACCCGGCGCGAGGAAAGGCGCGGGACGGACCGGCGTGAGGGAAGGCGCGGGCCCGGGCAGCCGAACCGGGAGGCGTGAAGAACCCGGGCCCGCGCGCCCCTCACACAGACCTTCCGGCCCCGCCCCCATCGCGCCGGAGCGCGGTGAACGGACGGCCTGTGTGGGTCCATTGCCCGGCCGGGCTCCAGCCCGCGGCACGCGCCTCACGGTGCAGTGCCGCGATCCCCACCCGGGCCCAGGGGAAGTCGGTGTCCGCGCAGGCCGCGGTACGCAGCCCGCGCGCCGCAGGTACGGCGACGGTGCCCGAAGCAGCCGTACCGCGCCCGTCGTCGATGCGGACCCGGACCCGTTCGTCGAGGTCCCCGGGGGCCGCCTCGACCAGGGCCAGCCCGCCCGGCGCGACAATCGCCGCGACCCGTTCGAGGAGCGCACGCGGGTCGCCGCCGATGCCGATGTTGCCGTCGATGAGCAGCGCCGTGCCCCAACGCCCCTCCCCCGGCAGGGGGTCGAAGACCGAGCGGCGGAGCGCCTGCCCGCCCTCGCCGACCGTACGGGCGACGGCTGCCGGGCTGACGTCGATGCCCAGGCTCACCCGGCCCATCGCCGCCAGGGCCGCGACCAGCCGGCCGGGACCGCAGCCGATGTCGAGCACGCTCCCCTCGCAGCGGCGCAGCACGCTCATGTCGGAGCTGTCGGCGCCCGCACACCAGCGTTCGACGTCGAGGGGAAGGAGCCAGCCGTCGGCCCGGCGCAGGAAGAGCGGGCCGCGCCCAGTGCGGAGGGCGGTCGCGTACGGGTCGGCCCGCCAGGCGACGGTCGACGACCTTGAGGAGGGCCGCGGCGCGGGGACGGCGGGCGCGGCAGGGAGCGGCGCGGCAGGGAGCGGCGCCGCAGGGAGCGGCGCGGCGGCCTGTGACGGGGACGGGGACCGGGTCACCGTGCGGCCGCCCGCGCCATGCGCGCGACCTCCGCGGCGAACCGGCCGTCCGGCGCTGCGGTCGCCACCTCGGCGGCGTCGGCGGCGGTGTCGACGTCGCGCAGTACCGGAAGATCCCTCACCCGCAGTCCGGCGTCGACGAGCCGCTGCCGCTGGACGGCACCGGTTGCGGCAGTGGACATCGGTACACCGCGTACGAGTCGGGGGGCCGGATCCGCCAGCCCGAGGGCCCAGAATCCGCCGTCCGCGGCCGGTCCGAACCAGGCGTCGCAGCCCGTCCACGCGTCCGGGCGGAGGACGGGGGCGAGCAGTGCGGGCGTGATCTGCGGGGTGTCCATGCCGATCAGCAGCGCCGGTCCCGTACAGCGGGCGAACGCCGCCGCCAACCGCTCGTCCAGCCCGCCGCCGCACTGCGGTACCACCTCGATGCCGGGCGGCAGCCAGGGGCCGGGCCGCCCCTCCAGGACGAGCACGCGCTGACGGGCCGGTACGGCGAGGGCGGTGCGGAGGGTGTCGGCGAGCGCGGCCGCGGCCAGTTCCGCGGCCTCCTCCGGCGTGTAGCCGGGGGTGAGCCGGGTCTTGACGCTTCCGGGCACCGGCTCCTTGGCGATCACGAGGAGTGTGGTGGCGCCGTCCTCGCTCGCGGGCGCCTGCCGCGCGACTGCGTACGGGCCGGGGCCGGGGCGCGGTCCGGGGCGCGGTGCAGGGCGCGGTCCAGGGCGCGGTCCAGGGCGGGGTCCAGGGCCGGGGTTCGCGAGGCGGCCCGGGGGGATCGAGCGTTCCGTCATCGTGTCCGCGTCCTTTCGGGAGCTGCCGGGAGGCGGTACGGCGCCGGCGTTCCCCGCGCACCACCGTCCGTGTCGGGCCCCACGGCAGGCAGGTCTGCGGTGGAGAGGTCACCGGCGGCGGGGTGCGCGCAGTCCCGGCCCGCGCTCGCCGGACCCGCGATGCCGGGACCCGCGATGCCGGGACCCGCGGTGCCGGGACCCGCGGTGCCGGAACCCCCCTTGCCAGGGCCCCCGTTGGCGAGATCCGCGGTGACCGGGTCTTCGACGCCGTGCTCCCCTCCTGGCCGTAGGGTCACGTCGACACGGGCACCGGACCCGGCCGCCTCCCCCACCGTGGGGGGCAGTTCGGCAGGCCCCACGTCGGACCGCGGGGGCCGGCGCAGAACGTCCCGCATGTCGTGGACCGCGTGCCAGGTGCCGCGCCAGGTACCCGTGACCTTCGACGCCCCGGTCCGCGGTAGATACGGCACATCGCGCTCCTCGATGCACCAGCCCGCGTCCGCCGCCTCCACCACCATCTGGAGCGGATAGCCGCTGCGCCGGTCGGTCAGGTCCAGTCCGAGCAGGGCCTCGCGGCGAGCGGCGCGCATCGGGCCCAGGTCACGGAGCGCCACCCCGGTACGGCGCCGGAGCATCCGCGCGAGGGCCAGGTTGCCCACCCGTGCGTGCAGGGGCCAGGCTCCGCGGGCCTGCGGCCGTCTGCGTCCCAGGACCAGGTCGGCCGCCCCCTCGGCCACGAGGCGTACGAGACCGGGCAGGAGTCCGGGGTCGAGCGAGGCGTCGCAGTCGAGGAAGCAGACGAACTCGGCGTCGGCGGCGAGGAGTCCGGCATGGCAGGCGGCGCCGAAGCCGCGCCGGGGTTCGTGCACCACCGTGGCGCCCAGGTCACGGGCGATCGCGGCGGAGCCGTCCGTCGAGCCGTTGTCGACGACGACGGCCCGCCAGCCGTCCGGGATGCGGTCCAGGACCCAGGGCAGGGCGGCCGCTTCGTCGAGGCAGGGGAGAACGACGTCCACGTCGGTTGCAGTCGCTTTGGTCACCCTCATCACCGTACGGAGAAGGAACGGACATTCCGGACTCAAGCTCCTTACGAAACACGGACGTCGGGCCGTGGGCGCCCCCTGGAGGGACCGCAACGGCACGCCCAGTGCGAGGCTGGGGGCATGCAGAGCCCCGCGCCTTCCGCGCCCACCGCCGGCCGCGTCCTCGTCGTGGACGACGACCCGACCGTGGCCGAGATCGTCGCGGGCTACCTCGACCGCGCCGGATACACCGTCGACCGCGCCTCCGACGGCCCCGCCGCCCTCGCCCGCGCCGACGAGCGCCGGCCCGACCTGGTCGTGCTCGATCTGATGCTGCCGGGCATGAACGGCCTCGACGTGTGCCGGATCCTGCGCGAGCAGGGCCCGGTGCCGGTGATCATGCTCACCGCGCGCGGCGACGAGGACGACCGCATCCTCGGTCTTGAGGTCGGCGCGGACGACTACGTCACCAAGCCGTTCAGCCCGCGCGAACTGGTCCTGCGCGTCGAGTCCGTACTGCGCCGTTCTCGGGCGGTTTCCGGGGAGTCCGGCGGCGCTGCTCCGGGCGCCGCCGGGGACGGGAGGCTCGCCGCCGCCGGGCTGGAACTCGACCCGGTCGCCCGCCGCGCCACGAAGGACGGGCGCGAACTGGCCCTCACCCTCCGCGAGTTCGACCTGCTCACCTATCTGCTGCGTCACCCCGGCCGCGCCTGCGGACGCGAGGAGCTGATGCACGAGGTGTGGGGCTGGGAGTTCGGGGACCTGTCGACCGTCACCGTCCACGTACGGCGGCTGCGCTCGAAGATCGAGGACGATCCCGCCGCGCCACAGCTCATCACGACCGTCTGGGGTGTCGGCTACCGCTTCGACCCGCCGGGCGGCGGCGGGGAACCACGGAACTGAAAGGCGGGACGCCGTGCGTGACCTCCTCCTGATCGCGCTGTACGCCCTCATCGGCGCCGCCGGTGCCGGGCTGCTGGGCGCGTTGGCTCTCCGCCTGCTGCGTCACCGGTCCGTGGCGGTCGCGCTGACCGTCGTGGCGGCGGTCGCGGTGACGGCGATGCTCGCCGGAACCCTGGTCGTCGCCTGGGCGATGTTCCTGTCGGCCCACGACCTGACGGTGGTCACCACGGTCGTGGGCATGGCCGCCGTCGTCTCCCTCGCGGTGGCACTCGCCCTCGGCCGCTGGGTGGTCGCGCGCAGCAACGAGCTGACGCTGGCGGCCCGTTCCTTCGGCGAAGGCGGCCGCTTCGCGGCGCCCGGCGGCGAGGCCACGGCTGAACTCGCCCAGCTCAGCCGGGAGTTGGAGGCGACCAGTGCCCGCCTCGCCGAGTCCCGCGAACGCGAGCGCGCCCTCGACGCCTCGCGCCGCGAACTGGTGGCCTGGATCTCGCACGACCTGCGCACCCCGCTCGCCGGTCTGCGCGCCATGGCCGAGGCGCTGGAGGACGGCATGGCGCAGGACCCCGAGCGCTACTTCCGCCAGATCCGCACCGAGGTCGAGCGGCTCAACTCGATGGTCGGGGACCTCTTCGAACTCTCCCGCATCCACGCCGGCGCGCTGACGCTGTCACCGAGCCGGATGTCGGTGTACGACCTGGTGGGCGACGCGCTGGCGGGCGCCGATCCACTGGCGCGTGAGCTGGGCGTACGGCTGGTGGGCGACCCCGTCGACGCGGTGCCGGTGGAGGTCGACGGCAAGGAGATGACGCGGGTGCTGGGCAATCTGCTCATCAACGCCATCCGCCGTACCCCGGCCGACGGCACGGTCGCGGTGGCCGCCGAACGCCGGGGACACGACGCGGTGGTCCTGTCGGTGACGGACGGCTGCGGCGGCATCCCGGAGGAGGATCTGCCGCGCGTCTTCGACACGGGCTGGCGCGGCAACCACGCCCGGACACCGACTCCTCCGGCGGGCGCGGGCCTGGGGCTGGCGATCGTCCGCGGGATCGTCGAGGCCCACGCGGGACAGGCGGGCGTACGGAACGTGCCGGGCGGCTGCCGTTTCGAGGTGACCCTGCCGGCGGCGTTCCAGCCGGGTGCGCAGTTCTCCGGCCGGGCCGGCTGCTGACGGCAGCCCTCGCGGCGGCCCGGCGCGGGGCAACTCGTGCCTTTCCCCACGCCGCGACCGGTACGCCGCGACCGGTGGTCCCCCGCCCCCGGCAGGCCCAGGCTCCATCCGCTCAGACCTCTGCCGCTCAGCCCCCTGCCGCTCAGCCCCCTGCAGCTCAGATTCCGCCTCTCGACCGCGGCGTCTCAGGCGCGGCGCCTCAGTCGCGGCCCCTCAGGTGGCCGGTCGGGCCCCGGGGCAGTTCTGCCGAGGCCGGTCGGGCCCCGGCATGACAGGTCCCGGCCGGTGGGGCCCTGTCAGGTCCCGGCATGTCAGGCCCCGACAGCTCACGCCCCGGCCGGTGCTCGCAGCGATGCGCGGGCGAACTCCGCCATCCCGTCGGCGAAGGCCACCTGCGGGCGCCATCCCAGCTCGCTCGTCAGCCGTCGCGAGGACGCGGTGATGTGGCGGACATCCCCGAGCCGGTACTCGCCCGTGACGACCGGCTCCGGCCCCCCGTGCGCAAGCGCCAGCGCCGCCGCCATCTCCCCCACCGTGTGCGGCTGTCCGCTTCCGGTGTTGTAGGCACGGAATCCGCCGCCGGGCATGCCCGGCAGGGACGTCAGCGCGGTGACGTTGGCCGCGGCGACATCCCGTACATGGACGAAGTCCCTCCGCTGCCCGCCGTCCTCGAACACCCGGGGCGCCTCGCCTCGTTCCAGCGCCGAGCGGAAGAAGGAGGCCACGCCCGCGTACGGGGTGTCGCGCGGCATACCGGGCCCGTAGACGTTGTGGTAGCGCAGCGAGACCGCACTCCCGCCGGTCGTCCGCGCCCAGGCCGCGGCCAGGTGTTCCTGGGCGAGCTTGGTGGTCGCGTAGACGTTGCGGGGGTCGGCCGGGGCGTCCTCCGCGACCAGGCCGGGCACCAGCGTCCGTCCGCAGACCGGGCAGACCGGCTCGAAGCGGCCCGCGTCCAGATCGGCGGGCGTCCGCGGGCCGGGCCGGACGGTGCCGTGGCGCGGGCAGTTGTAGCGCCCCTCTCCGTAGACGACCATCGAACCGGCCAGCACCAGGTCCCGGACACCGCTTCCGGCCATCGTGGCCAGGAGTGCGGCGGTGCCGAGGTCGTTGCACGAGACGTAGTCCGGCGCGTCCGTGAAGTCCCGGCCGAGACCGACCATGGCGGCCTGGTGGCAGACGGCGTCGACGCCGCGCAGGGCACGGCGCACCAGCGCCGGGTCCCGGACGTCGCCGTGGAAGCACGCCGCTGCCCCCGGCACGGACAGTGCCGTGCCGCGCCCGGGGTGGGCCGAGGGCAGCAGGGCGTCGAGAACGACGGGCTCGTGGCCGAGTGCGGCCAGAGCCGTGACGATGTGCGAGCCGATGAAGCCCGCCCCTCCGGTGACGAGTACGCGCATGCCGGCGACGCTACGGCCGACAGGACGCGGGCGTACGGGAGTGTGCCGCGCCGTCACGGGTCCGTAAGGACTCGTGCGTCGGCGGGCGGCCGTGCCGCGAACTCGCACGGCCGGACTCACACGGCCGGACTCGGCGGGCGCGCCCGCCGGGACATGGCCGTCCGGACACGGCCGTCGGGACACGGCCGTCGGGACATGGCCGTCAGCGGTCGGCCGGCCGGGGGACGGCTCGGGACGCGGCTGTCAGCGGCGCGCCTTCGCACGGTCGACGGCTGCCACTCCGAGTGCCGCGAGGACGACCTGGAAGAGCAGTTCGATCCAGTCGATGCCGCCCGTATCGGCCACGTCGATCCCGTAGGCGATGGCGGTTCCGATGAGGGCGGCGACGATGCCGATCAGCATCGTCCACAGGATGCCGATGTGCTGGCGGCCCGGGATGACGAGGCGGCCCAGCCCTCCGATGATGATGCCGATGACGATCGCGGTGATGATGCCGGAGATCTCCATGGGGTCCTCCGCGGCTGTACTGCGGAGCTTCCGGCGAAGCTCCTGCCCTCCATCTTCCCCCTGTGAGCGCACACCACCACTCCGACCAGGACCTTCGGGCCTGCGCAGGGTCCCGGGCGGAGCTGGGGCGGAGCTGGGGCAGAGCTGGGGCAGAGCTGGGCCCGTGTCTTGTGGATCGGCCCGGATCGGCTCCCGGCGTCCGGTGCCGGAGGCACCTCCCAGCGGTGGCCGGGGGCGCAAGGCGGAGATCGTCCTCGTAGTGGGCCCGCTCGGATGCTCCGGCAGCGCGGCTGGGGGCACCTCCCGGGCGAAGTTCCGGGGGAGCCGTGGCCAGGCGTCGCGGGCCCGAGATGATCCGGAAGACCGGCCTAACGGCCGTCCCGGAACGCCAGGACCGTCTCCACCGTGTCCGCCTCCGCCGCCGCTTTGTCGTCGCGGTAGCGGAGCACCCGCGCGAAGCGGAGGGTCACGCCCTCCGGATAGCGGGTGGACCGCTGTACGCCGTCGAAGGCGATCTCCACCACCAGCTCGGGCCGTACGGTCACCACCCACCCGTCGTCCTGAACGGCCAGCTCCCGCAGTCGCTCGGTCTGCCACTCCAGGAGCGCGTCGGTCAGTCCCTTGAAGGTCTTGCCGAGCATGGCGAAGGAGCCGTCGGGGCGGCGGGCGCCCAGATGGAGATTGGACAGCTTGCCCGTACGCCGCCCGTGTCCCCACTCGGCCGCCAGCACGACGAGGTCGAGCGTGTGGACGGGCTTGACCTTGAGCCAGGAGGCGCCACGCCGTCCAGCGCCGTATGCCGAGTCCAGCCCCTTGACCACCACGCCCTCGTGACCGCGCGCCAGCGCCTCGTCGGCGAACGCGCGCGCCCGGGCACGCACCGCGTCGTCGGCCGGGTCCTCGATGACAAGGCGCCGTACGCGCAGCGGCTCCGGTACGACCCGGGCCAGCTCCGTGTTCCGCTCGGCGGCCGGCAGTGTCAGCAGGTCGCGGCCGTCGACCGACAGCAGGTCGAAGAAGACCGGGGAGAGGGGCAGCGTCGCCTGCGCGCCGGTGACGTCCAGCCGGGAGCCGACGCGGCCCGCGGTCTCCTGGAACGGCCGGGGCCGGCCGTCCTCGCCCAGCGCGATGACCTCCCCGTCGAGCACCGCCCGCTCCGCCGCGAGCTCCCGCGCCGCGGCGACGACCTCCGGGAGGCGGTCGGTGATCTCGTCGAGGGTGCGGGTGAAGACCCTTACGCTCTCGCCGTCCCGGTGCACCTGCGCGCGGATCCCGTCGAGCTTCTCCTCGATCGCGCAGGGCCCGAGCCGGTCAAGCGCCTCGTCCACGTCCTTGGCGGTCTGCGCGAGCATCGGCTGGACGGGTCGGCCCACTTCGAGCCGGAAGTCGGCGAGCGCTTCGGGGCCGCGCGCGAGCAGCGCCTCGGCGACGGCGCCGAGCGATCCGCCGAGCATCACCGCGCGCCGTACGTCCGCGGGGGCCGCTCCGGCCGCGGCCGACAGGCCCTCGACGGCGAACGCGTCCAGCGCGCCCTGCCGCAGCTCGCCGCTGATCAGCCCGAAGAGGAAGCGCTGTTCCGCCTCGGTGGCGGCGGACAGCAGCTCCCGCAGCAACCGCTTGCGTTCGGCCTGTGCGCCCTTGCCGGAGACGACGGCGATACGGCCGAGGGCGTCGTGCACGTCCAGAACGGTCAGGCCGGGCTCGTCCGCGGGCGGGACGGGGTCTCGCAGGGTGCTCCAGCCGACGCCGATCCTGCGCTGCGGGAGGCGGCCCGCGAGATAGGTGATGACGACGGGCGCCTCGGCGGGCTCCGCCTTGCGGAACAGCTCGGCCAGCAGCGCGACCTTCTCCGTCCGGGCCGAGGTCGCGGCGACGTCGCGCGACGTCCCGGCGATGTCGGCGAGCAGCATGTGCCCATGATGACCCAGCGACGGGTCGCCCTCATCTCGCGGCTCATCTCGCGACTCATCCCGTGACCGTGGGGCCACGGGTCCCGCTTCGCGTCCTCGGCTCACCTGCTCCCCCTCATTTCGCGTCCGCGTAGCACTCGACCACCGCCGTGGTGAAGGGGAACGAGACCGGGGTGTCGCCGAAGGCCGCCCGTCCCGCCCGCTCCCCCGCCGCGCGGATCGCCTCCTTCACCGCCTCCGCCTCTTCCTCCGGGCAGTGGACGATCACCTCGTCGTGCTGGAAGAAGACCAGTTCGGCGCGGAGTTCCGCGAGGGACTGGCGCAGCGCGGCGAGGACCAGCAGGGCCCAGTCGGCCGCGCTCCCCTGGACGACGAAGTTGCGCGTGAACCGGCCCCGGGCCCGGGCGTCGCGGGACGCGTAGCCGTACCCCTGCAGCTGTCCCTGTCCCTGTCCCTGCCCATGTCCCTGTCCCTGTCCAGGACCGGCGGCCCCGTCCGCGGGCGGCGCCTCTTCCTGCGGCAGGCCCGCCTCCCCCGGCTCCGCGTCCGCCGCGGCGGCGGACGGCGGGCAGGTCCGGCCGAGCCAGGTGCGGACGAGGCGGCCCTCCTCACCCGCGCGCGCGGCGTCGTCGACATGGGCGACGGCCGCGGGGAAGCGGCGGCGGAGGTCCGCGAGGAACTTCAGCGCCTCACCGGACGTCTGCCCGTACACCGCGCCGAGCAGGGCGAGTTTGGCCTGCTCGCGGTTGCCCGCGAAGGCCCGGTCGGACAGCGCGGTGTAGAGGTCGCCGCGGTGGCCGGCCACCTCCATCAGGCCCCGGTCGCCGGAGACCGCGGCCAGGACGCGCGGCTCCATCTGGTCGGCGTCCGCGACGACGAGGCGCCAGCCCGGGTCGGCGACGACCGCCCGCCGTACGACCTTGGGGATCTGCAGTGCCCCGCCGCCGTTGGACGTCCAGCGACCGGAGACCGTACCGCCCGGCACGTACTCGGGGCGGAACCTGCCGTCCCTGACCCAGGAGGTCAGCCACGCCCAGCCGTGCGCGGTGTGCAGCCGGTAGAGCTTCTTGTATGCGAGCAGGTGCGGAACGGCGGGGTGGTCGATCGCCTGAAGTTCCCAGGCGCGCGTGGAGGTGAGCCTGATGCCCTCGCGGGCGAAGGCGCGGACGATGTCCGCGGGCAGGTCGGGCCGGACGCGTACGCCGCCGAACGCGCGAGTGACCTCGTCCGCCAACTCGGCCAGCCGCTGCGGCTCCTGGACCCCCGGATAGCGTTCGCCGAGCATCTCGGTGAGCAGGGCGCGGTGCACATCCGCCCGCCAGGGGACACCGGCGCGGGTCATCTCGGCGGCGACGAGCGCCCCGGCCGACTCGGCCGCCGTCAGCAGCCGCATCCGGCCCGGGTGTTCGGCCGCCTCGTGCCGGCGCTGCTGGTCGGCGTACACCTCCAGGAGCGCGGCCAGCGGGTCCGTGCCCGGCGGCAGTGGCACGGGGCCCGGTTCGAAGAGCGAGGGCTGGGACTGGGAGGCCCGGGGCGGCGGGTCGTCGGGCACGGGCAGCCGGTGCAGCCGGGCCCATGCGGCGGCGAGGGAGCGCGGCCGGCCCCAGTGGCCCTCGTGCCCGGTCAGCAGGGCTTCAGCGGCCTCGACGTCGTAGCACCGCTCGACGCGGACTCCGGCGGCCAGGAGCCGGGGATGCAGGTCGGCGGTCGAGCGCCACACCCACCGCTCGACCTCGGGAAGGCGGGATCGTACGGCGTCGGCGAGCCCGGACGCGGGCACGTCGGTGACCGGCCCGTCCGGCCGCCCCTCCGCGTCGAGGGCCACGAGCCGGGCACCGCCGTCCTCCGTCACCGCCACGGCACACCGCATGGGGGGAGTCTCGCACCGGGGTACGACAACGGGGCCGGGCCGCGGAAGCGGGGAACGGAAGCAGGGAGCGGAACAGGGAGCGGAAGCGCCATTGGGACGCGGACGGCGAGGCGCCGAGGGGCCCTTGCGCAGAAGGACCGCAGCGGGCCGAGCGGCCGGGCACCAGCGCGCGGTGGTGGCCGCGCACAGGAGCCGGGCGGCGGAGCGGGGCAGCGGAGCGGGACCGCAGCGACGCACCGCGGCTGACCGGAGTGCCGCGGTGCGGGCGGGCCGCCCCGGTTCACGGCGAGTGGTCCGTCGGCGACGGCCGGTGGCAGTCGACCCGTGAGGGCGGCCCCCGGGCCTGTCACGTCAGCAGAACTTCCCTCCGCAGCGGCAGACTTGGGCCCATGACGGACAGCCCCACCGTGATCCACCCGGTCCCGTACTACGCCCAGTGGGAATCGCCCGGCCTCGTCCCCGCGATCATCGCGGGCACCACGCACGCGAGCGACGACCCGCTCTGGCCCAAGTCCGGTGCCGCCGACGCCGCCGAGTACGCGTTCTGGTCATGGCGCATCTGCGGCATGGCCTGTCTGCGCATGGCCCTCGACCACTGGGGCCACGACGTGCCGCCCGCGGTGTCCCTGGCCGAGGAGTTCACGGACGCGGGCGCGTACGTACGCCATGCGGACCGTGTCGACGGGCTGATCCACGCCCCGTTCGCCGCCCATGTCCGGCAACGCTGGGGCCTGTTCGCCGCATCCCGCCCCGAGCTGCCCGCGCGCGACCTCCCCGCGCACCTCCGCGCGGGCCGTCTGGTGGTGCTGTCCGTGCACCCGTCGGTCCGCGACCTCGCGCCCGACCCACCGGGCCGCGGCGGGCATCTCGTCCTCGCGGTCGGCGTCACTCCGGAGGCGGTCGTCATCCACAACCCCTCGGGGTTTCCCGGCCGTTCGCAGGCGTTCGCCCAGGTTCCCTGGGCGGACTTGGACCGCTTCTACGCGGCCCGCGGCATCGTGCTGGGCCCGGCCGTGTGACGGCGGCCATCACCCCGTCCCCATGTCCGCCGGTCCGCTACAGCCCCCGTACGCGCCCTGCCGCCTCAGTCGCCGCGGCGGCGCGCCCGGACCAGCCGGAGCGCGGCGACCGCAGCGGCGCAGATCGCCGTCGCACCGAGCAGCACCAGCCAGTTGCGGGGATAGTCCAGTGGCAGGGCGGTCGGGTTCGACGGCCGGCCCGGCCGCAGGAGCAGGGGCAGGGCGACGACGGTCAGGCCCCCGCCGACCACCAGCGCCCCGCGCAGGGGACCGCGGAACGCGTCGCGTCCGCGGCGGCGGGCGTCCGGCGCCCCTGCGGTCAGGGCCCGCGTGCCTCGGACGAGCAGCCACCACACGCCGATCACGGCAGGCGCGATGAGCGCATCGTGCAGCACCAACGCCCCGCCCAACCACACCACCACGTCTCCCGGGTCCCGGACGGTCCCGCCCGCGAACAGCAGCCACGCGCCGACCCCGGTGAGGCCGAGCCCTGCCGCCCCCAGCAGCACGCGCAGTGCCCGCATCGCAGCCATCACAGCACCTCCAGCCGCGTGACCCACTTCGTCTGGAGCACGCCGGGCCGGTTGGGCGCGATGATGCGTGCCGGGTAGCCGTGATCGAGCGACAGTTCCTCGCCCCCCAGCCGCAGGGCGAGCAGGGTGAGGGGATCGCGGGCGTAGGTGCGGCCCATCTCCATGACGCGGTACGCGCCGCGCCGTTCCATCGACGTCACCCGTATCCGTGCCGTCGGCGGCGCACCCGTCCGGTCGAGCAGGTCCCGTACGCGGACGCCCGTCCACTCCGCCGATCTGCTCCATCCCTCCACGCACGCGAGGGGCAGCGTCACCGTGGTCTGCTCCAGGGCTCGCAGCTCGCCGAGCGTCAACGCGTAGGGCAGCGGACCGGACACCGTCAGCCGCCAGTTCTCGCGCACCTCCGCGCGCGGGCGGATCCCCGCGGCCGCTGCCGTGCGGTTGACCGGCAGTCCCTGGGGGGCGTGGCCGGGGTGGCGCGGAGCGAGCAGGTCCACCCGCCCGAGGGGGGTGACCGACTGCCCCACCGTCACGACCGTCACCGCCCCGACGGCCGCGCCCACCGCGGCGAGCAGTGAACGGCGGTCGGGAGCGTCCTCCTCCGGCAGGGCGAGCGTGCCGGGCGAGCGGCTGCGCCAATGCGCCGCGATCTCCGGGGCCTTGACCGCGAGGTGCAGCAGCAGCGCACCGGCCAGCAGCCAGGCCACGGCGTAGTGGACGGGCACGAAGGAGAACGGCCAGGGGTACCACTGGGCGATGTTCAGCAGCCCGCTGAACAGCTCGAAGACCGCCGCCGAGACGAGTACGGCGACCGAGAGCCGCTCGAGCGCATGCCGGACGGACCGCACCACCGGCCGGACGAACAGCCGCGGGTAGACCGCCCACAGCTTCGCCAGAAGGAGCGGGACGGACGCGATGCCGGAGGCGACGTGCAGCCCCTGGCTGACGCGGTAGCCCCAGGCGGGGCGGGCCGGCAGCCCGTCCATCAGCCAGGCGGGCGGCTGTTGCAGCACATGGCTGACGAGCCCGGTGACGAAGCACACGGCGATCGCGGCCCCGAGGAGGCGGCCGATCACGGTCGCCGTACGGGCGTCGTGCAGCTTTCCCGAGAAGGCGGGCAGGGGCGGGCGGCGCGCGAACGGCCGTCGCGGGAGGCGGAGCGTCATGGCCACCATCAGACCCCGGCTCCCGGCGTGTTCGGGCGGTCCGGGGCCTTACGAAACACGGACATCGGGGCCGCCGCGGGTCCGCCGCGGCCCGCCCGGTGCCACGCTGAGCGGCGTGATCACCCCCGTCACCGAACCCGCCGGCCCCGCCCCCGCGCCCGCCGCGGTGCGCTCCTCGGCCTTCCGCACAGGACTCGCCACCGCGCTGCTCGCCGCCCTCGTCACGGTCCTGGCCCTCACCGTCCTCAGCGACTCCTTCCACACCTCTCCGGCCACGCTGACCTCGTGGTACGCGGCGGCCTGGGTCCTGTTCGCCGCGGCCGTCCTGTCCCTGCGCAAGGTGTCCGGGCGCCGGGCGGCGGTCCTGGTGATGGCCGGCGGCGTGGCCGTCGCTGCGACAGGGCTGCTGGCCCCGCCGCGCACGAGCACCGACGCTTACCGCTACGTGTGGGACGGCCGGGTGCAGGCCGCGGGCATCTCCCCGTACGACCACGCTCCCGCCGACCCGGCCCTTCTGCCGCTGCGGGACGGGTGGCTGTTCCCAACTGGCGAGGCGTGCGACGGCCCGGACCTCGCCCGCGTCCCCGCCGTCCCGGGCGAGGTGCGCTGCACACGCCTCAACCGCCCGATGGCACACACGATCTATCCGCCCGTGGCGGAGGGGTACTTCTTCCTCGTCCACGCGGTGTCGCCGGAGGGTGCGCGAGTGAAGCCCCTCCAGGTCGGAGGCGCGCTGCTGTCGGCCGGAACGACCTTTGTGCTGCTGGCCGTTCTCCGGCGGCGCGAGCGGGGACCGCACGGCGCGGCGTACTGGGCGTGGTGTCCCGCCGTCCCGATCGAGGCGGTGAACAACGCGCACGCCGACGTCCTCGGCGTGCTCCTCGCCGTCGCCGGACTCGGGGCGGTTGCGGCCGCGCAGCGGCGAAGCCCGGCCGAAGGAACGCCCCCGCAAAGGGCGTTGACCGGAAGGGCCGTCCTCGCAGGAGGGCTGCTCGGGGCGGCCACGGCCGTGAAGATGCTGCCCGCGGTTCTGCTCCCGGGCGCCCTGTCGGGTGTTCTGGCCCGGGGCGCCTCAACGCCCCGGGCCCGCCTGCGGACCGCGGCCGCCGTCCTCCTCCCCGCCGCGGCCGTCGTGGCGGGGACCTATCTCCCGTACGTCCTGGCCTCCCGCGCCTCCGTCCTCGGCTACCTCGGGGGCTACGCCGCGGAGGAGGGGTACGAGGACGCGTCCGCCAGGAACCGCTTCGCCCTGCTGCGGCTCGTCCTCCCCGATGCCTGGGCCCAAGGCGCGGCCGCCGCCGTCCTGTTGACCGTGGTCCTCGTCGTGCTGCGCCGCGGCGACCCGGCGCGCCCGTGGCGCGGAGCACTGCTGGTGACCGGGACGGCCTTCCTCGTGCTGACGCCCGGGTACTCCTGGTACGCGCTGCTGGTGGTGGCTCTCGTCGCCCTGGACGGGCGGTGGGAGTGGCTGGGCGTCGCGGTGGCCGGTGCGGCCGCGTACGTGGCAGGCAGGCTGGTCGCGGGGGACGACGCGATCGGCACCTGCGCGTACGCGGTGGCCGCGTTCGCCGTCCTCGCGGGCTGGGCTGTGCGTTCAGGGGTGACGCGGCCCGGGGCCCTGCACTCCCGGCTCCAGCCCTCCCGGGCGCGGCGCACCGTCACCAGAGGGCGACGCGCCGTCACCTCAGAGCGACGCGCCGTCACCTCAGAAGTGACGGCGCCTCAGCCCTCCTCGGGCTCGGGGGTGTAGACGGCGAACATGCCGCCCTGCGGGTCGAAGAGGCCGGCGACCCGTCCCGTCCCCGGGATGTCCATGGCGGGGTAACCGACGCGCCCGCCGAGCCGGGTGGCCGTGTTGACCGCCGCGTCGACGTTGAGCACCGCGAAGTAGAGCGTCCAGTGCGGGGGGAGATGAGCCGGGTAGCGCTCGTCCATCTCCACCATGCCGCCGAAGTTGATGCCGCCGGCGCCCCAGTGGACGTACTCCTCGCCCTCGGTGCTCCAGCCGAAGACGGACGGGTAGAACGCCTTCGCCGCGTCCGTGTCACGGGTGGCCAGCTCGACCCAGCACAGCGTCCCCGGCTCGTTCAGCCGTGCTGCTCCCCGGAACGTACGGGCCTGCCACAGCGAGAAGACGGCCCCCGTGGGGTCGGCGGCGACCGCGAACCGCCCCATGTCGAACACATCGCCCGGCTCCACCAGGACCGAGCCGGCCCCCTTGCGGATGTCCCCGGCCGTCTCGTCGGCGTCGGCCACCGCGATCGCCATGGTCCAGCCGGCCTGCTGCCCTTCCTCCTGGACCGGGGTCAGCCCGGCCACGGGGTCGTCGTCGAGGAGCAGGATCGTGTAACCACCGGCCTCGGGACGCGGGTCGGGCTCGGCACGCCAGCCGAGGAGGCTGCCGTAGAAGGCGGCGGCCCCGTCGGGGTCGGAGGTGGCCAGCTCGGCCCAGCAGGGAGCGCCGAGCACCGGCTCGCTGATCTTCACGGGGGTCTCCTCACGCGCGGAGGCGGTCGCTGTTGCCGACGTTCTCATGCGGAGCGTGACCGCGCAGAGCGACGCGAAACCCCCTGCCGCACCCCGTCCGTGAGCCCCTCTCCGCACCCTTTTCCGTACGTACCGACCTCCTACGCCCCCGAGTCCGCCCCCGAGTCCGTCTCCGGGTCCCTCTCCGGGTCCCTCTCCGGGTCCGGCTTCGGGTTCGGCTCCCGGTCCGGCCCCTGCGCGCGCACCTGGTGGACATGGTCGAGCGAGTCGCGCAGGTCCGTCAGCCAGGTGTCCGCGTTGCGCTGGACCAGCCGTACGCACCACGCCAGGGCGTCGCTGCGGCTGCGGGCCGCACCGCCCGCGATGAGTGTGTCGAGGACCTGCCGCTCCGGCTGGCGGAGCCGGGTCATGACGGGTGCGGCGACGTTGGTGTAGAGGGCCCGCCGGCCGCCGCATTCCACGCCCCATGACACCTTGCGGTCGTAGCGGCGCTCGGCTTCCCGGGCCACGATCATGCGGTCCTCGCGGGTGCGCTCGCGGAATTCCGCGATCCGCCCGTCGAGTGCCGCCTCGCGCTCTGCTTCCGGCGCGTCCGCGGGCAGGTCCGGCTCGGGGATGCGGCCGATGACGGTGATCTCCTCGCGGTCCGCTGTCACATCCAGCAACTCGAGGAAGAGCCCGTCCGGCAGCCGCCCCGCGAACCAGCCGCGCAGCGCGCCTCTCTGCTCTGCCGTAATCATGTAATCGAGATTACGCCGTCGGCACCTGCCATACCAGGGTCGTGCCACCGCCGGGACGGTCCGCCAGCTCCAGCTTCCCGCCGAGCTGCTGAGCCCGCTCCGTCAGATTGCGCAGGCCACTGCGGGGCGCGTCGGCGGGTATGCCCACGCCGTCGTCGGTGACGGTGAGCGTGAGGTACGAGGCGCCGGCCTCGATGGCCACGTCCGCATGGCGGGCGTTCGCGTGCCGGGCGGTGTTGGTGAGCGCCTCCCAGAGCACCGCGATCACATGGTCGGCGACGTCGCGCGGCACCTGCGTGTCCAGCAGGCCCTCCATGCGCAGGCTCGGCGTGAAGCCCAGGACCGGGACGATCTCGCCCATGGCACGCACGGCGCGCGCCCGGAGGTTCTGGCCTGAGCCGGTCTCCCTCGACCGCAGACCGAAGATCGTCGTACGGATGATCTTGATGGTCTCGTCCAGGTCGCCGACCGCGCGCAGCACGCGCTCCGACGCCTCCGGGTGCCGGATGATGCGCTCCGCGCTCTGCAGCGTCATGCCCGTGGAGAACAGCCTCTGGATGGCCAGGTCGTGCAGGTCGCGCGCGATGCGGTCGCGGTCCTCCAGGATCGCGATCTGCTCGGCGTCGGTCCTGCGGTCCGCCAGTTCCATCGCCACGGCGGCCTGTCCGGCGAAGGCGAGCAGCGGCTCGATCTCCTCCTCCCGGAATTCGGGCCCGTCGGAGAAGCGCACCAGCATCACCACACCTCGCATCTCGTCGCCCGTGCCGATGGGGACCGCGACAGCCGGGCCGAGCCCCGGAAAACGCTCGGGCGCGTGCTGGATACGGGTGTCGCTCAGGACATCGGCACTGGTCACCGGCTTGCCGCTGGAGAGCGCCTGGCCCCGGAGCGTGCCCTCAATCGGCAGGACGAGCCCCCGGTGCGCCTCCGCGTGATCGCCGATGGCCAGCTCCACGGCCATCGTTCCGGTGTCCGCCACCGGGACGGCGACGACCGCGAGCGCCGCGCCCGTGATCTCCTTGGCCTGCTCGGCGATCAGCCCGATCACCTCGTCGCGCGCCCGGCCCGACAGCAGACTGCTGGTGATCTTCCCGCTGGCCCGCACCCAGCGCTCGCGGCGGGTGGCCTCCTCGTACAGCCGGGCGTTGTCGATCGCCACTCCCGCCGCGACGGCCAGGGTGGACAGCACGGCCTCGTCCTCGGCGTCGAACTCCGCGCCGCCCCGCTTCTCGGTCAGATAGAGGTTGCCGAAGACCTGGTCGCGAACGCGGATGGGGACCCCGAGGAAGCTCTCCATCGGCGGGTGGTTGTCCGGGAAGCCGTACGAGGAGGGGTGCTCGGAGATGCGGGGCAGCCGCAGCGGCTCCGGATGGTTGATCAGCTCACCGAGGATGCCGTGGCCCGAGGGGAACGGGCCGATGGCGGAGATGTCGT
Organism: Streptomyces sp. NPDC048639; assembly: GCF_043199075.1. Taxonomy (NCBI): domain Bacteria; kingdom Bacillati; phylum Actinomycetota; class Actinomycetes; order Kitasatosporales; family Streptomycetaceae; genus Streptomyces; species Streptomyces sp. NPDC048639. The sequence goes on from NZ_JBICVP010000007.1 coordinate 121,410, forward strand.
CGTCCGTCACCCCGACCGTCAGGAACTTCGACAGCTTCCGCCCGTCGGGGCCGATCACCCCGAGCGCGCCGAACTCGGCGTCGACCAGCACCGCCGCCGCCTCGGCGATCCGGCGCAGCGCCTGCTCCAGGTCCAGCTCGCGGCCGACCGACAGTACGGCCTCCAGCAGCCGGTGCACCCGGTCACGCGTGCCCCGCGCCATTTCCAGACGGGTCTGCACCTCGTCGAGCAGTTCGTCGAGCCTGAGCTGCGGCAGTTTCTCGCGGTCCTCGCCGGAGGGCCAGCTCCCCTCGCCGGAAGCCCCGGCCGCTCCCGGGAGCGCGCTCGCGTCGGAGAGCCCGCCCGCACCGGGACGTGCGTCCCCGGGGCGCGGCTCGCTGCCACGCTCTTCCCCCTCGTGCCCTTCACGGGCACCCCGTCCAGCACCGGTCACTGAAATGTCTCCTCCGGATGAGAACGCCTCCGGACCTGGGACCGACCAACCTCACCGCCATTCTCACGCGCTTAGCGGCACACGGCCTGGGGAGCAGGGGCGAATCGGGACGTTTTCGGCCCCGCACAAGGCCGTACGGGGCCGAAATCAGCGGCACCGGGGCCCTGCGCGGCCCGCGTCCCCGGGCCTGACCGGAGTCGCCTGGCCAACCGGCAGCGCGTGGCGCACGCTGTTCACGTGAGCACGAAGGTTTTTCTGCTCGATGACCACGAGGTCGTACGCCGCGGGGTGCGCGATCTGCTCGACTACGAGCCGGACATCTCGGTGATCGGCGAGGCGGGCACCGCCGAGCAGGCACTCGTCCGTATCCCCGCGCTGCGCCCGGACGTCGCGATCCTGGACGTGCGGCTGCCGGACGGGGACGGGGTCGCCGTCTGCCGCGAGCTGCTGTCACGGATGCCGGAGCTGTCCTGCCTGATGCTCACGTCGTTCGACGACGAGGAGGCCCTGCTGGACGCGATCATGGCCGGCGCCTCGGGCTATGTGCTCAAGCAGATCCAGGGGTCGGACCTGGTCACCGCGGTCCGTACGGTCGCCTCCGGCCAGTCCATGCTCGACCCGAGCACCACGACGCGGGTGATGGCGCGGCTGCGCGGGGAGGACGTGGAGGACGAGTCCGACGAGAGCGCGATGCCGCGGCTGACCGAGCGCGAGCGGGAGATCCTCGTCCTGATCGGTGACGGGCTGACGAACCGGGAGATCGGTCTGCGGCTCCACCTCGCGGAGAAGACCGTCAAGAATCACGTCTCACGGCTGCTGGCCAAGCTGGGAGTGGAACGGCGCATCCAGGCGGCGGTCATCGCGACCCAGGCGCAGGACCGCCGGGAGGCGCAGGAGCTCCATGAGCGGGGGCACGACTAGCCGATCGGCCGGCGCACTTCGACGGGTGCGGTGGGTGCGGTGGGGGGTGCGAACCGGGACTACACCCTGGCGACGGCGGCCTCGACGGTGTCGTGCAAGGTGAAGTAGCGCGTCAACTGCGCCAGGCGCAGCAACCTGGACACGGAGGGATCACGGATCACGATCGAGAAGTGTCCGTGGTGCTCCAACGCACGACGCCTCGCGCGGACCAGCATCGACAGTCCGCTGGCGTCGAGGAAGCTCACCTCGCGCATGTCCAGGACGATGTACGGCTCGTGGCCTTCCGTCAGGACGTCGAGGTAGTCCGATATTCCCGGGGTGTTGAGGATGTCGAGCTCTCCGCGCAGCTCCACCACGGACTGCCTGCCGACGACCCGCTGTCCCACGAACTCCCCATGCCTGTCCAGGCGCCTGTCCTCAAGCATGGCCGTCACCGCATTCATAGCTGCTCAATCCTCTGATGGTCTCTCACTCGCGATCTCTTACTTGTGCGGCACCGCCGCCACCGGGCAGCGTGCGTGGTGTATCACCGCATGGGCGACCGGTCCGAGGTGGGTACCGTGGCCGGGGTTCTGCATCCTGCGCCCCATGACGACCAGGCCCGCGCGGGCTGCCGCCTCGACCAGGTGGCGACCGGCCCGCCCGGAGAAGGCGTCCTCCACGACCTCCGTGTCGGGGAACTTGCTGCGCCACGGCCTGAGGATCTCGGTGAGCGCCTGGCGCACCTCGTCCTCCTGCCGCGGCTCGGTGTCGTGCCCGGGACGACCCGCCGCGTAACGGTGCACGGGCGCGATGTCCCAGGCGTGGACGACCCGCAGCGGCACCTGCCGCCGGTCGGCCGCCTCGAAGGCGAAGGCGATCACGTCGTCGCAGGGCTGCTGCATATCCAGCCCCAGGACGACCTCGCGACCCGACAGGGGGGACCGTTCCGGCTCGCTCTGGCCCTGCTCCCCCGGGCGTACGAGAACCACGGGGCGCGTCGCCTCGGCGAGCGTCTCGAGACCGGTCGACCCGAGCAGGAACCCGACGACGCCGCCGAGGCCACGGGAGCCGAGCACGAGCAGCGCCGCATCGGCCGAGGCCGCGAGCAGCGCGGCGACCGGGGTACCGGACACCAGCTCGGTGGTGACGGACAGCTCGGGGTGGAGGCCCTTGATGCGTTCCTCCGCCTCGTGCAGGAGGCGCGTCGCCCAGTCCCGCTGCGTGTCGTTGGACGGGACGAGGGCTCCGGGGTGCACCTTCCACTCCCACGCCTGCACGAGGCGGAGCGACGTGCCGCGCAGCTGCGCTTCCTGGGCGGCCCAGTCCGCGGCGGCGAGGCTCTCCAAGGAGCCGTCCACACCCACGGCGATGGTTCCGTCCCACACGTCCGACCTCCCATTTCTGCCCTTGCACCATCAAGACTCCCGTCCGGGCGCTCCCACGGGCAGGGGGCGCCCGGCCCTCACCGGGACCCGACAGGCCCCACTCGGGCACCGGGCCCGGATCCGGGCGCGGAGGGACCTTCGGCCCTCCGCAAAGGGCCCGGTCAGCCCTGGTGCCGACGCGATCGGACATGGGGACTCTGGTGTCGTACGGGCAGTGGACCCCCCGGCAGGGCACGGTCGTACGGGTGTGGACCGGGAGTCCGGGACGGACATGGCATGGACCGGTGACCCTGGCCGGGCGCGGACCGCGAACCCGGGAAGGGCACTGGCACGGGCAGTGGGCCGGCGGCGGGACGGGCCACGCGCGGGAAGGGAGCGCGACATGACCGGCGTGATCACCAGGGGCGGGGTGCTCGCCGCTCTTCCGTCGGACCACCTGGACGAGCTCATGGTGCTCGCGCGGGAGGTCTCGTTCCCGGTCGGCACCCGCATCATCGACGAGGGCAGCAGGGCCGACCGCTTCTGGGTCATCCGCTCCGGGAGCGTCGCCCTCGACATCCACGTCCCCGGGCGGCGCCCGGCGATGGTGGAGGAGATCGGCGCGGGCGAACTGCTGGGCTGGTCCTGGCTGTTGCCTCCGCGCCACTGGCACCTCGGGGCCGAGACCCAAAGCCTGGTCTGGGTCTACGAGTTCGACGGCGGCGCGGTGCGCGCGCTGTGCCGGAAGGAGCCGGAACTCGGCATGGCCCTCGCGATCGAGGTGGCGGACGCCATCGCCCAGCGCCTGATGGCTTCGCGTACGCGCCTGCTGGACCTTTACGGGCCGAACGGCAGTGGGCCGGCGTGGTGATGAGGGCTGTCCGCTCGTACGACGGACCGCGCCGCTCGGAGAACTGACCGCGCCGCTCCGAGGGGTGGGCGCGCCACACGTACGACGGACCGTGCCGGGCATGGGGCCGACGACGTGTGAGTGCTCCGCTCCGGCCCTGCCACCATCCCTCCCGGCGCGTAATCGACGGGTCGTCAGGTGAGTCCAACTCCCGTACTGCGCTGTCGAGTTCACCGATCCCCCTCTCGTTGCCCACACGCAGTCCTCGAGTGGCCGGCAACCGCTGGAACGGAAGTCCATCAACTTTCAACAACCTATAGCGTACACACGGAATCCCGGCTACCTTCACACTTTCAACACATCAGGGGGGGGATCTCCGTGGCACACCCGAACATGCCCAACCAGCCGTACCCGCCCATGCCTCAGGCGCCGATGCCCGGGCCGCCCGCTCCGCAGCGCAGTTGGTTCGCCCGACACAAGGTGCTGACCGCCATCGGCGGGATCTTCGCCGTCTCCCTCGTCATCGGCATCGCGACCGGCGGCGGGGACGACGGCTCCAAGGGCTCCCAGGGCAGCGGCACCAACACCACCGCCCTCAAGGAGAAGGAGAACGCCGAGCCGAAGCAGGCCGCGGCGGAACCGGCCAAGGAAGAGCAGGGCAAAGAAGAGCAGGCCAAGGAAGACCAGGGCACGGAAGAGCTGCAGCAGGAGAAGAGTCAGGCGGACCGGTTCAGGGAGTTCGTGGCGAAGAACGGCACGCCCACCGAGAAGGCGGCCGTCGGGCACATCACCAAGATCCAGGGGGCGGACGAGCAGAACGACATCCTCGACTCTGCGGAGGTCTACACCGACTTCACCGGCGGGCTGATGGGCCCGCACCAGAACGAGGGCAAGCTGATCGCCTCCGCCTTCGCCGACTGGAAGGACTCCGAGAACGGGCTCGTCACGGTATACGACCAGGACGGCGAGATTCTCTCCAACGGCCAGTTCTGATCACAGGGATCCGCCCCCGTCAGAGGGCGGCGCCCGGCCCCTGTGGCGCCCCCAGCGCCCCAGGGGCCTCACGCGTCCCAGCCCGCCGGGGCATGACAAGACAGCCGGCGCATCGGTGCATAACGTTGAAAACCGAACCCTGCCCACGGAGCACCGGACCACTGCCGGAAGGGGTCGGTCATGAGGGTGAGCCTGAAGGACGTCGCGGAGCGCGCGGGCGTCTCCATCAAGACCGTCTCGAACGTGGTGAACAACTACCAGCACATCACCCCCGCCATGCGCACCCGCGTCCAGCACGCCATCGACGAACTCGGCTACCGGCCCAACCTGACCGCCCGCCACCTGCGCAAGGGACGCACCGGCATCATCGCCCTCGCCCTCCCCGAACTGGCCAACCCGTACTACGCCGACCTGGCCGACGCCGTCATCGACGCCGCGGCCCAGCACGACTACACGGTGCTGCTCGACCTCACCGGCGGCCGCCGCCGGCAGGAGGCCCAGGTCGGGCAGGGCTTCAGCGCCCGGGTCACGGACGGCGTCATCCTCAGCCCGGTCGAACTGCGCCCCGAGGACCTGCGCAACCGCGACGACGACGCGCCGCTGGTGCTGCTCGGCGAGCGACCCGGCGACCTGCCGTACGACGCGATCGCCATCGACAACGTCGCGGCGGCACGCACCGCCGTACGCCACCTCACCGGCCTGGGCCGCCGCCGCGTCGCCTTCCTCGGCGGGCACACGAACGACGCCGCCCACCCGGCCCACCTCCGCGTCCAGGGCTGGCGCGAAGTCCTCGCCACCCAGGGCGTGGACGCCCCGGACGCCCTGATCGCCCCCACGGACGGCTGCGACCGCGCGGACGGCGCCGAGGCGATGACGCGCATGCTCGACGCGGGCGAACCCCCGGATGCCGTCTTCGCGTACAACGACCTGATCGCGATCGGCGCGATGCGGGTGCTCTCGGATCGGGGCATGCGGGTGCCGGAGGACATGGCGGTGATGGGCTTCGACGACATAGCCGAGGGCCGCTTCGGCGCGGTCACGCTGACGACGATCGCCCCCGACAAACGCACCATCGCCCGCCTGGCGATCGAGTCGATCCTGACCCGCCTCCAGAACCCCGACCGCACGGCTGAGTCCATGCGCAAGGGCGAACTCCGCCCGGAATACCGGCTGTTGGAGCGGGAGAGCACGCTGGGGCGTGGGTGACGGCGACGGATGGCCGAGCCGCCCCCGCCCCCGCTCCTACCCCTGTCCCCGCTCCTGCCCCTGCGCGACTCAGGCCTGTGGGCGCTCCCGTCGGCTATCCGCCTGCCGCCGCCCTTTTCGCCAGCCGCCGGGCCTGCGCCGCCGTCTCTTCCCGGCCGGACGTCGAGCCGTCCGGGGCCGGGGCGCCGTAGCGGACGTCCACGCCGGAGTCGGTGGCGCGGGCGACGATGCCCGGGATCGCGCGTTCCGCCAGGGCCGCGATCGTCAGCGACGGGTTGACCGTCAGGGACGCCGGCACCGACGAGCCGTCCGTGACGAACAACCCCCGGTGGCCGCGGAGTTCATGCAGGTCGTCCAGCGCCGATGTGGCCGGGTCGTCGCCGATACGGGTGGAGCTGAGGGGGTGGGCCGTCACCGCGCCGGCCACGTCCTCCGTCCACGGCCGCACCCGCGCGAGCCCGTCCTTCTCCAGGATGGCGCGCAGTTCGGCGTCGGACTCCCGCCAGCCCTTGCGCGTACGGTCGGTGGCCCGGAAGAAGAGGCTGCCGAGGCCCAGGCCCTGGGCGAGGCGGGTGAAGCTCCCGGTGAGCGGTACGGGTCCGAACGTGCCCTCGTTGTCGTCCTCCGTCATCGCCAGCAGCGTCAGCCACGACCGCCAGTTCTTGCGCATCCGCCGCTTCTCCACGCCGTACCAGCCGGGCCCGTCGCCCGCCGCCTGCGCCAGGACGTTGGTGATCGTGGGGAAGTAGATCTGCTGCAGCGAGAACCGGGTGAACTCCTCGTCGTCCGCCCGCAGTCGGTCGTAGCTCGCGGCGGTGATCGGACGGCCGATGTGCAGGGCCGCGTACGCCTCGCCGCCCGGTCGGGACAGGTCGAGCAGGGAGCGGACCTTGTCCTCGTCCACTTCGGCCACGCTCACCCGGTCGCCGTTCCCGGAGAAGTGGCGGCCCACGGCCTTCGGCATGCCGCCGAGCGCCACGGCCGAGCGCTGCAGGATGACGGGCGTGCCCACGGCGCCAGCCGCGAGGACCACCACCTTGGCGTGGATGGTTCCGGTGCCCTGGGGGACGGTGTAGTTGTCGGGGTCGAGGACGGTGTACGTGACGGCGTACCGGTAACCGGACTGCAGCGAGGGCCGGATGATCTGCACCTCGTGCAGCGGCCGTACGGTCGCGCCGTGCGCTTCGGCGGCCGGGAGGTAGTTCGTCAGCATCGAGCGCTTGGCATCGAAGACACAACCGGACAGCATCCAGTTGCAGTTGGTGCACTTCTGGGTGTCGACGGCGATGGGCACCGGGTTGCAGGTGCGGCCCGCGCGGGCGCATGCCGCGGCGAAGACGCCCCCGGCGTAGGAGACGTCGGACCAGCCCGTGCGCGCGACCGGAATGGACTCCTCGACTCGGTCGTACCAGGGGTCGAGCCCGGCACGCGTGATGCGCTGGGGCCACAGCCGCCTGCCGATGCTGCCACGGCGTTCGAACGCGAAGGTCGGCGCGCGCAGCGAGGCCGCGAAGTACACCACGCTGCCGCCGCCGACGCAGTTGCCCGCCACGACCGTCATGCCCTCGCCCCGGATGACGTCGACGATCCGGTTGTACGTACCGAGCTGCGTGGACTGCGCGAAGTCCTCGCTCTCCATCCGCGGACCGCGCTCCAGGATCGTGACGCGGGCGCCGCCCGCCGCCAGGTGGTACGCGGGGATGGCCCCGCCGAAGCCGCTGCCGATGACGAGGACATCCGTGGTCTGCGCTGTCATGCCGGGCTCCCCGAGGGGGTGGTGGACGGGTGCAGCGGGGCCAGAGCCCGGCCGTAGGAGTACGCGCCGAAGCGCCATGCACCGTCCGCGCCGGCGGCCGGGAAACCGAGCCAGGTCAGCCCTGGATGGCCGGTGCGCACGGCATCGGCCGTGTCGTCGTTCGCGGCGGTGTCGAAGGCGAGCGCCACCACCAGGGCGAGCACCTGCCAGATGGCCCGGTCGACGTCCTCCGGCCCGTACAGCTTGCCCACGAGCTTCGTGCGGTGGGCGAAGGACAGCCCGACGAACGGCGGTTGGAGCGGGGGCAGCAGGATCAGATGCGTCGCGGCGTACGCCGTGGCCCGGGTGGTGAGCAGGGCGGCGATGGCCGGGAGCAGCGGGCGGAGCGGCAGTTCGGGCGAGGCGAGGACCTCCAGCGCCCCCGCCTGGACCGCCCCGGGGCCGCTGACGGCCCCGGCGACGGCCCGGTCACCCGGGTGTCTGCGTTCCCCGGGAATGATCGTGTCGGCGAACGCCTCCAGCGTCTGCGCGGTGATGGGGTCCACCACCGCCGGCGCGGCTCCGGCGCCGCCCGCGAGCGCACCCGCGGTCACGCCGCCGGCGGCCAGCGTGGCGGCTGCCGCGGCCAGTCCCTTCAACACCGCCCGGCGGTCCAGTGGAGCACCCATGGCTCACCCCGCCAGGCTGCAGGGAAGGCTGAACGGGAGCGTGACGCTGACGCCGCTCTCCCCGGAGTCCTCACCGAACCGGGCCAGTGCGTCGGCCAGTTCGGGGAAGTGGGGGCGGAGCGCGGTCACGGCGTCGCCGATTCCGGCCGGTTGCCCGCCGATGCGGAAGTTCGTGACGCGGAGCCCGGCGCGCCGTGCCCCCTTGTCCCACCAGTACTGGCCGTCCCAGGTCACGTACGGCACATCGCCGGTCGACTTCTGCACGCTCCAGTGGTCCCGCTGGTAGTAGCGGCAGGAGAGACCGGCGATCGCGAAGCGGGAGGGCTCGGCGAGCAGGAAGCGGAGCGCGCCGCCGTTGTCGATGGTGATGTCGCGCTTGTCGTACTCCACGCACAGCGGGTCGTACGCCCACATCCACAGCGGGGGGTGCTCGCCCTCGCCGAAGTGGTGCCACACGCACTCCGATGTGAACGGCGGCTCCGCGAAGGGGCCCACCGTTGCCGAAGCGGCGGCCGCGGACGCCGTGGACGCCGTGGACGTCTCGGAGGCCCTGGACGACTGCGCGGCCGACGCGGACGCACCGGGAACGACGGCCGCGACGACGGCGCCGAGAGCGAGACCCAGCGCGGCGTTGCGGAGACGGGCGCGTGTACGGGAGCGGACCATGGAACCTCCTGGGAACGAGCAGGGGTCGAACCTGGACGGCTCCGCGTCGGGCGTGGGGACTCCGCGGCGAAGACCAATCAGAGAATGGGGGCGCACCGACGACGTCGGCAATACTTGTGCAGTGACTCATCCACTGGGTCACTGATTCTTCACGGGGTACCGAGGGCCTGCACAACGGCCACGGAAGAGACCGGGGTGACGGGCGGGCCTTCACAGGACTCAAGGGGTGCGGGACGTACGGGAGCGGGGCCCCGCTCGGCCGGGCCCACGCCGTACCGGTCGGCAAGACCCACGCCGCCATGCCGAGACGCGGCGAGACCCGCACCGGACGCGGCGAGCCCCACGGCCGGGCACCGGACGCGGCGAGCCCCATGGCCCCCGCACCTGACGTGGCAAGAGCCACGGCCCCCGTACCGGCGGGGGGGGGGGGGGGGGGGGGGGGGGGGGGGGGGGGGGGCGCGGGGGCGGGGGGGGGGGGGGGGGGGGCGGCCGGGGGGGGGGGGGGCGGGGGGGGCGGGGCCCCGGCCGCCCGGGTCGGCCGCCCCCGCGCCCGCCCCCCCCCCCCCCGCCCGGCCCCCGCCCGCGGCGCCCCCCCCCCCCCCCCCCCCGGCGGCCCCCCCCCCCCCGCCCCCCCCCCGGGGGGGGGCCCCCCCCCCCCGGGGCGGGGCGGGGCCCCACGCCGAACCGTGAATCCGCGTTGCGCGCGCCGGACTTGGTCCCGGCGGATCTCAGAGCGCGACCGCGACCGCCGCCGTACCGCCGACCAGGACGATCACCCCGCGCAGGACGGCCGGCGGCAACCGGCGGCCCACCTTGGCGCCCAGCCATCCGCCCAGCGTCGAACCGGCCGCGATCACTCCGGCCGCGGCCCAGTCGACATCGGTCGCGGCGATGAAGACGACGGCGGCGACGCCGTTGACGACGGTGGCGAGGAACCGACCACCGCGTTGATTCCGCCCGCGGCGACCGCCGCCGCACCGATCGCGACTGCCTCGACCGCTTCCACACCGCCCCAGCGCTCGTGATGACGACCGCCGCACCCGGCACGCGGACGACTCCGTACCCGGCACACGGACGGCCCCGTGCGGCTGCCGAGCCCCGCACGCGGCCCGGCGAGGATCGTCACCCTGCCCCAACGCCGCGGTCAGTCCCGGGATTTGCTGGCACAAGCCCAAGCGACGGCTTCATCCGAGCCGCCGTACGGCCGGCTCACCGGCGTAGAAGGATTGTCGGCCGCATGGGCCTGGGGCCCATGTGCATGTGACCTGGGCTCTGCAAGGTCGAGAAGTCTGCGAGTGAACGATGTGAAGCCGCTGCCCACTCTTGCACTCCCTCCCCCAAAGAGCCCGAACTGTTTCCTCTGGTCTCCCCCGCGGAGCAGTGGAAACGGAATAAGCACACAGGCCCCAGGAATGCGTACGGGCACTATGCCAACGCACCTTTGCCGACTGCAAGTCAGTAATTCTCCGGTTCTCGCCACGCGAGAACCGGAGAGTCGGTTTCTCTGAGGACGAGAAAGAGCGGGGCCGTTTCTCACCACACGAGAAACGAGGGTTTGCAAGGCGGCTCCACCAGCAGAATCCGCATGCCATAGCCTGTCCACGACCTACCCACAACTGCTAGGGAGTGCAGTGCGAGCGATCACGATGCGGGAATTCGGCGGCCCTGAGGTGCTGGAGCTGGCCGATGTTCCGGAGCCCCAGCCCCGCGCGGGGTATCTGCCGGCGAACGTGACCTGCGCGGGCGTCAATTACGCGGACGTTCATGTGCGGGGGAACACGTATCTGAACCCGGTTGAGCTGCCGTACATCCCCGGAAACGAAATCGTCGGGACGGTGGACGGCGGGCGTCGTATTGCGGCACTGACAGCAGGCGGAGGTTACGCGGAGAAGGCCCTCGTCCACCGGCGCGTCATCTGGGACATCCCGGATGATGTGACCGACGAGCAGGCCGTTTCACTGACCCTGCAGGGCAATTCGGCCTGGCACCTGCTGTTCACCGCGGCGCAGGTGACCAGCGGCCAGCGTGTCCTCATCCCGGCTGCGGCCGGTGGTGTCGGGTCGCTGGCCGTTCAACTGGCCAAGAGCGCCGGAGCGAAGGTCGTCGCCCTGGCGAGCACCGAGGAGAAACGCCACCTGGCGCAAGACCTCGGCGCGGACGCGGTGGTGGACTCCTCGACGGCCGATGAACTCACGGAGCGCATCCTTGAGGCCGCCGGCGGTCCGGTCCAGGCGGCTCTGGAGATGACCGGCGGCAAGACCTTCCACCAAGTGCTGGGCGCGGTCGCCCCTCGCGGCCGTGTGGTCGTGTACGGCTACGCCGGCGGTGAGCTGGCGAACGTTCCCACACGGGAGTTGATGGAGCGGTCGATCACGCTGTCGGGATTCTGGCTGCCCCATCTCTACAGCGACCGCACGGCGCTGCCGACGTCGATGCGGGCGCTGTTCGCGGCGGTACGGTCCGGGGACCTGCGGCCGGTCATCGGAAAGGCGTACGGACTCGGCGAGGCGGCGCAGGCACACCGTGACCTGACCAGCCGTTCGCAATCGGGGAAGCTTCTGTTGGACACCGCTCACTAGGATGGTGGATCCCCCACGCGGACATACGAGTTGGAACGCTCGTCCCCGCAACGGGGCCGCGCCTCCGCAGGAGGAGGCGCGGCACTGATCCCAGGGGAGGAGCGACCGGATGGGCACTGGGACGAGCCACGCCGAAAGGGTCTTCAGGGTGCAGCGCGCCTTCGTCGACCTCGGAGGACCTGACCACAGCCTGAGCGAGCTGGCCGAAACGACGGGGCTGGATGACTCGACCGTCAGCCGGATACTGCAGAGCGGCATCTACAGCGGTACGTTCGCCCGCCCCCGCCGTGGGCGGTATCAGCTCGCCCGGGCCGTCAGCGAGCTTGCGTTCCAGGCGCTTTCGCATGACGGCCTCTCCGGGGACGAGGCACACGCCGTGCTGCAGCAGCTCCGGCTGGCCACCGACGGCGGGATGGTCTTCCTCTACATGAAGGCCCCGTTCGGAGGCATCAACCGGCAGTGCATCGACATGGCTGTCGGCGACTCGGACCTCGTCGAGCTCGGGATGACGCCGCGGGATGTCCTGTCGGTCACCCGCTCTCTTCGTACCGGGGCGTCGGGCCGGACGATACTCGCCTACCTGCCGCCGGTCCTCCAGCAGCGGGTGTTCGACGAGCCGGTCCCTGAAGAAGCGGGCCCCGGGGTCTACCAGGACAACGACGAGCTGCGTGATTCCCTCGCGGACATCCGGGACCAGGGCTACGCGGTGGGCTACCAGGAGTGCATGTCCGGCTGGAACTCCTGCGCGGCTCCCATCATGTGGGACTCCTCGATCATGGGCGCGGTTCTCCTCCTGCGCCCGGCCCAACTGATGCCGCACGCACCCCAGAAGGTCATCGACGCCACCAAGCACGCCGCGGCTCGACTGAGCCGCCTCGGCGGGGGTGACTGGCCCGCAGGCTGAGGGACGCATCGCAACAGCAGGCGGGGTCCGGTTGAACCGGGCCCCGCCTGCTGGTTGTTCGCAGGGGCGGTCAGTCTTTCGACCCGAACCGGGTCCCCCACCGACGGAGCCCGGAACCTCCACCGCGGGGCCCCGCTCTCGTCCGGGAGGGCGAAGGCGCGTTCGTGGGTTCACGACCAGACGGGTCGCCCGGTCTCCCACAGCGCCGCCACGTGGGAGGCGAACCGGTCGTACAGCCCGTCGTCGCCGAGCCTGCGCAGGTGCAGCATGGGCGAGTCGTGCCCGAGGAGGTTGGAGATGTGCGGCGTCACCAGCATCTGATCGTCGAAGGTGAACACCGAGAGGGCGATGTGCTCGTCGCTGTACTTCGCCTCAATACCCGGCGCGTCTCGGATCTTGTCGAGCGCATCGAGCGTGATCCGGATCCGCGTCCCGACTGTGAGTGGAACACCCTCGACCTCTTCACGCTTACGGGTGACCTCCGACTCGGGATCACCCACGACGAACCGCACCGCGCAGCCTTCCTGAGCCTTCCGCTTCAGCCGATCGGAGAGACGCGGGTGCTCCTGCCAGATGAAGTAGTTGGTGTACCCGGCGAACGTTATGGCCTGCGATGCCCCGTCGATCAGCGACGCCCACACGCTGGTCGGGCACGCATTTCGGTACGGGTACGCGGAGACGATCTCCCGGTCCGCGCCCACCTTGACGGTGGACCTGACCGCCTTCGGCCACAGCACGTCTGCACTCACTCCCAACGCCGTCTCCACCTCGGCGCGCGTCCTCGGATGCGGGACCCGAGGGTCGGATAGCCACCGCTCAGCTGTCTTTACCGTGACGCCGACTGTACGTGCGAGCCGTCCAGTGGTCATCTTCCGCTCCGCCATAGCGTCGCGCAGCGCTGTGTTCAAGGCGCCCCCCGAGGACGTTGGGACCTTCTTGGACGGTAGACCTTAGACGCCGATACGTCCCTCATGTGTCCGTGGAAACGTCCCCTGGACGGGCCGAAGTTGGAGTCATGGCGGACAAGGACTGGCCCCACGCATCACCCTCACGCGAAGCACTGCGCCGGTACGTGGCGCGTCGCGAGGGGATAGTGCGCGGCATGAACGAGGGCACCGACGCGGACGACTCAGGAGGCGCCGCGATCCCCCCGGGGTCCATGGCGTACCCGCCGTGCCGGTGCCCGCGGTGCCGCAAGGCCAGGGCCTAGGACGCCACGCCGCCGCCCCCCGGTATGCCTCAGAGCGCCGGTCAGGGCGCAATCAGCAAGCGTCAACCACGACACAGGAGGCACAGTGACCATCACCGCAGAACGGCCCTTCGTCACCGCCACCGACCCCCGGACACTCCTCGGCTCCGAGCTCGTCAACCGACTCGCCACCCGCATCGTCAAAGACCACCCCGGCATCGACCTTCCGTTCGCCGACCGGATCGTCACCCAGACCGCGGCGTTCCTCGCCGCATGCGGCGACAACACCGGCCAGCCCCTCTCGCCCAGCGGGAGCATCGACGTCGGCTGGCACACCTTCATCCTCCACACCCGCGAATACGCTGCCTTCTGTCAGCGCATCGCGGGACACTTCGTCCACCACGTCCCGACCGACCCCGACGAGGGCGAGGAAGGGACAGCCGCAGCAGCCCGGCAACGCACCCTCGAGGCCATCACCGCGGCCGACTACACCGTTGACCTCGAGCTGTGGCCGGAGATGAGCGACTGCAGCCAGTGCCACGCCGGTTGCAGCGACAGCCCCAACAGCGGCAAGAGCAAGCAGAAGTGACGTAGGCACAACGCGCCACCAGCCGCCCGGCCCGCGCCGGGCGGCTGTCTCAAGGAAGCGGAGCGGATCGCATGGCAGAGACGGCCTGGGACACCTACTCGCAGCAGAAGCCGGAGCGACGGCTGACGAACGCCGCCGGCAAAACGACATGGTTCAACTGGACCCAGTACGCCGACCACGGGCCCGACGCGGAAGTACTGGGCATCAGCCAGGGATCGACGGTCCTGGAACTGGGTTGCGGGAAGGGCGGCAACCTCGCGCACGTCGCGACCCTCGGCGCGCGCGCCACCGGAGTGGACCTGTCCCTCGCCCAGCTGAAGGCCGCCGACGCCCGGTGGGCGGACACCGCCCTGCTCGAGCTGCACCAGGCGGACGCGCTCGACTTCCTCGCCCGCTGCACGGACACCTTCGACGCGGTGTTCTCCGTCTTCGGCGCCGTCTGGTTCACCGACCCCGCCACGTTGCTGCCCGCGATCCGCGAGCGGCTCCGTCCCGGAGGCTTGCTCGCCTTCTCCCACCGGCCACCCATTGAGGGGTGCTACGGCTGCCAGGCGTCGTACATCAACCGGTCCGAGGACGAGGACCCGCTCGTCGTGAAGCGCTGGGACTACGAGCCACAGCAGTGGACGCAGATCCTCCGCGAACGCGGCTTCACCGACGCGACCGCCCTGGTGCTGCCCGCCCCGCCCGGCCGTCGCAAGATCGGCACGATGCTCGTCCGCGCCACAGCCTGACGCCGCACAGCCGGCGCCGGTCGTCCTCTTCCTGCGTGGAGGGTGGCCGTGGCCTCTTAATGTCTTGATCGTTTACCCCTGGGGCCGGCAACGGGCCAACAGATAACCTGTCGGGCGCCGACAGAGAGATGCCCCAGGCTCATCCCGCTCTCACCTGGGGCAATTCATGTAGGCCGTGTGGGACTCGAACCCACAACCAATGGATTAAAAGTCCACTGCTCTGCCAATTGAGCTAACGGCCCGTGCTCGTGCTCCCCCGAGCATAGCGGGGACGAGCCGGACGGCCGATCGGGTATCCGCCGGGCGCGTATGGGCCCCCTGCCGGGACCCCCACCGTACCGGCCTCGTACGGGACACCCCGCCCCTGCCCCTGCCCCTGCGTCGTGGACAGCGCCGGGAGCGGATGGGAGCACGCCGCCCGTGCACGGGCCTCCATGGTGTCACGCGCTCACCCCGAAGGCCGCGCCGCGTCACCGTTGCCGTCTGCCCGCCGCCGGGCCGCAGCGGCAGGGGAGACGCCGCCGCCCCCGGGCACCGAAGTGGTCCGGGGGCGGCGGTGGTTCAGCAATGGGCGCCGGGGTCAGCCGTTGCGCTTCCAGCGCGGCTTGTCGGCGCGGCGGTCGAACGAGCGGCCACCGGAGGCCGAGCCACCGCGGTGGTCGTCGCGCTTGGCCGGACGGTCGTCGCGGCGGTCACGGTTGTACGGGCGGTCGTCGCGACGGTCGCGGTTGAACGGACGGTCGCCGCCACGGTGGTTGTGGTCGCGGCGCTCGAAGGAGCGCCCGCCGCCGAAGCCGCCGCGCTCGCCGTCCCGGCGGTCACGGTTGACGGGACGGTCGTCCCGCCCCTCACGGCTACCGCCGAAGCGTCGGTCGTCGCGGTCGAACGAGCGGCCACCGCGGTCGTCGCGACGGTCGCGGTTGAACGGACGGTCGTCGCGGCCACTGCGGTCGCGGTCCCGGCCGCCGAAGCCCCGGTCGTCGCGACGGTCGCGGTTGACCGGGCGGTCGCCGTAGCCACCGCGGTCGTCACGGCGCTGGAAGCTCCCGCGGTCGTCACGGCGCTGGAACCCGCCGCGGTCGTCACGGCGCTGGAAGCTTCCGCGGTCGTCACGGCGGTCGCGGTTGAACGGGCGGTCGCCGCGCCGGTCGTCGTCCCGGCGGTCCCGGTCGCGGTCGCGACCGTAGGAGCGGGGCGCGTCACGGCGGTCGTCCCGCCGCTCGTCACGCCGCTCGTACCGGTCGTACGTGCTGCGGCGCGGCGCCTCCTGCGCGGCCGGCGCACCCGCCGAAGCCTGGGCGTTGTCCTGGGTCGCGGCGGCAGCGGCGCCGTCCACAGCGGTCGGAGCCGCCTGTGCGGGCACCTCGCCGACGACGGTCGCGGTGGCAGAGCCCTCGACGTCCGTACCGGCCACGCCCGTCTCGGCCGCGGTCCCGGAGGCGGACGCCGCCTGGTCGGCGACCGGCTCATCGCCCCGCTCGCGCGCCGCGCGCGACGTCAACCGGTCGGCCTCGTCGCGGAGTTCGGCAGCACGCCGCTGCGCCTTCTCCAGCTCGCGCGTCAGGTCGTGCACCTCGCGCTCCGCCTGCTTCGCGGCGTTCGACGCGGACTCGGCCTGCACCTCGGTGAGCGACCGGGCGCCGGTGATCAGGGCCACGTCCTCGTCGAAGGCGCCGGCACCACCGACGATGTGGCGCGAGGCGTCCACGCCCGCGTCCTCCATCAGCCGGAAGATCTGCCGCCGCTGGTGCGGGAGGGCCAGCGACACAACAGTGCCGCTCTGGCCGGCGCGGGCGGTGCGGCCCGAACGGTGCAGGTAGTCCTTGTGGTCACCGGCCGGGTCGACGTTCAGCACCAGGTCGATGCCGTCGACGTGGATGCCGCGCGCGGCGACGTCGGTGGCGACGAGCACGTTGACGTACCCGTCCTTGAAGTCGGCGAGCGTACGGGTCCGGGCGCCCTGCGTCATACCGCCGTGCAGCGCGTCGGCCCGCACCCCGGCGTCCTGCAGCTGCTCGGCGACGCGGTCGGCGCCGAGCTGCGTGCGGACGAAGATGATCGTGCGGCCCTTGCGGGCGGCGATGGCGGCCGTGACCGGCGCCTTGTCCTTCGGCTTCACGACGAGCACGTGGTGGGTCATGGTCGTGACCGCGCCCTGCGCCGCGTCGACCTCGTGCGTGACGGGCTCGGACAGGTAGCGCTTGACGAGCGTGTCGATTTCGTTCTCCAGCGTCGCGGAGAACAGCATGCGCTGACCGCCCGGCGGGACCAGGTCCAGGATCTCGGTCACCTCGGGCAGGAAGCCCATGTCGGCCATCTGGTCGGCCTCGTCGAGGACGGCGATCTGCACCTTGTCGAGCGAGGCGGCGCGGCGGTCGATCAGGTCGCGCAGACGGCCCGGGGTGGCGACGAGGATGTCCACGCCGCGCTCCAGGGCGCTGATCTGGTTGCCCATCGACGTACCGCCGCACACGACCTTGAGCTTGAGGCCGAGCACGTCGCCGTACGGCTGGAGCGCGTCGGAGACCTGCATCGCGAGCTCGCGGGTCGGGGTGAGGATCAGGCCGCGGGGGCGCTTCTTCTCGGTGGAGCCGCCGGCGAGCTGGGTCAGCAGCGGGAGGCCGAAGGAGAGGGTCTTGCCGGAGCCGGTACGGCCACGGCCGAGGATGTCCCGACCGGCCAGGGCGTCCGGGATGGTCGCGGCCTGGATCGGGAACGGCGTCGTGACGCCGTTCTGGGACAGCTTGCGGACGACGGGCTCGGCGAGCCCCAGGTCCGCGAAGGTGGTGGTCGGAGGCGCCTCGGGGGCCTCGACGACCTCGGCGACCTCACCGTTCTCGGGCACGACGGCGTGGTCAGAAGTGGAAACAGACATGCGAAATGCGAACCTTCCGGAGTCTCGGCACGCGCCCAAACTCCGTGATTCGCATACGACCGCCTCAATGCGGTCAGCCACGGGAAGGAAAAGGAACGCGCCATTCGCGGCGCGCTTCGGTTTCGGCGCCGGGCAACATGGGATCAAACGATCTACCACCATACGCACCTCGAACCCCCCGACGCAAACCGGGCGAGGGAGACCTGCGACACCCCGGAGGGCGTCGGGTGGGCGGTTCGGCCCAGCGCCACTGTGGCGCTGGGACAAGGGAGTTCGGGTACGCGGGCGGGAGCCGCGGTGCACGGTGGTGCGGAGCGCACGATCACGTCCGGGCGTATGCCTCCCGGTTACGTCCGTGCCGGTCTCCCGGTTACGCCTCCGTGCCGGTCTCCCGCGTACGCCCAGCCCTGGCGCTCGTACGGACATGTGCGCAGGCGAGAGGCCCGGTACCGCGGGCGCAGGCGAGACGCCCGGCCGCCCGTGCACAGACGAGATGCCCGGCTGATCCGCGGTCGGGGCACTGTGCGGGTTGCCGCACACAGCACGCGCCGAGATCCGTACGGCGACGAGGAAGGCTCACGTACGCGTCGGTGGAAGGAAGACCCGTGTGTACGGCGTCAGCGGCAGCTGAGTTCGTGGCACGAGGACCCGGCGCGGGCCCCCAGCCATCCCGACCCGGCCCCGGACCCGGCCACCGCCCCGGACCCGTTTCCGGACCCCGTCGTGGACTCCGGCTCGCTCTCCCCCGACGACGGGTCCTGGCCGGTCGGCGTGACCGACGGGGACGCGGATCCACTCGGCAGCGTGCCCGACGGGGACGGCTGGGGCGACGACGCGCTGGGCACCGCCGACGGCGCGCCCTGCGACGGCGAGGCGGACGGCGACTGCGACGGCTGGGAGGGACGGGGCCGGGTGTGCTCGACCCCCGAGCGCGTACGGTCGCCCGACGGGCGCGTCGATCCGCCCGCAACGGGCCGCTCGCCTCGCGCACCCCCGTCCCGTGCGCCGCCCTTGGCGTCGGCCATGCCGCTACCCCGGCCGTGCCGGGTGTCCCCTCCGGTGCCGCCCTTCGTCTGGGTGCCGCCGCCGTCCGGCGTCGACTTGCCCTCCCGGTGCCCCACCGAACCGGTCCGCTGCCCGTCCTCGGGATCGCTCACGCTCATGCAGCCCGTCGCCGCGGCGATCGCAAGAACCGCGGCGCCGAGGCGGCTCGGCGTGCCGGTGCCGTGCCGACGCGCCACGGAAGGAGCGGAGTCGACGGAGGGAGCGGAGTCGACGGAGGGAGCGGAGTCGACGGAGGGAGCGGAGTCGACGGAAGACGTGGACGGACAGGAGGAGCGGAGGCGGCGGCGGTCGGGAAACAGGAGCACGTGCGGGCACCTCCGGCGCGGCAAGAAATAGGGGGTTACCCGTGCTCAACTGCCCCTCCCCCGGCCAGGACACGGCCCGGATCCTCCCCCGGGACGCCTTCGCCCACCCCCGGCGCACGCCGAGCACGGCGGCCCGCAGCCCGCGCCGGGTCACGCACCACGTCCGCCCCCGGCACGGGCGTACGCGTCGCACCGGCCCGTCGCGCCCCAGCCACAGCGCGCCTCAGCCGAAGGCCTCAACCCAAGATCTCAACCGAGGGGCTCAACCGAACGTCTCAGCCGAAGAAGGTCTCGGCCGCGATCACTCCGAGCCAGGCCGCGCCGAGCCCCGCGCCCAGCGAGCCCACCGCGTTCGCCACCGCCAGGACCGCCCGGCCGCGCTCGGCGAGCCGCAGCGACTCGTACGAGAACGTCGAATACGTCGTCAGCGCCCCGCACAGTCCCGTCCCCAGCAGGAGCTGCAGCCGCCCGGACGCGGCGCCCGCCGCGACCGCACCGGTCACCAGGCCCAGGACCAGGCTCCCCGCGAGGTTGACGACGAAGGTCCCCCACGGAAATACCGAGTCGTGCCGGGCCTGGACCGCCCGGTCGACGAGGTAGCGGAGCGGCGCGCCCACGACGGCGCCGGCCACCACGAGCAGCCAGTTCACCGGGACGGCTCCTTCCGGGCCTTGCGGGCCTTCCGCTCCGGCTGATCCCCGCCCGGCCGCGACTCCCCACGGAACACCGCGCGGGTCAGCGCGGCCGCGGCCCAGACTGCGCCGAGCGCTGCCGTGAGCGTTCCGACGGCGTACGCCACCGCGACACCCGCCTCGCCGCGCCGCAGCAGGCCGACCAGATCCACGGCGTACGTCGAAAAGGTGGTGTAGCCGCCGAGCACGCCCGTACTGAGGAACGGCCGCAGCAGCGGATGGCCCGCGCCGCGCTCGCTCACCAGCACCATCAGCACACCGATCAGCGTGCAGCCGGAGACGTTGACCCAGAAGACGTCCCACGGGAACGCGCTCCTCGGCGTCGGCCATGCCAGCGAGGCCCCGTACCGCGCGCTCGCTCCGGCCGCGCCGCCCGCTGCGATGACCGCGAGCACCTGCCAGAGGCGGTGCGGCGCGGTCTCGGCGCGGTCGGCCGGGACGTGGAGATCGACGTCGGGGTCGACGGGTTCCCCGCGATGGGCGGTCGCGGCGGACGCCCCATGAACTGCCCGCCCCACAGGGGCCGAGACGTCAGCGCCCCGACTGCCCGGGCCGTCCCCGCCGGTGACGCCGTCACCCGTAGCGTCGTCACCGCCAGAGCCGCCGTCACCCGTAACGCCATCACCGCCACGGTCGCCGTCACCCGTAACGCCGTCATCACCCGGACCGTACGGGTCGCCGCTGTCCGGCCCTCCGTCACCCTGCGAGCCGCCGCTCACCCGTAGCCCAGGGCATGCAGACGCTCGTCATCGATGCCGAAGTGGTGCGCGACCTCGTGCACCACGGTGACCTCGGTCTCGGAGACGACCTCCTCGCGGGTGTCGCACATCCGCAGCGTGGGCCCGCGGTAGATCGTGATCCGGTCGGGCAGCACGCCCGCGTACCACTCCCCTCGGTCGGTGAGCGGCGTCCCCTCGTACAGCCCGAGCAGCTCGGGATCGTCCGCCGGCGGTTCGTCCTCGACGAACACGGCGACGTTGTCCATCAGCCTTGTCAGCTCCGGCGGGATACGGTCCAGGGCCTCGGCGACCAGTCCCTCGAACTCCTCGCGCGTCATCTCCAGCACGCCCCTCATTCTCCGCCACGCGACCGGATTCGGGCCCACCACCCGCCCGATCACCACCACCGGCGCATTCGAAGCCCCTCACCCCACAGTCCGCCCGCCGCCCGCATGGGCCTCGTGGCGCCTGGGCATACGGCCACAATGGATCGCGAACCATTCCGGTCGCCTCATCCGTCGTCCCGCTCGTCATCCCGTCCGTCGCCCGGCCGTTCGGCCACTCTGCGCGCCCTGAGCGCTCTGAGCGCCCTGAGCGCAGCAGTGCTGCGTCGCCGGTGGACACGGCTCCGCCCCCGGGACGGCTCCCCGGCCCTCGCACTCAGCCGTGGCCCGCACCCGTACGTCCGTGCCGTCGGCCTCATTACCGTGGTCCTGCTCGGCGCATGGCTCGGGCTGCTGATCGTCGGCAGCGTCCGTACGCCCGTCGGCCCGATGGACACGCGAATGACCCTGCGTCCCTCCTTCACCGGTGGCACCAAGATCAACGTGTCACCGCTCGGTTCGCTGGAGATGCAGAGCCACACCGGCCCCCTCAGGCTCGACGTCGACGTCGACCAGCTCGACCCGGACCGCTCCGCCGCGCTGGTCGACCACCCCGAGCGCATCGCCGGACTCCAGGACGAGGTCTCCCACGACGTCACCGCGGGCACCCTGGACCTGGCACTGCGCTCCTGCGTGGCCGTGGTCTCCGGCTCGTGCGCCCTCGGACTCGCCGTCTACCGCAGGCCGCGCCCCGCCCTCGCCGCGGGCGGTCTCGCGCTGGCCCTGCTCACCGCGTCCGGCGGCCTCGCCTACGCGACGTGGAACCCGAAGTCCGTCCTGGAACCCAAGTTCTCCGGGCTCCTGTCCTCCGCTCCCAGCGTGGTGGGCAACGCGCGCAGCATCGTCAGTGATTTCGACGTCTATCAGCAGGAGTTGGCGCGTCTGGTCACCAACGTCACCAAGCTGTACGACGTCACGTCCACCCTGCCCGCGTACCAGCCGGATCCCACCACCGTCCGCGTGCTGCACGTCTCCGACATCCACCTCAACCCGGCGAGCTGGCACATCATCGAGTCGCTCGTCGAGCAGTACGAGATCGATCTGATCGTGGACACCGGCGACACCATGGACCACGGCACAGCGGCGGAGAACGGCTTCCTCGACCCGGTCTCCAGCCTGGGCGCGCCGTACGTCTGGGTGCGCGGCAACCACGACTCGGGCGCGACGCAGAAGTCGATGGAGGGGCGGAAGAACGTCCACGTCCTGGACCACGGGAAAACGGTCGAGGTGGCCGGGGTGCGGCTGGCGGGCATCGGCGATCCGCAGTTCACGCCGGACCGCTCGGTCGTCACCGCCGGCAACCCGGCCGAGGAACGCGCGGGGCGCGAGCTGGCCGCATCGCTGCGCGTGCAGACCGCCGTCGGCCGGCCCGCCGACATCGCGCTGGCGCACAACCCGGTCGCCGCCGAGCAGACCGACGGCACGGTCCCCCTGGTCCTGGCCGGCCACATCCACCGCCGTACGAACCAGCTGCTGGACGGAGGCACCCGGCTGATGACGCAGGGCTCGTCGGGCGGCAGCGGACTGCGCGCGGTCGAGGGCAAGGAGCCGGATCCGGTCGAGGCATCGGTCCTCTACCTGGACCGCGACGCACACACGCTCCAGGCGTGGGACGAGATCACGCTGGGCGGTCTCGGCCTGTCGAAGGCGGAGGTCAGCCGCCATCTCCCGGAGAGCAACTCACCTGACGCGACGCCCTCGCCCAGCGATTCCGGAGCGGGGCCGGGGCAGGAGTCCGCGCCTGGATCGCCGCGGGAGTCCACGCCGGGTACGGGGGCGAGCCCGCCCCCGCGCGCCCGCCCGGAATGACATCAGCGACCAGAACGAGGGGGTGAGCCGGAACGGCCGGGGAAGGGGCCGGGTCCGTCGCCGTGCGGGGCGGCGCATGACGGCGCCGATTCGGATGGGAAACCGTTTTGGCGATCGCTCCTCCCATCCCATATGCTTCTCACGTCCCCGACGGCGCCGACAAGCGCTGCAGGTGGGCCATCAGCCCTCATCGTCTAGTGGCCCAGGACGCCGCCCTTTCAAGGCGGTAGCACGGGTTCGAATCCCGTTGGGGGCACGCAAGATCCTGTGCGAGACTTGTCCTCGCACAAGCTCTTGGTCCTGTGGAGCAGTTTGGAGTGCTCGCCACCCTGTCAAGGTGGAGGCCGCGGGTTCAAATCCCGTCAGGACCGCTGCGGCTGGGTAGCTCAGTTGGTACGAGCGTCCGCCTGAAAAGCGGAAGGTCGCCGGTTCGACCCCGGCCCCAGCCACCGCCGCCCACCAGGGCAAACGGCCCCACCGAAGATCACCGGTGGGGCTGTTCTCGTGCCGCTGCGCCAACGCGTACGCGAACGGTTCTCAGCTCGTTGGACCACGGTTGCGGGCCAGTAGGTCCGGTACTCCTCCAGCTCCATGTTCGTGTCCGGCACGGGAATGCGTGGTTCTCCTGCGCCTGGAGATCGGTGATCTTCTTCCGCACGTCATCCCGCGACGTGCCGTAGACCGAGACACACGTGCGGGACGCCGCGGGTCGTCGTCACGTACACGCGACCGTGATCCGTGCCGTGTTCTGCGAAGGGTGCTCCTGCCTTCGCCGTTGGCACGCTGAGTGGCGTCGGCGCTCGAAGTCCTTCGGGGTTGATCACGCGGCGGGCGGGCGGAGGATTCTTCCTGCCGGTCGAGTGCGTGCCGGTCGAGCCGGACCAGCAGTTCGTCCAGGTCAGAGGTGGCGAACCTGCACTGGAACGGCCGTGCCGTGGCTCGGTGGCGCGGTCTTCGAGTACGCGAGGCCGATCCCGGACCTCACCGAGGTACGGGAAGTCATCGGACGAGACGCCCTTGCGTTGGACGAGCCAGGAGAAGATCTCGATCTGGTTCGCCCCGTGGGCGTGCATGGCAGCCTTCGGAAACGCCCTGGTGAGGCGGTCCATGGCCTTTTGGTAGGCGGACCTGTGCTCAGGCAGCGATGAGCGGGCCCGCCCACGTCCTTGGGCGGAACACCATCTGCGCCGGCGTTCTACCGGGCCATGACGCCCCCTCCCCAGTCGGATGGAGAGGTAACTCGTAACGCAGTGACCGACTGCCCTATCTCTTTCACGTTACGAGTCACCTCTGAAGCGACTGCCGACCGCCGATGTCTGCATGAGGAATGCGGAATCCCGCCACGTCAGCAGCGGCAACCCGCAGTCCGAGGAACCCTTGGGTGACCCATGAGGCGGGTTTCAGGGGCGTTGATCGGCCGGCGAGGCCGCTCGACGGTGGCGCACATCCGGCGACGGCATCCGCTACCGGTAAACGGAGCTGATATTGGTCGAGTGGTCAGCCGCCTGGCACTGGCTGGTGTCGCGGGCGCCGGAGGCGGTGAGCGCCAGGTTGTTGAGGTTGGCGCAGCTGTTGTTCTGCCGTCCTTCTTGAGCAGTGTTCTGCTGGACGAGCGAGGCGGCACTGGAGCCGCCGTCGGCCTCGGCACCTCCGCCGATTTCGGCAGTACCGACGTTGCTGGAGCGGTCTGCCGCGTCACAGCTGATGTCCCTGCGTGCTCCGCTCAATTCCTCTTGCACAAGGTTGAGGTTTCCGCAGTTGGTGTTCTGGCGCCCCTCTTGGGCGGTGTTCTGCTGGGCCACACTGGACCCTGTGGTGGACCCGCCGTTGGCGTCGGCGCCACCGCTCCTGACCACGGCGGCACGGCTGAACGAGGAATCCCCGCTGCTGCACTCGGTCCCCACGGCTCCCCCGGTCACCGCGATGTTGCCTGAGGCGTTGAGGTTGCCGCAGTTGGTGTTCTGACGCCCCGCTTGGGCGGTGTTCTGCTGAGTGACGAAAATATCGCTACTGCCGCCGTTGGCGTTCGCTCCGCTGCCCTCAGCAAGAGTCCGAAGGCTGCGCGAACCGTCGGTGTTCCGGCACGCCGTACCTGACCGGCCCCCGGTCAGGATGATGTCCCCGGTGCCGTTGGGGTTGCCGCAGTTGGCGTTCTGCCGTCCCTCCTGAGCAGTGTTCTGCTGGTTCATGGCGCTGCCCGAGCCGCCGTTGGCGTTGGCGCCCCCGCTGCTGGTGAGGGCGTGATCACTGAGCGAAGTATCCCTGTTTCGGCACCGGTCGTCCGTCCGCCCGCCGGTCAGCTCGAAGGTGCTGCCGCCGAGGCTGGCGCAGTTGGTGTTCTGGCGCCCCTCCTGCGCGGTGTTCTGCTGGTTCATGATGGTGAAACCTTCATTGTTCACCCCGCCCCCGTTGGCGGCGGCCCCGCCGCTCGTGTGCTGCGTGTACTTGCTGCGCGAGGCATCGTCGTTCTCGCACTGCCCCTCGGTTCGAGCTCCGCTCAACGTCGTGTCGAACGCATTGTTCTGATTGACGCAGTTGTTGTTCTGACGGCCTTCCTGCGCGGTGTTCTGTTCGTTCACGTCGACGGTGAAGGCGCCCGTTCCTGAACCGCCGTTGGCCTCGGCGCCACCGCCGTGGACGAGAGTGTGGTCGCTGAGCGAAGTGTTCCGGTCGGTGCACCGACCCTCGACACGGCCACCGTTGAGGCTGAAGCCGGACTCGTTGAGATGGGCGCAGTTGTTGTTCTGCCGCCCGCGCTGTGCCGTGTTCTGCTGGGCGAGCGTCGTCAGTCCCGAGCCCCCCGCGGCGTCCGCACCACCGCTGCGGACCTGGGAGAACTTGCTGAGTGAGCCGTCGGCAGTCACACAGCGGCCCTTGAGCCGCCCACCACTGAGCGTGATGGTCTCCTCATTGTTGTTCGCGTGCACGCAGTTGTTGTTCTGACGGCTGGACTGCGCGGTGTTCTGCTGGAAGGCATCGGCTGCCGTCGAGGAGCCTCCGGTAGCCGTGGCGGTCGGGCCGTCGGCGAACGCCGTTCCTGCGCCGAGCGACGCCATGCCGCTCACCGCCAGGACTACCAACGCGGCTGTCGCGACTCTCTGTACCTGCATGCTGCCTCCCGGGAGGGACCTGCCAAGGTTCTGAACTTGCTCTGCCAACGGCACGCCCCGTCGCCCTGATACGGCAGTACCTCTGTCATCCCCCGAACAGCCCACCAGCCGTGGCAGGGAGGGTTCAGAAGGCCGCACCGTACGAGCTCGCGAGTGGCCGCTCGCTGGGCACCTCCCCGCCCGCGAGGGCTGTCACAGAGCGGGGGTGCGGAGCCGCGCCTGACGAGGCGCCGTCGAGTCGGCCGATTGCTCGCGTATGTCGCGCAGCACCCGGTCCTCGGGCACCAAAACGCTCAGGCTCGCCGACCAGCGCGCTCAGTCACCTGTGGCTGAGCGCTCCGGTCGGTCAGCCGTGCGCACAGTCCCGCTCCAGTCGTGCCGCCAGGTGTGCTCGCTTCGCTCAGCCGCGCCAAGGCCCGCCGCTCCGGGGATGAAGCAGCCCCGCCCTGCAGGCGTCGCTTGCCCACAGCGGCGAGGCCGCGTCGTCGTCCTGCCCCGACGGGGGTGCGCTGCTCGCGATCGGCCGGACCGGTCGTCGACGTTCTCGACGACCCGTCGCCGCATCCGCGAACGGTGGCTACTTGAGGGCGCTCAGGCCCTGCCACTGCGACCAGCTCGGGTTCCAGTCCCCGAAGCCGTTGCCCGTGGCGATCGTGTCCTCCGTCGAGCCCGAGACCTCGAAGACGTCGCCGACGTTCAGCTGCTCGTACAGCCAGGCCGCGTCGGAGGTGCTCATGCCCACGCAGCCGGAACTGTCGTTGACGACACCGAACTTGCCCGCATTCCACGGCGCGGCGTGCGCGTACGTGCCCGAGTGGCTGAGCTTCATCGAGTAGTCGACCATCTTGTCGTAGGCGTCCCCCAGGCCGACCGTCTCGGAGTTCATCCGGATGGTGCCCTCCTTGGCCATCAGCACCATCGTGCCGTTCCAGGTCGCGTTGGCCGGGCGGCCCGCTGAGATGGGGAGGGTGCGGACCGTCTCACCGTCGCGGATCAGGGTCAGCTTCTTCGCCTGCACGTCGACCTTGGCGATCTGGCTCCGGCCGATCGTGAACGACACGTCGTAGTTCTTGGCGAAGTAGCGGCCGCCACCGCCGTTCACCCCGCTCAGGTTCGCCTTCAGTGCGACCTCGGTCCCGGCCTTCCAGTACTCCTTCGGCCGCCAGTCGGCGCGGTCCCGGCCGTCATGGTTCTTCACCCAGCCCCAGGAGCCCTCGGTCCCGGGTGTGGCGGAGACCTTCAACTGCCGCTCGACCGCCGCCTTGTCGGTGACCGGGTGGTCGAAGGTGATCGACACGGGCTGTCCGACACCCACCGTGGCGCCCTCGGTGCCCGGGGACAGCGTGACCTTGTTGACGTTCGCGTCGGTCGCCGTCGTGGTGGAGAAGGATGCCTTCGAGGAGCTCTGCGCGCCGCCCTCGTTCTCGGCCTTGGTCCGCACTGTGTACGTGGCGCCCGGCGCGGTCCGCGACGAGGACTTCCACGCTGTGCCGCCGTCGGAGAGCGAGCCACCGATCTTGTTGCCCTTGCCGTCGGTGACGGTGACCTGGGTCAGCTCGCCGCCCTTCGCCGTGACGGCTATTCGCCGGCCCGGCTCGACGTCCTTCGCGCCGTCGCCCGGGTTCACCGACACCTTCGCCTTCTCGGCGGCCTCGGCGGAGGCCGGCCCGCCTCCCGAGCCGCCGCAGGCGGACAGGGCGAGCACGCCGGTGACGGCGAGGGCGGCGGCACAGGCCCTGACGAGCGCGTGCGGGCGGCGGGGACGGTGGGGGACGGGCGATCGCATGACGTGGCGGCCTTCCTGGGTGCGGCGTGACACCGGGCAAGACGGCCGCGCGGGGGGTCAGGTTCTGCTCTTTTCGGTCCGGTTTTCCACGGAACGTCACGAAGCTGTCACCAACGTGACGGAACGTCGACCTCCGGGCCGAGGACTGTGCCGCCGGCCGACCACGGAGACCTCTCCGTCCGCCGGCACGGGTAGGCACAGCCCCCAGGACAACCCTGTGGATCCGTGCGCCGCGCCCCGCCGGTGAATTCGTTGGCCGAGGGAATCCGCGAAGTGAGATCCTTGACCAGGTATGCCTACTTCCCCACCTTCCCCCGTCGCCGTCGCCGCCCTGCACGAGCGGCTCCGCGAGCTGACCCTGCGCGACGAGCGGAAGCTCGGGCGCAGGCTCGACGGTGCCCGGCGCATCCGTAAGCCCGACGCACGGCAGTCCGTGCTCGAGGAGATCGCGGCGGAGATCGACCGGGCCGAGGCCCGGCTCGTCGCCCGCCGTTCCGCCGTGCCCGAGGTCACCTATCCCGACGCGCTGCCGGTCAGCCAGAAGCGCGACGCCATCCTGGAGGCGATCCGTGACCACCAGGTCGTGATCGTCGCGGGCGAGACCGGTTCCGGGAAGACCACGCAGATCCCCAAGATCTGCCTGGAACTCGGCCGCGGCGTCCGCGGACTGATCGGGCACACCCAGCCGCGCCGGATCGCGGCTCGTACGGTCGCCGAGCGCGTGGCGGAGGAGCTGAACACGCCGCTCGGCTCGGCAGTCGGCTGGAAGGTCCGCTTCACGGACCAGGTGGGCGACGACACCCTCGTCAAGCTGATGACCGACGGCATCCTGCTCGCCGAGATCCAGACCGACCGCGAGCTGCGCCAGTACGACACGATCATCATCGACGAGGCCCATGAGCGCAGCCTCAACATCGACTTCATCCTCGGCTACCTCGCGCAACTCCTCCCCCGGCGCCCCGACCTGAAGGTCGTCATCACCTCGGCGACGATCGACCCGCAGCGCTTCTCGCGGCACTTCGGGGAGGCCCCGATCGTCGAGGTCAGCGGCCGTACGTATCCCGTCGAGGTGCGCTACCGGCCGCTGCTCGAGGAGGGTGCCGAGGACAGCGACCGCGACCAGATCACCGCGATCTGCGACGCCGTCGACGAGCTCCAGGCCGAAGGGCCGGGCGACGTCCTGGTGTTCCTCTCCGGTGAGCGGGAGATCCGCGACACCGCCGACGCCCTCACGAAGAAGAACCTCCGTCACACCGAGGTGCTCCCGCTCTACGCCCGGCTGTCGCACGCCGAGCAGCACCGGGTCTTCCAGCGCCATACGGGCCGCCGGATCGTGCTGGCCACCAATGTCGCCGAGACGTCCCTGACCGTCCCCGGCATCCGGTATGTGGTCGACCCCGGCACCGCACGCATCTCCCGCTACAGCCACCGCACCAAGGTCCAGCGGCTGCCCATCGAACGCATCTCGCAGGCCAGCGCGAACCAGCGCAAGGGCCGTTGCGGCCGTACGTCGGACGGCATCTGCATCCGGCTCTACTCCGAGGACGACTTCGTCGCCCGCCCGGAGTTCACGGACGCCGAGATCCTCCGGACGAACCTCGCCTCGGTGATCCTGCAGATGACGGCCGCGGATCTCGGGGACATCGAGAAGTTCCCGTTCATCGACCCGCCGGACCGCCGCAACATCAAGGACGGTGTGCAGCTCCTGGAGGAGCTGGGCGCGCTCGATCCGCAGCAGAAGGATCCGAAGAAGAGGCTCACCGGGCTCGGCCGCAAGCTGTCCCAGCTCCCCGTCGACCCGCGCCTGGCCCGAATGGTCCTGGACGCCGACCGCAACGGCTGTGTGCGGGAGGTCATGGTCATCGCCGCCGCGCTGTCCATCCAGGATCCGCGCGAGCGCCCCAGTGACAAGCAGCAGCAGGCCGACCAGCAGCACGCCCGCTTCCGGGACGAGAGCAGCGACTTCCTCGCCTTCCTCAACCTCTGGCGCTACATCCGCGAGCGGCAGAAGGAGCTGTCCTCCTCCGCCTTCCGCCGTATGTGCCGCAGCGAGTTCCTGAACTACCTGCGCATACGGGAATGGCAGGACATCTACACCCAGCTCCGGCAGGTCGCCAAGACCATGGGCATCCACCTGAACGACGAGGACGCGGCTCCCGACCGCGTGCACACCTCCCTCCTCGCCGGCCTGCTCTCGCACGTCGGCCTGAAGGACACGGACAAGAACGAGTACCTGGGCGCGCGCAGCGCCAAGTTCGCCGTCTTCCCCGGCTCCGCGCTGTTCAAGAAGCCCCCGCGGTGGATCATGTCGGCGGAGCTCGTCGAGACCTCCCGCCTCTGGGCGCGGGTGAACGCGAAGATCGAGCCGGAGTGGATCGAGCCGCTGGCCCAGCACCTGGTCAAGCGGACGTACAGCGAGCCGCACTGGGAGAAGGACCAGGCGGCGGTCATGGCGTACGAGCGCGTGACGCTGTACGGCGTGCCGGTCGTGGCCCAGCGGAAGGTCAACTACGGGCGGATCGACCCGGAGACCTCGCGCGACCTGTTCATCCGCAATGCGCTGGTGGAGGGCGACTGGCGGACCCACCACCAGTTCTTCCACGACAACCGCAAGCTGCTCGGCGAGGTCGAGGAGCTGGAGCACCGCGCCCGTCGCCGCGACATCCTCGTGGACGACGAGACGCTCTTCGACTTCTACGACCGGCGCGTGCCCGAACACGTCGTCTCGGGCGCGCACTTCGACTCGTGGTGGAAGCACAAACGCCACGAGGAGCCGGACCTGCTCGACTTCGAGCGGTCGATGCTCATCAACGAGCGTGCCGAGGCCGTCACGAAGGACGACTACCCGGACTCCTGGCGGCAGGGGAGGCTGAAGTTCCGGGTGACGTACCAGTTCGAGCCGGGCGCGGACGCGGACGGCGTGACCGTGCACGTACCGCTCCAAGTGCTCAACCAGGTCGCGCCTGACGGGTTCGACTGGCAGATCCCGGGGCTGCGCCCGGACCTGGTCACCGAGATGATCCGGTCCCTGCCGAAGGCGATCCGCCGCAACTATGTCCCGGCGCCGGACTTCGCCCAGCGCTTCCTGGCCGCCGCCGGCTCCCCGGAGACGGCCGGGGGATCACCGGAGAGAGCGGAGGCCGAGCCGCTGCCGGTCGCGCTGGCGCGCGGGCTCCAGCGGATGGTCGGTGTGCCGGTGAGCGCCGACGACTTCGACCCCGGCAAGGTCCCGGACCATTTGAAGATCACCTTCCGGGTGGTCGACGAACGGCGACGCAAGATCGCCGAGGACAAGGACCTGGAGACGCTGAGGCTGAGGCTCAAGCCCAAGACGCGTGAGGCCATCTCCAAGGCCTTCGAGAAGGCCTCCGGGGCCTCGGGCGGGCCGGGCGGCCCCGAGCAGCGCACGGGCCTCACCCAGTGGACGATCGGGGCGCTGCCGCGCACCTTCGAGACCCGGCGCTCGGGGCAGCCCGTGAAGGCGTACCCGGCACTGGTCGACGAAGGCGCGTCGGTGGCCGTACGGCTCTTCGACACGGAGGCGGAGCAGGCCGAGGCGATGTGGCGCGGGACCCGCCGGCTGATTCTTCTCAACATCCCGTCGAACCCGGCCAAGTTCGCCCAGAGCAAGCTCACCAACCAGCAGAAGCTGGCCCTGTCGAGCAATCCGCACGGCTCGATCCAGGCGCTGTTCGACGACTGCGTGACCGCGGCCACGGACCGGCTCATGGCCGCCCGCGGCGGCACCGCCTGGGACGAGGAGTCCTTCCGCAAGCTCTTCGACGCGGTACGGGCCGATCTGGTGGACGCGACGATGGACGCCGTCCGCAAGGTCCAGGAGGTGCTGGCCGCCTGGCAGTCCTGTGAGCGCCGGCTGAAGACGCCTCCGCTGTCGACGAGCGCCGTCCTCCTCCCGTCGCTCACGGACGTACGGCAGCAGCTCGCGGAACTCATCAGGCCCGGCTTCGTCACGGACCACGGCGTGCGCCGCCTGCCCGACCTCCTGCGCTATCTGGTGGCCGTCGACCGGCGGCTGACCCAGCTCCCCACGAATCTCCAGCGGGACACGGCGCGGACGGCCAAGGTGCACGAGATGCAGGACGAGTACGCGTGGCTGCTGGAGCAGCTGCCGCAGGGCAAGCCGGTGCCGCAGGAGGTGCGGGACATCCGCTGGATGATCGAGGAGCTGCGGGTCAGCTACTTCGCTCATGCGCTCGGCACGGCGTACCCGGTGTCGGACAAGCGGATCGTGAAGGCCGTGGACGCCGCGGCCCCGTGACGCGGCGGGCGCAGCGACATGGCGCTCACGCGACGTGGCGGGCGCATGAGGTGGCGGCGCATGAGGTGCCGGCCCGCGTGCCACGTGACACCGCGGTCGCGCGCCACGGAGGCGTCCATGGGCGCGCGTCGCCCGTAGGGCCCCGGTCAGCGCCGCGGTGCCGGTAGTGCCGCCGTTGCCAGGAGTGAGTTCGACCGGCCTCCTGAACTCCTGTAGAGTCTCCTTCCGCGGCAAGACACCAGTTCAGCCGCGAAAACCTGGTCCTGTGGAGCAGTTTGGAGTGCTCGCCACCCTGTCAAGGTGGAGGCCGCGGGTTCAAATCCCGTCAGGACCGCTTCGACACCAAGGCCCGGATCCTCAGGATCCGGGCCTTCTGCGTGTCTTGACTCGGGCACGTACCGGAGGTACCCCAGACATCAGGGGATGCCGGGTACGGGAGGTATGCGCGCATGATGCCGTCTGCGAGGCATGAGACCAGGGCCCTGCTGCGAGCTCATCTGTCGGCTGCGACCCGCTATCGACATCTCACTGGCCATTGCCCGGTATGCCGCCAGTTGCAGCGTCTTGCGATGGAGCCCACGGCGGCCGAGGCGGCAGCGATCCGAGCGGGGTCCACACCGAACCGGAATGCTCCGAAGGCAACGGAGAGCCCCCGCGACGAGGGGCAGGAGCACCCCGGGGACCTGGAGCGGAACCCCCAGTGGGACGAGGGCCCTTCGGCCCATTGACCCCGGGACCGTTGGCTGACGAAGCTCATTACCGCACACCGGGCCAATGGGACAAGCAAGTGCTCATGTGACGGGAGTCACCAAAGAAGTTCCTAAACTTATGGAACTCAACCCCCCTCCCCCAACCGTCAATTTAATATGTGCAATTGCACTTGACGGGAAAGCCTACCTGCGGGTCACCGAAGCGCGTAAGGGGACACATCCGGCCACGGCTCCGCAGGGAGCCGTGTGGGCACAAAAAGATCGCGCTGGACCCGGCGGAGTCCAGCGCGATCGACGACGCACCCTCGACACTGAGGAAATGGGCCTGTTGGGGCAGGCGCTCGTCGTATGGAGCTATTGGGCCTTCATGGGCTTGGGGGAACCCTGAATCGCCCCTTTATGGAGTTTTGTTCAGGCCTCGCTGCGCTGCTGCGGAATGCCCGCCAGCAGCGCACGCACCTCCGCTTCGCGGTAGCGGCGGTGCCCTCCGAGCGTGCGGATGGACGTGAGCTTGCCTGCCTTGGCCCAGCGCGTGACCGTCTTCGGGTCCACGCGGAACATCGTGGCAACCTCAGCCGGGGTCAGCAGCGGCTCGGCATCAGGGGTGCGAGCGGTCATGAGCGGCCTCCTCGGGAGAACCGAACCAAACGGTTCTTTCCTCTAAATTCTGCACCTTGACCCGCGTTGCCCGAAATGGCGCACGCAGGCCGAGTCGGTTATAGGACGAACGGCTTGTCCTCGGCACTACAACTACACCATCTGTCCAGCCGCGTCGGCCAAACCGATGGATTTGCCCTCTCAGGTGTTCAACCTCGACGGAAGCCGATGGACCATGCCATAACGGACAGTCACGCGTCCGTGACGATCAGTCACAGCGTTGTCCGGGGTCCTCATCAGACCCCGCGAACAGAGTGCAATGCCAATCTTCCGCCCATAGTTGGACGAAGGGAGCCCTCCGGACTCCTTGTCCTATTTTGGCACGAGGGTATGGGATCAGGGCAAGACCCGTCTTAGTGCCGTCCGTCACGCTTGCGGCATTGGCGGATCTTGAAACAAGGGTCCCGGTACGCGAATACTTCGGTCCGCGTCAGCTCGCGAACTGCCGCTCCCGCACCGCACGCCAGCGGTCCGTCAGCCGCTCGTACGCGCGGCCGGCCCGGGCTCCGTCGCCCTCACGCAGCGCCTGCAGTCCCTCGGCCACATCCGCGGCCGAATGATCCTCGGCGAGCTGCCCTTCCGGAAGAGCATGCACCAAGCCGCCGTAGTCCAGCTCCACCAGCGACCGTGGATGGAACTCCTCCAGCCACCGGCCGACGCCTTCCAGGCCGTCGATGAGCGGTCCCTCGTCCATGGAGTCGCGCAGGACTCGCAGCGCGCGGGCCACCCGCCGCCGCGCCTCCACCATCGGCGTCCGGTAGCGCAGCACCGGATCTGTGGCGTCCTTCACATACTCGCGGTCACCGGCCGAGAAGAGGGCGAACCAGAGGACGGGGACATGCCAGGTGGCCGTACGGATCCATGGCCGTGCGTCCGGGTTGCGCTCCAGCCACTGTTCGTAATCGGCCTCGGCCTGGCGCCGCACCACGGGTGGCAGGACCGCGTCCAGCACCGGCTTCGGGAGTTGCTCGGCCAGCTCCTCCAGAGCCAGCCAGCCGCGCAGCCGGGTGCGCCACGGGCAGACGCACGTCACCCCGTCCACGACCGCGACAAAGGCGTCACTGCTCTCGTGCACGGGCACGGGAACCGGCGGTACGGGCAGCAAGTCGGCCAGCGAGCGCCGGAGTTCGTCCTGCGCGGTGGGGATCTCCTTGCGCTCGGCGTACCGGTACCAATGGGAGCGCTCGGGCTCCGGGAACGCTGCCAGCGGTTCGTAGACCCGCAGGTACGCCGCATACGGGACCACCACCGAAGACGCCAAGCCCACGCGCCCACTCCTCCGCTCGCCGCCGGGAGTTGCCCCCGCTGACGCTATTGATCGTCCCACGTGTGTACGCCACACGGAGGTGATCCGGAGCACCTCGATGACCGGACCGCCCGGCAGGATCTACGCTGTGGCCACCGGGCCCTCCCCCACCCCAGGAGGGCGTCTCCTCCGCG
Source organism: Streptomyces sp. NPDC048639 (assembly GCF_043199075.1). NCBI lineage: Bacteria > Bacillati > Actinomycetota > Actinomycetes > Kitasatosporales > Streptomycetaceae > Streptomyces > Streptomyces sp. NPDC048639. Next base: position 156,074 of record NZ_JBICVP010000007.1, read on the forward strand.
TCTCCAGGAGTCACCACAGTGACCGACGTACGTCACACCGCCGACGATCTCGGCGTGCTGTCCACCCTGTTCCGCTCCGAGCAGGGAGGCCATGAGCAGGTCGTCCTCTGCCAGGACCGCGACAGCGGCCTGAAGGCCGTGATCGCGATCCACTCCACCGCCCTGGGCCCGGCCCTCGGCGGCACCCGCTTCCACGCGTACGCCTCCGACGAGGAGGCCGTCCTGGACGCCCTCAACCTCGCGCGCGGCATGTCCTACAAGAACGCCCTCGCCGGCCTGGACCACGGCGGCGGCAAGGCCGTCATCATCGGGGACCCGGATCTGATCAAGAGCGAGGAGCTGCTGCTCGCCTACGGCCGGTTCGTCGCCTCGCTCGGTGGCCGCTACGTCACCGCCTGCGACGTCGGCACGTACGTCGCCGACATGGACGTCGTCTCCCGCGAGTGCCAGTGGGCCACCGGCCGCTCCCCCGACAACGGCGGCGCCGGCGACTCCTCCGTGCTGACCGCCTTCGGCGTCTTCCAGGGCATGCGGGCCAGCGCCCAGCACCTGTGGGGCGACCCGACGCTGCGCGGCCGCAGGGTCGGCATCGCGGGCGTCGGCAAGGTCGGCCACCACCTCGTCGAGCACCTCCTGGAGGACGGCGCCGAGGTCGTGATCACCGACGTGCGGCAGGAATCGATCGACCGGGTGCAGGCCAAGCACCCGCAGGTGATGGCGGTGCCCCATACGGACGCCCTGATCCGCACGGAGGGCCTGGACATCTACGCCCCGTGCGCGCTCGGCGGCGCCCTCGACGACGCGACCGTCCCGGTCCTCACCGCGAAGGTCGTCTGCGGCGCGGCCAACAACCAGCTCGCCCACCCCGGCGTGGAGAAGGACATCGCCGACCGCGGCATCCTCTACGCGCCCGACTACGTCGTGAACTCCGGTGGCGTGATCCAGGTGGCGGACGAGCTGCACGGCTTCGACTTCGACCGCGCCAAGGCCAAGGCGACCAAGATCTTCGACACGACGCTGGCCATATTCGACCGTGCCAAGGCCGACGGCATCCCGCCCGCCGCCGCGGCGGACCGCCTGGCCGAGCAGCGCATGGCCGAGGCCCGCGCGCGCGGGACAGTCTGAGCGGAACCCGCAGCACGGTCGGCCGGGGAACGGCACGACCGGCCCGCCGACGGGTGACGAGACATGACTCACCACCCGTCGGCGGGTCGATCCCGAGCAGAAGGTAAAATCAGAGCTGACCAGCGGGGACGGGGCTCCTCGCGGGTTGTCGGACGTGTCGCGTCCTGCGGGCGACGTACCGTACGGCCGCGGAAGCAGGTACCGTTGAAGCCCTACGGACCGGTCTCTCCCTCGAGAGCCCGCTCCGACTCATGAACGCGTGTCAAGACTCTGGGGCCGTCGAGCCCCGTCGTTGAGGGGGTCGAGCCATGGGGCGCGGCCGGGCCAAGGCCAAGCAGACGAAGGTCGCCCGCCAGCTGAAGTACAACAGCGGTGGGACTGATCTCTCACGCCTGGCCGAGGAGCTGGGTGCAGCACCGACTTCGAGCCAACCGCCGAATGGCGAGCCGCTCGAGGACGAAGAGCTGGAGGACGACCCGTACGCACAGTACGCGGATCGCTACAACGATGAGGACGACGAGGACGACGAGGAGTCGTCCGAGCAGTCCGCATACCGTCGGCGCGCTTGACGTCGCATGCGGCCCACGCCGTAGCGCGCATATAGCGAGTCCGACCACAGCACGACACCCGACCCGGTCCGGGGCCTTCCCCCGGACCGGGTTCTGTGCTGCCCTTGCGGGCGCCCTCAGCCGGCGTAGTCACCGGTCAGGGCCACTGCCTCGGTGCGGTCACCACGTTCGGCGACCTCGCCCGCGACCCAGGCCTCGACGCCGCGGTCCGCGAGCGTGGCGAGCGCGACGTCCACCGACTCCCCGGGGACGACAGCGACCATGCCGACGCCCATGTTGAGCGTCTTCTCCAGCTCGGCGCGGGCGACGTCACCCACGCGCCCGACCAGGTCGAAGACCGGGCCCGGGGCCCAGGTGGAACGGTCGATGCGCGCGTGCAGGCCGTCGGGCACGACGCGGGCCAGATTGCTGGCGAGCCCGCCGCCGGTGATGTGCGAGAAGGCGTGCACCTCGGCCGTACGGTTCAGAGCCAGGCAGTCCAGCGAGTAGATCTTGGTGGGCTCGAGGAGCTCCTCACCGAGGGTGCGCCCGAACTCCGGGATCTCGCGGTCCAGGGACCAGCCCGCACGGTCGAACACGACGTGGCGGACGAGCGAGTACCCGTTGGAGTGAAGTCCGGAGGACGCCATGGCGATCACCGCGTCCCCCGTCCGGATACGATCCGCACCCAGCACGCGGTCGGCCTCGACCACGCCCGTACCGGCGCCCGCGACGTCGAAGTCGTCGGGGCCGAGGAGGCCCGGGTGCTCGGCCGTCTCACCGCCGACGAGCGCGCAGCCCGCGAGCACGCACCCCTCGGCGATGCCCTTGACGATCTGGGCCACCCGCTCCGGGTGGACCTTGCCGACGCAGATGTAGTCGGTCATGAACAGCGGTTCCGCGCCGCACACCACGATGTCGTCCATGACCATCGCGACGAGGTCGTGGCCGATGGAGTCGTACACGCCCATCTGCCGTGCGACATCGACCTTCGTGCCGACGCCGTCGGTGGCGGAGGCGAGCAGCGGACGCTCGTAGCGCTTGAGGGCGGAGGCGTCGAAGAGGCCCGCGAAGCCGCCGAGGCCGCCGACGACCTCGGGGCGGGTGGCCTTCTTCACCCAGTCCTTCATCAATTCGACGGCGCGGTCGCCCGCCTCGATGTCGACGCCCACGGCGGCGTAACTGGCACCAGTGATCCCGGACTCGGACATGCCTTGAGGTTCTTTCGTGTCGTTGGGTACGCCGCTTACGGGCGGCGCAGCGCGTCGGCGCCGCCGACACCTGCGGTGAGGGTCTGCACGCCGTCCACATCGGCCTTGGCCCGACCGGCCGTCTCCGACTCCAGCAGGTACTTGCCGAGCAGCTCCGGGTCCGGCAGGTCCATCGGGTACTCGCCGTCGAAGCAGGCCCGGCACAGGTTCGGCTTGGCGATGGTCGTGGCCTCGATCATCCCGTCGGTGGAGATGTAGGCCAGCGAGTCCGCGCCGAGCGATTTGCCGATCTCCTCGACCGACAACCCGTTGGCGATCAGCTCCGCACGAGTGGCGAAGTCGATGCCGAAGAAGCAGGGCCACTTGATCGGCGGGGAGGAGATCCGGATGTGGACCTCGGCGGCGCCGGCCTCGCGCAGCATCCGGACCAGGGCGCGCTGGGTGTTGCCGCGGACGATCGAGTCGTCGACGACCACCAGGCGCTTGCCCCGGATGACTTCCTTGAGGGGGTTGAGCTTGAGGCGGATGCCGAGCTGGCGGATGGTCTGGCTGGGCTGGATGAACGTCCGGCCCACGTACGAGTTCTTCACCAGGCCCGAGCCGTACGGGATGCCGCTCGCCTCGGCGTAGCCGACGGCCGCCGGGGTGCCGGACTCCGGAGTCGGTATGACCAGATCGGCGTCGGCCGGAGCCTCCTTGGCCAGGCGGCGGCCCATCTCGACGCGGGAGAGATAGACGTTCCGGCCGGCGATGTCGGTGTCGGGGCGGGCGAGGTAGACGTACTCGAAGACGCAGCCCTTGGGGCGGGCATCGGCGAAGTGGGTGCTGCGCAGCCCGTCCTCGTCGACGGCGATCAGCTCACCGGGCTCGATCTCGCGGATGAAGCTCGCGCCGACGATGTCGAGGGCGGCGGTCTCACTGGCCACGACCCAGCCGCGCTCGAGGCGGCCGAGGACCAGCGGGCGGATGCCCTGCGGGTCGCGGGCGGCGTAGAGCGTGTGCTCGTCCATGAAGGCGAGGGAGAAGGCGCCCAGGACCTTGGGCAGCACCAGGGGCGCGGCCTGCTCGACGGTCAGCGGCTTGCCGTCCTCGTCGACCTGGCCCGCGAGGAGCGCTGTGACGAGGTCGGTGTCATTGGTCGCCGCGACCTGAGTGGCTCGGCCGCCCTCGCGGGGCAGCTCGGCGACCAGCTCGGCCAGCTCCGCGGTGTTGACCAGATTGCCGTTGTGGCCGAGGGCGATCGAACCGTGCGCGGTGGCGCGGAACGTCGGCTGCGCGTTCTCCCACACCGAGGCACCGGTGGTGGAGTAACGGGCATGGCCCACGGCGATGTGGCCCTGGAGGGAGCCGAGGGAGGTCTCGTCGAAGACCTGGGACACCAGGCCCATGTCCTTGAAGACGAGGATTTGGGAGCCGTTGCTCACCGCGATGCCCGCGGACTCCTGACCGCGGTGCTGCAGCGCATACAGCCCGAAATAGGTGAGTTTGGCGACCTCTTCTCCCGGGGCCCAGACACCGAAGACACCGCAGGCGTCCTGGGGGCCCTTTTCTCCGGGGAAAAGATCGTGGCTGAGTCGTCCGTCACCACGTGGCACGCGACCGAGTCTAGGTCAGGTCGGGGATTAACCCGAACCGGGTACGGCGCCGCACCTGTCGGATCCGACGACAGGGCCGTCGAAACGGGGGTCGCGGGCGGGGTCCGGTGCGCTGTGCGAAGCGGGACTACGGGCTGCGTGCCTGGTGAGAGCAGTGCGGGAGTGGATCATGGCGCGGGCGAATGACGTCTGCGTCACACTTGCGGCGCTCTGCGGGGACGGGGGCGGAGGGCGCCCTGTCGTAGGGGGCTGATGGCGCCCGCCGTAGGGGCCGGGTGGAGCCTCGTTCGCTCGCGGCAGGGGGCGGGGCGGGGCGGCCGTTCGCTCGGGAAGGGGATGGGGACGGGGCCGACGTTTCGCTTGCCTTAGGGGCGGGGGGACGGGGGCGGGCGCCGCGCGCCCGTCGGGCGCGAGTGGCCGACAAGCGCGGGTGGCCGACGAGCGGCAGTGGTTCGCTGCAGGCAGGTGGGCGTCGGGCGTGGGTGGGCCGGCGCGCGCAGTGGGGCGGGGCGGGGCCGCCTTCGCACGATGGACACGTGCCGCTCGCTGTAAACGGGTGGGCCCGTCGTACGCGGGTGGGCCGTCGTACGCGGGTGGGCCGTCGTACGCGGGTGGGCCGTCGTACTTGGGTGGATCGCCCTGCGCGGGCGGGGCTCACATCACGTACAGCGCCCAGGCCGTCCAGGCCAGCAGCGGCAGGGCTATCAGCGGGGCCACCGGCCATCCTCGCTCGCGGCGCGTGCTGCTCCGGGCCGGCCGCAGCTCCGGGTGCACGCGCATGGCCGTGACCTCGTCGGCCGCACGGCGTCCGGGGTCGCCGTCGCGCTTGCGCCGCCAGAGCCGGGAGGGGGCGACGCGCAGACGCCAGACGCCGCCTTCGCCCCGCTCGCGTACGCGCAACTCACCGTCGTCGTACCGGGCGACGCCCAGCTGGTCCCAGGAGAGGTGCCGGACCCGCCAGGCTCCGGTCAGCCACAGCCCTTCGCGGTCGGCGGTGGCGCGCCAGTTCAGCATGCCCGCGGCCATGGTGAGCACGGAGCCGAGGAAGATCACGAGCAGGGCGTACCACCAGGGGAAGTCCTGGTCCTTCACATAACTGCCGAGCACGGCGATCACGAAGATCAGGGCGAGGAGTCCGAAGGCGCGGTCGGCCAGGCGGGGCCCCCAGTGCGCCGGCTCCTCGCGGGGTGCGAGGCGGGCGGCGGTACGGCTGGTGGCGGCGACGGCTTCGAGCTGTTCGGTCGCGTCCTTGCCGGCGAGGAGGGTGTCGAGGTCCTCGTCGTCGCGGGCGAGCGGGGCCGCCGGCGTGCGGCGAGGGGACCGGACCGGGCGTACGGCCTGGAAGGTGTACTCCGTGATGAGTTCGCCTCCCGTGGTGGCGGAGACGAGGGCGACCTCGGCGCGGGCACAGGGCAGGCCGTAGAGGACGGCCTCGCGGGGGCGGGTGAGGGTGCGCAGGCGGGCGGCGGCTTCCTCCGGGCTGGACGGCTCCGGCTCCGCGTCCTCGACCAGCGCGCGTACGCCTTCGGGGCCGTACTGCTGCCCGTCCGCCGTCGGCTCGCCGCCCTCGGCCTCGCCGTCGACCTCGCCGTCGACCTCGAACTCGCCGTCGTCCTCGTCGTCCTCCGTCTCCTGGGCGACGACGCAGGAGAAGAGGGGATCGCGGCCCTCGGAGTCATCGGCGGCGTAGACCCAGGTGTCGGCTTCGACGTCCTCCCGTATGAGCACCTTCAGGACGGGGACGGGTCCGCGCCGCAGCGCGGCGGACTTGCGGCGGGCCGGGACCGCGAAGGCGAGGACGGAGACGCCAGGGGCGGCTATCGCGGTGCCGACGAGCTGCCAGGAGCTGAACTCGACCATGTCGAAGGGCGCGGCGCCGCTCCGCACGTACCAGAACGCCGCCGCGCCGGCGGCGCACAGCACCACGCCCGCCGGGATCTGGACGATGCCGCGGGACAGCCGCGGGAGCGGCTCCGGGAGCGGTTGGGTGTGCGGTACCGCCGCGTTCTGCGCGGCGAGACGCTGGAGGCGGCGGTGGCGCACCCGCACCAGAGCGACCGACGAGCCGTAGAAGAGGGCGAGGAGCACCAGCCCGTGACCGGATGCCCGTGCCGCGTCCTCGGCGGTGAACCCGTCGTACGCGACGAGCACGCCCAGCACGGGCGCCGTGACGAGGGAGAGTTCGGGCAGCCGCAGGAACCAGTAGATCTGGGCCAGGGCCAGGGCCGTCTGCGCGACACCGATCCAGTCGGCGGGGCCGGACGAGCGGGGATCCACACCGACCGTGGCGACGACCATCGCCACCACGACCGCCAGGGCGAACGCGACGGCCGAGCCCAGCGGGTTCGCCCAGCGCGGCGGGCCTGCCGCCCGCCAGTTCTCCGCGTCCTGTGTCGTCCACGGACGGACGGCATCGAACTCTGCCGGCAGGGGCGCTCGGGTCGAACTCATGCCGGGGATTATGGCTGCCGCAGCGCGACGAGGAAGGAACATTAGTGCTATCCCTGGCCCTCGATCCGGACGAGACCCCGCCGCTGACGGCGAAGTCCCTGCGTACGGGCGGGTGGCCGGGCGCGGTCGGATGCGTCACTCCGCCGCCGGGCCGGACGCGTTCCGCATGATCGGGGCCCACGCCCGGCGGCCGCAGAGGGTGCGCCTCAGGGCCGTCCCGTCATCCCTGATGGATCAGGGCGCGGCGTGGGATCCGGTAAGGCGCACCGCCCAGCGGTATCCGCGGGCGCAAGGCGGAGGGCCGTCCTCATACCTGGTCGCATGCGTAAGGATCCGGCAACGCAGCTGAGGGCGCCTCCCGGGCGAGGTTCCGGGGAGCCGTGAACCGGCGTCGCGCGCCGGCAGGGGATGACGGGACAGCCCTCAGCCCAGCAGCGGCAGGAGAGCGGACAGGTCGGCGCGTTCCCCGCTGGCGGAGACCGCCGCGTCGCCGAGCGCGTCCGCCCAGCTCGTACGGCCCGTGGCCAGGCGGATCCAGGTCAGCGGGTCGGTCTCGACCACGTTCGGGGGTGTGCCGCGGGTGTGCCGCGGACCCTCGACGCACTGCACGACGGCGTACGGCGGGATCCGCACCTCCACCGAGCCGCCGGGCGCCTTCGCGGCCAGGCTGTCGGCGAGGACGCGCGTCGCGGCGGCCAGCGCCTGGCGGTCCAGGGGGACGGCGGTGCCGAGAGCGGCCGCCAGATCGTCGGAGTGAACCGTCAGCTCCACGCACCGGGTGACCAGAAAGTCATCGAGGCGCATCGCCCCGAGGCGGGCGGCCAGCAGACGTTCGTCGGGCGCTGAGGCGAGGGCCTCGGCCAGACGCTCGTCGGCGCGGTCCAGGATCTCCAGCGGTTCGGTGGACGCGGCGACGGTGCGTGCCCTCGCGTCGACCGCGGTGGCGACGGCCGCTGTCGCGGAGGGCCAGTCGAGGACCGTGACCTCGCGCACGGGCGGCGCCGGCTTCGCGAGGTAGGTGCGGACGGAGTCCGCGCCGAGCGCGATGTGGACGACGAGGTCGCGGACGGTCCAGTCGCCGAGTCGTGTGGGCAGCGCCCACTGTTCGTCGGACAGCCCCGCCACCGTTTCCCGGACGTGTGTGAGCTGCGCCGCGACAGCGGCCCGTAGCTTCGCGGCGTCGTACGTACGGGCACGGGATCTGCGCTGGGCGGGAGGCATGCCGCCGAGCATAGCCACGCAGCGAAGTGCGTCCGTCACTGCCGTGGACAGCCTTCCGGGCCCGGGCCGATGATGGAAGAACAGGGGATGAATCAGGACGGAAGGCGTGAATCATTATGGCTGAGCACCCCGACTGCACCGTGGTACGCCAGGGTTACGAAGCGTTCACGAAAGGTGACATGGAGACCTTGGCCGGGCTCATGACCTCGGATGCCACCCACCACGTGCCCGGCCAGCACATCCTGGCGGGCCACCACAAGGGCCGCGAGGCCTGCCTCCAGCTCTACGGCCGGATGATCGAGGAGACCAACGGGACGTTCCGGGTGGAGTTGCAGGACCTCTTCGCGGATGGCCGCGGGCATGTGATGTCCGTCCACAGGTCCTTCGCCGACCGCGGGGACCGCGGGGTCGAGATGCCGGGTGGCATCTTCTTCACCATCGTCGGCGGGAAGATCAGCGACCTCGACGAGTGCGTCGAAGACATCGACGTCGCGGACGAGTTCTGGCACTGAGGGCGGGAGTTCACCCACACCCCCACCGGCCCCGCCGCCTGTGACGGCGGGGTCGCGCCGCAGCTGCCTGTCTCGAGCCGCACCGCAGCTGCCTGTCTCGGATCGCGCCGCGGCTTGCCTGTCTCGGGCCGGTCCCGCTCAGCTCAGCAACTCCCCTGCCGTCCCCGCCGGATGCGCTCCCCGGCGGGCTCCTCTGGCGTCCCGCCCGGATCCGCTCCCTCGGCGAACTCCCCTTCCGCCCCCGCCCGATGCGCTCCCCCCGGCGAACTCACCCGGCCCCCCGCGGTCCCGGATCAGCCGCCCTGGCCGCCTCCCCATCCGGCCGCCTCCCCATCCGGCCGCCTCCCCATCCGGCCGCCTCCCACTGCCCGCCTCACCGCCGCGGTGTGGTCTCCACTGCCGCAGTCGCCTCGGCTTCCACCTCCAGGCCGCCGCCCCCGTCGGCGGCGCCTCCGTCCGCGCCGCCATCCGCGTCTGCGTCCGTCGTGAACGGTTCGTCGTTCTTCGGGACCCCGATCCCCCGCCAGCTGAACGGGACTCCGTTCGCCACATGCGGGTCCGCATCGTCCATGAGCTGGAAGTGCAGATGCGGTTCGGTCGAGTTGCCGCTGTTGCCGACACGGGCGATCTCCTGGCCCTCGCTCACCTTCTGCCCCTCGCGGACCGTTGCCGAGCCGCGCTGGAGGTGGGCGTAGAGCGCATAGGTGCCGCCGCCGAGGTCGAGGATCACGTGGTTCCCGACGAGGGCGCCCGGCCCGGACAGATCGCGGAACGCTCCCTCGATGAAGAAGGGGATCAAGGCGAGCCACGAGTTACGGCTGAGGCTCTGGTCGCGACGGCCGGCCCTGACACGCACGACCGTCGCGTCGGCCACGGCCAGAACGGGCTGCCCGTAGGCCGGGAAATCCCCGCTCGGGCGGACGACCGGCCAGAAGCCGAAGCCCGGGCGCGACCCCTCCTCGGGCTCGCTCACGACGTCGATCGCATACGCCTGTCCGTAGGCCCGGATGCCATGGCTGGGGACCTTGTCGGCGGGGCTGTTGAGCGCGTTCCAGCGGCCGCCGACCGGCGGCGCGACCTCCAGGGGCGGCGGCTCCGGCGGCCTCGCCCTCCCGGCCACGTACCGCACGAGCCCCGTGGACAGGGCCAGCAGCACGACGCCGAAGAGGACGACCGGCGGAACACGGACGTAGATGTCGACGATGACGACCACTACGAGCGAGCCGTAGAGACACGGCCGCAGCCATCGCAGCGAACGAAGGGCCGGGCGAAGGACGGACATCGGGTTCCTCCTCGATCTGTCGGGCGGTCGCGGTCGGGGTGTCGCACTGGGTCGGTGGGTCGTGGTCGTTGTCGCGATCGCGGTCAGGACGTGGCGGTGGTGGCCAGGGCGACCAGCAGCGGGACCACTCGCGTGGGGGGAATCTCGTACCGCCCGCGCACCGCCGCATGGAGCCAGCCGGCGGCCGTCAACTGCCGCAGGTGGTGGTAGATCTGGCCGGATGTGCCGACGCCGTCGAGCTCGGTCAGCTCGGCTGCGGTGCGGCGGCCGCCGAGGACTTCCCTCAGCAGACGCAGACGGACGGGCTGTCCGAGCGCGGCGAACGCCTCGGCGGCGTCCGCCCAGTCGCTCTCGACCAGGTCGTCGGTCGTGCGGCCGTACTGCCACTCGTACTGCTCGCCGGTGGGCAGGTGGACCGTGCCGGTGAACAGCACACCGCCGTTCGGCACACCGGCATCCGAGAGCTGGGCCTTCAGTCCGTCCAGCGCCCAGAAATCGGCACCGATGGGGAGAGCCGGGCCGCCCCCGTGGCGGCCCGACCCCTCCAGAGCGGCGAGCCGCTGCTCCAACGCCGTGACCCGCTGCTCCAGTCCCATGGCTCGATATTACGTAGTTACGTAGAAACCGCAAGACCCCTGTCGCAAGCCTGTGGAAAACGACTGCGGCCCCGTCCATCCCAGCCGGGATGAGCGGGGCCGCAGCCCGCGTCCGCCTACGCGCGGGCCCTCAGGCCAGCAGCGCGGGAATCGTCGCCTCGTTCGCCTGCACCAGCTCGGACAGCGGGATGCCGAACTGCCCCTGGACGTCCAGGACATCGCCGTCCACGACACCGATCCGCGTGGCCGGGAGCCCCCGTGCCCCGCACATGTCCGTGAAGCGCAGCTCCTCGCTGCGCGGCACGGCAACCACCGCGCGCCCCGCCGACTCCGAGAAGAGCAGGACGAACGGGTCGATGCCGTCCGGCACCACGATCCGGGCACCCTTGCCGCCCTTGAGGCACGACTCGACCAGGGCCTGGACCAGCCCGCCGTCGGACAGGTCGTGCGCCGCGTCGACCATGCCGTCGCGCGATGCCGAGATGAGGATCTCGGCGAGCAGCCTCTCGCGCTCCAGGTCCACCTTCGGCGGCAGACCGCCCAGGTGGTCGTGGACGACCTGCGACCAGGCCGAACCGCCCAGCTCCTCCTCGGTGTCGCCGAGGAGGTAGACCAGGTGGCCCTCGTCGGCGAACGCGATCGGCGTGCGACGCGTGACGTCGTCGATCACGCCGAGCACGGCGACCACCGGCGTCGGGTGGATGGCGGTCTCGCCGGTCTGGTTGTAGAGCGAGACATTGCCGCCGGTCACCGGGGTGCCCAGCGTCCGGCAGCCGTCCGCGAGACCGCGCGTGGCCTCCGCGAACTGCCACATCACCGCCGGGTCCTCGGGGGACCCGAAGTTGAGGCAGTCGGAGACGGCGAGCGGTGTGGCACCGGACGCGGCGACATTCCGGTACGCCTCGGCGAGCGCCAACTGCGCGCCCACGTACGGGTCGAGCTTGGCGTACCGGCCGTTGCCGTCCGTCGCGACGGCGACACCGAGGTTGGTGTCCTCGTCGATACGGACCATGCCGGAGTCCTCCGGCTGCGCCAGGACCGTGTTGCCCTGCACGAAACGGTCGTACTGGTCGGTGACCCAGGCCTTGGACGCCTGGTTCGGAGACGCGACGAGCCGCAGGACCTGCGCGCGCAGTTCATCGCCGGAGGCCGGACGCGGCAGCCGGGCCGCGTCGTCGGCCTGCAGTTCGTCCTGCCAGACCGGGCGGGCGTACGGGCGCTCGTAGACCGGGCCCTCATGCGCGACGGTGCGCGGCGGGACATCGACGATCTGCTCGCCGTGCCAGTAGATCTCCAGCCGGTCCCCGTCGGTCACCTCGCCGATCACCGTGGCGATGACGTCCCACTTCTCGCAGATCTCGAGGAAGCGGTCGACGTTCCCGGGCTCGACGATCGCGCACATGCGCTCCTGCGACTCGCTCATGAGGATCTCCTCGGGCGAGAGCGTCGCATCGCGCAGCGGAACGGTGTCCAGCTCCACGCGCATACCGCCGGAACCGGCCGAGGCCAGCTCGGAGGTCGCGCAGGACAGACCGGCGCCACCGAGGTCCTGGATGCCGGTGACCAGGTCCTCCTTGAAGATCTCCAGGGTGCACTCGATGAGCAGCTTCTCCTGGAACGGGTCGCCGACCTGGACGGCTGGGCGCTTGGCGGGGCCGGTGGAGTCGAACGTCTCGGACGCCAGGACGGACACGCCGCCGATGCCGTCGCCGCCTGTCCGGGCGCCGTAGAGGATCACCTTGTTGCCCGCGCCCGCGGCCTTGGCGAGGTGAATGTCCTCGTGCTTCATCACGCCCACGCAGAGGGCGTTGACCAGCGGGTTGCCCTGGTAGCAGGAGTCGAAGACGACCTCGCCGCCGATGTTCGGCAGCCCGAGGCAGTTGCCGTAGCCGCCGATGCCCGCGACCACACCGGGCAGCACGCGACGGGTGTCGGGGTGGTCGGCGGCGCCGAACCGCAGCGGGTCCATGACCGCGACCGGCCGGGCTCCCATGGCGAGGATGTCGCGGACGATGCCGCCCACGCCGGTGGCCGCGCCCTGGTAGGGCTCGATGTACGAGGGGTGGTTGTGCGACTCGACCTTGAAGGTGACGGCGTAGCCCTGGCCGACGTCGACGACGCCCGCGTTCTCGCCGATGCCCACCAGCAGGGCGTCGCTCTCGGGGGCCTTCTCGCCGAACTGCTTCAGATGGACCTTGCTCGACTTGTACGAGCAGTGCTCGGACCACATGACCGAGTACATGGCCAACTCGGCACCGGTCGGGCGGCGGTCGAGGATGGCGTGGATGCGCTCGTACTCGTCGTTCTTGAGGCCGAGTTCGGCCCACGGCTGATCGACATCGGGCGTCTCGGTGGCGTGCTTGACGGTATCGAGGGTCACGCTCGGTCGCTCCTTCGCGCGTGGTGGTGCTGTCGTCGCGGTTCGGGGCGCGCGGTCGCTCCCTCGGCTGCTCCGGCGTCGAGGCTCATCAGGCGTTGACCAGCTTCTTGAGGATCGAGGTGAAGAATCCGAGCCCGTCGGTGCCGCCGGTGCCGATCAGCGGCTCCACGGCATGCTCGGGGTGCGGCATGAGACCGACGACGTTGCCCGCCTCGTTGGTGATGCCGGCGATGTCGCGCTGCGAGCCGTTGGGGTTCACGTCCAGGTAGCGGAACGCGACCCGGCCCTCCGCTTCCAGCATGTCGAGCGTGCGCTCGTCGGCGACGTAGCGGCCGTCCATGTTCTTCAGCGGGATGCGGATCTCCTGGCCGGCGGTGTAGTCGGCGGTCCAGGCGGTGTCCGCGTTCTCCACGCGCAGCTTCTGCTCGCGGCAGATGAAGTGCAGGTGGTTGTTGCCGAGCATGGCGCCGGGCAGCAGGTGCGCCTCGGTGAGGACCTGGAAGCCGTTGCAGATACCGAGGACGGGAAGTCCCGACCTGGCCTGGTCGATGAGGCTGTCCATGATCGGCGAGAACCGGGAGATGGCTCCGGCGCGCAGATAGTCGCCGTACGAGAAACCGCCGGGCAGCACGATCGCGTCGACCTGCTTCAGGTCCGTGTCGCGGTGCCAGAGTGCGACCGGTTCCGCACCGGCCCGCCGGATTGCGCGCTGCGTGTCACGGTCGTCGAGGCTGCCGGGAAAAGTGACGACACCAATGCGAGCGGTCACGACTCGACCTTCACGGTGAAGTCCTCGATCACGGTGTTGGCGAGGAAGGTCTCGGCCATCTTGCGAACCCGGTCCAGGGCGGCGTCGTCGACCGGCCCGTCAACCTCGAGTTCGAAGCGCTTTCCCTGGCGGACGTCGGAGATTCCTTCGAAACCGAGGCGGGGCAGCGCACGCTGCACCGCCTGGCCCTGAGGGTCGAGGATCTCCGGCTTGAGCATGACGTCGACTACGACGCGTGCCACTGGCACTCCCGGTGGTGTGGTGCGTAAGGCGGTTCCCTCAGCGTACCCCGCGGAAAATTCTACGCGGGTAGATATCCACAGTCCGGTCACGTTTACGCATCGGCCCCAGTTCCCCCTGTGGAAAGTCAAGGGAAAACCGTATGGTCACCGATTGCGGCATGACACGCGGAACGAATTCACAGGGCTTCGCATTGCAATGGATGTCGCTGTACAAATGAAAAAGAACTGACCCCGAACTCCTGGCCTCCCGCATCTGCCCACGTCATTGCGGGCGCGCCAGACGAAAGGACCGATATCCGTGGCTCAGCGCGTAGTGGTCACACTCTCCGACGACATGGACGGCGGGGAAGCGGCGGAGACGGTCACCTTCGGTCTCGACGGCAGGTTCTACGAGATCGACCTCACTTCGACCAATGCGAAGAAACTGCGCGGAGCTCTCGCCCCTTATGTGGAAGCGGGCAGAAAGCGGTCCAAGTCGGGCAAGACCTATCGCCACACCGCCGTGGCGCCCGACCCCGCGGCCGTGCGCGCCTGGGCGAAGTCGAACGGCATGGAGGTTCCGCCGCGCGGCCGCATCCCCAAGAAGGTCTACGAGGCGTTCAACGCGTCGAGTTGAGGGACCCGCGGGCACGGCGTGCGGGGAACCCTGCCGCGAGGTGAGCGGCACCCGGGCACGACGGCTCTTCCCCCGTCCGGGTGAACGTCCGCCCCGGCCCGACTTGCACGAGACCCCGGGCGATCAGCTAAAGTCTGGAGCGCGCCGAGGGGCGAGGCCGAGAGGCCGCACCTCACGGAGCCGCGCGGGTGTAGCTCAGTAGTAGAGCGCCCCCTTTCCAAGGGGGAGGCGCAGTGTGCGATCCCTGTCACCCGCTCTCATCGCTTTCCGGCCCGTCCCATGGATCGGGTACAGTGATGGTCGCACCGGGCGGTGAAAGCCGGTCGGGAGCATGCGGACGTAGCTCAGTTGGTAGAGCGCAACCTTGCCAAGGTTGAGGTCGCGAGTTCGAGCCTCGTCGTCCGCTCCAGCGAAGAAGACCCCGGTCATCCGACCGGGGTCTTCACCTTTGTGCGACCGTACGGCGCATCATGACCCGTACGGCACATGGGGCTCCGGCTCTCGTTCGCCTCGCCGATTCCCAGGAAGCCGCCGTTCCGCCGCACTTCGGCCGCGTCCGCCCGATGACATTTGTCATGAACAGCGGTGACAGCCCGCACTGCTCGCACCCACGGGCCGCCGGAACGCTGGACGTATGAAGACCGACGAGTGCGTGATCGACGTCACCGGGCTGCGCCGCAGCTACAGCGGCGGCTTCGAGGCGGTGCGCGGCATCTCCTTCTCCGTGGCGCGCGGCGAGCTGTTCGCCCTGCTCGGGACGAACGGCGCCGGCAAGACCTCGACCGTCGAACTGCTCGAGGGCCTGGCCCGTCCCAGCGGCGGGCAGGTACGCGTCCTGGGCCTCGACCCGTACGAGCGGCGGGGCGAGGTGCGGCCGCGCACCGGCGTCATGCTCCAGGAAGGCGGCTTCCCCTCCGATCTGACGGTCGAGGAGACGGCCAGGATGTGGGCCGGCTGCACCAGCGGCGCCCGCCCCGGGGGCGAGGCCCTCGAACTCGTCGGTCTCGGACACCGGGCCCGCGTACGGGTCAAGCAGCTCTCCGGCGGCGAGCGGCGGCGGCTGGATCTGGCGATGGCCCTGGTCGGACGGCCCGAGGTGCTGTTCCTGGACGAGCCGACGACCGGGCTCGACGCGGAGGGGCGGCACGAGACCCAGCGCCTCGTGCGCCAACTGCGGGACGGCGGCACGACGGTGGTGCTGACCACCCACTACCTGGAGGAGGCCGAGGAGCTGGCCGACCGGCTGGCGATCCTCCACCAGGGCCGCATCGCGGCCACGGGCACCACGGCCGAGGTGATCGCGCAGCACCCCGGCCGTATCTGCTTCGACCTGCCCTTCGGCTATGTGCTCGGTGACCTGCCGCCGCTCCCCCGGCTCGGGGTTGTCGGCCACGAGGTGGCGGGGCAGCGGATCCGGTTGCGGACCGAGCGGCTGCAGGAGTCGCTGACCGCGCTGCTGGTCTGGGCGGAGAGCAGCGGCATGGTGCTGGCGCGGCTCGACGCGCGAGCGGCCTCGCTGGAGGAGGCATTCCTCGCGATCTCCGGCGACGCGGCGGGAGTTGAGCGATGACGGACACGACGAAGGTGGTCCGCCTCGGGCTGGCGGCTCCGCGCGGAGGCGGCGGCCGGACGACGACGGCGGGGCGGCTGACCGCCCTCGGACGGGCCGAGCTGACCCTGCTCGTACGGAACCGGACGGCGCTGTTCATGGCGCTGCTCATGCCCGTCGCGATGCTGTGGCTGATGAAGTCGACGGTCGGCGGGATGGACCTGGGCGGGACGGGAGTGAGCGCTGCCGAGGCCTCCGTGACCGGCGGGACCGGGGTGGTCCTCGTCCTGGTGGTGTACGCCAACCTCGTACCGGCCTATGTCGCGCGCCGCGAGGAACTGGTGCTCAAGCGGCTGCGGACGGGGGAGGCGAAGGACCTGGAGATCCTCGCCGGGACCGCGCTGCCGTCGGTGTCCGTGGGGCTCGTCCAGTGCGCGCTGCTCGTCGGTGCGGGCGCGCTGCTGCTCGACGTGACGGCGCCGCGGCGGCCCGAACTGCTGCTCGCGGGCCTGCTGCTGGGTTCCCTGCTGCTGGTGGCGCTGGCCGCCGCGTCGAGCGCGGTGACGCGCACGGTGGAGAGCGCACAGCTCACGGTCCTGCCGCTGATGGTGGTGTCGTTCTTCGGCTCGGGCCTGTTCGTGCCGCCCGACGTGATGCCGGAGCGGATGTCCGACGTGATGCGCCTGATGCCGCTGACCCCGGTCGTGGACCTCGTACGGTACGGCTGGCTGGGCGGCGCCGGGGCGGACGAGGTACTGGGCGCTCTTGCCCGGGCTGTGGCCTGGACGGCTCTCTCCGTGTTTGCTGTACGGCAGTGGTTCCGGTGGGAGCCGAGACGCTGAGCGCGCAGCGCGCAACGGGGAGTGGGGCGGAGATGTCGCGGCTGACGGGGTGGTGGCACCAGCGGAGCGATCCGGCGCGCATCGAGTGGTACACGCGAGGGACGTTTCATTCCTTCATCGTGGTCGAATGCCTGACCCCGATCCCCGCCATTCTGGACAGCGGGGGCACCTTCCGGGTGCAGCTCACGCTGTTCGGCCTCGTCGTGGTGCACGCCCTGCTGTGCGGGGTCCTGTCGGCGCGGGCGCTGGACTGGGTGGCGGGCCGGCGCGAACAGCCGCTGCGCCTCGCGGTGGTCGTGGGGACGGCCACGGGTGCGCTGGACCTGCTGGTGATGGTGGAGCGGAGGCTGGGCCTCATCACCGACACGGTCATCGCGGCCACGGTGATCTTCTGCATCACCGGCTTCGGCGTCGGCGCGCTCGTCCTCGCGCAACGCGGCCCGCGCCGCGCTCTCGTCACCATCGGCTGCTCCTCCGTCGGGGTCACGCTCGCGACCGTGGTCGTGGGCCTGGGGTGGGACGCCGCCGCCGGCATGGCGATCGCGACGCTCCTGGCCTCCAGCGGATTCGCGTTCACCTACGGCTTCTCGGCCTGGATCCTGCGCGCCGTATGGGAGTTGGACGAGGCGCGCCAGTTGCAGGCACGGCTTGCGGTGGCGGAGGAACGGCTCCGGTTCGGCCGCGACCTCCACGACGTGATGGGACGGAACCTCTCGGTGATCGCGCTCAAGAGCGAGCTTGCCGTGCAGCTCGCGCGGCGGGGGCGGCCTGAGGCGGTGGAGCAGATGATCGAGGTGCAGCGGATCGCGCAGGAGTCGCAGCGCGAGGTGCGCGATGTGGTGCGCGGCTATCGGGAGGCGGACCTGGCCGTGGAGTTGGCGGGCGCACAGTCGGTGCTGCGCGCGGCCGGGGTCGTCTGCCGGGTGGAGGGGGACGACGGCGCGGGGCTGCCCGCGGATGTGCAGTCGGCGCTGGGCTGGGTCGTACGCGAGGCGGCGACGAACGTCCTGCGGCACGGGGACGCACGGAGCTGCGCCGTCCGCCTGCGGGTCCCGGGCGGGGGCGAACGGGTCGTGCTGGTGGTGGAGAACGACGGCACCGGGAGCGGGGACACCGGAGGGGGCGGGGCGAAGTCCGGTGCGCCGAGCGGGACTTCGACCGCGGAGGCGCAGCGCGGGGGCGAGTTCACGGACGGTGGACCGGACGCCTCCGCAGGCGGAGTGCCGGTCGCTTCAACAGGTGGCGGAGAGAACGCGGCCGGGAAAGCGCTCGACCCCGCCGGGGACGTACGCAAGCCGAAGGCGTACACCCGGCTGCCCGGCCCCGGAGCCGGTCTCGCGGGCCTGCGGGAACGGCTGGGCGCACTCGGCGGCACCCTGACCGCCGGACCGCACCCGGGAGGCGTCTTCCGCCTCACCGCCGAGATCCCGCTCCCCCCGGCCGAGGAGTCCCCCGCGGTCCCCCCTGCCGCGCGGACCGGTGGAACACCGGCCGGCCGGCGCACCGAGGAGGCTTCCGCGTGAGCACGGCTGAGCACGGTCGGAACGAGCGCGTACGGGTGCTGCTGGCCGATGACGAGCACCTGATCCGCGGGGCGCTCGCCGCTCTGCTCGCGCTCGAGGACGATCTGCTCGTCGTCGCCGAAGCCGCGTCCGGGCCCGAAGCGGTCGCGATGGCACGGGCCCACCGGCCCGATGTGGCCGTGCTCGATCTGCAGATGCCCGGCGCGGACGGAGTGGCGGTCGCCACATCACTGCGGGCCGAACTGCCCGGCTGCCGGACGATGATCGTGACCAGCCACGGCAGGCCCGGACATCTGAAGCGGGCACTGGCGGCCGGGGTGCGGGCCTTCGTGCCCAAGACCGTCTCGGCACAACGGCTCGCCGAGATCATCCGCGCCGTGCACGGCGGAAACCGTTACGTGGACCCGGACTTGGCGGCCGACGCGATCAGCGCAGGCGACTCCCCGCTCACCGCACGCGAGGCCGAAGTGCTGGAACTCGCCGCCGACGGCGCACCCGTGGCCGAGATCGCCCAACGGGCCGCGCTGTCCCAGGGCACCGTCCGCAACTACCTCTCCTCCGCAGCCGCGAAGCTGTCCGCGGAGAACCGTCACGCGGCTGTGCGCACGGCTCGTGAGCGGGGTTGGCTATAGTGGGTCCGCACACGGCGCCCAGGCGCCTGGCGTGCGGACGTGGCTCAGTTGGTAGAGCATCACCTTGCCAAGGTGAGGGTCGCGAGTTCGAATCTCGTCGTCCGCTCGGCACAGAGGCCCCGGTCATCCCGACCGGGGCCTCTCGCCGTATGCGGTGGTGCCGCTGCGCGTATGCGTTGTGCCCCTGCGCGTATGCGGTGGGTGCCGCTGCGCGTGTGCGCCGGTCCTGAGGATCGTGTGCGGTGCATACGCCGATCCCACGGACCGAGTCGATCCGGCGGACCGGAGCATGTCCGCCGGATCCGGTGGGCCGTTACGACCAGGGCAGGCCGGTCAGGGCCTCGTACGCCTCCACGTACTTCGCCCGGGTCCGCTCCACGACCTCCAACGGGAGCGCCGGCGGCGGCTGTTCGGCGCGGCGGTCCCAGCCGGAGGCGGGCGAGGTCAGCCAGTCGCGGACGTACTGCTTGTCGAAGGACGGCTGGGTCCGGCCGGGCTGCCAGGTGCCGGCGGGCCAGAAGCGGGAGGAGTCCGGCGTCAGCACCTCGTCCGCGATGACGAGCGTTTCGGCGTCCATACCGAACTCGAACTTGGTGTCGGCGAGGATGATCCCGCGCTCGCGGGCGACGTCGCGGGCGCGGCCGTAGACGGCGAGCGTGGCCTGACGCAGCTCGGCCGCGATCTCGGCGCCGACCTGACGGGCCACTTCCTCGTACGGGACGTTCTCGTCGTGGTCGCCGACCGCGGCCTTGGTGGCCGGGGTGAAGATCGGGGCGGGCAGCTCGGATCCGTCGACCAGGCCCTCGGGGAGGGCGAGACCGCAGACCGTGCGGCTCTCCTCGTACTCGGCGAGACCGGAGCCGGTGAGGTACCCGCGGGCCACGCACTCGACGGGAAGCATGCTGAGCGACTTGCAGACGAGCGTCCGGCCGGTCCAGTCGGCGGGCGCCCCGGCGGGGACGTCGGTGCCGAGGACGTGGTTCGGGATCAGGTCGGAGAGCAGGTCGAACCACCACAGCGAGAGCCGGGTGAGGACACGTCCCTTGTCGGGGATCTCCGTGGGCAGCACCCAGTCGTAGGCGGACATGCGGTCGCTGGCGACCATCACCAGGTCACCCGTCGCATTCTGATACAGGTCCCGCACCTTGCCGGTGTGCAGGTGCACCAGACCCGGCACCTGGACGGGCTCGGGCTTTTCCACGAATCCGGACACGCTGCCTCCGCGTTGATCGTTCCTGGAGTCGGTCACGATTCTCCCGTACCGGCCCTGCTTCCTCTCTCCAGGGTGCCGCTCGCGCGCACCGGCCCGTCTCACACGGCCGCGGCGGGTCAGTCGCGCCACGGCCGCGGGCAGGTCAGTCGCGCTTGCAGATGCGGTCGAGGAGGTTGGCGGTGGCGCGCTGCACGCGGGCGTCGACATGACCGGGGCGGTCGAGCGCGGGCGACCAGGCGAAGGTGCCGGAGGCGAAGACGATGGCGCCGCTGGGGGCCTCGTACAGGGAGGTCTCCTGGAAGCGCACTTCGCCTTCGGTGTCCTCGTACGGGGAGTGGGCGAGCAGCATGCGGCGGGCATGCTCGGGCAGCGGCGTGCGGGGGAAGTAACGGTCCGCCTCACCGGCCACCAGGCCGGGCAACTCGTCGTTCTCCGTCGCTCCGGTCGCCTCCCAGAGCCAGTGGCCCGCGTTGCGGACCACCATCGGGCGGGGCTCGGGGACCCGGCCCACGTACTGGATGCCCAGCAACATCTGCTCCGGGCGCCCCAGTTCGCGCCACAGCGCCGGCCGGCCGGGGCCGCGGCGCTTGCGGCAGGTGAGGAGGCGGTCGGCGGCCCCGGACGGGGACGGGGACAGCTCGACCTGCCAGTACATGGTGTTGGCCGAGAGGAACACGAGGGAAGTGCCGCTGTCGCGGGCCCGCTCGACCGTACGGCGCATGGGGACCGACCAGTACTCGTCGTGCCCGGGGAAGACGATGCCGCGGTAGCGGGTGGGGTCGACACGGCCGGCGTGCAGGTCGCGGCTGTCGGCGTACGCGACGTCGTAGCCGTAGCGCTCGGCCCAGCGGATGAAGTCGTAGGCGTGGCCCACGTGCAGGGGCAGACCCGCGCCCGCGAAGGGGCGGTCGAAGGAGACCGTGACGGCGGCGTCCTTCTCGCCGAGCAGCCGGCCCTCCTCGTCCCACGCGTGGTAGAGGCTGGCGCCGGTGTGGCCGTCCTCCGGGTACAGGTTGTACGCCTGCCAAGTGATGTCGGGCAGCAGGAGCAGCAGATCGGCGACGGGAGGGGCGGTGCGCTCGCGCTCGCTCCGCACGAAGTCCGGGTGGGCGTCGGCGGACAGGGCGTGGGTGACGGGTGGCAGGTCCCGGACGGTGAACGGGATGTGGCTGCGGTAGCCGTCCACGGTGGTGAGCACGGCGACGTAGGCCCCGTCGGACCAGTGGGTGGGGACCTGAAGGCGCCAGGACAGCCACCAGTGGTGGCAGGAGACGGTGCGGTCCGCGGTGAGGGGTGCGGGCTGGACGATGCCGGAGAGCCGCGGGCTGGTGGTGATCTTCGCGGCGCCGTCACCGCCGTAGTGACCGATGCGGTAGACGTCGACGGAGAACTGCTGGGGCGGGTCGACGGTGATCCGGAAGTCGATCGCCTCGCCCGGGGCCACGGCGCTGGTGGAGGCGAATCCTTTGATCTGGCGGTTGACGTCGTCGGCGGTGCGAGGGCCGGGCGAACCCGAGGAGCGCGAGCCGGGTCTGCGGCGCGCGGTGCGGGGTCCGGGGATGGCGGGATCGACCGCACCGGAGAGGCCCTGGCCGGCGCTCTGCTCGTCGGCGGCGACGGCCGGGTCCACGTACCACGGCACCACGTGGCCCGTGTCGTCGAAATAGTTCTCGCTGCCCCGCAACCAGGGCAATGGGCCTTGGCCGAAGGGGTCGGAGACGGCGTGCGCGAGTGCGCCCGACTCCCAGCGGCGGATCCTGTCCGTAGCCACGGACGATCCCTCCCTCCCGGACCTGGTTCCCCTGACCGCTTACAGCACATCACACTCAGCGGTGTGTTCGTAACTGTTCGTGGTGATTCGATGTCAGGCAGCGTGATGTCAAGCGGTGATCGGCTGGTGGAAATGGGATGTCCGTACTGATGTGTCCTGATTCCGTGGACGGATGGGGCAGGTGGGACGGCTGGTACGAACTCTGCTGTCGCTGGGCGTAGGCGGACGCATATGCGGCGGGGCGCGATGCGTGGGACCGCCGCACATCGACGCGGGGGCGAGGACGTATGGCCGCGCGTGGGGCACGGTGGCGGGGGCGATGCGCGGGGGTGCGCGGGCGGTGGGCGGGCAGTGGGCAGGTGGCTTGCGGGCAGTCCGGGCGGTTGTGCCGGGCGGCTGTCCTGTCGGTTGTCCGGACGGTTCTGCGGTCGGCCGTCCTGTCGGTCGTCCGGACGGTTCTGCGGTCGGCCGCCCTGTCGGTCGTCCGGGCGCCGGCTAGACCAGGCGGACCGGTTTCTCCGGCCGTACGCCCGCCGCCGCGAGCCAGTCGCGGAGCGGCCCCGGGTCGCCGTCCTCCAGCAGGTTCAGCACGGGGGTGCCGAGGTCGGCGCCCCGCTTTCCCGCGACGAGGAGGACCGGCCCGTCCAGCCAGTCGAGACCCGGCGCTGCCCCCGCGGTGTCCACGGCGGCGCAGCAGACCATGGCGGTGATGTGGTCGGCGAGCAGTTCCCGGCCGGAACGGGGCGCCTGTACGGGGAAGAGCGGGGCCGCCGGCGAATTCGGGTCGCCCCACAGGGCGCCGTCCAGCGACAGGAGCGGGTCGTCCTCCTCCGCGCCATGCTCCGGTGCGGCGGATGCCGCCGCCCGTCGGCCTGCCGCATCCTCGCGGGCCATCTCCTCGCTGAGCCGCTCGGCCAGCTTCTCGCCGATCCCGACCCCGTCGGCGGATGCCAGCCGGTCGACGACCCGGGCAAGGGTCGGCCCCAGCGGCGGCGCACCGGTCTGGCTGCCGGGGCCGGGAGCGGGCCCGGCCGGCGGCTGTGCGGGTGCGCACGCCACGGGGTCCGGCGTCTGTGGTGTGTGCGGTGCTGTGCCCGGAGCGTCGGGGCCTGCGGACGAGCCCTCCGGCGCTCCCCCGGCATCGCCCGGAGAGGCAGCCCCCGGCCCGTCGCCATCCGTCGCGGCGGCGGGCAGTCCGACGCCGGGCCCGTCGGACCGTACGGCTGCGACGGCACTCGGTGCGGCGCTCCCCGAGGGGACCGCCGGGTGCGGGGTGTGCGAGGTGTGCGGGGGCAGCTCGTCGAGTACACGGTGGAGGCGTGCGGCCTCCATCCGCCACTTGCGGTCGACGACCTCCTCCGGATAGTCCGCCCAGTCGACGGGGCACCAGTCCGGGCCGGATCGCGCGGGCCCGCCGTGGAACAGCCGGGCGGCGAGCAGCGACGCCGCCTCGTCCATGGTTCCCGGCTCCTCCAGGAGGTCGCAGGCGGGCCGCTCCCCCAGGCGCGTGGCGTAGCCCTCCGCCAGCCGGTCGCGCCGGGAGAGTTCGGTGAGTGCCGAGACCACTCCCGCGTCCAGCCGGGACGGCCAGCGCCCCATGCGCCAGGCGGGCATGGCCACGCGGGTCAGCAGCCGGTCCCAGCCCGCGTAGGCGAGGCCGACCTGTTCCTGGGCGACGATTCTCAGCCCGTAGTCCACACCCTGTGCACGGCTCGATGCCGCGGCGGCGACTCCGCGCTCCATCTCGGCGGCCCGGTCCCGGCAGCCGCGCAGCATCACCCGCACCGGCCAGCCGACGAAGGCCAGGTGCCTGCGGCGGGCGGTGACGGCGACGGCCGCGTCCAGACCCCGTACGAAACGGCGTGCCGCCGCTATGTCCGGATGGGCCGAGGGGCCCGTCCCGGCGACGACCGGCGCGAGTATCGCGCGCAGCTCGGCCACCCGCATCCACCACAGGAACGGTGAGCCGATGACCAGGACCGGCGCCGGATGTCCGTGGCGTCCGCCGCCTCCGCCGGGCCCGCGCGCGGCAGCCTGCCCGCCCGTCAGGTGTGCACGGTCCTCCAGCCAGCTGTCGCAGTCGGGAGTGAGCGCTATGGCTGAGGGCGCCGGGACGTCGAGGCGGTCGGCGAGGTCGCGGACGAGGCGGTAGAGGTCCGGGGCCGCGGTCTCCGGGACGGGAACGGTGGGGCTGACCGCGGGTCTCGCCCGTACGACCACCAGGGCGACGGCAACGGCCACCAGCAGTACGGCGACGGCCACGCCCGTGACCGTCCAGCGCACCGCGTCCCAGGCGGCACCGCCGATCCTGCTCGTGGCTTCCGCGGTGAACAGCACCACGGCCACGGCCGCGGGCAGCAGGGCCACCGTCAGCGCGGCGCTGCGCGTGCGCAGCACGGCCAATGCGCGGGTCCGCGCGAAGTGCAGGCCCGGCTCCGCACCGGACGTCTCGGACACGATCGAAAGTCACCCCCTGCTGACTACTGGTGCACGAACGGCCTCCGGCCTTGCGACCGCGGCCCCTTGCGGCTTGCTCGTTCCCCCCACTGTGGCACCGGGATCCGACACCGCAATGCCGGTGGGCCAGTTGCCGGACGCGCGGTGCGACCGACGGCGGGAGCCCCGGGCTCCGCCTCCGCGGAACCCTAGTTGGGGGGTGCCGGTGCGTCAGCCGTATGGCGGAGCGGTCACTCGATGGAATGGCTTTGGTCAAAGGCGGTTCCGCCGGACTTGGCCCACAGGGCACAGAAGGCCGGCGGGCCAGGGCCCCGTTTCCGCCCCCACCTGGGCGGAAACGTTCCGTCCCCCCGCCTCCCCACGCGATGGTCCACGTACGCAGGCAGGGGTCCGCGCGGGCCGAGATGCGTCAACCGGCGGTGCGCCAGGTCGCGGAACGGCGCCCGGTCCGGTACGGCCCACCGTCCGGTGCGGCGAACATTCCGGTACGGCGCCCGCGGAGCACGGACGCAGAAGGGCACGGCCCGCATGAGCGGGGAAGGCGGAGCGGGAAGGGCTCATCGTGGCGGCCGTTCCGCCAGAGCCCGGCCGGCGCCGCCCGCGCGGGGGTCCCGGGGCCCGGGAGTCCGGGAGTCCGGGAGTCCGGGAGTCCGTCGGTCCGTCGGTCCGTCGGTCCGTCGGTCCGTCGGTCCGTCGGTCCGGGGAAGGCTCAGGCCTCGCCCGCCGCCTTGGCGGCGATGTCCGTGCGGTGGTGGGAGTCCGCGAGCCGGATCAGCGAGGCGGCGCCGTACGCCCGCGTGCGGGCCGCCGCCAGGTCCGGGCCCGTAGCCGTGACCGAGAGAACGCGGCCGCCCGCGCTCAGGACCTCGCCGGACTCGTTCCGCTGCGTGCCCGCGTGCAGCACGTACGCCTGCTTGTCGTGCTGCCCCGCCTCCTCCAGGCCCTCGATCGGGTCCCCCGTGCGCGGGGTCCCCGGGTAGTTGTGCGAGGCGATGACGACGGTGACGGCGGCGCCGTCGCTCCAGCGCAGGGGCGGGAAGGAGATCAGCGCGTTGGTCGCCGCGGCGTGCAGCAGGCCGGAGAGCGGCGTCTTGAGACGCGCGAGCACCACCTGCGTCTCGGGGTCGCCGAAGCGGGCGTTGAACTCGATGACCCGCACACCGCGCGAGGTGATCGCCAGACCCGCGTAGAGCAGGCCGGAGAAGGGAGTGCCGCGGCGGCGGAGCTCGTCCACCGTCGGCTGGAGCACGGTCTCCAGGACCTCCTCGACGAGCTTCGGGTCGGCCCACGGCAGCGGCGAGTACGCGCCCATGCCGCCGGTGTTCGGGCCCTCGTCCGCGTCGTAGGCGCGCTTGAAGTCCTGGGCGGGCTGGAGCGGGACGACCGTCTCGCCGTCCGTCACCGCGAACAGCGAGACCTCGGGCCCGTCGAGGAACTCCTCGATGACGACGCGGTCGCAGGCGAGCGCGTGACGGCGGGCCGTCTCCAGGTCGTCCGTGACGACGACGCCCTTGCCCGCGGCGAGGCCGTCGTCCTTGACGACGTACGGAGCCCCGAACGCGTCCAGGGCCTCGTCGACCTCCTCCTCGGTGGTGCACACGTACGCCCGGGCGGTGGGCACGTTGGCCGCGGCCATCACGTCCTTGGCGAAGGCCTTGGAGCCCTCCAGCCGCGCGGCCTCCGCGGACGGCCCGAAGGCCGCGATGCCGCGGGCGCGCACGGCGTCGGCGACACCGGCGACGAGCGGCGCCTCGGGGCCCACCACGACCAGGTCGGCGCCCAGCTCCGCCGCGAGAGCGGCCACGGCTGGGCCGTCGAGGGCGTCCACCCGGTGCAGCTCGGCGACCTCGGCGATGCCGGCATTGCCGGGAGCGCAGTGGAGCTCGCTGACGTCGGGGTCGAGGGAAAGAGAGCGGCACAGGGCGTGTTCGCGGGCACCGCCGCCGATGACGAGGACCTTCACGCGCTTCAGGGTAATGGCCCGCGCCCCGGGCTCGTCCGGCCGCCCCTCCGGGCACCGTACGAGCGCCCCTCCGCTCCCGTGTGCGGCACCTCCGGCTCTCCTCGCGGCGCGCCCCCTCGTGGCCGGTGCGCGCAGGCTCTCGTGGGCCCGTCTCGTGGGCCCGTCTCGTGGGCCCGTCTCGTGGGCCCGTCTCGTGGGCCCGTCTCGTGGGCCCGTACGGCTGCACATCCTGGCGGTCCCACGACAGCGCCCCGGATCCGTGCACGCCCGCCGGCAGTCGCCTTCGGACGTGCTCCCCTGCAGGGGCAGCCCTCGTCACCCTCTGCCGTACGGCAGTGGCGGGGCACTCTTTCGGGTGAGGTCGCGGCCCCGCCTCTCCCAGCAACCGCACTCCTTCTGGGCGGAAATCTCGCGATCTGCGGCGCGTTGCGCGCGCTTCGACGGTAGGAATGTGGGCCGCGCAGCGCATCCGGCGTCGCGCGGTCACCGTCACTGGCCGCTCGCACGCCGCGGATCGTCCGCGCCCGCATCGCGTGGCACCGCACCACGCCGTAGGGCACCGCAGGGTGCCGTACGGGTGGCGCCGCCTCGCGTCGCATCGGATCGCATCGGATGGGATTCGCATTGCACCGCCATCGCAGAGGGAGCGCACGGGTGAGCCAGCCGGAGATGCAGCCCGAGGGGCTTCCGCGGGAGGAGGGCGGGAAGAGGCAGGACGGGACGAGCCAGGGCGACCTGCTCGGACGGCCTTTCCCGCACGGCGACTGGGGCGAGCCCGCAGAGCGCCTCGAGGAGCTCTACCTGTGGGTCGAGGAGCGCGCGCTGCGCACCGCCGACTGGTATCTGGCCGACCGCCGCTGGAAGCGCCGCGCCGCGCGCGCCCTTCGCCTGGGCACGGCCGGTGCCGGCTCGGTGGCCCTGACGCTGCCCCTGCTCGATGTGACGGGCGTCCTCGGTGACGGCACCGGCTGGGGCTTTCTCGCCCTCCTCGGCGCCGTCGCCTGCGCGGGCTGCGACCGCTTCTTCGGCGTGACGTCCGGCTGGATGCGGGGTGTGGCCACGGCGCAGGCGGTGCAACGGCGGCTGGAAGTGCTGCAGTTCGACTGGGCGTCCGAGTGCGTGCGCGAGGTGCTCGGGCCGACGGAGGGCACGGCGAGCGAGGCGGCCGAGCGCTGTCTGACGGTGCTGCGGCGGTTCTCCGAGGACGTGTCGGAACTCGTACGGTCCGAAACCGCGGACTGGATGGTGGAGTTCCGGTCGACCCCGGCGCCTCTTCACACCCAGTCGCTGGTGCCGTGGGCGCCGCGGCCGGAGCAGAACGGGCAGCATGTGAGCCGGTTTCCCGCTCCGCCGCCCGCGGCCCGGCCGAGCATGCCACGTCAGCGGCCCCCGGAGGCGCCGCGCTGAGCGGCGCCGGTGGGCCTTCGGGCGAGCGCCCGGACACCCATGCCCGGGCCGCCCGTTCCGGCCGCTCGTCGGCCGGAACGGAACGGGCGGAGTGCGCCGGTGCCGGTGCCGCCGGAGCGACCCGCGCCGCCCGCCGCCTCCCCCTTGTGTCACCCGCAGCACGCCCGGAGCACGAACCCTCAGCTGAAGACGATCATCGACCCCTGGCCCAGGCTGCGCGTCGCCGCGGCATGGAGCCCCAGCCAGACGTGCCGCTCGCGCGCGTACGGGCTGTCGTCGTACGGCGCCGTGGCAGCGGGCTCCTCCAGGGACGTGGGGCGCACCGGCGCGGCGGGGGCCGCGGGCGGGTTGGCCGGGTCGATCCCGATCGACGGTGCGACGGCCTCCAGTTCGCGCAGCAGTCCATTGCTGGACCCCAACGGGCCGCCGCCCGCCATGAGTTCGTCGTTGGACAGGGGATGGCCGAAGTCGACGGGCACGTACGCCCCGGCGTGGTCGTAGTGCCAGACCAGGTGCGACTGCTGGGCCGTGGCCTCGAACATCTCCAGCAACTGCTCGTAGTCCCCGCCGAGTTCGTCGACCGGGGTCACGGGGAGCCCGCAGATCTGCAGCAGATAGGCCCGGCGCAGGAAGTGCAGCGCGTCGTAGTCGAACCCTGCGACCGGGGCGACCTCACCGGACAGGCCCGGCATGTAGCCGAAGACCGGAACCGGTGGCAGGCCCGCTTCGTTCAAGGCCTGGTTGTAGGTCGCCAGTTCGTCGGCGAAGGGGTTGTCGGGGCTGTGGCACAGCACATCGACGAGGGGGACCAGCCACAGGTCACAGGCCATGGGTGCTCTCTCTCGATCGCTTCTCGGTGTCGGTCTCGGTCGTCATGGCGACAGCTGCCGCTGCCGCCGCGAAGCAGTTCCTGTCAAGCGTGTACCCAGGCTCGGCACCAGCGATGATGACGGACATACCAGCGTAGTGCCCTGCCCGCACCGCGCGTCCGCCGAAGTCCCACCGCCGGGCGTCAGCCGACGTCCCACAGCCAGGCGTCGCCCACCCGCTCGCCCGGCTGTCCCAGCAGCCGTTCGACGGTGACGCGCAGGGCCTCCTGGTACGGCTGCGGGCCGATCACCAGGGCTCCGGCCCTCCAGAAGGCGAGGTCCGCGCGGGCGGCCCGCTGCTGCTGGGGGCCGATGGGCGGGATGCGGCCGGTCCAGCCGACATCGCGGAGCAGGTCGTTGGTGGGGCGGGGCACGGCGCCGTAGATGCCGGTCTTCTCGGGGCCGAAGGGCCCGTTGAAGTAGCCGCCGGGCAGCGGGAATCCGAACCCGGCGTCGATCTGCCACTTCAGCGCGCTCGCCTCGGCCGGCGACGGCAGCGGTACGGGCACGAGGGACCGGCCCGGCTCGACGTACGACCGCCAGGTGCCGTCGGCGACGAGGCGGGGCACGGCGGGCCGTTCGACGGTCTCCAGCGGCCTGGGAACGATGGGCAGCAGCGCGGCGACGAGGGCCACTCCGCCAGCGACCCGGATGACGAGGGCGCGGTGGCGCCGGTCCCGCTCCTCGTCCGCGCCGGCTCTGCGGGTCTCGGCGGCGGTCTCGGCCACAACGGTCCAGGCCAGGGCGAGGAGCATCCCGATGACGGGCGCGCACACCATCGCGTACCGCGATTCGATGACCGACTCGAACAGCGGCAGCCGGTCGAAGATCCACCAGGGGCCGGGGGTGATGGCGTCGGTCCACGGCAGCGGGATCTGCGCGCCGAGGGAGAGCAACGCGGCCATCAGGCCCGTCCATGTGAGGGCGCGCACGGCCACGCGGTCCCAGAGGACGACGGTGACGACGAGCAGCAGGGAGACCAGCGGCCAGCCGTAGAAGGCGTTCTGCTCGGTCGGGTTGAGCGAGAGTTCGGCGGCGCGCTGTGCGTCACCGGCCAATGCCTGCTTGGAGAACTCGACCAGGGCCAGGGGCGGGTTGCCGGTCGGGCCGTGCAGGATGCTGCTGTAGCTCTGGTCCCCATGGAACTGCCAGTACAGCGGATACGCGACGAGGGGCAGGCAGACGGCGGCGGCGATGCCGAGGCCGCGCAGCAGGGGCGGGAGGGCGGCGCGGGCGGCGGCCGGGCGCATGCACGCGTAGCCGACCGCGAAGAGCAGCATGCCGGTCGCGGCGAGCAGCAGCGCCTCCTCGCCGAGGAAGACCTGCCAGGTCAGCAGCAGCCCGAGGATCACCCCGTCCCGTACGGTGCCGCGGCGGGCGCGCGGGGGCCCGCCGCGTTCCTCGGGGGCGGGCGCGGCGAGCGGCATCACGACGGAGGGCGGGCACAGGCGCAGCGTCCGGTCGATGATCAGGGGGATGACGAACAGCACGACCAGGTTGGGGTGTGCGTTGGCGTGCGAGATCATCGGTGGCGCGAACGCGCCGACGGCGCCGCCGAGAACGGCGGCCCCGCGGTTCCGGGTGAGGTACCTGCGGATGAGCCAGTACCAGGCGGTGGCGGTCGCGGCGAGGCCGACGGTGAGAGCGCCGGCGAAGGCCGCGGTCGCGCCGAAGAGGGCGGTCACGGGGGCGAGGGGGACGGAGAGCCCGAGCATGACGGTGTTCGCCATCAGGTTCACGCCGAGCGGATGGTTCTGCAGGGTCGTGAAGAGCGGGTTGTCGCCGTTCAGGACGTTGTGGCCGGTGACGGCGAAGAACCACTCCCACTGGTTCTGGTCGCGCATGCTGTCCGCGAGATAGGCGCGGTCGAGGTCGGACCACAGGTTCACGTACAGCAGGAGGGCGGCGAGCAGATAGCCCGCGGGGACGGCGAGGGACGCCGGGCGTATCCGGCGGCGGAGACGGAGGCGTATGTCCCGCAGGAGACCCGGAGTCCGGGCGGGGCGCTCCTGGTGCGCGGCTGCCGCGGCCGTGCCCTTCGCAGGCTTCGTGCCGTCCGCCGGGTCCGCCTCGTGCGTGGTGTCGGCGCCGGCGGTCACGGCGTCCTCGTCCCGCCGAGCCGGACCCGGATGACCTCGGCGAGGACCTTGGCGTAGTCGAAGGGGCCGACTTTGGATCCCGGGCGGTGCGACCAGCGCACCGGCACCTCGGCTATCGGCCAGCCGTTGGCGTGGAACATCCGCAGTATCTCGACGTCGAAGCCCCAGCCGTCCGTACGGGCCAGGGCGAAGGCCGTACGGGCCTTGTCGCCGTCGAAGAGCTTGAAGCCGCACTGGGTGTCGCGTATCCCGGGCACCGCCACGGCCTGGATGAGCCGGTTGCCCGCTTTGCCGAGGAGTTCGCGCAGCACGTGCTGACGCGCCTCGATACGGGCGCCGGGGCGGGCGCGCGAGCCGATCGCGACCGCGTAGCCCTCGTCCAGCCGGTCGTGCAGCAGGGCCAGTTCCTCGATCGGGGTCGCACCGTCGGCGTCGCAGAAGAGGACCCGGCGTCCGCGTGACGCGCGCATCCCGATCCGTACGGCATGCCCTTTGCCGCGGTTGACGGGGGCGCGCAGCAGCCGGATGCGCGGCTCGGCGTCCGCGGCCTCGGCGGCGACGGCGGCCGTGCCGTCGGTGGAACCGTCGTCGACGACGATCAACTCCCAGCGCCGGACGGTGGTCCGCAGATAGCCGCACACCTCGTCGATGCCGGGCCGCAGCCGCTGCTCCTCGTTGTAGGCCGGGATGACCACGGTGACGTCGATGACCGCCGTCGCAGGCTCGGCAGCGGGCTGCTGCCTGGGCGCGGGCAGCGCCGCCCGGTGTACGGCGTCCATGCCTTGGCTCCCCCTTCGCGGGTCGACCGTGTGTACGGTACCGGCCCCTTGGCCGTTCTTCAGGGGTACCGGGCACCGTTCTCCGGTATCCGGATCACCGGAGGGCCGGTCCGGTGGCGCGCAGGCGCGGTGCGGATGCGCGATGCGGCGCCGGCGCGGTCCCTCCATGGGTGGAGACGGTCGCGGAGCGCGCGAGGTTCGGGCGCTCCGGAGGGAGTTCTGGACCGGCGGCGGGGCAGGGGGCGTCAGCGGGGCCTCACGGCGCAAAGTGCGCAACGGCACTCAGCCGCCCTGCATCAACTTCTCGAGGATCCGCAGGGAGTGGTCGTCGTACTCGGCGATCAGGTGCTGGGCGGCGGCCGGGTCGCGCCGCTCGACGGCCTCGATGAGCGTGCGGTGCCCGCTCCACAACCGGCCTCTGAGATCCGGCTCCTGGCGCAGATACGGCACGGCGAACGCCCAGCACTGCATGCGCATCCGGTGAAGAAAGTCCGAGATGTATGGATTTCCGGCGAGAGAGCCCAACTCGCGCCAGAAGCGCAGGTCGTACCCGATCAGGATGTCCAGGTCCCCGGCCCTCGACGCCCGCTCGGCCTCCTCAGCTCTGCGGCGTACGGAGGCGAAGGCACGGGCGGTGGCGCCGCGCAGCAGATGCTCCGTGCCCTCCCGGAAGATGCCGTCGACGATGAGGGCGCGGGCCTCGACCATGTGACGGAAGTCATCGAGCGTGAGCGAGTGCACCTGGAAGCCGCGGTGGTGCTCCATGTCGACCAGCCCCTGCGCGGCGAGGTCGACGAGCGCTTCGCGGACGGGGGTGGCGGAGACGCCGTACTGCTCGGCGATCTCCTTGACGGTCACATGGCGGCCCGCGGGGAGGCGGCCGGCGAGGATCTCGTCGCAGAGCGCCTCGGCGATCTGCTGGCGCAGCGTGTTGCGGGTGACGGTGACGGCGGAACGGTCTCCGCCGCCGTGCTGGTCGCGGCCACTGCCACCCCGCATCGGTCCGTCTCCTTCCGCGGGCCGCAGGTCAGGAGCGGCCCGCGCTCACCCTATGCGCTGGCGGGCGGGGCTGCGCGCCCGCGGACGGGGCGAAAACGGCGGGCACGGAAGGCGCGAGTGCACGACGCGTACGACCGCGCACGACCACGTACGACCGCGACCGCCGCGGCTGCTCGGCCTCGACCCGCGGTCCCTCGACCCGCGGTCCCTCGACCCGCGGTCCCTCGATCCGCGGCCCTCGACCCCCGGCCCGGCCTCTCCATCCGCGACCCTCGCCCCCGGCCCCTCCACCCGCGGCTCCTCGACCCGCGACCCACCGCCCGAGCCGACGGCAGCGGCCCGTCCGGGCCGGACGAATGCCCGGCCCGGGCGGGCCGTCAGGAGCGGCGCCGTGCGGTTCAGGCGGCGGTCGTGTGCCCGTCCGCCACCGTGAGGGCCGCGTCCAGGGCCGAGAGACCCTCCTTGGCCTCGGCCTCGGTGATCGTGCACGGCGGCACGACGTGCGTACGGTTCATGTTCACGAAGGGCCACAGACCGTTCTTCTTGCACGCCGCGGCGAAGGCCGCCATGGGAGCGTTCGCCTCGCCCGCCGCGTTGTACGGCACCAGCGGCTCATGCGTCGCCTTGTCCTTGACGAGGTCGAGCGCCCAGAAGACGCCGAAGCCGCGCACCTCGCCCACCGACGGGTGGCGCTCGGCGAGTTCGCGCAGCCCGGGGCCGAGCACCGTCTCGCCGATACGGTCCGCGTTCTCGACGATCCCCTCCTCCTCCATCGCGTTGATGGTCGCGACGGCGGAGGCGCAGGCCAGCGGGTGACCGGAGTAGGTCAGGCCACCCGGGTACGGCCGCCGGTCGAAGGTCGCCGCGATCTCCGCGGAGATCGCGACGCCGCCGAGCGGTACGTAGCCGGAGTTGACGCCCTTGGCGAAGGTCAGCAGGTCGGGCACGACGCCGAAGTGGTCGGCGGCGAACCAGCGGCCCGTTCGCCCGAAGCCCGCCATCACCTCGTCGAGGACGAAGACGATGCCGTGGCGGTCGCAGATCTCGCGGACGCCCGCGAGGTAACCGGGCGGCGGCACCAGGACGCCCGCCGTGCCGACGACGGTCTCCAGGATGATCGCCGCAATGGTCTGCGGGCCCTCGAACGCGATCGTCTCCTCGAGGTGGGCCAGCGCGCGCTCGCACTCCTGCGCCTCGGTCTCGGCGTGGAAGTGGGAGCGGTAGAGGTACGGGCCCCAGAAGTGCACGACACCGGCCGAGGCCGTGTCGGAGGGCCAGCGGCGCGGGTCACCGGTGAGATTGATCGCCGCGGCGGTGGCGCCGTGGTACGAGCGGTAGGCGGACAGCACCTTGGAGCGGCCGGTGTGCAGACGAGCCATGCGCACCGCGTTCTCGACCGCCTCCGCACCACCGTTGGTGAAGAAGATCTTGTCGAGGTCGCCGGGCGTGCGCCCGGCTATGAGGCGCGCCGCCTCCGACCGCACGTCCACGGCGAAGCCGGGCGCGATGGTGCACAGCTTGCCGGCCTGCTCCTGGATGGCCGCGACGACCTTCGGGTGCTGGTGGCCGATGTTGGTGTTGACGAGCTGCGAGGAGAAGTCGAGGTAGCGGTTGCCGTCGTAGTCCCAGAAGTACGAGCCTTCCGCACCGGCCACCGGCAGGGGGTCGATGAGCCCTTGTGCGGACCAGGAGTGGAAGACATGGGCGCGGTCGGCGGCCTTGACAGCCTTCCCGACCTGGGGATCTGCAAGAGGGTTCATGCCGCCCAGCGTATGAATCCGCACGGGGCGCCCGACACCGCCAATGTGTATGTCCTGCGCCACGTCGCCCGGCACCCTGTCGGGTCGGGTCGGGTCGGGTCGGGACCGCAGGCCGGATCGGGACCGCGGGCCGGATCGGGACCGCAGGCCGGGTCGGGACCGCGGGCCGGGGCGCCTTCGGTCCGGCCGGGCCCGCCGCCCTCCCCCTTCCGGTTCCGCACTCCTCGGGCCTCCCCGTCCCGTCCGTTCGCGCGTACGGCATTCCGGCTCGCGATTCCCGTTCGGCGTCCCGCCCCGCCTCCGTCACTGTCCGGTCCGTGGACACCGGGCACGGACCGGCCAGCGACCGCGCACGGGCCGGACACGGACTGGACCGGACACACCTGCACAACAATCCGGAGGAATACGGACGTTGAGCCCGACCGTACGGCGACACGGTCGGCACGGGGCGACCGGACCGTTGGGACGCCGTCCGACCGGGGCCCTATCCTCGTCGCACCGCAACCGCGACCGGGGGAGACCACCCGCTATGGAAGAGCTGCGAGCCGAGGATCCGCAATGGATCGGGGCGTACCGGCTGCTCGGCAGGCTGGGCGCCGGCGGTATGGGGGTCGTGTTCCTGGCGCGTTCGGACCGGGGCCGTACGGTCGCGGTGAAGCTCGTCCAGGCCGAGCTGGCCCGCCAGCCCGACTTCCGGCGGCGGTTCGCACACGAGGTGGAGGCCGCGCGGCGGGTGGGCGGCCGATGGACCGCGCCCGTCCTGGACGCCGACACCGAGGCGGAAACCCCCTGGGTGGCCACGGGCTACATCGGCGGCCCGTCACTCCAGTCGGTCGTCTCCGACGACTTCGGCCCGCTGCCGGAGCACTCCGTACGCACGCTCGCGGTCGGTCTCTCCTGCGCCCTGCGGGACATCCACGGCGCGGGGCTGGTGCACCGCGACCTCAAGCCGTCCAACGTCCTGGTCACCATCGACGGCCCGCGCGTCATCGACTTCGGCATCGCCCGCGCCACGGAGACGCTCGCGGGGGGCGGTCTCACGATGACGGGTGCGGTGGTCGGATCGCCGGGCTTCATGTCGCCCGAGCAGGTGCGCGGCGAGCGCGTGACGTCCGCGAGCGATCTGTTCTGCCTCGGCTCGGTTCTCGCGTTCGCGGCCACCGGGCGCCAGCCGTTCGGCACGGCCAACAGCGGGATGCACGCGCTGATGTTCCGCATAGCCGAGGAGGAGCCCGACCTGACCGGGCTCCCGGACGGGCTGCGGGACATCGTCCTCGGCTGCCTCGCCAAGAAGCCGGAACAGCGCCTCACCGTCGACCAGGTGCTGGAGCGGACCGGCAGCACCGACGACGAGCCGTGGCTGCCCGGCGGGCTGCTGGCCCGGCTCGGACGGGACGCCCTGCAGCTCCTGGAGACGGAGACACCCCAGCCGACGGGCCGTTCCGACGCCGCCGGCCCGTCGCACGGGCCATCGGTTCCGCCGCCCGCGACGGGCCCCGGCACAGGCCATGCCACCGGCTTCGCGGCAGGCCCCGCGACCGGCGCGATATCCCCGCCGTCCACCCCGCCGCCCGGCCCTGTGCACTCCACCCCTCCGCCGCCGTACGCCCCCTCGACGCCACCGCCGTACGGTCGATCGACTCCCCCGCCGTACGGTCCCTCGACTCCGCCGCCGCCCGGCCCGCAGGCTCCGTGGGGCATGGCAGGCGGGGCCGCCCCTTACGGCCCGGCGCCCGCGCCGGCTCCGGGCCCCGGCCCGTACCGGCCGCAGACGAGTGCGCCGCCCCTGTGGAAATCGGGGCGCAGCCTTGCCAACGCGCTCTCCGTCTTCATGGCGCTGACGCTTCTCTACGCACTGATCGATCTGTTCCTCAACTTCGCGCTCTACGACGCCTACGACAGCAATGCGTACGCCGACATCGACGACCTCAAGAGCACGGTCGAGGCCTTCGCCGGGTTCGGCGCCCTGACAGTCATTCCGACCATCGTGCTGTGGCTGGTCTGGTTCTGGCGGCTGTCGGTGAACACCGAGGTCATCGCGCCCGGGCGGCAGCGGTTCAGCCGCGGGTGGGCCGTCGGGTCGTGGTTCACGCCGGTCGTGCAGCTCTGGTTCCCGAAGCAGATGGCCAACGACATCTGGCATGTCATGGCGCCCGCGGCGCAGCACGGACCGTACGGGGGCCGCGCCCCGGCGCCCTCCCGGGCTTTGCTCAACTGGTGGTGGGGGACGTACTGCGCGACGTTCGTGACCGGCTTCCTCACCTCGCTCGTGGAGGTCGCGGCCAGTACGAACAACGACATGGCGGGCCTCGCGGCGTGGACGATCATGTCCGACATCGCCTCGCTCGTGGCGGGCGTCCTCGCCCTCGGCTTCATCCAGCGGCTGACGTCCTGGCAGGAGCGGCTGGCACCGCACCGGCCGTACTGAACCCCCCTTCTCCCGATTGACAGCATGCTGCGTTTTTGACAGCATGCTGTCCATTGGTGGTGCCGAGGCACCGGGAACCGAGGAGCAGCCATGACCAGCCGAACCGTGCACGTGGCCGTCTACGACACCCTCGCCGACTGGGAGTTCGGTCACGCGACCGCCCACATCAACGACACGACGTACCACCGCGCGCCCAAGACCCCCCTCACCGTCGCCACCGTCTCCCCGGACGGCAAGGAGTCCGTCACCACGGCAGGCGGCCTGCGCATCCGGCCCGACGCGGCCCTCGACGACCTCCGGCCCGAGGACAGCGCCCTGCTGATCCTCCCCGGCGCCCAGCTGTGGCTGACCGGCGAGAGCCTCGTCCCCTTCGCCCGCAAGGCACGGGAGTTCCTGGCCGCGGGGGTGCCGGTGGCCGCCATCTGCGGCGCCACCGCGGGCCTCGCCCGCGAGGGCCTGCTCGACGACCGGGACCACACCAGCGCCGTACCGGAGTACCTCGCCCCGCAGCCGGGGTACGGGGGTGCCGGGCGGTACCGCGACGCGGACGCGGTCAACGACCGCGGGCTGATCACAGCAGGACCGACCGAGTCCGTGGCCTTCGCGCGGGAGATCCTGGCCGAACTGGACGTGATGGAGCCGCACATCCTGGACGCCTGGTTCCGGCTGTTCGCGCACGGGGACGCCGCAGCCTTCCCCGTCCTGATGAGCGCAACCGCGTGACGTCACGGACCCCCTCGCCGCGGAGCGCTCCGCCACGGCAGGACATGACGGCAGGACGTGACGGCGGACGGGAGAACGACGTGACGAAGGACGAGGCGGAGGGAACGAAGGAAGCGCCGGAGGACATGCCCGCGCCGGAGATGCTCTCCCGCGCCGCGCTCGCCGTCTTCCGCCTCAACGGCCAGTTCCTGGGCGTCGCCGAGCAGTTGGCCCGGCCCGCGGGGCTGACCGCCGCCTGGTGGCAGGTCCTCGGCGCCGTGCTCCGGGAGCCGCTCCCCGTCTCCGGCATCGCCCGCGCGATGGGCATCACCCGGCAGAGCGTGCAGCGCATCGCCGATCTGCTGGTGGACAAGGGCCTCGCCGAATACGTGCCGAACCCCGCGCACCGCCGTGCCAAACTGCTCCGCCCGACCGACGAGGGCCTCGCGGCCGTACGCCGTATCGCCCCGGGACACGCGGAGTTCGCGGCGCGACTGGCCGACGAGCTGAGCCCTGCCGAACGCGCCGCGACCGTACGGGTTCTGGAGCGTCTGTCCCGCGCCCTGGAGGCCGCCGGGGAACCCTGAGTACCCGTGCCTCTATTCTCTCCGCTGACACGGTTGCAACTTGCGGGGGTCGGGGGAGGCGGCGGGAAACATGGACGAACTGAGGGCCGGCGACCCGCAGCGGATCGGGGCGTACCGGCTGTTGGGCCGGCTCGGCGCGGGCGGCATGGGCGTGGTCTATCTGGCCCGCTCGGACCGGGGCCGTACGGTCGCGGTCAAGCTGGTCCGCCAAGAGCTGGCGGAGCAGGACGAGTTCCGGGGGCGCTTCCGGCAGGAAGTGCAGGCCGCGCGCCGGGTCGGCGGTGCGTGGACGGCGCCCGTCCTGGACGCCGACACCGAGGCGGCGATCCCCTGGGTCGCCACCGGCTACATACCCGGGCCGTCCCTGCGGACCGTCATCGGCGAGCACGGACCGCTGCCCGAACACGCCGTACGCGTACTGGCGGCCGGCCTCGCCCACGCCCTTCAGGACATCCACGCCGCGGGCCTGGTCCACCGCGACCTCAAGCCGTCCAACGTCCTCATCACCCTCGACGGCCCCCGCGTCATCGACTTCGGCATAGCCCGTGCGCTGGAGACCTTGACCGACGGCGGGCTCACCCGCACCGGCGCGATGGTCGGCTCCCCCGGCTTCATGGCCCCCGAGCAGGTGCGCGGCGAGCGCATCACCCCGGCCTGCGACGTCTTCTGCCTGGGGACGCTGCTGGCGTACGCGGCGTCGGGGGCGATGCCGTTCGGCTCTGGCAGCGGGGTGCACGCCACGATGTTCCGGATCGCGGAGGAGCCTCCGGACCTGGCGAAGGTGCCCGCGGGGCTGCAGGGGCTCGTGACCGCGTGCCTCTCCAAGGACCCTGCCCAACGGCCCACCGCCGGAGGGGTGCTGGAGTTCGCGGGTGTGCCGGCGCACACGTACGGGGAGCCCTGGCTGCCCGGCGGTCTCATGGCCCAGCTCGGCCGGCACGCCATGCGGTTGCTGGAGGCCGAGAGCCCGGAGACGGGCGAGATCCCGGTGGTGGGTGAACCGGCGACCGGACCGGGGACGCATGCGGGAACGGCCCCGGAGACGTATCCGGGAGCGCCCCCGGCGACGATGTCCGCGACGACGCCCGCGCACGCGACCACCCCGGCCGCACCCGCGCAGGCGACTCCCCCGGCGACGCACCGCGCGACCAGCCCCCGCGCCTCCACGCCCGGCATCCCCGCCGCCACGGCGCCGAAGGCGTCGGGACGCCGCAAGGGCGCGACCGCCCTGCTGGTCGCTGTGGCGCTCGCCGTGACCACCCTGGCCGGCGTGTCCATCTACTCCCGGATGAACGACTCCGGGGCGTCCGGCTCCCCGTCCTCGGACGGCCGCGGCGCCGTGCCCAAGAAGTACCTCGGCACCTGGGAGGCCCGGTTCGGGTCGTCCAGCACCGACGTACGCCGCATCACGCTGCGCCAGGGGCCGGTCGGCGACCAGGTCTTCACCATGACCGCCCAAGGGGCCTCGTACCACTGCGAGTTCACCGCCACTCTGACATCCGCGGGCCCGCCCGTGGAACTGGGCCGGTCCAAGGTGACCCGGGGGAAGGCGGCGTCCTGCAAGCCGGGGCCCGCGACGACGCTGGAGCTGACCTCGGGCGGGGCGCTCCGCCGTATGTTCTCCGATGACAGCGCGGCGCCGCTGACGTACCGGAAGGTCCAGCGCTAGACCGCCGCCGGCCGGTCACCGCCTCGACGGCCGGCCGCCCTCGGGCCCGTACGGCCCCTCAGCCCTGTACGGCGCCTCAGCCCCGTACGGCCGCGAGCAGCGCCGCCGACTCCTCCGCGTCGAGCCCGATCCCGAAGACCTCCTCGAGCGTCTTGGGCACGTCGCCCGGTTCGAGCTGCCGCGCGTCGCCCGAGCCGTCGGGGTACATGGTCCCCAGCTCCGTCCGGTCCAGCCGGTACGTGACCTCGGGCAGCATCTGCTGGACGAGCAGCCGGCTCACGAAGGGCGAGCGGGGATGGGTCGCGGTGTAGTGGTTGATCACGTCGAAGTCGACCGCGTAGTGCGGGTCGAGCGTGAAGCCGTGCAGGTCGAACCAGCCGTCCTCACGCAGCTGGTGCAGCACCCACTGCTCCACACCGGGACCGGACGTCTGCAGTTCGAGACGGTAGTGCCAGCCGCCGTGCGAGGCCTCGCCGCCGTCGAGCAGCTCGATCGGGCTCAGGGGACTTCCGCCGAACCCGATGTCGGACAGCCACATCCGGCCCGTGTCCGACGTCTCCGCGGTCTCGACCTGCACCAGCGCGTGCGTCGCGGGCCGGAGCTTGCCGGTGGCCATACGGACACGGGCCGCTATGCCGGTGACGCCGAATCCGAGCCGTTCGAGGGCGGCGGCGAAGAGCTTGACGTGCTCGTAGCAGTAGCCGCCGCGAGGCCGGCGGACCATCTTGTCCTGCAGCCCGACGACGTCGAGACGGAGCGTCCGGCCGAGCAGGATGTCCACGTTCTCGAACGGGATCGTCGAGACGTGCCCGAAGTGCAGGGCGCGCAGCGTCTCGACCGTCGGGGCGAGGTCCCCGTCGAAGCCGATCCGGGCGAGGTAGGCGTCCAGATCGAGCAGCTCGCCGTCCCATCCGAATCCGGCGTCGGAGTGTTCCATGTCTACGACGCTAGGACCTCCGCCCCGGCTCTGCTCGGCGTCGGGACGCAGTGCGCCCCGGCAGGGCGGTGCTCTGCCGGGGCGTACTGCGTCCCGACGCCTCCCACCTGGGTGGGAGGCGGCGGGGTCCGGGGGTCCCTGGAGAGGGGCCCCAGGGGTCCCTAGAGGAAGGAGTTGATCTCGATGGTCTCCGTGCGGCCCGGGCCGACGCCGATCGCGGAGATCGGGGCGCCCGACATCTCCTCCAGCGCCTTCACGTAGTTCTGGGCGTTCTTCGGCAGGTCGGAGAAGGTCTTGGCCTGCGTGATGTCCTCGGACCAGCCCGGGAGCATCTCGTAGACCGGCTTCGCGTGGTGGAAGTCGGTCTGGCTGTAGGGGAGTTCCTCGACGCGCCTGCCGTCGATCTCGTACGCCACGCAGACCGGGATCCGCTCCCAGCCGGTGAGCACGTCGAGCTTGGTCAGGAAGAAGTCGGTGAGGCCGTTGACTCGGGTCGCGTAGCGGGCGATGACCGCGTCGAACCAGCCGCAGCGGCGGTCCCGGCCGGTCGTGACACCGCGCTCGCCGCCGATACGGCGCAGCGCCTCGCCGTCGTCGTCGAACAGCTCGGTCGGGAAGGGCCCGGCGCCGACGCGGGTGGTGTACGCCTTGAGGATGCCGATGACCCGGTTGATCTTCGTCGGGCCGACCCCGGCGCCCGTGCAGGCGCCGCCCGCGGTCGGGTTCGAGGAGGTCACGAACGGATACGTACCGTGGTCGACGTCCAGCAGCGTGCCCTGGCCGCCCTCGAAGAGGACGACCTTGCCCTCGTCGAGCGCGTCGTTGAGGACGAGCGTGGTGTCGGCGACGAACGGCCTGATCTGCTCGGCGTATCCCAGCAGTTCCTCGACGATCTTCCCGGAGTCGATGGCCCGCCGGTTGTAGAGCTTGGCGAGGATCTGGTTCTTGAAGTCGAGGGCCGCCTCGACCTTCTGCAGGAGGATCGACTCGTCGTAGAGGTCCTGCACGCGGATGCCGACACGGTTGATCTTGTCGGCGTAGGACGGGCCGATGCCGCGTCCCGTGGTGCCGATACGGCGCTTGCCGAGGAACCGTTCCGTCACCTTGTCGATCGTGGTGTGGTAAGGCGTGATCAGGTGGGCGTTACCGCTGACCAGGAGCTTCGAGGTGTCGACACCGCGCTCGTTCAGCCCGCTCAGCTCGGAGAGCAGGACCGCCGGGTCGACGACGACGCCGTTGCCGATGACCGGGG
Source organism: Streptomyces sp. NPDC048639 (assembly GCF_043199075.1). Classification (NCBI taxonomy): domain Bacteria; kingdom Bacillati; phylum Actinomycetota; class Actinomycetes; order Kitasatosporales; family Streptomycetaceae; genus Streptomyces; species Streptomyces sp. NPDC048639. The sequence continues at coordinate 198,060 of NZ_JBICVP010000007.1, forward strand.
TGCATCCCGGCGACAGGATTCCGGAAGGGAGGAGGTGCAGGGCATACTTCTGGTCGCCCACGACCACCGTGTGGCCGGCATTGTTGCCGCCCTGGTAGCGCACCACATAGTCCACGGAGCCGCCGAGCAGATCGGTGGCCTTCCCCTTGCCCTCGTCACCCCACTGAGCACCGAGCAGCACAAGTGCGGGCACAGGCGTACACCCCTTCCGGGCGGGGCATGTCCAACGTGCCGGACGGCTCGCCACTACGGGCGGCGGCCGCCCGGAGCCGTCGAAGCGGTGCCCCGGATAGACGAAGCCCCTGACGCAACAGCGACAGGGGCTCTTGCACCGAGAGATTACCTGAGGAAGGACCGAGGTGTCGGCCCCAGGACCCAGTGGGCGCCCGCTGCTCGTGGTCATCGACCCGGCCGCGCGGCGAATCGACGGCGAGGCCGTCCGGATCGCGAAAGATGTGCTGTGCGCGGGCGCGAGCGCCAAGATCTGCCTCCCGGCGGATCCCGAGGAGATCGCGCGGGCGCTGGCCCGCCGCGGCAGCCGACGGCCGGTGGTCGTGGGCGACGACGCGGCGCTGCTGCGCATCGTGGGCCTCCTCCACCGGGAACGCGCTCTGGGCGCCGCGGCGCTGGCGCTGGTGCCCGTCGGCGGATCGGCGAACGAGGTGGCCCTGGCCCGCGCGCTCGGCGTTCCGGCCGGGCCGGTCGAGGCGGCACGGGCTGTGCTCGACGGGATCGACCGCCGGCTCGATCTGCTGGTGGACGAGAGCGACGGCGTCGTCCTGGGCGGGCTGCACATCCCCGAGATCCATGAGGCGGGCTGCGACGGAGCCGACCGCGGGCGGTGGTGGGAGCCGGGCCTGCGGACCTGCCGCACGCTGGTTCGGTCCCTGACGCCGGGCGGCCCCGGATCTCCCCGCCGGCGCACGGCCGCGTCCCCCGAGCCGCAGGGCCCGGGCGAGGAGCCGGACGGCCCCGGCCGCACGGGGCGGGGCGACCGCACGGGGCGGGGCGACCGTACGGGCAGAGGCGAGCGCGGGGTCCACCGGCTGCGCGTCGAGGCGGACGGCGTGCTGCTCGCCGATCTCGACCACCCGGTCGAGGCGGTGTCGGTGACCACCGGGGGACCGCACGCGGACGACGACGGGCTGGCAAGCGTCGTGGTCCGGCCGGGCGCGAACGGCGGGGGCGCGGCGCCCCGTACGGTCCGGGCCCGCGCGATCACGGTCTCGGGGCCGGACTTCCACTACCGGGCGGACGCGCAGGTGGGCGGCCCGGTCAGGACCCGCACCTGGACCGTCCATCCCTCCGCTTGGCGTCTCACGCTCCCGCGCAGGTGACGCCCGCCCGGGGTCGGTGACCGAGCCTGCGGGCCGCCACCGCTCCGGGCCCCCGGTGGCGCGCTATCCGGACCCGGCCGCCCCGGCGTCGCGGGCGCGTTCGTCGCGGGCGGCCTTGTGCTCCCGCCAGCGGTCGAGCAGTCCGAGCAGTTCGTCGTGGAGGAAGTCGAAGAACTCCGCCGTCTCGGCCAGCCGCGTGCCCGCGGGGGTGTCCTCCCCCACGGCCTCGGCGCCCTCGCGGAGGGTGGACCGCCAGCGGAGCAGGGACTGGTCCCGCCGCGTGAACGACTCGTACCAGATGTCGCTGTAGACGCGGTAGCGGTCGCGTCGGGTACCCGGCTCGCGCTCGCGGCGGACCACGTCGACCTGGCCGAGGTAGCGGATCGCACCGGAGACGGCCGCCGGGCTGATCCGGAGCCGCTCGGCCAGCTCGGACGAGGTCATCGAACCGGAGTCGGAGGCGAGCAGCGCCGCGAAGACCCGGGACGCCATGCGCTGCATGCCCGCCTCGGTCAGGTCGGCGGCGAACCGCTCGACGAAGCGGGACACGGCGTCGTCGTCGCGCTCACCGGGGTCGTCCACCGTTTCGGCCGTACCGTCCATCGCTTCATCATCTCCCCTGCTCAGCAAGCGGTCCGCATCCCCCGAGGCCTAATTTATACGGTTCCTTAACTTCACAAATTTGTGAAACTAGCGTACGTTCCAAAACATGAAGCAGGCAATCGACCCCGCTCTCGCGATCCACGCGATCGGCCTCCACAAGTCCTTCGGCCGGACCCACGCGCTGGACGGCCTCGACCTCGCCGTCGAGACCGGTGAGGTGCACGGCTTCCTCGGCCCCAACGGCGCCGGGAAGTCCACCACCATCCGCGTCCTCCTCGGCCTGCTGCGCGCCGACGGCGGCACCGCCCGGCTGCTGGGCCGGGACCCCTGGCGGGACGCGGTCGATCTGCACCGCCGCGTCGCATACGTGCCGGGAGACGTCACCCTGTGGCGCAACCTCTCCGGCGGTGAAGTCATCGATCTCTACGGGCGGTTGCGCGGCGGCCTGGACAAGGTCCGCCGCGCCGAAATGCTCGACCGCTTCGAGCTCGACCCGACGAAGAAGGGGCGCAGCTACTCCAAGGGCAACCGGCAGAAGGTCGCCCTGGTCGCCGCCTTCGCCTCCGACGTCGACCTGCTGATCCTGGACGAGCCGACCTCCGGCCTCGACCCGCTCATGGAGGAGGTCTTCCAGGACTGCGTCCGGGACGAGCGGCAGCGAGGCCGTACGGTCCTGCTCTCCAGTCACGTCCTCAGCGAGGTCGAGGCGCTGTGCGACCGGGTCAGCATCATCCGCAAGGGCGCGACCGTCGAGACCGGCTCGCTGACCGAGCTGCGGCACCTGACCCGTACGTCCGTCACGGCCGAACTGGCGGGCCCGCCCAACGGGTTGTCGCGACTGCCCGGCGTCCACAACCTCGACGTCCGGGGGACGAGGGTCGGGCTCCAGGTCGACACCGACAAGCTCGACGGCGTACTGCGGCGGCTGAGCGAGTCCGGAGTGCGCAGCCTGACCAGTACGCCGCCCACGCTGGAGGAGCTGTTCCTGCGCCACTACCAGGACTCACCGGACTCCCCCGGCTCCTCCGGCACCGCGCCCGCGGGCGACGCCTCCGCCGACACCGCCACCACCGGCGACGCCGAAGGGGCGATGTCGCGATGACCGCCGTGGCCGACGTCCCCGCCGCGCGCGCGGGCGGATCGCGCAACCTCGCGGGCACCGGCACGCTCATGCGCCTCGCGCTCCGCCGCGACCGCGTGATGCTGCCGGTGTGGGTGGCCGTCGTGACCATCGCCGTCGTCAACTCCGTGGAGGCCATCAAGTCCTACTACGGCAGCGCCGCGGACCGGGCCGACCTGGCCCGGTCGATGACCGCCAACGGCTCCCTCCGCGCCCTGTACGGACCGGTGTTCAGCGACTCCGTCGGCGGCCTGACCGCCTGGCGCATGGTCGGCTACGCCGGCGTCTTCGCCGGGATCATGAGCCTGCTCATCGTCGTCCGGCACACCCGCGAGGAGGAGGAGACCGGCCGCCAGGAGATGCTGTCCTCCGCCGTCGTCGGCCGCCGCGCCCCGCTGACCTCGGCGATCCTCGCGGCCCTGACCGCCAACGCCCTGATCGCCCTCCTCATCACCCTCGGCCTCATCGGATCCGACCAGCCGGCCGGCGGATCGCTGGCCCTCGGCCTCGCGATCGCGGGGCAGGGCCTGTGTTTCGCGGGGGTCGCCGCCGTCACGGCCCAGCTCACCGAGAGCGCGCGGGCGGCGAGGAGCCTGGCGGGCGCTGCGGTGGGCCTGGCGTTCATGCTGCGCGCGGCGGGTGACGCCGCGACCGCCGACGGATCCTCCCTGCTGACCTGGATCTCCCCGGTCGGCTGGGGGGAGAACGTCCGTGCCTTCGCCGACAACCGGTGGCCCGTGCTGCTCCTGCTGTACGCGGCCGCGGCGCTCACGGCTGCCGTCGCGTACGTCCTCGCGGGGCGCCGCGACATCGGCGCGAGCTTCCTGCCCGCCCGGCCCGGTGCGCCCGCCGCACCGGGCCGGCTCAACGGCCCGTACGGACTCGCCTGGCGGCTCCAGCGCGGCTCGCTGCTCGGCTGGTCGCTCGGCTTCGCCGCCGCCGGCGTGGTCTTCGGCAGCATGACGGACGGGGTGGCCGACCTGGTCGGCGACAGCGAGAGCACCCGGCAGGTCCTCGAGCGGATGGGCGGCCGGCAGGGCATCACCGACTCCTTCCTCGCCGGCATGATCGGGATGCTCGGCATGGTCGCAGCGATCTACGCGGTGGGCTGTGTGATGCGGCTGCGCGGCGAGGAGACCGCGGAGCGGGCGGAGCCGGTCCTCGCCGGGGCCGTGAGCCGGCTGCACTGGGCGGCGAGCCACCTTGTCTTCGCCTTCGCCGGCACGGTCGTCGTGATGCTCTCCGGCGGGCTGGGGATGGGGCTGGGCCACGGCCTCGCGGTCGAGGACATCGGCGGGCAGATGCCGCCGGTGCTGGGCGCGGCCCTGGCCCAACTCCCCGCCGCCTGGGCGCTGGCCGCGGTGGCGATGCTGCTCTTCGGAGCCGTACCGAAGGCGTCGGTCGCGGGCTGGGCGGTGGCCGGGGCGTGCCTGGCCATCGGATGGCTCGGCCCCGCCCTGAACGTGCCGCAGGGGGTCATGGACCTCTCGCCCTTCGGGCACCTGCCGAAGCTCCCGGGCGGCGAGGTCGCCGCGGCCCCGTACGTCTGGATGCCGGCGCTCACCGCGCTCATGACGGCCGCGGGACTCGCCGCCCTCCGGCGCCGCGACCTGAGCCAGTAGGACGGGGCGCGTACGGGGGTGCGTGCCCACCGCGATGGTCCTCCCGCCCTCCGCACGGCGGGAGGACCATCGCCTCAGACCTCCACCATCAGTTCCTCCAGGCCGCGGATCACATAGCCCGGCTTCCACTCCGGCTCCGCCACGAGCCGCAGCCGCGGCGCCCGCTCCAGCAACGCCCCGAAGGACGCGGCGAGTTCGATACGGGCCAGCGGCGCGCCCAGGCAGTAGTGGATCCCGCCCCCGAAGGTGATGTGCGGGTTGTCCTCGCGGGTCAGGTCGAGCCGGTCGGGCTCGGTGAACCGGGCGGGGTCGCGGTTCGCGGAGCCGAAGAGCAGAGCGACCTCCGCGCCGCGCGGGATGACCTCACCGCCGAGCTCGATGTCGTCCATGACCCAGCGCTCGAACATCTGCAACGGGGTGTCGTACCGCATCAACTCCTCGACGGCGCGCGGGAGTATCACGTCCGGCGCGGCGCGGAGAGCGGCGAGCTGTTCGGGGTGGCGGAACAGCGTCAGCCAGCCGTTGGCGGTGGTGTTGACGGTCGCCTCGTGGCCGGCATTGAGCAGCAGGACACAGGTGGAGATCATCTCCTGCTCGCTGAGCCGGTCCTCCGCGTCGTGCGCGCCGATCAGCGCGCTGATCAGGTCCTCGCCCGGGGACTTGCGCCGCTGGGCGATCACGTCGTGGAGGTAGGCGGTGAACTCGACCGACGCCCGGACCGCCCTGCGGGCCGTCTCCTCCGTCGGGTTGAGCTCGAACATCCCGACGATGTCGGCCGACCACGGCCGCAGCAGCCCCCGGTCCTCCGGCGGCACCCCGAGCATCTCCGCGATCACCGCGACCGGCAGAGGCTCGGCGACGCGGGCGAGCAGATCCCCACCACCGTCGGCGACCAGCCCGTCGGCCAGCTCGCCCGCAAGCCGCTCGACGGTCGGCGTCAGCCGCTGCACCGTGCGCGGCGTGAACGCCTTCGAGATCAGGCGCCGGATCCGGGTGTGGTCGGGCGGCTCCAGCTCCAGCAGGCCGTATCCGTTGAGCACATGGAACGGCTCGTGCTCCGGTGGCGGCGGGGTCCGCCCGAACTCCTCGTGGGTGAAGCGGTGCGTGTACGTACGGGCCAGCCGCCGGTCGCGCAGCAGCGCGCTCACATCGTCGTAGTACGGGACGAGCCACTGGTTGCTGGGCTCGAACCAGTGCGCGCGTCCGGCCGCCCGCAGCCGCGCGTACGCCGGATAGGGATCCGCGACGAAGACCGGGGACCACGGATCGAACCATGAGACCGCTGCATCCATGTGGAGACGCTACCCGCCCGGGGTGACGAGCCCGATCTCGTACGCGAAGACGGCCGCCTGCGTACGGTCCCGCAGGCACAGTTTGACCAGAATCCGGCTCACATGCGTCTTCACCGTGGCCTCGCTGACGATGAGGCGCGTGGCGATCTCGCCGTTCGACAACCCCTGGGCGATCAGCGCCAGCACCTCCGTCTCCCGCTCGGTGAGCGCCTCGATGCGGTCCATGCGCGGGGCCCTGGGCGCGCCGAGGCGGGTGAACTCCGACAGCAGCCGCTTGGTGACGGTCGGCGCGAGCAGCGCCTCGCCGGCCGCCACGACCCGTACGGCGTCGGCGAGCTGGCGGGCGGAGGCGTCCTTCAGCAGGAAGCCCGAGGCACCGGCGCGCAAGGCCTCGAAGACGTACTCGTCGAGGTCGAAGGTCGTCAGGATGAGCACCCGCGTCCCGGTGTCCTCGGCCCGGTCGGCGACGATGCGGCGGGTGGCCTCCAGGCCGTTCATGCCGGGCATCCGGATGTCCATCAGCACCACGTCCGGGCGCAGTTCGGCGACCTGGGCGACCGCCTGGTGGCCGTCGAGGGCCTCGCCGGCCACCTCGATGTCGGGCTGCGCCCCCAGCAGCACGGAGAAGCCCTCGCGGACCATCATCTGGTCGTCCGCGATCAGTACCCGGATCGTCATGCGGGCCCCTCCTGGGCGTCGGCCTGCCCCACGGGCAGGAACGCGGCGACCTCGAAGCCGCCGTCGGCAGTGGGCTCCGCGGTCAGCTCGCCGCCGAGCATCGACGCCCGCTCGCGCATGCCCATCACGCCGTGGCCGAGGCCGGGCGAGGGCCGGACGTCGGCGGTGGGCCGGGTGTTGACGATGCGCACACCGATACCGGTGAGGACGTACGCGACCTCGACACGGACCTGGGAACCGGGTGCGTGGCGCAGGGCGTTGCTCAGCGCCTCCTGGATGATCCGGTACGCGGACAGCTCCACACCCTGCGGCAGCGGCCGGGTCGCGCCGGTCCGCGCGACCTCGACGTCCAGGCCCACCGCCCGTACGCCCTCGACCAGTTCGTCCAGCCGGGAGAGGTCGGGCTGCGGCGCGTCCGGGACGGCCGTGCCGTCGGGGCTCTCGAAGCGCAGGACGCCGAGGACCCGGCGCAGCTCGGCCAGCGCCTCGACGGCGCTGCCGCGGATGGTGGAGAAGCTCTTCGTCAGCTCCTCCGGCGGATCGGACACCCGGTACGGCGCCGCCTCCGCCTGGATCGCGATCACCGACATGTGGTGCGCGACGACGTCGTGCAGCTCCCGGGCGATACGGGCGCGCTCCTCCAGCAGCGTGTGCTGCCCGCGTACGTCGGCGACCAGCGTCTCCTGCTCGGCGACCCGGCCGCGGGCGAGCCACCAGCCGCGCAGGGCGACGGCGATGCCGAGGAAGAAGCCGGACAGGACGGCGAGGCCGCCCACCTCGGTGTTGTCGCCGTCCCCCACCGCACTGAAGACACCCATGGCGAGGGCCGAGATCACCCACATCTCGATCGCCACCCGTGGCCTGGACCGGAAGGTGACCAGGACCATGACCACGACGTGCAAGAAGTAGGCCTCCCCGGACAGGTCCGGAAGGTAGAGGGACACGACGGTGACGGCGAGGGACAGCCACCACGCCCCCACGGGCCGCAGGAGGACGAGCACGAGCGGCGCTGTGTGCGCGACCGCGAAGAGCAGGGCGAGCAGATCGCTCCAGGGCGACCAGCCCGTGGCTGCCGAGTAGTCGGCCAGGAAGAAGAAGAACGCGAGGACCAGGATCGCGGCGTGGGGCAGCCAGCGTCCCCCGCGCCTCTCCAGCCTCGGCCACGCGGCGATCCGTTCGGCACTGATGGGCGGCAGCGGGCGGAAGGCCCACGCCGCACGCAGCAGATCCTCGCGCAGGCCGTGCCAGGCGACCCGGGCTATGCGGGACTCGGTCCACGCGGGGGGTGTCGTCGTCTCGTTCACCCGCAGAACGCTACGCATGACCCGGGCCCGCGTCGTCACCGTTGCAGCCGACTTTCCGGCATCCGTCTGAAGGATGACGTGCCGGTCCGCGGCCGAGGCTGTCCGGTCGCCGGCGCACCGGGGCACGGGGCGTGCGGGGTGTGTGCGCACGGGGGCACGGGGCGTGCGGGGGCACGGGGCGTGCGGGGCGCGGGGCGCACGGGGCGGGTTCAGCCCGTGAGGCGTCGGATCTCGTCGGTGACGGCCCCGGCCTCGGGGCAGTACGGGTCGATGAGCGGGAAGTGCCCCGCACCGTCGAGGAGCACGAACCGCACCCGCTCCCCCAGCCGTTCCGCCTCCGCCGCGAAAGCCCGCGCGACCTGCTGCGGAACGACGGTGTCAGTGGCACCGTGCACGATCGTCGTGGGGATGCCGGTGGGAAGCAGCGCCGCGGGGTCGGCGTACGCGCGCCGGGACGCGTACGGGGCCGGTCCGCCGAGGAACTGGACGACGGCATCGGAGCACACCCCCAGCTCCCGTGCGGTCGTGAAGTCGGCGATGGGTGCGAGGGCGACGACGCCGCTGACGGGGGGAGGCGAGGCCAGGTGCCAGCGGGAACCGGACCGCTGCCGGTGGCGCGCGGCGGCCCACAGGGCGAGGTGCCCGCCCGCGGAGTGCCCGGCGAGCACCGGACGCCCGGTGTCGACGCTGCGCCACGGACGGACGCGGGACGGGGCGCCGACGCCCGCGCCATCGCGCGGGGGCGCGGCTTGTACGCCATCGCGCGGGGGCGCGGAGGGTGCGCCACCACTCGTGCCCCGGTCGTCCGCGTACGGGCCGTGCGCGACATCGGCGGCTGCCAGGTCCGCGATCATCGTGGGGATGCGGTCGACGGCCAGCGCGACATCGTCGAGCGTCTCGGGCCACCGTCCGGCGAGGTGGGCCACCGGCGCGGGCCCGCCGCCGGGCGCCCCGGGTTCCGGGGACGCCTCCCGTCCCCCGCCGCCGGGTTCCGGCGCATGCCCGCGGCGGTACTCGACCGATGCCACGGCGAAACCGTGCACCGCCAAGTGGGCCGCGAGGGGCGAGATGTGCTGCCGATCGTACGGAGCGCGCCACGCGCCGCCGTGGAACAGGACGACGAGCGGGGCCTGACCGTCCCCTCCGCGCGGTGCGAAGAAGTCGACGACCTGGTCGGGGAGTTCGCCGTACGGGAGGGTCGCGTCGGCGGGCACGGGCGGGTACGACAGCACGGCCTCGGGGTCGCGCCGGCCGGCGCTCCGCCCGGCCCCCGCTCCGGCCCTCCGGCTCTCCCCCGTACCGTCCGCGGACCAATTCGGGCCCCTGTCGGCGGTGCGGGGCTCCCCGCTCACCCGGCCCTGCACGGGCGGGTGAGCGGGGAACTCCGGGGTGTCCGGGCCGGGCACGCGTCAGACCTCGTCCGGCTCGGCAGCAGCGGTGCCGGCCCCGGAGCCGCCGTCCTGCCCGGCGCCCCCGTCCTGTGCCTCGAGAACCTCGGCCAGGACACGGGCGGCGCGCTCCGCGTCCGCGAACGACGTGTACAGCGGCGTGAAGCCGAACCGCAGCACATCGGGGCGGCGGAAGTCCCCCACCACGTCCCTGCCGATGAGCTCCCGCATCACCGCTCCGGCACCGGCGCACCGCAGCGCGATCTGGCTGCCGCGCTCGGCGTGCGCCGCCGGCGTGACCGACTCGACCCGCCCCAGCGGTACGTAGTGCCCCACGCAGCGCAGGAAGAAGTCCGTCAGCGCCAGGCTCTTGCCGCGCACCGCCTCGACCGCGACACCGTCCCAGACCTCGAGCGCGGCCTCCAGCGCCAGCATGGACAGGATGTCGGGCGTGCCCACGCGGCCCCGGAGGGAGCCGTCGGCCGGGGTGTAGGAGGCGGCCATGCCGAAGGGGTCGGCATGCGAGTTCCAGCCGGGCAGCGGCGAATCGAACTGCGGCTGCAGCTCGCGCCGTACGTACAGATACGCCGGTGCGCCCGGGCCGCCGTTGAGGTACTTGTACGTGCAGCCGACCGCGAAGTCCACGCCGTGCTCGTCGAGTCCGACCGGCAGGGCCCCGGCGCTGTGGCACAGGTCCCACACCACCCGCGCCCCCGCCGCGTGCACGGCGGCCGTGGTGCCGGGCAGGTCGTTCAGCCGCCCGGTGCGGTAGTCGACGTGGTTGACGAGGGCGGCCGCGGTGCGCGGACCGGCCGCGCCCGGCACCTCCGCCGGCTCCACGGCGCGTACGCGGCAGCCGGTGAGCCGGGCGGCGGACTCGGCGATGTAGCCGTCGGTGGGGAAGGTCGAGGCGTCGACGAGCAGTTCGTCACGCCCCTCACCGGCGATCCGTACGGCCGCGACGACGGCCTTGAAGACATTGACGCTCGTCGAGTCCCCGACGACGACCTGGCCGGACGCGGCGCCGATGAGCGGGGCGATCCGGTCGCCGATCCGCTCGGGCGCGGTCCACCAGCCGCTCTCCTCCCACGAGCGGATGCGCAGCCGGCCCCACTCGCGCTCGATGACATCCGCCATCCGTCCGGGCACGGCACGCGGCAGCGCGCCCAGCGAGTTGCCGTCCAGATAGCTGACGGCGTCGTCGAGCGCGAACCGGTCGCGCACCGCGGCCAGTTCGTCCGCCGCGTCCAGGCGTGCCGCCTCGTCCGCGAGCGCGCCGCGGGAGGGTTCCTCGTGCAGGGCGGCGGCGCCGCGCAGGGATTCAGACATGGCTGCGCGCCGTCCACAGCTCGGGGAAGACATGCTTCTGGGCGCGCTTCTCCAGCCAGGCGACCCCCGCGGAACCACCGGTCCCGGTCTTGGAGCCCATCGCCCGTCGCGTGGCGACGAGATGGTCGTTGCGCCAGCGCCAGACCAGTTCGGCGACCTCGGTGAGCGCCTCGCCGAGCTGGACCAGCGCGTCGCTCTGCTCGCCTGAATAAACCTTTTGCCAGGCGCGCTCCACATCCGGGGAGGGCTCGTGGCGCAGGCTTGGGTCGCGGTCGAGGACGGCATCCGGGATGCCGTACCCGCGGCGGGCGAGAAGCCGGATCACCTCGTCGTAGAGGCTCGGCTCGGTCAGCGCCTTCTCCAGCTCGGCATGGACGCGCGGGGCGCCCCGGTGCGGGACGAGCATCGACGCGGACTTCTCGCCGAGCAGGAACTCCAACCGCCGGTACATCGCGGACTGGAAGCCGGAGCCCTCACCGAGCGCGCTGCGGTAGGAGTTGAACTGCGCGGGCGTCAGATGCGCCAGCGGCTTCCAGGAGGCGTTGAGCGACTCCAGCTCGTACGTGGAGCGCTTCAGGGCGGCCATCGCCACCGGCAGGTCGTCCTGGCGCAGCGCCTCGGCGGCCGTCTGCCACTCGTGGACGATGACGGTGAACCACAGCTCCATCACCTGAGTGGTGACGAGGAAGACCATCTCGCCGGGGTCGTCGGAGAGCGGGTGCTGGAGGTGGGTGAGGACGTCCGCCTGGACGTAGTCCTCGTAAGGCGTCGTGCCCGCGAAATCCAGGTTCGGGGCCTCGGCACCGGGGTCCGCGCCGCTTTCGGGACCGCTTTCGGGACCGCTTCCGGGCGCGTTGGGGTGGTGCGACATCGCTGTCTCCTCGTGCGTGCTACCGGGTAGCGGTCCGCTCCTTCCTCTCGGCATCGGAGCCCCGGTCCCCTCGCCGGCGCCGATATCAGGGATCGGGCCGACCACAGCATCATCCGTGCCCCTCGCGCGGTACGGCAAGGGCCTGCCCGGGCGATCGGCCCGGGCAGGCCCTGGGAATCCGCGGACGATCCGCGGGGTGATCAGCGCTGATCAGCCCGGCGGCCCGGTGCGCGCAACGGGGTCCGGTGGTCGCGCTGTTGCGGTGATCAGGTGAGGGTGTCGGCCGCGGTGGGCGAGGACTCGCGCAGGAAGCCGGCGCAGCGCTCGTACTCCTCCTGCTCGCCGATCGCCTGAGCGGCGCGGGCGAGGGCGTGCAGCGCCCGGAGGAAGCCGCGGTTCGGCTCATGCTCCCACGGCACCGGGCCGTGGCCCTTCCATCCGCTGCGGCGCAGCGCGTCGAGCCCGCGGTGGTAGCCGGTACGGGCGTACGCGTAGGACTCGACGACCCGGCCGTTCTCGAAGGCGCCGTCGGCGAGCTGCGCCCAGGCCAGGGAGGAGGACGGGTACTTCGCCGCCACGTCGGCGGGCGCGGTGCCCGAGGCGAGCATGTCGCGCGGCTCGGGGTCGTCGGGGAGGTGGGTCGGGGGCGGGCCCCCGAGAAGGTTTTCGTGAATGGCCATGACCTCAAGTCTGCCGGACGCCCGGACGTCCGTGGAGCCCGGCGTTCGCGCCGTGGAACGCCCTCGGCGAGCGGCACCGGCCCGCGTGCTCGCTGCGCAGTCACGCCTGCGCGGAGGGTGGACCCCGGAGGCGTGACGGCGCAGAGGGCTCCCGTACGGATCCGGCCCGCGCCCGGACGCCCGTACGCGCGCACCCACACGCCCGTGCGCTCGGGCCGCACGCTCTGCGCACCGGCGCTTGCAGCCCGCATCCGGGCGTCCGCACGCCTGCCCGCCCCAGGCTGCGCGCCCGTACACCGGCGCCCGCAGTTTGTACGCGCGCGCCCGCAGCCCGTACGTCCGCGCGCCCGCAGCCCATGCCACGCCCGCAGCCCGCATGCCGCGCCCGCGGTCGGACGCCGCGGTCGCCCGCGGCCGGCCTACGCCGGGCTCTCCCCCGCGGCCGGGGTTCGCCGCGGCTCGCCGGGCCCGCGCGACTCCCCCGGGTCGAGCGGGGGCGAGTTGACGGCGCAGTACGTACGGCACTGGGCCCGGCAGCGCTGCGGCTCTCCGACCGCGGCGGGCGCCAGGACGTCGGACCGCACCGCCAGCAACGCGATCACCGCGCCCACCAGCAGCACCCCGGCGCAGATGGGCATCGCCCGCTGGAAGGATGCGTCGAACTCCGTCGCCGACCTGTACGCCTCGGGCCCCGTCCCGGCCAGCAGCGGCAGCGCCGCCACGGCGATCAGCCCGGCCGCGCGCGCCACCGCGTTGTTGACGCCGCTCGCCAGCCCCGCGCGCGCCACCTCGACCGACGCCAGCACCGTCGAGGTGAGCGGGGCGACCAGCAGCACCATGCCCGATCCCATGGCCAGCAGCGCGGGCAGGATGTCCGTCCAGTACGAGGCGCCCTGGCCGACCCGCAACATCAGCAGCATCCCCGTCGCACACAGCAGCGGCCCCACGGTGAGCGGGATGCGCGGTCCGATGCGCTGGCCCAGCGCCCCGGAGCGCGAGGAGAGCAGCAGCATCATCAGCGTCGTGGGGAGCAGGGCGGTCCCGGCGGCGAGCGCGGAGTAGCCGACGACGACCTGCAGCTGCAGCACGGAGAGGAAGAAGAATCCGCCGAAGGCGGCGTACACGCAGAAGGTCACCGCGTTGACCGCCGTGAACTGCCGGGAGGAGAAGATCTCCGGCGGAAGCATCGGGTCGCGGCGCCGCCGCTCCAGCCGTACGAACGCCGCGCCCAGCAGCACCCCGGCGACGGCCGCGCCGATGATGGCCGGGGACGCCCCCTGCTCGGGCGCGTCGATGAGGGCGTACGTCACGGCTCCCAGGGCCAGCGCACCGAGCACGGCGCCGAGGATGTCGAACCGGCCGTGGGCGTGGGGGTCCCGGGTCTCCGGCACGTGCCGGAGCGCGACGGGAACGCACACCGCGGCCAGCGGCACATTCAGCAGGAACACCCAGCGCCAGCCCGGCCCGTCGACCAGCCAGCCGCCGACGAACGGCCCGATCGCGGCCGCGACACCGCCCAGACCGGACCAGGCGCCGACCGCCCGCGCCCGGTCGTCCGGATGGAACGAGGCCTGGATGAGCGCGAGCGATCCCGGTGTGAGCAGCGCACCGCCGATGCCCTGGAGGGCCCGCGCGGCCACCAGCACGGTGGCGTTCGGCGCGATCCCGCATGCCAGTGACGCCAGCGCGAACCACACGATGCCGATGACGAACACCCGCCGCCGCCCGAACCGGTCGCCGAGCGCACCACCGAGCAGGATCAGCCCGGCGAGCGTGAGCATGTACGCGTTGACCGTCCACTGCAGCACGGCCAGGTCGGCGCCCAGGTCCTCACCGATCCGGGGGAGGGCGACGTTGACGACCGTGCCGTCGAGCAGGGCCATCCCGGAGCCGAGCACGGTCGTCAGCACGATCCAGCGCCCGGCGGCCTCGGAGATCCGGATCCTCCCGGCAGCCGCACCGGACGCGGCCGTCACCCCCTCACCGGCCGCCGCCGACGTGTCGTCCGCCGCCGACTGCGATCCCGACTCGCTCGGGGGCCGGCGCGAGGAGTCGCTCATACCGGGGATGATCCTCGCGTTCCCACCCCCCGGCCACCCCAGCCGCCCGGTCCTGCGCCCGCTGGGCCACGCCCCCGCGTGGACACGACGGGGGACAAGAACGGGCCCGGCGCCTCGTATGAGGTGCCGGGCCCGGCGTCGTACGGAGTCCTGGGCGCCTACTTCAGCTTGGTGCCCGTGGAGCGCAGGTTCGCGCACGCCTGCGTGACGCGCTCGCCCATGCTCTTCTCGGCCGCCTTGCCCCAGCTGCGCGGGTCGTAGGCCTTCTTGTTGCCGACCTCGCCGTCGACCTTCAGCACGCCGTCGTAGTTGCGGAACATGTGGTCCGCGACGGGGCGGGTGAAGGCGTACTGGGTGTCCGTGTCGAGGTTCATCTTCACCACGCCGTTCTCCAGCGCCGTGAGGATCTCCTCCTCCGTGGAGCCGGAGCCGCCGTGGAAGACGAAGTCGAACGGGTCCTGCTTGCCGTGCTTCGCGGCGACGCCGTCCTGGAGCTGGCGCAGCAGGTCGGGGCGGAGCACGACGTTGCCCGGCTTGTAGACGCCGTGGACGTTGCCGAACGAGGCGGCCAGCAGGTAGCGGCCCTTGTCGCCCAGGCCGAGCGCCTCGGCGGTGCGCTCCACGTCGGAGACGGTGGTGTAGAGCTCGTCGTTGATCTCGTGCGAGACACCGTCCTCCTCGCCGCCGGTCGGGGTGATCTCGACCTCAAGGATGATCTTGGCCTTGACGGCCTCGGCGAGCAGTTCCTGGGCGATGGCGAGGTTCTCGTCCAGCGTCTCGGCGGAGCCGTCCCACATGTGCGACTGGAACAGCGGGTTCTGCCCGGCGGCCACCCGCTTCTGCGAGACGGCGAGCAGCGGACGCACGTACCCGTCGAGCTTGTCCTTGGGGCAGTGGTCGGTGTGCAGCGCGATGTTCACCGGGTACTTCTCGGCGACGATGTGCGCGAACTCGGCCAGCGCGACGGCGCCGGTCACCATGTCCTTGCTGAACTGGCCGCCCAGGAACTCGGCGCCGCCCGTGGAAATCTGGACGATGCCGTCGCTCTCCGCCTCGGCGAAGCCGCGGAGCGCCGCGTGGAGGGTCTGCGTCGAGGTCACGTTGATGGCCGGGTAGGCGAACTTGCCTGCCTTCGCCCGGTCGAGCATCTCGTTGTAGACCTCGGGGGTTGCGATGGGCATCTGTCCGCTCCTTGTGATGTGCGGGTTCTCGGAAAGGGCCCTGACCTAGGGGGCGACGTCATCGTCGGGGCCCATCTTCCCAGACGCGGACGTATGGTCCACCCGACCCGTACCCCTGGCCCTTCCGGTGACAGCGGCGAGGGGTGGAGAGTTTCACGTGAAACTCTCCACCCCTCGGTGAATCCGCAGGTCGGAGCGGTGACCGGCCGGCAAGAAAGGCCTAGTCGAGGTCCAGATCGGTCAGCCCGTAGGCCGGGACGTACGGCAGTCCGGCCTGCGCGATCGCGGACGCGGCACCCCGCTCGACGATCACCGCGACCGCGACGACCTCGGCACCAGCCTCACGCGCGGCCTCGACCGCGGTGAGCGGCGAGCCACCGGTCGTGGAGGTGTCCTCGACGATCAGGACCCGTCGTCCCGCGATGTCCGGCCCCTCGATACGGCGCTGCATGCCGTGCGTCTTCTGCGCCTTCCGTACGACGAAGGCGTCGAGCTTGCGGCCGCGCGCCGCAGCGGCGTGCAGCATCGAGGTGGCCACCGGGTCGGCGCCCAGCGTCAGCCCGCCCACGGCGTCGTAGTCCAGGCCGGCGGTGGTGTCCAGCATCACCTGACCGACGAGCGGGGCCGCCTCCGCGTCCAGGGTGATGCGACGGAGGTCGATGTAGTAGTCGGCCTCCAGGCCGGACGAGAGGGTCACCTTGCCGTGGACCACGGCCTTGTTCTTGATCTGCTCCAGCAGGGCGTCACGCGCATCGCTCATGTCCACGAGCCTAAGCGGTCGCCGGTCACAGCCTGCGCCAGGTCCAAGTGGTGGAGATCTCCAGCGGTTCGACGGGCGTGACCAGCTGCGGCAGCGTGTTCAGGCCGTTGGGCGGCCCTGACTGCGGCTCGACGCACACGGCCTCGGGCTGCTCGTCGTAGAGCACGACCCACTCGGCGCGGCTGGTGACCCGCAGTTCGAGCTGCCCCGGCCAGGTCAGCGTGACGTCCACGCCGTCCGGCATGCCGAAGCAGTCGTCCCAGGGACGGGGCTGCGGGGGGATGCGGCGGCCGGTCGGCAGATGGTCCTCCCCGCGCTCCTCCTGCCACTCGGGCGCGAAGGAGACCTCGGCGTCCGCGCCGCCGTCACCGAGGTTGCGCAGGAACCACGGGTGCCAGCCGGCCTGCGCGGGGAAGGAGTCGCCGATCGTCTCGACCCCCATGGTGAGGGTGACGGAGTCCTCGGCGAGCTCCACGAGCTGCGTGACGCGGCCCTGGTACGGCCAGGGGTCGGCCAGGTCGTACGTGCAGACGGCGGCGGTCTTGTCCGTACGCGCCGTACGCCAGACGGTGTCCCGGCCCGTGCCGTGGATCGCGTGCGGCGGGTTGTTGATGGGGAGTTGGCGCATCTCGGCCCCGTCGCGGAAGCGGCCGTGGTCGACCCGGCCGCACCAGGGCACCATCGGGAACGTGCCGTACTTGGCGCCCTGCCGCAGCAGCTCCGTACCGCCGACGCGCAGCGAGCCGATGCGGCAGCCGAGGGCGGGGAGCAGGGTCAACTCGGCGTCGCCGGCCTCGAGTCGGATGCCCGGGCCGGATTCCGTGGTGTCGTGGGTCGTCACATCCCCGACCCTAGAGCCTCGCCCCCGGATGGCGACGGAGGGGAACCGGTGTCCGCCCGTCGTCGCCGAAGTGCGGGCGCGTGCCCGGCGGCCCCGGGGCCGGACCCCGCTTCAGCGACGGCGGCGAAGGATCCGGCTGACGACGACCGCGGAGGCGACGAGGGCGGCGGCGGCCGGTGCGGCCCAGCGCAGGGAGACCGAGGTCACGGCGGACTCGGGTGCGGGGACCGGGGCGTACCGGCCGCGCGGGGGCGCGTGGTCGACCTCCTCCGCGCTGCGGCCGATCATGGTGCGGCGTGCGTGCGCTGCCTCGGCCGGCGGCTCGGTGCCGACCCCGTCGTCGCCTGCCTCGTCGAACTCGTCGTCCAGGTCGTCCTGCAGGGCACGCGCCGCCTCATCGCCGTCCTCCGCGTCCTGCTCGTCGCCGGAGTCGGAGAGCGGGTCCAGCGACGGGGGCGGCACCTCGGTCTCGAAGACCGACGGCGTCTCCTGCGGGGAATCCGGTCCGGTGTCGCCCGCGCCGTCCCCCTTCTTCGGCGCCTTCTCCGAGTCGGCCTCCTGCGAGCCCGGCGCGTCCGCGGGCTTCTCCGTCTGCCGCTCGCCGCGGCGGGCCTTCTCCGGCTTCTCCGGTGACGGGATGCCGGGGATGACGCGCTGGTTGTCGTCGCCGGGGTCGCTGGTACCGATCGGCGACGATTCGAGGCCCGAGCTCAGTTCCGCGGCGAAACGGTCCAGGAGACGGAGCCCGGCCGCGGTGGCCGCGGATTCGCCGGACTCGGCCAGACGGCCCTCGCTCCGTACGGCCCCGGTGCACGCGAGACGCGAACCGCCGTCCGCCGCCGACAGCCGTACGTTCAGGGCGACCTTCACGGAACCGCTGCCGCGCGACTCCGTGCCCTCGCCCTCCACCGCGAGGTCGCCGCCGTCCTGCTCGCTGACACGGAGACGGCCGCGATAGGTGATGGTCGAGTGGCCGATGCGCAGTCTGAGCCGGCCCGCGAACTCCAGGGGACCCCCCGGGGCGTCATGCGTCCCCTGCGCATCCTCGGCGTCACTCTGGAACCCCGGGATACAGCGTGAGACGCGCGCGGGGTCGGCCAGCGCCTGCCGCACGGTGCCGACGGAGAACGGAACGAACACCTCATGCTCCATGGAGACCGAGCCTACCCAGCCATTCCCGTGAGGCACCCTCATCGGACCGACATCCGCTCGCATCGGACCGCCATCCGCCCGGCGCACCGCCCGCGTCGGCCCCGGCACCATGCCCCGCATACGACGTCGCGCTCGGCCCGCAAACGACGTGCGGCCCGGCCGCGCGTACGCCGCCCACTCCGCGGAGCCCGGCCCGTCCAGGCCGTCGCGCCGCGCGTCCGACCGGTTCGCACGCCCTCCCGCCTCAGTCGTCCGACCCGGGCGTCAGCACGTTCCCCGTGGTCGCGTTGAGAAGCACCACGCGCCCTTCGTCGTCGTCGGCCGCGCCGGGAGCGGTCTGGGTGACCTCCCAGACGATCCGGCCGTCGTCACGGGTGTCGATCTCGAGGGAGTCCAGCTCGGAGGGCCGGTACGCGTAGGCCAGACGTACGGCCTGCTGGGCGGTCGTCTTGGAGAAGCGCAACCTGGCGACGTCGTCGTCCGGCGTCATGTCCCGGTGACGGGAGAGGAGCTCGGAACCGTCACCGGAGACGGTGACGTCGTACTCGTCCATGTAGTCGTCGTTGTTCTGGTCCTTGCCCTTCGACGCGACGACGATCTCCCAGATCCGGGCGCCCCGCGCATCGCGCTCACCCTCGAGCTGGAAGGACGCACCGCGGGGCACGGACACATCGGCGGTGTTCAGCGCGCGCAGGGCGTTCTCGACCGACTCCGGAGTGGACGCGGGAGCCGGCATCGTGCTCGGGGCACGGTCCTTGTCGCGGTCCCAGGCGCGCGGGGCGGAATCGGCACGGGAGTCGGAGGAGGACGGGTTCCCGCAGCCGGTGAGGAGGGCCGCTGCCGTCAGTGCGATCGCGCCGGCGCGAAAGCGGGCAGAAGTCCGGATTGCTGGCATGTGTCGCATGGAACCCGTTTCTACACCCGACGGACCGTCAGTCGAGGTAGCGCGGGTGCATCAGCGTGGACGCGGGCAGTCCGGTCACCCGCTCGCGCTCGGCGGCCCGGCCGGCGGCCCGCAGCGCCCCGGGCGTCAGCGAGCGCAGCCGGGGCCCGTCGGCGGGCAACTCCAGTGGCACGGGCCTGCGATGGGCCGAGGCGAGCACGAACCCCCAGTCCCGCGGCTGGTGCGCGCTCCGGGACACACGGTCCGGCCCCCGGGAGAGAGCCGGGAGCCGCCCGCCGACCCGGTAGGCCGCCGTCCGCAGTCCGGCGGCGCGCAGCGTCGCGTCCACGGTCCAGAACTGCTGCGGCCGGACCGACAGCGCCCCCGCGTGGACGGCGAACCTCCCGTCCGGGGTCATGACGCGGCGGACGAGACCGTAGAACTCCAGCGAGTACAGCTTGGTGCTCGCGGTGATGTCGGGGTCGGGCAGATCGGAGAGGACGACGTCGTACGGGCCGCAGGTCCGCACCGCCCCCCGCAGCCAGTCGAACGGGTCGGCCCGCACCACCCGTACCCGCCGGTCGCCGAGGGCGTCCCGGTTCAGGGCGGACAGCACGGGGTCCGTGCGGGCCAGCCGCACGACATGCGGGTCGGGTTCGACGAGCGTCACCGACACGACACCGGGGTGACGCAGTACCTCGCGCAGCGCGAGCCCGTCGCCTCCGCCCAGCATCAGGACGTGGCGGTGCGGCCCGGCCATGGCCGGGTGGACCAGTGCCTCGTCGTAGCGGAACGCGTCCCGGCCGCTGACCCGCAGCCGCCCGTCGAGGTAGAGGGACAACGACGCCGCGGGCCGGCCGCCGGGCCCGGTCACCGAACTGCGCTGTCCCGCATCGTGGTTGACGCCCGCATCGTGGTTGACGTCCGCCCCGCCGGCCCCGTCCGGATGGCCGGGGTTCTGCGCGCTTCCGCCTCTGCCGGGCCCCGCTTCTCCCGTGACGACGACCTCGTTCGTACCGGTCCGTACGGCCACCCGTACATCCGTCCCGTAGACCGCTCGGCGCGCCGCCCGTTCGAACGGCTCGACCAGGAGGGTGCCGCCCGCGAGCAGGGCAAGCACCAGCACATTGACGCCCACGAGCAACCACCGTGACCGTGGGGTCAGTTCGCGCCGGAACAGCCACAGCACCGTCACCCCGCCCGCCACAGCGTTCACCGCGCCGGTCAGCAGCGCGCCGCGCGGTTGCCCCAGGCACGGCAGCAGCAGGAAGGGGAAGGCGAGTCCGCCGACGAGCGCCCCGACGTAGTCCGCGGCGAACAGGTCGGCGACCGCGCCGCCCGCGTCCTGCTTCCTGATGCGCTGAATGAGCGTCATCAGCAGTGGCACTTCGGCCCCGATCAGCACCCCGATCGTCGCGGAGAAGGCAACGAGAACCGCGCGGGAGTGGCCGAACCAGGCGAACGCCGCGTACAGCGCCATCGCCGACGAGCCGCCGACCAGCGCGAGTACGGCCTCGATGACGCCGAACCCGACGACGGGCCGCCACCGCAGCCGCTTGGCGAGCAGCGAGCCGACCCCCATGGCGAAGACCATCACGGACAGCACGACGGACGCCTGGGTGACGGAGTCACCGGACAAGTACGAGGCGAGGGCGACGAGTTCGAGCTCATAGACCAACCCGCAGGCCGCGCACACGAACACCGCCGCCAGGACCAGGAAGCGGCCGAGGCCCTCCGGAACGGGGAGTTCCACCGGGGCCGGCTGCTCCCGCGGCGCGGCCGCACGCGAGACGCGGGCCACGGGCGGATCAATCATGCCGGGAACGGTACGTCAGGCATTTCTGCGGACCTGTCACCCACACGGGTGCGATGGGGGTTCTGCGCGGCTTGCGCGCTTTCAAGGGGGCGCGGGCTTGTCTCCGCGCGTGCCCCGTGAGCCCTGTGTGCCGATCCGCGTCCGTGTGGCGACGATCGTGCCCTCCTGGGGGTAGGCGTGCCAGGTCCGCCAGGCCAGCCGTCCCTCGCGGCAGTGCGCCAGCAGAGCGGTGAACGCGTACGGGCTGCCGGGGAAGGTCCCGGCGAGGCCGTACGGATGGTCGGCGACGAGGGCGAGCAACTCCTGGGCGCGCGCGGCGAAGGACTCCTCGGAATGCGTCTCGACATGCGCCGCGAACTCGTACTCCCAGTCCCCGATGCGTTTGTCGATGCCGAGGGGCAGGGGCGTGGCACTTCCCGACATGCAGGCCACGGTCTCCGAGCACTGTCCGTGATCGTCTTCGGCGAGTACCTGGTGGGAGGCGCCGAGCAGTCTCAACTGCAGCGTGACGTATCCGAGTTGGAGCTTCAGTTCGGCGAGGGCGGGCAACGGCTCCCGGCCCAGGGCCCAGGCCAGATCGGCGGCACGGGTATCGGTATAGGCAGTCTTGAGAGTGGTGAGCATGGGTCGGCTCCGCAAAAGCAGGCAGGGGTGATCGCGCAATGGATGACGGGTGGGCCGGCTCGCCCCGGAGAGGGGACCGAGGGAGCTTCGCTCGCCGGCTCGTGCCCACGTGGGGGTCCGGGGGGATACGAAATCATGAGATGCCCGCGGCCCACAGCGCTTTTACCCAACTTCGCCGGGTTTCCATCCTCCCGAGGGCCGCACGGTTCAACTGTTCAAAACAAAAGCGTCCGGCGGGTGTTGGAACCCGCCGGACGCATATGCCGTAGCGCATGGGACAGCCGCACAACCTGGGGTCAGTTGCGGCCGCCCGGTCCCCGTTTTCCGAGGTGAGAGCCGGGTCAGACGCCGGGTCAGGCGCCGGGTCGGGCGCCGGGTCGGGCGCCGGAGCGAGCGGCTGGGGCGCCGGGGTGAGCGGCGGAGATCAGCCGCCCCCGGACGCGGACGGGCGCGGGGCGTCAGCTGCCACCACCGCCGCAGCCACCTCCTCCGCCGCCACCGCCACCGCAGCCGCCGCCACCGCAGCTGCTGCCGCCGCCGCACGAGGAGCCGCCGCCGCATCCACCGCCACCGGAAGCGCCCCCGCCGCCACCGGCCCACCAGCTTCCCCGTCGGCGACGTGAGCGCCCGGAACTACCCGACTTGCCGGCGATCACGGCAATCACCACGATCGCGAACACGACCACGAACAGTACGACTCCCATCGTCCTCACTCTCCTCTCTGTTCCCCCGAAGCGAGGCCCCGCTTCTTGCGTGACGGGGTCATGCCCGTACCCCGGAGACCCAAAGCAGAGTTGAGGAAGTCCAGAGGTTCGGCGGAGGATGGCCCGCATGGGACGACCGCTGCTCAACCGCCGCCTCTCCGCATTCGGCACGACGATCTTCGCCGAGATGTCCGCCCTCGCCGCGACCACCGGGTCGATCAACCTCGGACAGGGCTTCCCCGACACCGACGGCCCGGACGAGGTCCGGGAAGCGGCGGTGCGGGCGCTGCGCGACGGGCACGGCAACCAGTACCCGCCAGGGCCCGGAATCCCCGAGCTGCGCACGGCGATCGCCGAACACCAGCAACGGCGGTACGGCCTCCCGTACGACCCGGACCGCGAGGTCCTCGTCACCGCCGGCGCGACCGAGGCCATCGCCGCCTCGCTGCTGGCCCTGCTCGAACCCGGAGACGAGGTCATCGCCCTCGAGCCGTACTACGACTCGTACGCCGCGTGCATTGCGATGGCCGGCGGCACCCGCGTACCTGTGACCCTGCGGCCCGACCCCGAGTCCCTGACGTACCGGCTCGACCTCGACGAGCTGCGCGCCGCCGTCACCGACCGCACCCGGCTCATCCTCCTCAACAGCCCGCACAACCCCACCGGCACCGTCCTCACCCGCGATGAGCTGGCCGCCGTCGCCGAGCTGGCCTGCGAGCGCGACCTGCTCGTGGTCACCGACGAGGTCTACGAACACCTGGTCTTCGACGGCGGTGAGCACCACCCCATCGCCGGTTTCCCGGGCATGCGCGAGCGCACCGTCACCATCGGCTCGGCGGGCAAGACCTTCTCGTTCACGGGCTGGAAGGTCGGCTGGGTGACGGCGGCCCCCGAACTGGTCACGGCCGTACGGTCCGCAAAGCAGTTCCTCACCTACGTCTCGGCCGGCCCCTTCCAGTACGCCGTCGCCGAAGCCCTGCGCCTCCCGGACAGCTACTTCGATGCCCTGCGCGAGGACCTCGGCGTCAAGCGGGACGTGCTGAGCGCCGGACTCGCGGAGTCCGGTTTCCGGGTCTTCCGCCCCTCCGGCACGTACTTCGTCACCACCGACATCCGCCCGCTCGGCGAGAGCGACGGCTTCGCCTTCTGCCGCGCCCTGCCGGAGCGCTGCGGTGTCGTCGCCATCCCGAACGCGGTCTTCTACGACCACCAGGACGAGGGGGCGCCCTTCGTCCGGTTCGCGTTCTGCAAGCGCACGGAGGTCCTGGAGGAGGCGGTGACCCGCCTCAAGCAGCTGGCGCCCTGACGGGCCTGTGCAGAGGCCACCTCCGGGGCACGCTCGACGAGCGCCCGTCGCCCCGGTCCGTGCGCGCCACCCCGCCGCTTGAGCGCGGGCTGATGCGACCGGGCGCCGGGGCGTGGGCCGATGGGGTGCACTTCGGGCCACCGTCGGGCGTCAGCGGTCGCCGCGGGCACGGGCGCCGCGCAAGGTCGGAGGTGCAGGGTCCTCCTCGCGTGCGCACGGGGGCGGGTCCGCGTCCGCCCGCTGCGCAGCACCGGAGGTGCCTGTCGTGTCAGCCGACACCCGCCTGCCCGTACGCGCCAGAGACGACCGGCCCGTACGGCTGCGGACAGGGTGGCGCGGGCAGCTGCTCGGCGCCCTGCGGCGGGCGGCGCCGGCACTCCTGATCTACGCGGCGGTGCGTCTGTGCGGGCTGCTCCTCTTGGCGCTGTGGTCCTGGCACGCCGGCAAGCAGCCGGGCAAGCTGCTCGGCCGCTCCTGGGACGCCGTCTGGTACGAGCGGCTCGCCGACCACGGCTACGGCACGGTCCTGCACGGCGCCGATCCGTCGTACATCTACAGCGACCTGGCGTTCTTCCCCCTCTATCCGATGCTGGTCCGCGGCGTGCGGGCAACGCTGTCCCTCGGGTTCGTCGAGGCCGGGCTGCTGGTGTCCTGGGCGGCGGCGGGCGCGGCCGCCTGGGGGATCTACGCGGTGGGCGAGCGGCTGGCGGGCCGCCGCGCGGGCGTGCTGCTCGTCGTCCTGTGGGGTGTGCTGCCGCACGCGATCGTCCAGTCGATGGCGTACACCGAGTCGCTGATGACCGCGTTCGCGGCCTGGGCGCTGTACGCGGCGCTGACCGGCCGGTGGCTGTGGGCGGGCGCGTTCGCCGCGCTCGCGGGGCTCTCCCGTCCCAACGGCATCGCGGTGGCGGCGGCGGTCTCGCTCGGCGCCGCCTGGCAGATCTGCCAGCTCTGGCGGAACCGGACACCCGACAGCCTCTCGCTCTCCGCCCGCCAGGACTGGCGGCTCTGGGCGGGGGCGGCGCTCGCCCCGCTGGGCTGGGCCGGCTACGTGCTGTGGGTGGGGTGGCGGAAGGGCAGCCCCCTGTTCGGCTACTTCGCGGTGCAGCGCGGCTGGGGCTCGAAGTTCGACTTCGGCCAGGACGGCTGGGAGACGGTCCGCCGTACGGTCCTGGGCCCGATGCGTCTGCCGTACCCGATGGCGATCGCCCTGGTCTCGGTCGCACTGGTGCTGTTCGTGCTGCTGGTGCTGGACCGGCCGCCGGTCGCCCTCGTGGTGTACAGCGGTGTGCTGCTGGTCATCGCCCTCGGCGGCGCGCGGTACTTCGGGTGCAAGCCGCGCTTTCTGCTGCCCGCCTTTCCGCTGCTGCTACCGGTGGCGGTGGGCATGGCGAGAGCCCGGACGCGCACCGTCGTGGTGACGGTCGGTGCGCTGGCCGGGCTCTCATGGTGCTACGGGACGTATCTGCTGGCGATCGCGACCTCGGCTCCGTAGGACCGACTCCTCGCGAGCGCCGCAGGACCGGTGTCTCATGGACGCCGCAGCGCCAACTCCCCGTGGGCCCCGTCCCGCTTCCCCCTGCGGCCCCGTTTCCGGGCACGACGCCCTGGCCCTCCGGGCGCCGGTCCCCGACGGCGCCGGGCGGAGGGGGAGTTACTCCTCGTCGTCGCCCTTCTCGTCCGGCCCCGCGGAGTCGACGTCCTTCTCCAGGCCGAGCTGTTCCACGACCCAGCGGTCGAACTCGATCGAGGCCCGCACCCAGCTCACGGTGCTGGACACGAAGTGCTCCAGGCTGACGCCGGTGCCGATCAGCATCTGCGCCTCACCGATCAGGCGGACGGTGCCGTCGTCGTTGGTGTGGCTGTAGACCTTCGGCCACAGCGTGCGGCGGTTCCAGTCGTCGATCGACTCCAGCAGCTGCGGCTTGGTCTCGATGAGGTGCGGCCGGTCGTAGAACGTGCGGACCGAGAAGACCTGCTGCTCCTCCTCCCCGCGGAACATGAAGTACGTGCGGAACTGCTCCCACGGAGCGGCGAGGTCACCCTCGTCGTCCACGACGTACTTCAGCTCCATCTGGTCGAGGAGCTGCTTGACCAGGTCCTGATCGGGGATGACGGGGCCCACCGGCCCCGACTGCTGTGGCTCGGGCTGGCCCCCGAAGTTCGGAATCGAGGACGGGTCGATAGTCACCGTGGATTTCCCTTCGTACGGTTCCTGCCATCCTCCCTCACACCGGCCCCGTCGTTGCAACCCCGGTCCACTCCACCGCCCGGGCGGGGCCGGTGGTCAGCCGGTTGCCTCCGAGCCGACGGTCAGCCGGTTGCCGTCGCGGTCCAGGTCCACACGCACCGTGTCGCCGTCCTGGACGTCGCCGGCGAGGATCGCGCGGGCGAGCTGGTCGCCGATCGCCGTCTGCACCAGGCGGCGCAGCGGCCGGGCGCCGTAGGCCAGGTCCGGTCCCGCTTCGGGCGCGTCGATCACGGGCTCGTGGCCGAGCCGGGACAGCCACTCCAGCGCCTCGTCGGTGAGGTCGAGTGTGAGGCGGCGGTCGGCGAGGCGGCGCTGCAGTTGGTCGATCTGGATCTGGGCGATCCGCTTGAGCTGGCGGGTGCCGAGCGGGTGGAAGACCACCACGTCGTCGAGGCGGTTGAGGAACTCGGGCCGGAAGGAGGCCCGTAC
The DNA here is from genome assembly GCF_043199075.1 of Streptomyces sp. NPDC048639. NCBI lineage: Bacteria > Bacillati > Actinomycetota > Actinomycetes > Kitasatosporales > Streptomycetaceae > Streptomyces > Streptomyces sp. NPDC048639. Next base: position 224,291 of record NZ_JBICVP010000007.1, read on the forward strand.
GGTCTCCAGGACCTTGTCCCGCTTCACGTCCTCGCTGAGCGCCGGGTCGACGAGGTAGGTGGAGCCGAGGTTGGAGGTGAGGATGAGGATGGTGTTGCGGAAGTCGACCGTACGGCCCTGGCCGTCGGTCAGCCGCCCGTCGTCCAGCACCTGCAACAGGATGTCGAAGACCTCGTGGTGCGCCTTCTCCACCTCGTCGAGCAGCACGACGCTGTACGGGCGGCGCCGCACGGCCTCGGTGAGCTGGCCGCCCTCCTCGTAGCCGACATAGCCGGGCGGGGCGCCGACGAGCCGCGCGACGGAGTGCTTCTCGCCGTACTCGCTCATGTCGATGCGGACCATGGCCCGCTCGTCGTCGAAGAGGAAGTCGGCGAGCGCCTTGGCCAGTTCGGTCTTGCCGACACCGGTGGGGCCGAGGAAGAGGAAGGAACCGGTCGGGCGGTCGGGGTCGGCGACGCCCGCGCGGGAGCGGCGTACGGCGTCGGAGACGGCGCGTACGGCCTCGGACTGCCCGATCAGCCGCTTGCCGAGCTCCTCCTCCATGCGCAGCAGCTTCTCGGTCTCTCCCTCCAGCAGCCGGCCGGCGGGGATTCCGGTCCAGGAGCCGACCACGCTCGCGATGTCGTCCGGAGTGACCTCCTCTCCGACCATGCCCTCCAGGGCCTTCTGCTCGGCGGTGGCCTGCTCCAGCTCCTTGCGGGTCTGCGGGATGACCTCGGAGCGCAGACGGCCCGGGGTTACCCAGTCGCCGGTCTCGGGGGCCTTGCGCTCGGCCAGTTCGAGTTCGGTCTCCAGCTCGTCGAGGCGCTTCTTGAGGTCGCCGACCCGGTTGTGGATCTCCTTCTCCGCGTTCCAGCGGGCGCGCAGGCCACGCAGCTTCTCCTCCCTCTCCGCGCGGTCCTTGCGCAGCCGGTCGAGCCGCTCGCGCGCGTCCGGGGAGAGGTCCCTCTCGCGGTCCTGCTTCTTGAGGAGCTTGCGCTCCTTCTCGCCTGCCTGGGCGGCGAGAAGGGACTCCTCCTCCATCATCAACCGGTCGACGGCGCGCTGGAGTTCATCGATCTCGACGGGCGAGGAGTCGATCTCCATCTGGAGGCGGGCGGCTGCCTCGTCGACGAGGTCGATGGCCTTGTCGGGGAGGAAGCGGGAGGTGATGTAGCGGTCGGAGAGGGTGGCGGCGGCGACCAGCGCGGAGTCGGCGATCTGCACACCGTGGTGCGCCTCGTACCGGCCCTTGAGGCCGCGGAGGATCGCGATCGAGTCCTCGACGGACGGCTCGGCGACCAGCACCTGCTGGAAGCGGCGCTCCAGCGCCGGGTCCTTCTCGATCCGCTCGCGGTACTCGTCGAGGGTCGTCGCGCCGACCATGCGCAGCTCGCCGCGGGCCAGCATGGGCTTGAGCATGTTGCCCGCGTCCATGGCGGAGTCGCCGCCGGCGCCCGCGCCGACGACCGTGTGCAGCTCGTCGATGAACGTGATGATCTGGCCGTCGCTCTCCTTGATCTCGGCCAGGACGGTCTTCAGCCGCTCCTCGAACTCGCCGCGGTACTTGGCGCCCGCGACCATCGCACCGAGGTCGAGCGCCACCAGCCGCTTGTTCTTCAGCGACTCGGGCACGTCGCCCTTCACGATCCGCTGGGCCAGCCCCTCGACGACGGCGGTCTTGCCGACACCGGGCTCGCCGATGAGGACGGGGTTGTTCTTCGTACGGCGGGAGAGCACCTGGACGACGCGGCGGATCTCGGTGTCACGGCCGATGACCGGGTCGAGCTTGCCCGTGCGGGCCAGGGCCGTGAAGTCGGTGCCGAACTTCTCCAGGGCCTTGTACGTGCCTTCCGGGTCGGGCGTGGTCACGCGTCGTCCTCCGCGGATCGTCTCGAAGGCGTCGAGCAGCTTCTCGGCGCTCGCGCCCTGCCGGTCGAGGAGCTCGCCGGCCTGGCCGCCCTTGGCGGCGATGCCGATGAGCAGGTGCTCGGTGGAGATGTAGTCGTCGCCCAGCTCCTTGGCGCGCTGCCCGGCGTCGGCGACGACGGCGAGCAGGGCCCGGTCGGGCTGCGGCGCGGCGACGGTGGAGCCCTGGGCGCTGGGGAGCGAGCCGAGCAGCCGCTCGGCCCCGGACCGTACGGCCGCCATGTCGGCCTCGACGGCGGCCAGCAGGTCCTGGAGGTTCTCGTTCTCCTCGCCCTCCAGCAGCGCGAGCAGCAGGTGCACGGGGGTGAAGTCGGGGTTGCTTGCGGATACGGCGCGGCTGCTGGCGGCGCTGATGGCTTCCTGGCTCCTGGTGGTCAGCTCGGCATCCACGGGTGTGCACTCCTCCTCGTATCCCTCGGCGGCGTCGTCGCTCGGTGCGGCGGTCCGGCCGCACCGGTCCCACCCGCCCCAATCCTGCCAGATTCAACGTGCAGTAAGTTGAGTCTATTCCACTCAAGATAGAGGCGTCGAGCCCGGAATCACGCGGCGAAAGCCCGGGCGATGCGGACAGCGGCCGGACCGGCGGCCCGCGGCACAGGAGGAACGCCTCCGACGCCCGCGCCCTGACACCCACGGACGCACCCCGGCCCCCGTGGGCCGGTCCGCGTCCTCGGACGGAATCACGGCCGGCGTCGGGGCCGGGGCACGCGCCTCGGTGCCCCCTACCGCTGCTCGTCGATGACCTCCAGGTTCATGAACCGGGGCTCACGGGTGCACAGGTTCCGGAACTGCTCCGCCACCCGCCGCGTCTCCGGCAGATCGTTGTTGACCATCGCCTGCTCGTACGAGGGGAACTCGACGATGTCGACGTAGTGCGCGGGGTTGTCGCGGTCCTTGGTGTGCACCTCGCGGGTCAGCGTCCGCTTGCCCTCCGTGGCACGCATCCACTCGTCGAAGACCCGCTCCATCTCCTCCTCGCGCGTCGTCTCGTACTCGATGACCTGTACGAATGTCATGAGGCTCGGACCTCCTAGCGCTTCGCGTACTCCGCTGCCATCCCACCGGCGAAGTCGTACACCACGCACGGCTCGTCGCCGACCACCCAGGCGTCGTGCCCGGGCGCGCAGACGAACACGTCGCCGGCGCCGACCTCCGCCTCGCCACCGCCCTCGTCCATCCGGATGTGCAGACGGCCGTGTACGACCAGCGCGCTGTGGTGGACCTGGCAGCTCTTCGTCCCGGCGATCGGCGCCACGGCCTCGGACCATCGCCAGCCGGGTTCCATGGTGGCCACGGCGAAGTCCAGACCGGTGAGGTGGAGCGCTTCGACGTGGCCACTGGGGAAGTCGCGCCGTTCATCCGGCTTCTCGATGGTCTTGACTTCCAGCATGGCGGTCATGGCATACCTCCCATATGGGGCCACACCCCCATGGTGCTCCGCCTCCCGGGGGAGCCGCCAGGCGGAACGTCACCGGTCACGCAGGGGCCGAACACGGCTGCCCTGCGTGGCGTTTCCGTGCGGCCGGCGGCTCCGGACGGAAAACGCCACGGACCCCTCCCCGTTTCCGCAGGAAGGGTCCGTGGCGTCACGACATGGCGTCGCGGGCTACTCCACACCCGGCCGCTTGGGCCGCCAGACGACCAACGCGCTGGTCTGGTGGACGTCCTGATACGGCACCAGGTCGCGCCGGTACGAAGCGTGGACGGCCGCCTCCCGCTGCTGCATCGTCGCCGCCGCGCCCTCCAGGGCGTGCTGGAGTTCGGCGACGCGGGACTGCAGCGCCGCGACCTGGTTCTCCAGTTCGATGATGCGCTTGATGCCGGCGAGGTTGATGCCCTCGTCCTGGGACAGCTGCTGCACCTGCCGGAGCAGTTCGATGTCCCGGGCCGAGTAGCGGCGGCCGCGCCCGGCCGTACGGTCCGGGGACACCAGGCCCAGCCGGTCGTACTGGCGCAGGGTCTGCGGGTGCAGACCCGAGAGCTGGGCCGCCACCGAGATGACGTAGACAGGGGATTCGTCGGTGAGCTCGTAGGGATTACGGCTTCTGCCGCCCCTGCCTCCTGGCATGCCTCGGCCGTCCATCCTCATGCTCCCTTCGCGGCCTGGAAGAGCTCAGCCCGCGGATCGTGATCCGCGGTGGCCTCGGCGAACGACTCCAGGGCTTCCTTCGCCTTGTCGCCGAGATCCTTGGGTACGGCCACCTCGACGGTGACCAGGAGGTCGCCGCGCGTGCCGTCCTTGCGCACAGCACCCTTGCCACGGGCGCGCATCGTCCGCCCGTTCGGTGTGCCGGGCGGCAGCCTGAGCGTGACGGGCGGTCCGCCGAGCGTGGGGACCTTGATCTCGCCGCCCAGCGCCGCCTCCGCGTACGTCACGGGCACGGTGACGGTGAGGTTGTCCCCCTTGCGCCCGAAGACCGGGTGCGCGTGGACCTTCACCACCACGTACAGATCACCGTTCGGGCCGCCGCGCTCGCCCGGAGCGCCCTTGCCGCGCAGCCGGATCCGCTGGCCGTCCGAGACGCCCGCCGGGATGCGGACCTGCATCGTGCGGGAGCTGGTGGCGCGCCCGCTGCCCTTGCAGGTCTCGCACGGGTCCTGAGCGATCAGCCCGCGACCCCGGCACTCCACGCACGGGTCGGTGAGCGAGAAGCCGCCACCGCCGCCGCGCGAGACCTGGCCGGTGCCGACACAGGTCGGGCAGACCCGCGGCGTGCCGTTCTTGTCGCCCGTTCCGGAGCATGCCTTGCAGGCGGCGGAGCTGGACATCCGGAGCGGAACCGTGGCCCCGTCCACCGCCTCGGTGAAGCTGAGCGTCACCTCGGACTCGATGTCCTGGCCGCGGCGCGGCTGTGTACGCGCCCCGGGACCGCCGCGGTTGAACAACCCGCCGAAGACGTCGCCGAGACCGCCGCCGAAGCCGCCCGCACCGCCGGCGGCGCCGCCGCCGGGACCGCCCTGGGTGCCCCCGAAGAGGTCGCCCAGGTCGAAGTTGAAGCCGCCGGGGCCGCCCGCGCCGGGACCGGGACGGAATCCGCCGTTCCCGAACAGCGCGCGTGCCTCGTCGTACTCCTTGCGGCGCTTGGCGTCGGCCAGGACGTCATTGGCCTCGGAGATCTCCTTGAAGCGCTCCTCGGCCTTGGCGTCGCCCTTGTTGGCGTCCGGGTGGAACTCGCGGGCGAGCTTCCGGTACGCCTTCTTGATCTCCGCCTCGGTCGCGTCCTTGGGGACGCCGAGGACCTTGTAGAGGTCCTTCTCCAGCAAGTCCCTGCTCAGGCTCATCCTCGACGTCCCTCCTCTCCTCCTGCTGCTGCTCCTGCCGTTCCGTCACCCCTCGTCGGGGCCACTGCTGTCCTCGTCCGCCGACTGCGTGTCGCCGTCCGCACCGCCCTTTTGCTGCGCGCCCGGCTGGGGTTCGGCGACGGCGACCCGCGCGGGGCGGATCGTTCGCTCGCCGATGCGATACCCCGGCTGAAGGATCGACACGCACGTGGTCTCGGTGACATCCGGCGCGTAGCTGTGCATCAGCGCCTCATGGATCAGCGGGTCGAAGGGCTCGCCGTCCTTGCCGAACTGCTGCAGTCCCATCTTGGCGGCGATGGTCTCCAGCGACTCGGCGACGGACTTGAACCCGCCGAGCAGCTCACCGTGTTCCCGCGCACGGCCGATGTCGTCCAGGACCGGAAGGAGTTCGGTCAGGAGGTTCGCGGCAGCGATCTCCTTGACCGTGATCCGGTCCCGCTCGACCCGGCGGCGGTAGTTCTGGTACTCGGCCTGGACGCGCTGGAGGTCGGCCGTACGCTCGTTCAGCGCCGTACGGACCTGGTCCAACTGGGCCTGCAGGCCGACGGTCTGCAGATCATCCCCTGAGGGCCCGGCAGGGCCCGCCGATCCGGCGGGCCCCCCGGCCTTCTTTGCCTCGTCCGGTGCCTGAGGGCCCGGACCCTGCGCGGACGAGGGGGGACCCTCCTCCCCGAAGGGGGTCGAGGAGGGAGGGACGTCGGGCTGCTCGTCGAAGCCCGGGGTCTCCTCCGTCACGCGGCACCATCCTTCGGCTTCTCGTCGTCCACGATCTCGGCGTCCACGACGTCGTCGTCGGCCTTGGCACCCTCGGCGCCTGCGGCACCCGCGGCGTCACCGGCCTCGCCGCCCTCGGCCTGGGCATTGGCGTACATCGCCTGGCCCAGCTTCTGGCTGACGGCGGCGACCTTCTCGGTCGCGGTGCGGATCTCGGCCGTGTCGTCGCCCTTGAGCTTCTCCTGCAGGTCGCTGACGGCTTCCTCGACCTCGGTCTTCACCTCGCCCGGGACCTTGTCCTCGTTGTCCTTGAGGAACTTCTCGGTCTGGTAGACGAGCTGCTCGGCCTGGTTGCGGGTCTCGGCGGCCTCGCGGCGCTTGTGGTCCTCCTCCGCGTACTGCTCGGCCTCGCGCATCATGCGGTCGATGTCGTCCTTCGGCAGCGCGGAGCCGCCGGTGACGGTCATCTTCTGCTCCTTGCCGGTGCCCAGGTCCTTGGCCCCGACGTGCATGATGCCGTTGGCGTCGATGTCGAAGGCGACCTCGATCTGCGGGACGCCGCGCGGGGCCGGCGGAAGGCCGGTCAGCTCGAACATCCCGAGCTTCTTGTTGTACGCCGCGATCTCGCGCTCGCCCTGGTAGACCTGGATCTGCACGGACGGCTGGTTGTCCTCGGCCGTCGTGAAGATCTCCGAACGCTTCGTCGGGATCGTGGTGTTGCGCTCGATGAGCTTGGTCATGATGCCGCCCTTGGTCTCGATACCGAGGGACAGCGGGGTGACGTCCAGCAGCAGGACGTCCTTGACCTCACCCTTGAGGACACCGGCCTGGAGCGAGGCGCCGATGGCGACGACCTCGTCCGGGTTGACGCCCTTGTTGGCCTCCTTGCCGCCGGTCAGCTCCTTCACGAGCTCGGCGACGGCCGGCATACGGGTCGAGCCGCCGACCAGGACCACGTGGTCGATCTCGGAGAGCTGGATGCCCGCGTCCTTGATGACGTTGTGGAACGGGGTCTTGCAGCGCTCGAGCAGGTCGGAGGTGAGCTGCTGGAACTGCGCCCGGGTGAGCTTCTCGTCCAGGTGCAGCGGGCCCTCGGCGGACGCCGTGATGTAGGGCAGGTTGATCGTGGTCTCGGTGGACGAGGACAGCTCGATCTTTGCCTTCTCCGCGGCCTCACGGAGGCGCTGCAGAGCCATCTTGTCCTTGGACAGGTCGACGCCGTGGCCGTTGGCGAACTGCTTGACCAGGTAGTCGACGACGCGCTGGTCCCAGTCGTCACCACCGAGGTGGTTGTCACCGTTGGTCGCCTTGACCTCGACGACGCCGTCGCCGATCTCCAGCAGCGAGACGTCGAAGGTGCCGCCACCGAGGTCGAAGACCAGAATGGTCTGGTCTTCCTTCTCCAGGCCGTAGGCGAGAGCGGCGGCGGTCGGCTCGTTGACGATCCGCAGCACGTTCAGGCCCGCGATCTCGCCGGCCTCCTTGGTGGCCTGGCGCTCGGAGTCGTTGAAGTACGCCGGTACGGTGATGACCGCGTCGGCGACCTTCTCGCCCAGGTACGACTCCGCATCCCGCTTCAGCTTCTGCAGAATGAAGGCAGAGATCTGCTGGGGGTTGAAGTCCTTGCCGTCAAGGTCGATCTTCCAGTCGGTGCCCATGTGGCGCTTGACCGACCGGATGGTCCTGTCGACGTTGGTGACCGCCTGACGCTTCGCGACCTCGCCGACCAGCACCTCGCCGTTCTTGGCGAAGGCCACGACGGACGGCGTGGTCCTGGCGCCCTCGGCGTTGGTGATGACGGTGGGCTCACCGCCTTCGAGAACACTGACGACGGAGTTCGTCGTGCCCAGGTCGATGCCGACCGCACGTGCCATGGTTTCTGTCCTCCAGCTGACTTGAGTGGAACAGACTCAAGCGTGCATGATCCACAATTTCCTGTCAACAGAGCTGAGTCGACCTCACTCAACTCTTATGCCGGGGCTTCTGTCAGTACGCCGTCAAGCGGGACGGCCGGCGGGAGGAAAGGGTCGCCTGGGCGATGCAGATCACCGGCCGGGCGGTTTCATGGGACCTGCGATCCTGGGTAATGTCGTCAAGACTGGAAAAGTTACCGCTTAGTAAGTCTGGGAATTCCGCGCCGAGAGCGCAGGTCGTCCGTCCCCTCCCAGCTCGTCCGCAGGCCCGAGGAGCCCCGCATGCAACTCGCCGCGATCATCGTGTCGCTGGTTCTGACCGTGGTCGGCGTTGCGCTCATCGCCCGAGCCGTCGCGCAGATCTGGCACTTCGTGAAGCTGGGGCAGCCGGTCCCGGCGGGCAGCCGCACCGACGCCCCGAAACGGCGCACGATCACCCTGGCCAAAGAGTTCCTCGGCCACACCAGGATGAACCGCTGGGCCATCGTCGGCGTCGCGCACTGGTTCGTCGCCGTCGGCTTCCTGACCCTCGGGCTGACGATCGTCACCGCGTACGGCCAGCTCTTCCAGGCCGACTGGACGCTGCCGGTGCTGGGCGGCTTCCTGCCCTACGAGGTCTACACCGAGTTCATCGCTCTGGCGACGACGGTCGGCATCCTCACCCTCATGGGCATCCGGCTGCTGAGCCTGCCCTCGAAGGCGGGCAGGAAGTCACGCTTCACCGGCTCGAAGATGTGGCAGGGCTACTTCGTCGAGTACGTGATCCTGGTCATCGGCGTCTGCATCCTGGCGCTTCGCGGCCTCGAGGGCGCGCTGCACGGCGTGGACCACTACGAGGCCGCGTACTTCGCCTCGTACCCGCTGACCGCCGCGTTCGACGGCCTCTCCACCGAGGCCCTGCAGAACCTTGTCTACCTCTTCGCCATGATCAAGCTCGGCGTCACCATGACCTGGGCGATCACCATCGGCCTCAACACCAACATGGGTGTCGCCTGGCACCGCTTCCTGGCCTTCCCCAACATCTGGTTCAAGCGCGAGTCCGACGGTGACGTCGCCCTCGGCGCGCTTCAGCCGATGGTCTCGGCCGGCAAGCCGATCGACTTCGAGGACCCGGGCGAGGACGACCAGTTCGGCGTCTCCCAGGTCGAGCACTTCTCCTGGAAGGGCATCCTCGACTTCTCCACCTGCACCGAGTGCGGCCGCTGCCAGTCGCAGTGCCCCGCCTGGAACACCGGCAAGCCGCTCTCGCCGAAGCTGCTGATCATGTCGCTGCGCGACCACGCGCACGCCAAGGCGCCGTACCTGCTCGCGGGCGGCGGCAAGGACGCCGAGGGCGAGGAGAAGGCCACCGAGGAGCAGCTCAAGGACGTTCCGGCCGCGGCCCTCGCGGAGGCCGAGCGCCCGCTGATCGGGACGGCGGAGGAGAACGGCGTCATCGACCCGGACGTCCTCTGGTCCTGCACCACCTGCGGCGCCTGTGTCGAGCAGTGCCCGGTCGACATCGAGCACATCGACCACATCGTCGACATGCGCCGCTACCAGGTCATGATCGAGAGCTCCTTCCCGAGCGAGGCCGGGACGATGCTCAAGAACCTGGAGAAGAAGGGCAACCCCTGGGGTCTGGCCAAGAAGCAGCGGCTGGAGTGGACCAAGGAGGTCGGCTTCGAGGTCCCGGTCGTCGGCAAGGACATCGAGGACCTCTCCGAGGTCGAGTACCTGTACTGGGTCGGCTGCGCGGGCGCCCTGGAGGACCGCGCCAAGAAGACCACCAAGGCGTTCGCCGAGCTGCTGCACATCGCGGGCGTGAAGTTCGCGATCATGGGCGGCGAGGAGAACTGCACCGGTGACTCCGCCCGCCGCCTGGGCAACGAGTTCCTCTTCCAGCAGCTCGGCCAGCAGAACGTCGAGATGCTCAACATGGCCTTCGGCGAGGACGCCGACGAGGGCGTGGTCGTCGAGCAGTCCAAGAAGAAGATCGTCGCGACCTGCCCGCACTGCTTCAACACCATCGCGAACGAGTACCCGCAGCTCGGCGGCCACTACGAGGTCATCCACCACACGCAGCTGCTCCAGCACCTCATCGACGAGGGCAAGCTGATCCCCGTCACGCCGGTCGAGGGCCTCATCACGTACCACGACCCGTGCTACCTGGGCCGCCACAACAAGGTCTACACGCCGCCGCGCGAGATCATCGCCAAGGTGCCGGGCCTGCGGAACGAGGAGATGCACCGGCACAAGGAGCGCGGCTTCTGCTGCGGCGCCGGCGGTGCCCGGATGTGGATGGAGGAGCGGATCGGCAAGCGCATCAACACCGAGCGCGTCGACGAGGCTCTCTCCCTGAACCCGGACATCGTCTCCACCGCCTGCCCGTTCTGCCTCGTCATGCTGACCGACTCGGTCAACGGCAAGAAGAACGACGGCAAGGCGAAGGAGTCCCTCCAGGTCGTGGACGTCGCCCAGCTCCTGCTCGACTCGGTGAAGACGCCGGCCGAACCGGAGGAGGACGGCGAGTCGGCCGAGGAGCCGGAGCCCGAGACGGTGCAGTGACGCCGCGGGACGACGGACCGCCCGGTCCCGTCGTCCGCCCAGCAGCCGGATACGCAGCCGCTGCCGCCATCGTGCGGCGGCGGCTGCGGCCGTTCCGGATTCCGTGCCGGCCCCTTCCGCACCCCTGGGGCCCGCGTCCTCAAAGGGGTGGGGCTCCCGTATCCGTACGGAGGCGGTGGGCGGGCGGCTACTGCTCGGGCGGCGGCAGGGGCTGCTCGGTCCAGATGACCTTGCCCCCGGGTGTGTACCGCGTCCCCCAGTGCTCCGCGAACTGCGCGACCAGGAACAGCCCCCGGCCGCCCTCGTCCGTCGTCGCCGCCCGCCGCAGGTGCGGCGAGGTGCTGCTGCCGTCGGAGACTTCGCAGATCAGCGTGCGGTCGCGCACCAGCCGCAGCTTGATCGGGGGACTCGCGTACCGGATGGCGTTGGTGATCAGCTCGCTGAGGATCAGCTCGGTGGTGAACGCGACCTCGTCCAGCTTCCACTCGTCCAGCTTCTCCGCCACCGCCGCGCGCACCCCCGCCACCGCCGACGGGTCGGACGGCACCTCCCACTCGGCGACCCGCGCACCGTTGAGCACCCGTGTACGGGCCACCAGCAGCGCGATGTCGTCGCTCGGCCGCTCCGGCATCAGGACGTCCAGCACCGCCTCGCAGGTCTCCTCCGGCGTACGGTCCGGATGGGTCTCCAGGGCGCCGTGCAGGAGTTGCAGGCCCTCGTCGAAGTCCCGGTCGCGGTTCTCCACGAGCCCGTCCGTGTAGAGGACGAGCCGGCTGCCCTCGGGCAGCATCAGCTCCGCCGTCTCGAACGGCAGGCCGCCGAGGCCCAGCGGCGGGCCGCCGGGCAGTTCGGTGAACTCCACGCTGCCGTCGGGATGGACGAGCGCCGGCTCCGGGTGCCCCGCCCGGGCCATGGTGCAGCGCCGCGAACCCGGGTCGTAGATCGCGTACAGGCAGGTGGCGCCGGTGATCGGCACATTGCCGCCGTCGTGTGTCGCCTCTCCTTGGTCGATACGGGCGACCAGCTCGTCCAGGTGCCAGAGCAGCTCGTCGGGGGGCAGGTCCAGGGCGGAGAAGTTGTGCACCGCGGTGCGCAGGCGGCCCATCGTGGCGGCGGCGTGCAGCCCGTGGCCGACGACATCGCCCACCACCAGCGCGACCCGGGCCCCGGGCAGCGGGATGACGTCGAACCAGTCGCCGCCCACGCCCGCCTGCGCCGGCAGGTAGCGGTACGCGACGTCCAGCGCGCTCTGCTCGGGCAGGATCCGCGGGAGCAGGCTGCGCTGCAGGGTGACGGCCATGGTGTGCTCGCGCGTGTAGCGACGGGCGTTGTCGATGCACAGCGCGGCGCGGGCGACGAGCTCCTCGGCCAGCGACAGGTCCTCCTCGTCGAACGGCTCGGGCTTCACCGACCGCCAGAACGTCGCCATGCCCAGCATGTCGCCGCGGGCGCGCAGCGGCACCGCCATCATCGAGTGGATCCCGAACTCCACGATCTTCCGCGCCCGGGTGGGGTCCTGCACCTGCCAGCCGCTGAAGGCGGTCATGTCCGCCTCCACCGCCGCCTGCCCGGAGTGGAAGCCCTCGGCCTGCGGCGTGCCGGGGACGAAGGTGATCAGCCGGCCGAGCGGATAGATCGGCGGGTCCTCCCGGATGCCGCTGAGAGCCGTACGCCGCATGGGACGCGCCCCCGACATCGCGCCCGCGGACTGCTCGCCCCGCAGGACCTGCTCGGTCAGGTCGACGGTGACGAAGTCCGCGAAACGGGGGACGGCGAACTCGGCCAGCTCCTCCGCCGTCCGCACCACGTCCAGAGTCGTACCGATCCGCACCCCCGCGTCGTACAGCAGCTTCAGCCGCTTGCGCGCCACATCGGCACGGCCGGAGAGCGCGCGCAGCTCGGTGGTGTCGCGCAGCGTTGCGACGCTGCCCGGTGGGCCGCCGTCCCGGTCGGTGGGCTGGTGGTTGACGGCCAGCAGCCGGTCCCCCGCCAGGTGCACCTCGTCCTCCGCGATCCTGCCCGACGCGAGGAGCTGGGCGGTACGGGGGTCGAGGCCCAGCTCGTTGACGCTCCGCCCCTCGGCGTCGAACGGCAGGTCCAGCAGGCGCCGCGCCTCGTCGTTGACCAGGACGAGACGGCCGTCGCCGTCCATGATCAGCACGCCTTCGCGGACGGCGTGGAGCACCGCGTCGTGGTGCTCGTACATCCGCGTCATCTCGGGCGGGTCCAGGCCGTGCGTCTGGCGCCGCAGCCGACGCGTGATGAGCGCCGTGCCGACGGTGGCGATGGCGAGTGCCGCAGCGCCCGCCCCGAAGATGAGCGGCAGTTGCCGGTGCGCCGCTCCGCTGACGTTGCTGACCTTCAGGCCGGCCGAGACGAGGCCGATCACCCTGCCGTTGTCCCCCCGTACGGGGACCACCGCCTGCACCTCCTCGCCGAGCGGGCCGTTCACCTTCTCGGTGAGGACGCGACCGGCCAGCGAGGGCTCGATGGAGCCGACGAAGCGCTTGCCGATGCGGTCGGGGATGGGGTGGGTGTACCGGATGCCCTGCCGGTCCATCACCACGATGAAGTCGACGCCGGACGCGCGGCGCGCGGCCTCGGTGATCGGCTGGAGCTCCTTGTCCGGATCCGGGGTCTTGAGGACCTGTTCGAGACGTGGGGAACGGGCGAAGGACTCCGCGACTGCGACCGACCGGTTGCGGGCCTCGCGCTCACTCTCGCTCTGGGACTGCAGCACCAGCGCCACGACGGCGGCGATGACGAGCAGCAGGACGACGGCTACTTGCAGCACGAAGACCTGACCGGCGACGGTTCGCACGCCCATAGTCATGCGCCGGCGCCGGCCAGCCAGCGAGCGGACCGATGAGACCCAAGATCGGCCGATGGAACCGGCCATGTCCCTATTTCTAACACTGGGCCCCTCCATGGGGCGACCGGTGCGCAACCACCTCTCGCGGCACTGCTGCGGGGGCCGGGGGGTGTGCGGGATGGGCGCCCCGGGGACGTACGCGATGCGGCCGGGGGCGTACGCGACGGGCGCCGGGAACGTACGCGACGGCGGCCGGGGGCGTACGCGACGGGCCCCGAGGCGGTAGGGGGCCGGGCCGGGCAGTGCGGGCCGCAGGACGAAGGCCGGATCCGCCGCAGGACGAGGGCCGTACCCGCCGCAGCACGAAGGCCGCATCCGCTGCGGGGCGAGGGGGCCGTGAGGACTCCGGCCGGAGCCCGCATACCGAACGCCCGTTCCCCACTCCTCCCGCACAACCCTTCCATCCCATCCACCGTCCAACTGGCACCGGAAACGACGGGCTATTTCCGGCCAGTACGTCACCAGCCCGGCATTCCCGACCCAAGGAGCCGATTCGTGCACAAGAATCCTTCGACGGCCGTCGCCGCCGCCTCGTTGATCCTCCTGGCCGGGGCGGCCATCACCGCGGCTCCCGCGGCCCACGCCGGCACCCCCGGCGGGACGCACGCGAACGACCGCAACGCGGACTTCAACGGCGACGGCCGCGAGGACGTGCTCACCGGAGCACCGGGCGCCACCGTGGGGGGCCACCGCGGCGCGGGCCTTGTCGCCGTCCAGTACGGCTCGTCCCGCGGGATCACCACCGGCAGCCGCGCCGTCATCCATCAGGGCACCGCGGGCGTCCAAGGCGCCGCCGAGCCCGGCGACGCCTTCGGCCGGGCCGTGGCCTCCGGCGACCTCGACGGAGACGGTTACGACGACGCGATCGTCGGCATTCCGGGAGAGGACATCGGCACGGTGTCGGACGCCGGCGGGCTCGTCATCCTCTGGGGCTCGCCACAGGGCCTGAGCGGTACGGCGTCGCAGTGGCTGGAGTCCTCCGTCCCGGGCGCAGGACAGAACTTCGGCGCGGGCCTGGCCGCCGCCCACTTCACGGGCGGGACACCGGGCGATGTGCTGGCCGTACTCGACCGCGACGACCTGGGGCTGTACTCCTTCGAGCCCGCCCCCGAGGCCCGTACGGAGCGCAAGGCCACCGGGAGGACCGGGAGGGCCAGCGCCAGTGAAAGGGCCGCGGAGCGCGTGCAGGGCATCGGCCGGTCGGCTCTCGCCGCCGAGGACGCCCCCGAGATCCTCCCGAAGACGCTGACCACCGGCGACTACGACAACAACGGATACGCCGACCTCGTCGTCTCCGGCATCAGCACGGGCGCGGAGCCCGGGCACGGCTGGTCGGTGTTCTTCGCCGGACAGGAGGACGGCCTGGTCCACGGACGCGACCTGCGCGGCGGCCCCGTCGCCGCCTCCGGCGACATCAACGGCGACGGCTACGACGATCTGGTCACCGGAGAGCCGAACAGCCCGGACGACGGCGGCGAGACGATGACCGGCGGCCTGGTCGGCGTCCACTACGGCGGCGCGGAGGGCCCCGCGGGCACCGAAGGCCCGGACAGCCCCCCGCAGTGGTGGACCCAGGACTCCGCGGGCGTACCGGGCGTCGCCGAGCGTGGTGACGGCTGGGGCACCGACCTGTCGCTGGGCGACACCGACGGCGACGGGTACGCGGACCTGGCCATCGGCGCCTCGGGCGAGGACATCGGCACCCTGGCGGACGCGGGCGCGGTCTGGATCCTGCGCGGCTCACAGAACGGCCTGACGACGGCGAAGGTCAAGGACCTCAACCAGGACTCGGCGGGCGTCCCCGGCGAGGCCGAAGGAGCGGACCGTTTCGGGGGCCAGGTGCGGCTGACCGACCCGGACGGCGACGGCAGGTCCGTGCTGCTCGCCGCGGCGCCCGGCGAGAACACCGACGACGGCGTGGTCTGGGTCTTCCCGGCGTCCTCCGCCGGGGTGACGGCCACGGGTTCGTGGACGTACGGCGCCGGTTCCCTGGGGGCCCCGGCGGCGGACGCGCAGTTCGGGGCGGCGATCGACGACTGACGGGCGCCCGGACCGGCCCCGGGGCCAGGGGGCCGGAAGGCCCGAGTGGGGCGGCGGTGCGGTGGCGGGGTGCCGGGGGCAGACACCCCGGCCACCGGCGTCCCCGGCGCCTGTGACGGGCACCCTCCATAGGCACCGCACCACGGGTGCCCACACCGGCACAGCGCTCCCGTACGGGCCTCGAAGGAGCTCCCCGCGCGGGCGTGCGCACCGGCTCTCCGCGCGGGCCGCCCCGCACCGGAACACCTGCCGGCGGCGGCCCCTGCCACCCACCGCCGGCAACCTGTGCCAATCAGCCCTGAGCGGCCGTGCCAGGTGTCCGTGCCGGGCGCGAGCGTCACCCTGGCCTTGACGTCGGCCCGCGGTGCGGGGGCGGACCGCATCGGCCGCCCGGGGCCCCTGAAGCGTCAACCCGCGGCCCGTACGGCGACACCCGTGGACACCTGTGCCCCGGGACCCGGTCCGTGCTGCACGCCCGGTCGTCCGAAGAGGCCCAGGCGCGCGAGGGCTCGTGACAGGCCGTCCAGCACCCCTGGACCTGCGCAGAGTCCCTGCACCATCCCCGTTAGCACACGTCGGGCCGCGTACGGTCGCACCGCTCCGGGCGCGGCTCGCACCCCGCCCGCGCGGCCCGCATCCGTCGGACAGGCATAAGTCCGACCATTGCTTAGTCGCTTCTTGGCATCTATCTGAAGAATCGTCTCTTCGGGTGGGGCCACCGCCGTGCCGATTTCCTGAATACGCCACGGGGCGTTGGATCCGGCATGGAGCCGCGGCAGTTGTGGAACCGAAACACCGTACTGGCAGAGGCCTTCTGCCTCAGCGATGAACACGTGCGGTCGGCGCAGAGCGCGCTCGACGAGACGCAGGCGCAGCGATCACGGCTGCTCGCCGCGTTCGCCGTCACGATCGGCAGCGACAGTGCCGTCTCGGACCTGCTCGGGCTGAGCGAACGCGAGGTGCGAGTGGCCCGCCGTACGGTCGGCAAGGAGGACGCGCGCCGCATGGCCGACGACGTCCTGGCCACCGCCACCGTGGCGGAGGCGGCGGAGAACATGGCCGCGCAGGCAGCCCCGGACAACGGGCACGCCACGCCCCACCCGGGCCCCCACACCGGTCACGCCCCGCATACCGGCCACACCGCGCCCCCGGTGCAGCCGCAGCAGCAGACGGCCGCCGCGCCACCGCCCCCGGCCCACACCCCGCAGCACCACACGCAGGCGCAGCACCAGCCCGCGTATCAGCAGTACGCGCATCAGGCGACCTCGCACCTCGACGCCCAGGCGCCCGCCTCGTACGAGTCGCCGATGACGTCGACCGCCGAGATCCCGGTGGTGCGCGAGACGGCGTGGACGTCCGCCATGGACCTCGTCCTCATCGACAGCTGGCAGTCCGGCATCGATCTGCGCGTGCTGGCGGACGAGTTCGGGCTCGACCTGGCCCGGCTGGTGACCCGCGTCCAGCAGCTCTCCGCCGAGGGCCGTCTGACCGCCGCTCAGCCGAGTGTCGGCACGGACGACCGCTCGGGACGCCACCGCCGCGATTCGAGCGGCGCGTCCGGCGGCTCGTACACGAACGTTTCGTCCGGTGGCTCGTACGCCAACGGGGGCTACTCCAATGGGTCCTACGGCAACGGGTCCTACGGCAACGGCTCGTACGCGAACGGCTCGTACGGCACCGGGTCCTACTCCACGGGCTCCGGCGGCGGTTCGTACTCCACGGGCTCATCGGGCGGTTCGTACTCGACCGGCTCGTACGACTCCTACGGGAACGGCGTCACACCCTCCGGATGGGAGGCCCCGTCCACCATCCCGGAGGACATGGTCGCCAACTACCTTCCCCCGCAGCACACCTGGCCGAACTACATGGCGGGGTCGACGGTGCGCTAGTCCGCACGCGACGCGGCCCGAGGCCCGGTGAGACGCTCCGCGTCCCACCGGGCCTCTTCCATGATCAGTGGCCCACGATCGGGACGAGACCGTTGCCGGAACGCAATCCCGCGCAGGCAGCATCAAATGATCCCCTTGCCGTCGACTTGCGGGCACACCCCGCGCCGGAGGAAGTACGTGCGGATACGAACCCTGGCCACGGCCGTCGTCTGCGCCACCGCGCTGCTCGCCGGTACGGGCTGCGACGGGGGCGGTACGGCGGCGCAGAGCGCCTCGCCGGACGGTGCCGGCCAGGACGGACCGTCCGCCTCCCCCGCCCCCTCGGGGTCCGCGTCCGCGAAGAAGCGCGCCGCACTCGGCGACTTCGACGGCGACGGCTACCGCGACCTGGCCGTGAGCGGCTGGCGCAAACCGCGGGTCGGCGCCGATTGGGCCCGCTACCGCGCCGCCGTGCCCGGCTCCGCGGACGGCGTACGGCCGGAGAAGTCCGTACCGGTGGGACCGCTGGCACGCGACGCCGCCGAGAAGGACTGGTCCGGCGAGGCCCCCTGGGCGGACGACGCCTCCGACCGGCTCCAGGGCGACCTGGACCGCGACGGCTACGCGGACCTCGTGGTGCCAAGGGGCCAGGAGGGCGCCTCCGGCGAGGACGACTCCGACGCCTCCATCCGGTGGGGCGGGCCGCGCGGACTGGACAAGAGCGTGGGAACCGCGGTCGAGGGCCCGGAGCCGGACTCCCTGGGCGACTTCGACGGGGACGGCTGGCTCGACCTCGCGTCCGCCCGGGGCACGGTCCTCCACGGCCCGTTCTCGCGTACGGGCACCCCCGCCCGTACCAGTGAGTTCGACGCGGACCAGAGCGGCTGGGGCATCCCGCGGGAGACCGTCGCGGGCGACTTCGACGGGGACCGGCGCACCGACCTGGTGGTCCTCGGCTCCTTCGAGGAGGAGGACGCGGACCTGGAGGACCCCAACGCCCCGCGGCTGAACAGCGCGGAGTGGTTCCGGGGCACGCCCACCGGGCTCAAGGAGGCCGGCCCGGTGAAGGACGTCAACATCACCTACACCGGCGGCGCACTGGACCCGCTGCCCGGCACCGCCGGGGACTTCGACGACGACGGCCGCGACGACCTCATCTTCTCCGACCTGGAGTCCCGCAAGAGCCTGAGCGCGGGCAGCCTGACCGTCGTCTACGGCGGCGAGCGCGGCCTGGGCACCGGGCGCCCCAAGACGTACGTCGACCAGGACACTCCGGGCGTGCCGGGCGGGAGCCAGGGCTCGGACGAGTTCGGCAACGGGGCGGCGGCCGGCGACATCGACGGAGACGGCCACGACGACCTCGCCGCCCCCGCCATGGGCGAGGACCAGGGCAAGGGCCGGCTGATCGTGATGCGCGGCGGGCGCGACGGCCTGGACCCCGGCACCGCGCGCCGGTACGACATCGACACCCCCGGCGTGCCCGGCACGTCCAGCCGGTGGCCCAACCCGGACGTCATCGACGACTACTTCGGCTGGGACACCCAGCTCGTCGACCTGGACAAGGACGGCCGGGCAGAGGTGGTGACCGGCGCCCCCGGGTTCCGGAACCGCAAGGCGCCCGCCTACTGGGTGCTCCCCGGCACGCCGGACGGCCCGGCGACGCGGGGACTGCGGCACTTCACGGTGGAGCGGGACGGAACGGTCTCGGCGGACTGAGGACGGCACCGCGGGCTCACGCGCCACGAGGCGCGGTCCTACGGGCCACGAGGGCGGCCCCGGGTGGGACTCGGGCTCGGGCCCCGGAGGACCGGCCGGGGGGCGAGGACTGTGACCGGCCCTGTTGTCGCTCGTCGCTGGGGTTTTCCCTACACAGTCCCCCTAGGGGATGTCACAGCTCGGCAGCAAACCCCCACCCGATCGCCCGCCCCGGACGTGGCAAACCGCACGAGCAGGTACGTTCGAATGGTGGCTGGATTCAGGATGGGACGCGGCCGGGACTCCGCGAGGCAGCAGGGGCAGCAGCAGCCGTACGGCGGACAGCCCTACGGCGGGCCGGGCGGCCAACCGTACGGCGGGCAGCCGGCGGCCCCGCCACCACACGGACAGCAGTGGCAGCAGCCACAGGGCTACCGCGGCGGTCACGGCGGCAACGGCGAGCCGGAGTACTTCGGCGCCCCGGATCCGTACGCCGGCCAGGGGCACGGCGGCCACGACCCGTACGCCAACAACCCCGGGCACACGCAGGCGTTCGGCATAGGCGAGGCCCCGGACGCGTACGGCCACGGCGGCTACGGCCCCGACCAGGGCTACGACCCGTACGGCGACGGCGACCACGTCGGGACCTACCGCGCCGGCCGGCCCGCGGCCCCGCCCGCCGGCCCGCGGCTCCACTGGAAGCAGTTGCTGAGCGGCATCGTGCTGCGGCCGGGCCCGACCTTCATGCAGATGCGGGACTACCCGGTGTGGGGACCCGCGCTCCTGGTCACGTTCATCTACGGCATGCTCGCGCTCTTCGGCTTCGGCAAGGCCCGCGAGGACGCCCTGAACAGCACGCTCTCCAGCAGCATCCCGGCGGTCGCCGGTACCGGCATCGCCTTCGTGATCAGCGCGCTGCTGATGGGTGTGGTGACCCACACGCTGGCCCGGCAGCTCGGTGGCGACGGCGCCTGGCAGCCGACGGTCGGCCTCTCGATGCTGATCATGTCGATCACGGACGCCCCGCGATTGCTGGTCGCGATGTTCATGGGCGGCAATACGTCCTTCGTCCAGGTCGTGGGCTGGGCGACCTGGGTGGCGGCCGCGGCCCTGTTCACCTCGATGGTGAGCAAGTCGCACGACCTGCCGTGGCCGAAGGCGCTGGGCGCCTCGTCGATCCAACTGGTCGCGCTGCTGGCCCTGCTGAAGCTGGGCACGCTGTAACGCCCGTCCGCACTCCACGAGTTGACGCGTATCGAGGCCCCCGCCGGATGGCGGGGGCCTTCCACGTCGGCGCCCGGGCGGGGCCTTCCACACTGGTGCCCCGGACCGCGTTTCCGAATGGCGAGGCCTGCGGCACGATGCGATCATGGAATCAGAGTTGCCCGCCGGTAGGTCCCGGCGCGGAGTGAGACGCCGGGAGACCGGCCGAGGGATGACATCGATGATGTGCGGGCCGGAAACAGTGCGAGCCCTTCTCGCCGCCGAGCGACCGCGCGTGCCGTCGGCCGCCAAGGCCTCGGAGGGGCGAAGGCCTCGGAGGGGGATGCCATGGCCAAGCGCCTGATCGTCTGCTGTGACGGCACCTGGAACTTCGCCGACCAGTCCAGCAGGACGAACGTCACCAAAGTCGCCCTGTCCGTGCGACCGCGAGTCTCCGGGGTGGAGCAACGCGTGTACTACCGCAGCGGTGTCGGCACCCGCCGATGGGAGCGACTGCGGGGCGGCGCGTTCGGCATGGGGCTGTCCGGCAACGTCCTGGACGCCTACCGCTTCCTCGTCGACGCCTACGAGCCCGGTGACGTGCTGTACCTGTTCGGCTTCAGCCGAGGGGCGTTCACGGCCCGGAGCCTGGCCGGCCTGGTGCGCAACTGCGGCATCCTGCGCCGGGAGAACGCCGACCGGATCAAGGAAGCGTGGTCCCTGTACCGCAACCGGATCGAGAAGCCGCAGGGCACGGCCTCCACCCTGTTCCGCCGGGCGTACGCACACGAGACGGAGATCCACTTCATCGGGGTCTGGGACACGGTCGGTGCCCTCGGCATCCCGGCTCCGGGTCCCCGGTGGCTCAAGCCGGTCGTGAGCCGGTTCAACCGTCGATGGGCGTTCCATGACACCGAGTTGAGCACCTGGGTAAAGGGAGCGTTCCAGGCGCTGGCCATCGACGAGCAGCGCACACCGTTCGAGCCGACGCTGTGGCACCAGCGGCCCGGTGCCACCGACAACGGCCAGGAACTGAAGCAGGTGTGGTTCGCCGGCGTGCACTGTGACATCGGCGGCGGCTACGAGGAGACGGCGCTGTCCGACATCACTCTGCTGTGGATGCTTCACCAAGCCCGCAGATACGGGCTGGAGTTCGACCCCGAGGCCCTGAACGGGACCGTGCCGGACGAGATGACCCCGGACACGAGCACCGGCTTCCGGGTGCGGCCCGACAGTACGGGGATGGTGCACGACTCACGCACCGGCCTGTACCGGCTGGCCCGGCCGTGGCACCGGCCCATCGGACAGGCCGCGGGCGGGAAGGACCGTCTCGACGGGAGCGAATACCTCTCCGAAACCGCCAAGGAACGCCACGAGAAGGACGCGTCCTACCGGCCGCCGGAGCTCGACCGCTGTCTCGTACTGGGGCAGGTACCGCTCGAACCGGTGCCTGACCGCACGTAGAACACACCTGCCACCCACCAGCGCGGAACGGCGAACCCTGACGCACTGCGCCCGCGGGGTGCGCCGGAGCGGCCCGCCCCTGCGGATGATCGGTCGAGGGGGCCGGCCCTTCGGTGGGGGCCGCTCCCGGCCTGGCAAGCCCACACATGAGGACAGCACAGGTCCCGGGATCCCCGTTCGGGCACCCACAACCCACAACCGCAGAAGCCACGTCACAAAACGCAGCGGGCCGCGCCCCCGAGAGGGGTGGGCGGCCCGAGAAGGGTGGGCGCCCCGAGAGGGGTGGGGGCCCGAGAAGGGTGGGGGCCCGAGAAGGGTGGGCGGCCCTTTCGGCTCGGGAGGCCGAGCGATGCGCCACTCACGCGCCATGGACGTCTCAGGCGTCGAGAACCTGCCCGTCACGCCGTATGACGGGCGGATCGACCGACCACGGGAAGTTGATCCAGCTGTCCGTCCGCTTCCACACGTACTCGCACTTCACGAGCGAGTTCGGCTTCTCGTAGATCACGGCGCAGCGGACGTCCGCGACATGCCCCGCGCAGTAGTCGTGGACGAGCTTGAGTGTCTTGCCCGTGTCGGCGACGTCGTCGGCGACGAGGACCTTCTTCCGGCTGAGGTCGACGACATTGGGGACGGGCGGCAGCATGACGGGCATGTCGAGGGTCCTGCCGACGCCGGTGTAGAACTCGACGTTCATGACGTGGAGATTCTTCACGTCGAGCGCGTAACCGAGCGCGCCGGCGACGAAGAGGCCGCCGCGGGCGATGGCGAGGACGATGTCCGGCTCGTAGCCGTCGTCGGCGATGGTCTGCGCCAGCTCGCGGGTGGCCTGCCCGAAGAGGGTGTAGGTCAGATTCTCGCGTTCCTCGCTCACGGCTGTCCCCTCTCGACTGCCGCAGGCCGCTCCTACTGCCCCGGATCCACCCGGATCAGACCTGCGTGCGGTGGAAGTTCAGAAACGAGCGCGAGGGCGTGGGCCCGCGCTGCCCCTGGTACCGGGAACCGTACTTGCTCGATCCGTACGGGTGCTCGGCGGGTGAGCTGAGGCGGAACATGCAGAGCTGCCCGATCTTCATCCCCGGCCAGAGCTTGATGGGCAGCGTGGCGACATTGGAAAGCTCGAGCGTCACGTGCCCGGAGAAACCCGGGTCGATGAACCCGGCCGTGGAATGCGTCAGCAGCCCCAGGCGCCCCAGGGAGCTCTTGCCTTCCAGGCGGGAGGCGATGTCGTCCGGCAGTGTCACGACCTCGTAGGTCGAGGCGAGGACGAATTCGCCGGGGTGCAGGATGAACGCGTCGTCCTCCTCCGGCTCGACGAGGCGCGTGAGGTCGGCCTGCTCGACGGCGGGGTCGATGTGGGGGTAGCGGTGATTCTCGAACACCCGGAAGTAGCGGTCGAGCCGGACGTCGATGCTCGACGGCTGAACCATGGACTCGTCGTACGGCTCGATGCGTACGCGGCCCTTGTGGATCTCGGTCCGGATGTCGTTGTCAGAGAGAAGCACGGACCGAGACTAACGGACCGGACCTGCGCATACGAACGGGTGGAACGAGGGAACGGACGGCGCGGGAGCGGGGACGAGCGCCAGGACCGCCGATGGCGGGGCAGGGGCGGATGGCCACGCACCCAACTGGGCGGCGGAGCCGCGGAAATCGGGGCGATGGGCGAGCGGAAACGGTCGCGGCGCGCGGGTGGCGAGGCCGCTGAGGGCCTCGTACCCGCGCGCCGCGAGGGTGCTGCGTTTGACGCTGTTCCGCGTTTGAGCTGTGCTGCGTTTGACGCTGCTTCTGCGGGCCCGGCCGGCTAGCGCTTGCCTCCTTGGCCCGGCACGGGCACGGCATGCCGCAGCCGGGCGCATCGAGGACAGCGCAGGAGCCGACCGGGTCCGAGACGGTCGGTACCGAGGTTCTGCATCGGGAACGACGAGGTGCTGAAGACGTGCCCTTCGGCACAACGGACGACGGTGCGCTCCATTGAGACCCTTCCCCACGAGCGTGAACGACAAATGCCACATTAGGGGATGAGCCGGGCACCCTTCCAAGCGGCACTCCGCGCCCTGAGGGTACGCCCAACTTCCCACCCGCCGTACCGGCTTCACCCTCGGGGCCGCCCCAACGTGTGACGCACCGCACGGGCCCGCGAAACGGGCCGTAGGCGTGCCGACGGAGGGCCGCATGCGGGCCCGGCGGGGCACTGCGGGAGTGCCCGGCGGACCGCTCCCGCCAACCGCTCCGGCCCTTTCGGACCGACGTCCACCCCAAGGTCGCCGCGAACCGCTTCCGGGCAGCGCAAAGGCCATCGGCGAACACACCGGGGCCATCGATGGGGTACAGTTTGCGGCGGTGAGACGCCTCACGCGCCTTACTACGCGGGTGTAGTTTAATGGTAGAACATGAGCTTCCCAAGCTCAGAGCGCGGGTTCGATTCCCGTCACCCGCTCCAAAGACTCAGGCCCAGGTCAGGGATAGGATCCCCAACCCGGGCCTTCGTGTTGTCTAGACCGATTCAGGCGCCGCGCACTACCTCCGCACCACCTG
Source organism: Streptomyces sp. NPDC048639 (assembly GCF_043199075.1). Classification (NCBI taxonomy): domain Bacteria; kingdom Bacillati; phylum Actinomycetota; class Actinomycetes; order Kitasatosporales; family Streptomycetaceae; genus Streptomyces; species Streptomyces sp. NPDC048639. Next base: position 248,356 of record NZ_JBICVP010000007.1, read on the forward strand.
AGCCCTTTTTCGGCTGGTCAGAGCGCTTCCTTCGCTCGTCTCGGACCATCTTGTCCAGCCCGCTCGCTACCTCCTTCTGACGCTCGCGGTCCGAGTGCTGGTAGATGAGTGCCGCCTTCTCGGAGGACTGGCCGGCGCGCACCATCGTGTCTTTGAGCGTGGCGCCGGACCGCGTGGACAGAGTGTGTCCGGTGTGGCGGAGGTCGTAGAAGCGGAAGCCGTCTGGCATGCCGACCTTGGTTCGCGCCCGGCGCCACTTCCGTCCGAACGATGACCGACGGAACGGTGCACCCTTCTCCCCTACGAACAAGAGACCTTCGGGCCCTCTCCCCTTCTCCGCGTACCAGTCGAGATGACGCCGCAGATCCTTGTGCAGGAAGCCCGGAAGAATGACATACCGCTTGCCCGCCTCGGATTTCGTGTCTCCGACGACACGCTTCCCGGTGTTCAGCTCCGGCGCGGCCTGTCGAACCCGGATCGTCATGTCGTCCAGGTCCACATCCTTCCGGCGGAGTTCTGCCTGCTCCTCCGGCCGCAGCGGGCCGTACGCCCCGAGGTAAACCATCAGCCGCCAGCGAAGGCCCACCGCATCTGCGAGCGCATCCACCTGCTCCACAGTGGCGATGTCACGTTCAGCCGCGGATTCCTTCCCGGCGCCCCTGATCCGGCACGGGTTTCTACGGATCAATTCATCGTCGGCGGCGGTCTCCAGGATGGCCTTCAACAGACGGTACGACTTGGCCACCGTCGTGGGGGCACGAGTAGCTGCGATCCGTTCGGCCCTCCACTCCCTGACCTTGGGCGGGGTGATCTGGTCCAGGTCGTACCGCTCGAAGGTGGGCAGGAGGTGTAACCGAAGGAGCCGCCTGTACAGCTCATCTGTGGTCGGAGCGACGCCACGTTCAGCGACCCACTTGAGCGCGTACTCCTCAAAGTTGACCGCGCCCGCGTCAGGGTCACGCCAGTCCCGACGGCTGATGTCCGCCTCGACCTGGGACAGCCAGACCTCTGCTTCGGTCTTGGTGTCGAAGGTGTCCGACGCCCTCCGCCGTTGGCCAGTGGGATCGATGTAGGAGGCGGTCCAGCGTCCGGACCGGTACTGCCGCACTGCGCCAAAGCGTCGCATTGATTTGCCCTTCCTCGGGCCTCTCTTGGGCACTAGGCCGCCCTCCTACGGCGTGCCCGGGACACAAGTGCCGGGACAGTGCGAGCGGCGAGGAATGCGGTTACGGCGCTCTCCGGGATGAGCACACGCCGCCTGTCTTTGACGTACGTGATGCGTCGCTCAGCAATGAGGCGCCGCACGAAGCGCTCGCCACCCAGGAACAAGGCGGCCTCACGAACGGTCAGGTGTGGTTCAAGCACGACGTTCACCTCGCTGCTCAGCACTTGAACCGGACAGGCCGGACAGCTCCAACTGCGGCTGTCCGGGTGGTTCGGCCTGGTCAGACCTAGTAACCGGACAGTCGGACAGCTCGGACACCTCTTGGGCACCCTGGGTCCTGGCCTCGGTGTCCGGGTAGTACCGGCCACTGCCGTCCCTGGCGAGTTGGCCCGCCTCGACCATGCGAGAGCAGGTACGGCGGATGGTGTCGATGTCGACGTGGGACAGCTCCCCCGCCATGTCCTTGGGCTTGGCTCCGGGATGGGCGCGGACGTACCGCAGGATCGCGGCGCGCGTGTCCCCCACGGTGTGGTCTGAGGCCGGACCGTCCAGCAAATGCCAGGCACCGGAGGCGGCTTGGAACTGGAGCGCGTATTCGGCTTCATCTACGTCTCGACCCGTGACGTGCAGGATGCCGTCTGCCTGTCCACGCGCCCGCTTCAGTACGAGCGTGGCGTCTGCCGCGCCCGCGATGCCATTGGTCCCAGAGACTTCGGTGAGGAAGTCCTCGGAGCCCGCTTTGCGGACGTGGTGGACTAGGACGACCGCGATGCCGTAGTGGTCTGCCAGGCGCTTGGCGTAGCCGACGGCGACATAGTCCGCGTCGTACGCCGACACCCCTTGTGGGGCTTGGCCGCGCATCTTGGCGAACACGTCGATGACGACCATGCGAGCGTCCTCGTTACGGTCCAGCCACCCGGCAATGGCCTCGGTCCCGCCTTGAGGAAAGGGAGGGCACTCGGTCACGAGGGTGAGTCCGGCGGGCGCCTTCCGTCCGTCGAGCAGTTTGCCCATACGGGTCTGGAGACGACGTGGTGTGTCTTCCAGCGCCAGATAGAGCACGGGACCGCCCTGGACGGGCACCGAGTCAAAGGCGCGGCCCCCGGCTGCGACAGACAGGGCGATCCCGAGGGAGAGCCAGGACTTGCCGACCTTGGGAGGTCCGGCGAGCAGGCTGACGCCTTCAGCGAGGATGCCGGGCACGGCCCATTTGGGCTCAGGGAAGTCCGCGGCCATGAGCTGATCTGCAGTCCACGCGGTCCGGGGGCGCTCACGCTTCGGTGGTGCCTCCGGTGCTGTCTCGGGGTCTCCGGGGACTGAGTACAGGTGCAGCGGGGGAATCGGGTTGGCGCTCATACGGCGACCTTCCGGGCGCGCTTGGCTCCGGCGCGAAGGCCGGATGCAATCGTGCGGGGGATCTCGCGCGGTTTCTGCCCAACCTGGGCGGCCGCATCGGTGAGCCAGGCGGTCACCTCGGCCTCGTCCAGCTCCCCGCCTGAGACGAGTTGCCCAAGCGCCACGGAGGCGAGATAGAGGGCGGCGTTGTGCTCGTCCGGAGCAGAGCGCTTCACGCGCCCTACTTCGGCTTTCACTGCTGCACGCAGATAGGCAGTTCGCCGGTCATTGGCCGTGAGGGCGATGGTGACGGGCTTCTGCGGCGGCAAGGGCGCCGGGCGAAGCAGGTTGCACAGCCAGTCCGGCAGCGGCGCCACGGGCGCGTTGTGCACGGGCGTGTAGGGCCGTCCAGTCACGATGCTGCCCGCGGCGACGACGTAGCCGCCGTGGGCTCGAGAGTCGACCTTCCAGCCCAACTTGGCGGCGGTGTTGCGCAGCTCCCCACCTTCGGGAGCGTTGAAGTACAGGTGGACGCCGCCGCGGCCGGTGCGCACGGTGTTGGTCTCATGCGGGTACGGCTGGCTGTGACGCTCGCACAGCACCGCGAGCACGTCCTCACCGCTGGTGACGCTGTCGGCGGCCCATTCGGCCGGCGGGGTGTCATCGGTGTTCTTGGGAGTGTCCAGGTCCACTACGACCAGACCGGACGGGCCGGTCGCGATACCGATGTTGTAGGGGGCGTAGGTCCAGCACCGCGTGATGCGGTCCGGGTCAGTGGTGGCCCGCGTTTGCCAGTCGCGGACTGCGGGGCGCTTGTCGCCGGGGATCAGGGGAAAGACATGCCAGCCGCGGGCAGCAGCTTCAAGCGCCGCCTCGAGCTGCCCGCTCGTGTCTGTCTGGGGCATTCTGGAGTTCTCCTGTTCTGTCTTCGACGGTCAGGGAGAACCGCGGCGGCGGACGACCTTGGTGGGGAGTTCCGCCGCCGCGGCCCGTTAACTCTCGGCGCTTGGCAGCTCGGGCAGTCCTGCCTTGGTGAGCGCTGTCGGGTCAAAGCCGGGGAGGGTGGCGCGGGCGGTCAGCGCTTCCGCTAGTGCGGTGGCGTAGGTGCTGGCTTCGCGGGCTACCTCGATCTGCGTGTGGGCCCGCATGGTCTCGATGCGCTCGACGTGGGCGTGTTCTTCGCGCCGCTCGGTCGTGCGTCGTTCGTACGCGGTTGTTTCGCGGCGGTCTGTGCGCCAGTAGCGGGCGGCGAGCCCGTAGGCGACGGCGGTGGCCAGGGCCCACAGGAGCAGCGGCAGTGAGAGCCCGTCTGCGTATCCGGCGACCCCTGCCAGCGCCAGCCCTCCGGAGGCGGCGAACGCCGTGCCCGCGAGCACGCCGTCCCCGGAGCTGCCGATGGACGCGCAGGCTCCGGCGGCTGCGGCTCCGAGGGCGAGGGCGGTCATCAGCACGGCGTTGCCGAGGCTGTGTTCGGCGCCGTTGGCGTTCCAGATCCGGGCCAGGATCAGGACCGTGGAGGTGGCCAGGGCGGGCGCTGCCTTGGGCAGGGCTGCGGCGAGCCAGTGGCGGGCGGTGATCTGTTCGTTCACGACCTTCGCTCCTCTACGGGTTGGGGATGGCGTCGATGACGGCGCGGGTGAGGTCGTTGACGGGCTGGGCGGCTCCGGTGGTGGCGAGGTAGAAGCCGAACATCACGGCGATGAACGCGGCGCCGTAGCTGAGGGAGTTGGAGCGGAGCAGGAAGAACAGGACCAGGCCGAAGACGAAGACCAGGGAGATGGTCAGGGCCACGGGGTGTCTCCTTTGCGGCAGTTGGGGTGGTGGGGGTCAGTGGGTGCCTTCGCGGTAGATCCGCTGGGCGCGGTTGAAGATCCAGCGGCCGATGCGTATGCGGCGTCCGGTGGCCTTGCAGCGGCGGCAGTCTTTGCCGCGCTTGAGCTGCCCGCGGCGGTCGTGCTTCATCTGGAAGCCCCAGCCGTTGCACTTGCGGCAGCGGCCGAACGGCGCTGCCGCACACAGCGAGCCGTAACCGAGCGTGATGGCGAGTAGGCAGGCGATAGCAAGGCTGATGGGGGTCATGAAGGGCCCTCCTGGGGCGATTTCGGGGTTTCCGCAGGTGGGGTGCTATGCGCTAGAGCGCAGATCGGGGGCGGCTTGGGGTGCTAGCGGGGGTGCTACCGGTAGCAGGTGACCCCGCTACCGATAGCGCCCACCCGGGGCTAGGCGGCGCCCCGGTTTTCGTCACGCTCCGCAATGGCCTTGGTGAGGTCGGCGCGGACGATGCCGCGCCGTGTGGTGCGGGCTCCGTCGCCGGTGGTTCCGGCGACGCCCGTGGTCTTGATGCCGTGCGGCTTCAGGGCGCTGGTGACGTTCTCGCCCTTCCAGCCGCCGTAGACCTCCGGCCGAAGTTCCGCCAGGCGGGAGGCGATCCGCTCGTTCCACACCCGCTCCTCCGAGACCGGGACGACCGCGGCGACGTCGGCGAGCAGGTCATACGACGGCACAGGCGTGGCCTCGGACTCCTCGCCCAGGGCCAGGCCGGAGAGCGTGCCTTCGGCCTTGCGCAGCGCCAGGGCGCGTTGGGCGATGGCGTCGGTGGCCGGGTCGTCCAGGTAGGCGGTGCGCACCACGGTCGGCAGCGGTGTGGCGCCGCCGAGGTAGCCGTTACCGGCGTCGATCTCCGGGCGGAAGGCGGTGGCGCGCACGCCGTTCTTGTAGGCGCTGGTGCCCAGGATCATGTCGTTCTCGACTTGGCCCGCCACGCGCAGGCAGAAGCGGATGGAGACGTTGCCGCTGATGCCGGTCGGCAGTGAGTCCTTGTCGGGGCGCTGCGTGGCCAGCACCAGGATCACGCCCAGGGCGCGGCCGAGCTTGATGATGAACTCGGCGTCCTCGCCTGCCTGCTTGCCGTAGGTGGAGTGGGCGAACAGGTTCTGACACTCATCGAACACCGCGAGCAGGGGCCACAGCTTCAGCGAGCGCTTGTCGGCGATCTGCCGGGTGATGCGCTTGTCCGGGCACAGGTCCCGCGGCAGCTTCTTGATGGCCGCGGCCCGGCGCATGACTTCCTCGCGGAGCAGCTTCAACGAGTCGGCCGCGTACTTGATCGACTCGTCATCGATGCCGGAGACGAACCGGTGCGAGACGCAGGCCAGGGCATCGAGGTCGCCGGTGCCCTTGTTCTCGTGCAGCCACAGCTCCACCGAGGGGTCCAGGGCAGCGCCGCACGCGAGCACCCGCACCGAGGCGGTCTTGCCCTGGCCGGGTTGGGAGCCGATGAGGACGTTGTGCTGGATCAGCGGCACCGACTGGGCCCGGCCGCGCGGGTCCAGTCCGAACGGGACGCGCTTGAACACGTCGTGACGGCGCGCGTTCGCGAGCTGCCACTTGACGATGCCGGTCTTGGACAGGTCCCGGTCCCCCACCCACAGGATGAGCCGTCCCTCATGCTCGCCCGGGTCGGCGTCCGGCCACACGCAGCCCAGCGGGCGGCGAAGACCTGATGCCAGTCGGGCGCGCCGGTCGGCGACATCGGCCACCGTCACACCGAGCGGGAGGTCGATGTCGGCGCGCCAGCCGGGTCCTTCGCGAGTGATGGGCGAGACGAACTTGATGCCGTCCTGTCCCTTGGCCACAGCGGATGCGATCTGTCCGATGCCGATGGAGGCCATGGCCTTGACCACGATGTCGCTGCTCAGCTTCTGCACCTCGGTCTTCACCACGGCCCTGGTCGCCAGCGGAGCATCCGCCGGCGCCCCCGCCAACCCCAGCCCGAGCGCGGCCAAGACGCCCGCGATGACCTGCGTCATCGGCGAGGCGCCGTAGACGAGGTAGAGCAGGACGGCCAGGCTCGCCAGCGCGCCCAGCACGGTGACGATCGTCCGCAGGCGCACGCGCCGGTCCCGCTGGCGCGAGAGCTTCAGGTAGACCTCCGAGTTCTCCCGCCGCGCCTCCGCCTGCCGCAGCGGCTCACCCTCGGCATCAACCGCCCATCGCCCCACCCTGCCAAGGGTGTTGACCAGACCGCGGGGAGAGCGCCAGACCAGCTTGGGCACGTACAGGAACGGCACCCGCACCGCATGGAACGCGATCGTGTGCCCGGCATGCCCGGCCAGCCACTTCATCGCCTCCCCGAACTCCGCGGCCGACTTCGCCCACACCGGGACCACGTCCAGGCGCTTCGAATCGCGGATGCGGTCGATCAGCCCAGGGCCCGACTGAGTCGGTGCCGCAGGGTCGACCAGAGTCGGGCGGGAGTCGTCCGACTCCCACTCGCCCGGGTCGGCCGACTCAGTCGGCTTGGAGTCGGCAGACGCGTCGGGCGTTCGGTCGGGCTGGGAGCTGGCCGACTCCGTGCGGGCGGAGCGGGCCTTGCCCAGGTCGACCACATCGCCCTGAGCCTCTTCTGCCATCTCGGCTTCGAGGCGGTTGAACAGTTCGTTGTCGTCTTCGGGGTGCTTCACTGGTCTTCCTTCCAGATGGGAGGGATGGTGGGCCCGGCCGACGCTGTGAGAGGTTGGGCGGCCGGGCCCACCGGAATCAGGCAGTGGGACGAGGCAGGGCGCGGCACGTCGTGGAGTGCTCCTGCGCCCAGGGCTGGACCCACTTCTGCATGCCCTCGGCGCTGGCGACCGGGGACGGGGTGTAGGGGGCGTCGCAGCCGCGGCAGACGGCCTCATAGCCGCCCTCGGTGCAGGCGATGACATCGACGGTGGCGCCGACGATCGTGGCGTAGCGGTAGAGCACGCCCTCCGGCCACGCAACGGCATTGGTCTGGCTGGTCACAGCAGATCTCCTTGGCGGATTCAGGGTGTTCAGGCGGCGCGCTGTTCCTCGGGATAGGCGCAGGGCACGCACATCCCGAGCGAGGTCGGGATGACGTATCCGGCGTCCCTCTGGCAGGTCGGGCAGGTGCGGCGGGCGGTCATCGCCTTCGCGAGCGCCACCGTCTTCCGCAGCGTCATCGGGCGGACCGGCTTGGCCCTGTCGATCCGGTAGAGGTAAGCGACCTGGGCCCCGCCGCGGCGGCAGTTGGCCCGCATCACCTGAGCGGCGATCGGCTGCCCTCCCGGCCGCAAGCCACGGGCGCGAAGCTGTCGCCGGGTCGCCAGTCCGGCCGGGGCGAACCGCCACGGGTAGGTGGGTAGCCCGTACCGATGGCCGCTCGGGTCGTAGCACTTACCGAAAGCCGGGGACATCAGGCAGCCGCCTCCTCGGTCCCATCGGCGTCACCGTCGAGGGGGCGCAGGCGCCTTCCCTCGGCTCGCTCGGTCAGCAGCGCATCCCGTAGAACTCGGGAGTTGGCAGCCGAGCAACGCAGCGTGGTCCGGATCGCCTCGGCATTGATCCCGTCGTCCGACCAGTCGGCCGTTTCCTCGCGCGCCTGCTTCAGCAACTCGGCTGCAGTGCGAGGCGACTTCGCGGGCTTCGTCTTGCTGGGGCGCTTGCGCGGCTTGGATGCTGCACCCTTGGGTCGCGCAGGCTGCTCCGCTTGCTCCTGCCGGACGCCCTCGCTTGCGGGGGTGAGTTCCCCGAGCTTGAGCAGGACCCGCTCACGTCGCGGGGTCTTCGACCGCCACCGCCTACCGTGTCGCTCCCGCAGGTCTGCACGGGCCAGCTGCCGCTCACGCTCGCGCCCCAGGGCCACGGAGTAGGAGGTGATCTCCCACAGCGTCATCCGGCGCCACAAAGCGAAGGTCGAGGGAAAGGCGAGCAGCCAGCGGGAGCGGCGGATCTTCTCCATGCGCTTACCGGTTGCGGCGCCGATCCGCACGGCATAGATGTGGGCGATGATCTCGGCGAACACCACCCACAGCAACGGCATCGTGCCGTGCGCGAGCTTCGCCGACAGCGAGTGACCAGCGGCGATGTTGAGCCAGCAAGTCACGAGCGTCAGTGCCCAAGGCACGAAGCGCACCCATGCAAGCGCCATGTCCATCCGGATCAGCAGTAGGTTGGCGGCGGTGAATACCGGGATGGCAATGTCGATCCCGATCGGCAACATCCACGGCTGGCCGAAGTCCCAGCGCTCCGCAGCGGCCGACACCGCATCGAAGGAGGACGCCAGCCCTAACGCACCGACCCCGGCCGCAGCCAGTCCAGCGCAGCCCATGAGAGCCATCTCGGGCTTCGTGAGCGGCGGCACCGTGGATCGTGTCGTCTCAGTTGAGGACGTCATGCCGCTTCCCCCGTCCAAGGGGCCCGGCGCCGCCTCGTAGCGGACCGCAGAAGCGGGATCGTCCGCGTCAGCGCTTCGGCGTACAGCGCGTCCCAAGCGGCGATCTCGTCGCCGTTCTCGCCGCGCTCGCGCATGTCCTTCAACGCCTCGCAGGCCACGTCCAGCCTGGCCACGCGCTCCTCCGGAGCCTCGCCGGGCCGACCGAGGAACAGCTCCCGATCGATCCCCTCGGGCAGTTCCTCAAAGCCGAGCGCCAGCTCCTCGAACTCGAAGGCGGTAGCCGCCTGCTGTTCACCTACGTATGTGCGCATTGACTCTCCTGATGTCAGTCGGGCAGGGAGAACCAGTGCGGCGGGCGACCTTGGTGGGGAGTCCCGCCGACCTTTAGCTAGCTTGCACTGGTGCGCACTAGCGCGCAACCCCCATGCGTCAGTGCGTTGCAGCGCGCGCTAGTGGATACGCTCGTAGGCATGAGCTTTGCGGCGAGTGACCCCAGACCCAAGCCCGTGAAGGTGGCGGACGAGGTGCGAGAGCGGATCCGGAGCGGCGTGTATCCGGACGGCAAGCTGCCGACGACCCGGGAGCTCGCGAAGGAGTTCGGCTTCGCCGGACAGACGGTGCGGGACGGCCTAGGGGTTCTCGTGGGAGAAGGACTGATCTTCTCGGCGGGAAACCGCGGATACTTCATCGCAGGTGACACCGACGTGTCATCCGCTCGTAAACCGGACGTAGTGGAAGAGATCAAGGAAATGCGCCTCCAGATTCAAGCCTTGACTGAGCGCGTGGCAGCACTCGAAGAGGGCACCGCCTCGGGCGGTGCGTGATCTGGAATAACCATGCAAGGCACGGAGGCTGGGAAATAAGTGACAGCGGGGGGTCAGCGTTGAGGACAAGGGGACACTTGAGGTGTCACCGTTCTGTCCTCTTGCCTGTCCCCTCGGTCGGCGGGCCAGACTCGCGGTAGGCACTCGGAGGAGGGCGCATGAGCGACGAAAGGCCCGCGTGGGCACGGCGCATCGCGGCTGAGCGGGCGGCGCGCGACTGGTCACAGCTTGAGGCGGTGCGAGCGCTGCGGGCCCACGCCCAGACGGAGCTGCCGGCCGATGACAGCATGGTTCGCCAGTGGAAGCGCTGGGAGTCCGGCTCCATGCCGGGAGAGTTCTACCGGCCCCTCATCGCAGCGACTTTCGGCACCGTGACTCACGCTCTCTTCCCGGCACCTGCGCGGCGGAACGGTGAAGAGGAGATCCTTGTCGCGAGCGGCATGGAGACTCTCGAAATCGTCAGTCGACTCAACAGGTCGGATGTAGACAACGCCACACTCGATGCTCTGCGAATCACCGCCGATCGACTTTGCTCTGAATACCCATTCATGCCAAGCGAACAGCTTCTGATCGAGGGACGTCAATGGCTGAAGCGAGTGGTGGACCTCCACTCCAAGAGCCTCACCCTTGCTCAGCACCGTGAGGTACTGGCGCTCTCGGGCTGGCTCGCGCTCCTCGTCGGCTGCGTGGAGTACGACTCGGGGAAACGTCACGCTGCCGAGTCCACGCGCCGAGCCGCCCTGTCGATTGCGACCGAGGCGGACCATGCCGAAGTCGCCGGTTGGGCACACGAGATGCGCGCCTGGTTCGCGCTCACAACCGGCGACTACCGGGGGGTCATCTCGGCCGCTCGGGCGGGTGCCGAACAGGCGGCGCACCACGGCGTTGCTGTCCAACTGGCAGGTCAGGAAGCCAAGGCATGGGCCCGACTCGGAGACCGACGACAGGTAGAGGTGGCACTCGACCGTGGACGGAAGCTTCTCGAAGGCATGCCGCACCCGGAAAACCTCGATCACCACTTTGTAGTTGATCCAGCGAAGTTCGACTTCTACGCGATGGACTGCTACCGGCTCGTTGGGGAGGACAAACTAGCCCGGAACCTCGCTGAGGAAGTGCTTCGCGCCGGGACGGACTTCGACGGAACCGAGCGGTCCCCGATGCGGAACGCGGAAGCCCGCGTCACGTTGGGCGTAACGGCCGCCCGAGAGGGAGATCTCGAACAAGCGTTGATCCATGGCGAACGAGCCCTCCAGGGCGATCGGCAATCCGTGCCGTCGCTCATCATGACCAGCCGGGAACTCGCGGCCGTCATGAGGGAGCGCTACAGCAAGGAGCCTGCGGCACAGGACTACTTGTCCCATCTGCGAGACCTTGGACAGGCGAAGCCGGGTTTCCTGCCCTCGTAGCGCGTACTGCGTCCATCTACTCGGGAGCGCGGATACTCGCCCAGGTTCGGTACGGCTCGCTGCTCCTCACGACCCATTTCGTCGCCGCCCCCACCAAACCCGAAGACGCCACTCCCACCCTCGGATCCGGCTCGCGTTGGTCCAGAATTCATGGGGCTGGTACTCACGCCTTCGGCTATACCAGCGAATACGACGAGCGCGACGTCCAGCCCCAGGCCGGATCTCCCATCGACGTCCGGCGTTGTCAATTACGAGCATCCACAGGACCCTGCAGTCGATTCCATCAGTTAGATCCAATTGATCCGCATGATCTGGCGCCATATGCGCAACGTCTACTTCATAGCTGGTTTCATGTTTTTCCTGTGGTGGGGGCCGGAGTCTCCCAAGGAAGTGTTTCTGTGCCTGAATTCCGGGCCTAACGGTCCAAGTGCCGGGACCAGCACCGTAACCTCCATCTGGATTACGATCCCAACTAGCCGTATCCCTTACGAGCCACTTGGTGTTGGTCTCGACCGCCAACTTTACGATCTCAACCGGCAGGTTGCCTGCATTGTTGACGGTGAGCTTGACCGTGCCTGTTTCGACCCTACCTCCGTCGCTCCAGGGGGCTTTCCTTTCGTACTCGGTCTTCCACCAAACGCCGATAAGGTCAACGTCCTTACGTTCTAATGCACTCCTATCTCGCATGAAAATTGCCAGTGCGAGAACGAGAGAAAGCCCTCCGAACCATGCCGGAACCGTTCCCCACTCGAGATCCGCTGCGAGCCTCACGCCTCATCTCCTGTTGCTCGACCAGAAGGGACAGTCATACCTCAACTGGCAAGTTGATACTGGTGATTCCCAAGTAGCAAGTGCCGGAGAACACCGCCCAAGCACGCATGAGGCCGCCACTCCTACAGCGATCCCCTACCTGGTGTCCCAACTGTCCGGCTGTCCGGTTGGGGCGGTGACCTGCTGAAACCCTCCGGACAGCACCTTGCTTACTTGTCCGGGGTGTCCGGTCACCGAAGCTGAAACATTCTGGGGCGCCCAGCAGCCCTCGAAAGCCCGCTTCCCGATGTGCACAGTCACGCTGGTGCGGCTTTGCGAGCCAATCCGCAGTCGAGGGATCCGGATAGTCCTCCCCGAATGTTGCAGCCAGTTGGCGAAGCCAACACTCTCCCCAGTCGCAGGAGCCGGAGGCGACTTCCTTGGGCTTTTTGGGGAGCACGACAGAGGCTTGAGTGACGGCCTGTCATTGCCTTCGAAGTTGCTCTCCCAGTCACCCAAGTCCTGTGGATCCAGCTAGAGACAGACTGCAACGCTTGGGGATGCTGATCGACCGATCATTACTCTTCGGCCGAAGGACGGGTGGAGAGCTCGATGCCGCGCACCCTACGCAGCCACCGCGCCAGCAAGCACAGGCCGCCGCCCAGGAGTGCACATGGCTCCCATACCTCAGTCACCAGCGCCGGGATGCCGCCGTCGCCGACGATGTAGATCGCCTGACAGCCGACAACTGTAGCGATGACGAAATTCGTGCGCTGATCAGTCGAGAGCAGCCAGTCTACCGGGCGCCACAGAACGCCCAGCCAATCGTGAAGGCGATACCGCACTGCAGCCACGAGAAAGCCGAACGCGTAGCGGCGCTGCTGACGTGGAGACAGGAGCACTCCGCTCTCAGGGTCTCCCTGAAGATGCGCGCGCCATTGACTGATCATGTTCCGCTGCCTGCCCGCCAGCCTTGCCGCCCAGGAAGTTGCCCTCCACGCGGAGGCCGACCTACCACTTCTCAATGAGCGACGGATTTCAGCTCTGTCCAAGAGCCTCGCCAGACTCTTGGCCGAGCCAGCGATCACGCTTGCCACGGTGGCCGAGATGGTCGAGAGGTCGTTTCGCCCCGCAAGCAAGGCCACAAACGAGCCCGTGCACACGATGATCAGACCGGCCATCAGCAGGATCAAGACGGCCTTCCTCATGCGCCCCCTCCCGACAACCCGAGTCCGAAAGTGCGCCGCCGAGCGCGACGTGCGTCGAGGGCAGCGTGCGCCTGGAGTCGACCAGCCCCTGTGAGCTCGTAGTAACGGCGCGCGGGACGCCCCGGATGCGGCTCAGCCTCATCCCAGGAAATCACCCATCCGCGCTCCAACAGGCGATCGAGGATCGGATACACGGTGCCGGAACCGAGGTCTGCGTCACGGCAGATGCTCAGCCCCCACGCCGGGGGATTGCCCGTCGAAGCGAGCAAGACCTCCAAGACGGCAATGGTCGGCTTCGTGAGCCTGACAGTTGACATGCCATCAGTAGAGCATGTGTCGAGTACGACACACAAAACGCATGTCGACAGCGAGGCGCGTCGACAGCGAGCCGAAGGCGCGGCCTTTCAAGAAGGTGCTGAGTGTCCCGCACCACCTCAGCACCACCTGGTGCGGGCATCAGCGGTCAACAGCGGCGGACACGGCCGCGACTACGAGGACGCAGCGCAGACTATTTGTGCAGGTCAGCACTCCGAGGCAGCAAAGGCTTCTCTGGATTCCCAAGCTCAGAGCGCGGGTTCGATTCCCGTCACCCGCTCCACGCGAAAGCCCCAGGCCAGCAGCCCGGGGCTTCTTTGTTGTCCAGACCGCGTTAAGCGTCTTGCACCAGATCCGCACCAGAAGGCTTCTCCGTGCCCTTCTGCCGGGCGGCTTACACGGGCTGATCCAGACCGCTCGCCACCTCCTGCTGTCGCTCAAGGTCCGAGTGCTGGTAGATCAGCGCAGCCTTCTCCGACGACTGCCCGGCACGCACCATCGTGTCCTTGAGCGTGGCCCCGGAACGCGTCGCCAAGGTGTGTCCGGTGTGACGAAGATCGTAGAAGCGGAAGCCCTCCGGCATCCCGACAGCGGCCCGAGCCTTGCGCCACTTCCGCCCGAAGGTGGACCGCCGGAACGGCTTGCCCTTCTCCCCCACGAACAGCAGTCCATCCGGACCTTTCTCGGCGTACCAGTCGAGGTGCCGCCGAAGGTCGGTGCGCAGAAAGGCCGGCAGGACGACCAACCGCTTGCCTGCCTCAGACTTGGTGTCGCCAGGAGCACGGCGGCCGGTCGTCAGCTCGGGCGCAGCCATGCGCACGCGAACCGTCATCGCGTCCAGGTCGACATCCTTGCGTCGCAGCTCGGCCTGTTCCTCCGGCCGCATCGGACCGTACGCGCCGAGGAAGACCATCAGCCGCCAGCGAGGCCCGAGGGCATAGGCGAGCGCATCCACCTGGTCGACGGTGGCGATCTTGCGTTCGGCAGACGACTCCTTGCCCGCGCCCTTGATGCGGCACGGGTTGCGCCGGATCAGTTCGTCGTCGACCGCGGTTTCCATGATGGCCTTGAGCAGCCGGTACGACTTGGCCACGGTCGTGGCGGCCCCGGTCGACGAGAGCCGTTCAGTCCTCCAGGTGCGGACGCGTGGTGCGGTGATCTCGTCGAGGTCCAGGTCCTCGAAGGTGGGCAGGACGTGCAGCCGCAGCAATCGGCGGTACAGCTCGTCCGTGGTGGCGGACAGGCCACGCTCATCGACCCACTGAAGCGCGTACTGCTTGAAGTTGACGGCTCCGGCGTCCGGGTCCTGCCAGTTGCCGCGCGTCAGGTCGGCCTCGACCTGTGAGAGCCAGACCTCGGCCCCCTTCTTGGTCTCGAAGGTCTCGGGCGCGCGGAACTCCTGCCCGTCCGGGCCCCGGTAGCTCGCGGTCCAGCGCCCCGACCGGTACTGACGGACCGCACCGAAGCGCCGGCGGCTGCCCTTCTTGTTGCCCATCAGGCCGCCCTTCCGTAGCGCGACCGGCGTCGCCGGAGCGGCTGGACGGTGTTGCCGTCGATGTATGCGTTCAGCACGCTCTCCGCGATCCGTACATGACGGCCGACCTTCACGAAGGCGATCCGGCGCTCGGCGATGAGCCGACGCGGGAAGCGGACGGTGGTACCAAGGCGTTCGGCGGCTTGCTCGACGGTCAGCAGGAGGTCACTCACGACCGGTCTCCTTCCAGGGCAAGTTGGTCGCGTAGGGCTTCACGGGCGGTCTCGCGGTTGAGCTGGAGATCTCTTGCGATGGATGCGGCGAGGGCGGATTCGCCGGGTGTGTGGCCGTGTCCGGCGTACTGCCAGTCGGCGAGGACGAGCACGGAGTCCGGCTCGCGGTCGTCCAAGGCGAGGGCGGTGCGTTCTTGTGCGGCGCGGTAGTCGGCGCGGACCTGGCGGAGTTCGCCGAGGGTGGTCGAGTAGCGGCGGGACTTGCTGGAGAAGTGACCGCGGAACCCGAGCATGTGAGCCCAGGCCCAGAGCCGCCGGTCCGGGTAGAGCGAATCGAGGTCCCGGCAGGCCGTGATGAGGCGGCGTGCGTGGTCGGGCACCTGGTGGCGGTCGAGCTCGGCGAGTTCGCCAATGCGGCGGTCGAGGGTGCCGGTGTTCTCGGCTGCCTTGGTGGCGTACTTGGCGACGTAGGCGGCGACGGCTTGTTCGGTGATGTCCGAGCCGTCTCCGAATGCCTCGACCGGCCGTACGTCGAGCTGTGTGCCCCATCGGAAGGTGCGGGCAGGTTGGTCTTGAGCTGCGGGGACGGACACCGATGTGTAGGAGTGGCCCGCGGCTGCGTGGATGGCATCGGTGAGGAGGCCGACGGTGGCCCAGGACGGCGGAGGGGTGTCCGGTCCTTCCGGGCCGTCGATGCGAATCACGGCGTGGAAGTGCAGGGCACCGCGCTTCTGGAACTCGGCGACCTTGCCGTACGAGATCCGGGCCGAGTCCTTCAGTGCGCGTTGCGTGAGTCCGGCGCGGGCGGCGATCTCACGGCGGAGCCGGGTGGTGAAGCGCATCCACAGATCACCTGCGTGGTTGTTGAAGAGGACAGCGGCGGCGTAGTCGTACGTCTCGGAATCGAGCGCGCTGCCGAGCGCCGGGTCATCGGTGGCGTGCCGTAATCCGCAGCGGCAGACGCCTCGTTCGGGCCGGTTGTGGACCGATCCGAAGGACGGGGCGGTGAGGGTCGCGAAGACGCGGGGGTGGTCGCGAACGGTGGCGGGGACGTCCCGGCGGTCGTCGCCGGCCAGGCCCGCACGGATGAGGTGGTAGGTGTCCCCGGAGTACGTCCAGCGATGTGCTGCACGGCGGCGGTCAGCTCAGTGTTGAGCGGGGTGACGATGCCGGTCGGGGCCGGGTTGGTCGGGACCTTGGGGCGGAGCATGGTGGTTCTCCCTTCGCGGGTTACTTGACGGCGGTGTTGATCACCGGGGACAGGACGCTGTCGGCGAGGAGGTATCCGCCGAGCAGGAGCACGGCCACGAGCCACCAGGGCGGGCGGATGAGCTTGATGCCGAGGTAGCCGACGGCGAGCAGGGCGAGCCAGAGCGGGACGTTCATGGGTGTCTCCTCAGCGGACCTTGCAACGGTGAGTGCGGGCGGCGAGCTGGGCGGCCGACTGGCTGGAGAAGTCGGAGGACCAGCCGCAGCGGTCTGCGGTGCATACGGCGGCGTGTTTCGTCCGGCCGTGGCGGTCCCGGTGGGTGCCGATCTGTACGGGGCCGATGCGCATCACGGAGTGGAAGTGGTCGCGGGCGGGCATGGTCGGTCTCCTTTCTGGTCAGGTGAGTTGGGCTGCGATGGCGTTGGCGAGCTGGGGCGGGACTCCGAGGCGGGCCCGGAGGGTGTCGCTGTCGATGCGGGAGCCGGTGCGGGCCTGGTGGTCGTCGGCGACCTTCCGCGCGTGGTCGACGAGGGCGGCTGGGACCGGCGGAGCCTGGTCGGCGGCCGGGAGCGCGGGGACTTCCTCAACCGCGGGGATCTCGACGGGCTCCGGCTCGGGAGCAGGCTCCGGGAGGTCGGGTGTCGGTGCAGGAGCCTCGGGTACCGCCTGCGGATCCGACTGCCGGGGCTCGTCAGCGTGCGTGGTGTGAGCGAGGAGCGTGCCGCCGAGGAAGGCGAGGGCCGGCCACCCGGCGACGCCGAACCGCAGCCAGGCCGGGGGGTGTTGCAGATCGAGGAATCCGGCCGTGGCGACATTGGCGCCGAGCGAGGCCACCAGGGCGATGACGAACCAGCACCAGGCGAGCCGGGAAGGCCCATCGCTGCGGAGCCGCCTCCAGGCCGCGACCAGGAGCAGGTCGACGCTGACCGGGTAGGCCCACGCCTTCCATCCGTCCTGTCCGGCAGCAGCGGCCAGGTCGTGCAGGTGGGCGAAGGACAGGGCACCGGCGATGACGGCCTGGACCAGGACGGCGTCCAGCCGGATCGCGGGCCGGGCCATTACGCGTCCTCGCCCGGGTATTCGGGGTCGTTGGCCGGGTCGTAGCCGTGCGGGACGATGCCGCAGGGAAGGGACGCGGCCAGCGCCGGGCCCATCAGGGCGACGAATTCCTGATCGGCGCCGAGCAGGTGCGCGTACAGGGCAAGGGCGCCGAGCAGCTGCACAGTGCGTTCGAAGTCCTCGTGAGCGTCCACGGGTTCACCTCCGGGTTCGGGCATGGATCGGGTAAGGACCTGGCGCGAGGCGGTCGCGCCGACCGTGGTTCAGGGAAGGTCAGGCCATGGCGGGAGCGGCCTTGGAGAGGGACACGCGGGCCGAGGGCAGCGGCGCAACGGCGGGCCGGAAGGGCGCCAGCTCGGGCAGGTCCGGCGTGCGGTCAGCATGCTTGTTGCAGATGTTCACGGCCTCGCGCAGCGACGTGTGCGGAGCACGGATGCGGGCCCAACCGCCGGTCGAATCACCGGCGACGGCGATGCCGGGTGTCTCGGTAGAGATCTGGATCGCCGCGAGTACGGCGTCCGGTGCGATGTCGCCGAAGGCCATGTTCGCGCTGGTCTCGTCGTTGACGCGGTGAGCGGTACGGCCGGTGAGCTGGGCGCGGAGCATCGTGATGCCCTTGCCGAGTTCGGAGCCGAAGCGCTGCCCGCAGATCTCCAGGTAAATCCCGGCGGCGCGGCCGAGCTGGGCGAGGCGGACGAGGGCGGTGATGATGCGGTCCCGGCGCTTCTCGTCCTCCTTGGTGGCGAAGAGGGCGAGTTCGGCGACCTCGTCGACCAGGACGACAACCGGGACCGGGCGCAGGTCCTCGGGCAGATCCCAGATGTCGGCGGCGATCTCGGCATCGGCAACGGTGACGCTGATGCGCTGCTCGGCGCGTATGACCCGGTAGACGGCCTCCATGTGGGACACGAGCGCGTCGAGGAGTTCGAGCGCGGTGTCCGGGTTGTCGGCGAGGGCGGAGAAGCGGCGGGCGAGAGGGAAGAGTTCGACGCCCTTCTTGCAGTCGATCCCGACGAGGGCGACGTCCTGCGGAGCGAGGCCGGCCACCAGGTTGCGCTGGTAGACGGACTTGCCCGACTCGGTGGCGCCGAGGGTGAGCCCGTGCGGGACGGTTCGATAGTCGCGGTAGTGGACGGCGCCGTCCTCGCGCAGCGCGACGGGGATGCGCATGGAGGCTCGGTCGGTCTTGGCGGGCATCTGCACGCGCTTGAGTACGTCGTAGCCGGTCATCCGCAACTCGACGACGCCCGAACGCAGTTCACGGGAAGTGACGCCGTACATCTCGAAGGAGTGGCGGAGCCGATCGGTGGCTGCCGAGACATCGAACGCGTCCTGGCCGGGGCGGAGTTTGAGCCGTAAGACCAGACCGGTGCGGGTCGGCCTCAGACGCAGGATGCGCGGGGCGCGGGACTCGGGCACGGGACGGTGGGTCAGCCGGGCGAGCGAGAGACGCCAGCGCGAGGGCGGGACCGTGAGCCCGCAGGCATCCATGACCGAGGCGTACCGGAAAGCGACCCGCAGCGAGGCGAAGGTGACCCCGAACGTCATCCAGTACCAGGCGGGGCGCCGCCACCGCAGGATCACTGCGGTGACGACGACCAGCAGCAGCGCGACCGTGAACTCGGTCATGATCAGGCCGCCTTGGACTGCGACGCCCCGGCAGCGAGCGAGGTGACGGCGACCGCGCGGAAGGCGATGCCGTGCCGCTTCTGCCCGTTGAACTCGTTCTCCCACGCCGAGGCAACCAGCCCCGTCAGAGCGACCGGAGTGCCCATGGTCAGGTCCTCGGAGACACCGGGCTGCGGAACAGTGAGCTTGAGGATCTCGACCTCGTCCGGCGTGGAGAACATGACCTCCACGGTCATCAGGGTGACGCCGTCCTTGTCGACGGCAATCTCGCCGGTACGGCGGTCCTTGACCTTGGGCTGCGGGGCCTTGGCGACCATCACGGTCGCGGCGGAGGTGTCGACGGGAATCTGACGCACAGCAGATCACTCCTCTATAGAGGCTGGACTCCGTCACTCATGTACATGAGTGACATGAAGAAGAGTGCCTGACTCCTGTACATGAGTCAACCCGCCGCGATGAACAAGTCGCAGCGGGTTGAGGGAAGTTGAGCGGGCGTCAGTCGGCCGCGGGGATCCTGTACTCGAAAACGAACTGGTCAGCGGCCATGAGGGTGTCGCAGACCTCGACCACACGCCCCTCGGTCGTCAGCGCCTCACGGATCAGGTGAACGACGGGAGCACCGGGGCTCAACGCCAGCTCGGACGCCTCTGCCTTGGAGGCCGGGCGTGCTTGCAGGGTCTCGACGAACTCCGCGAACTCGTGCCCGCTGTCTTCGAGTCGGGCGTAGATGCCGCCACCGCCCGGGTTCTCCGCGAACAGCTCGGGGATGTCCTTAACGACGTCCCACGGAAGGTACGACGTTGCCGTCTCGACGGGCGTGCCGTTGCGGAAGTAGAGGCGCCGACGGGCGAGCACCTGCGCGCCGGCCTCCACACCCAACCGCGCGGCAGCATCCTCGGGGGCCTCCATGGGCCCGATGTACAGAACGCTGACCTTGGCCGTAGCCCCGGACTGCGCAGACTCGGCCAGGTACGCGGCCTTACCACCCTGCCGATGCGAGCGCCGAAAACGATCCGAGGAGCGGTGCCGTACCGGCGGCCGGTCCTTCACGATCGAGCCCTTGCCGTGCCGGGTCTCGACGAGCCCACTCGCGCGGACTTCCACCATGGCCTTACGGATCGTGCCGCCTGAGACGCCGTAGCGCTCGACCAGCTCCGACTCGCTCGGCACCATGTCACCAGGCTTGAGGACTCCCGCCCGGATCTGCTGAACAACCTCGTCGGCGATCTGCACGTACCGAGGTACGGCCCTCCCACCTCCTACCGCAGTTCCCATAGTCCTTCTCTTCCTCCTATGCTCCTGTACATGAGTAACGGCACCCAGCAGCCCAAGTCAACGCCACTCCACTCCGTGTCCGTAGCCGGAGTGGTGATCCGCGAAGACGGCAAGCTCCTGGCGATCCGCCGTGCCGATAACGGCACTTGGGAGCTTCCCGGTGGCGTACTCGAGCTCGACGAGGCCCTCGAGGCAGGCGTACAGCGCGAGGTCTGGGAAGAGACGGGCATCCACATCGAAGTGGACGAGCTGACCGGCGTCTACAAGAACACGACCCGGGGCATCGTGGCGCTGGTGTTCCGCTGCAAGCCGACCGGCGGCGCCGAGCGAACGTCCAGCGAATCGACAGCAGTTGATTGGCTCACGCCCGAAGAGGTCTCGGAGTGGATGTCCGAGGTGTACTCGATCCGGCTGCTGGATGCCCTGGACGGGGCAGGCCCTCACGTGCGGAGTCATGACGGCAAGCGTCTGACGCCAGCGCGATAGAACTTTCTCTACTTCATCAAGGCGGCTCGCTCCGCTCGCCGCGCGCTCTCCGGCTCACCGCCGGGGCCCGACGCTCCTGCCTTCGGCCCGCTCTGGCCCCGGCTACGCCGGTCGCGCGGCTGAAGCGAGCACCATGGTGGGGAAGAAACCCGCTGTGGCTGGGGCGGTCGGCTCCGCTGCGTCACAACGATGCCTCCGGCGGGGGCGCTCAGACTCCGGGATGGACGGGGCGCCGTTCGCGAGTGCTGGCCGGAGCGGGGCGAGCGTCGTGGGGCTCCCATCCCGTCCGCCTTCGACCCAGGCAGAGCCGAGCAGTCGCGGCCCAGGGCGTCAAGGTCGTTCGTACAGTGGCGCGCTCCACCTTGACGCCCTGAACCACGACCGCTCCACGATGTGTGGGTCGAAGGCGGACGGGATGGGAGCTGGGGTGAGTGAAGGTTGCTGCAGTGGCACAAAGAGCTGGCCCCGGACTCGTTAGAGCCCGGGGCCAGGCCGTTCGCCAGCTCAGGCAGGAAGCAGCAGCCCAGCTGCGGAGCCTTCTACGACCGTCGCGGCCACCTTCAAAACGACCTTGATTGACTTTCGCATTCTGCTCATAATGCTCTCCTTCCGTCCGACGATGGGTTCCCGGTTCCCTGATTTAGCGTTTCCTAGGACAGGAATAGCGAACCTGATTACCAACGCGGCCGAAACGAGTACGAGGAAGGGCGCAAGAGGAATCGAACCCCAAGCCCCTGCCCCTAGTCTCAACTGGCGACGTGACGACGTGACGACGTTAGCAGATCGCATCCCTGAACGCCTACCTAACTGGAAAGCTTGCTGACCTACTTGACGACCGTCAGGTGACCATGCAGGGCAGGCGCCTTCTGGCCACCACCAACAATCGACGAGATCGCCAAGCCGAACACCAGCGAATCGAGATCTTCTTCACTTTCGCTCAGATCATCGGCGATCTTCCGAGAAGTCCATCCATCTTCCCTAGCCAGCCGAAAAACGTCGGCGAAGAACCTAGAGGTTTCCGGGTGCATGCCCTCTGGCTCGGCCGTTCGATAGCCACGCCGAGATAGTTCGATAATCCAACTACGCCGCACCCATTCCGAGATGAACTCAAGGTTGTAAAGTCTTTCCACCATGGCTAGAGCGGAGACTTTCCAATATTCCTTTAGCGTAAATACATCTTCGATCCGAAGCTTGCCGACCACTTGCGCATATAGCCCATCTGCAGGCATGAGGAAGCTCGAAGCGAAGTCATGCGCCTCCTGCTCAACCTGACGCGACCGATTCTTCTGGGAGTCCTTGTGGAGAATCAAATGCCCCAACTCGTGAGCCAGGTCGAATCGCATACGCTCCGCAGTCTTACTCAGATTAAGAAAGACGAAGGGGCGCCCCTCATACGGGAAAGTGAAAGAGTCAATTTCTCGGTCCGCAATCGGAAGAGAATACACCCTGACCCCCTTCCTCTCCAGGAGGGGTAGTAGATTCTTCACGGGCTTTTGGTGCAGCCCCCAAACCGAGCGCAACTGCTCTGCGATGGTCGCAGGCGGCAAGTCAGCAGCCTCGGAAAAATCTGGAAGATCAGCACTCGGCGTGCCGTATCGCTTGTCGATCCAGTTGCTCAACTCGACACCGAGAGAGCTTACGGACAGGATTCGACGAACTTGCCTGGCCGTCAAAGACGACAGTGCCCGAAAACTCACCCATTCTTCTTCCACTTGCGGCGCATCGTCTGCAGTGAAAAACGAGCTCGGAAGTTGCAGCACTTTTGATAGCTGATCGACCGGCGGGGACTCAACCTCGCCGGCCTCCCACGCTGAAACTGTCCTGCGCGACACCCCACACTGCTCTGCCAAAGCTTGCTTGGTTAGGCCACGCCTTTCGCGCGCGAGCGTCAAGCGGGAGTGGTTGAATTCAGGCAGTCCTAGTGACCAACGGTTCTCCGTCGTCATCGCTATCCTCGTCCGGTTCGATGGGCGCAACCGCTCCAGAGGAAGGAACGGGATCGATAATAATGCGCTCGACCCACTCTCCCACAAGGCCATCTTTTCGAATTTCGACGGGAAGAGAGACTTCCATACGGATGTAATCATCGTCCGCATAGACGACCAGGAACCATGTGGAGCATGCCTCGTCGGCGGGAATTTCCTCGGCCAGCAAAGGCAGGTCAAGCTTTAGGGCAAGTTGTTCATACGCTGCGTTGCGTTCGATGCGCTCCTTCGTCTTGGGGCCGCGCCTACGAGTCAGGCGCGGGTCGCGAGATCCTTCAATCCCAGTGAATCTGTCGCCAGCTACGACGGCGAACGCGAGATTTCGTTGAGCAGAGTAAACCGTCTCATAGTTTCCCGTTTGCCCAATTCTCCACCCTTGGCGAGTCTTGAGAAGTTCGCGCCGCAGGGAGGCGAGCGTTTCCGCCCACATCGTCACGCCGGGAAAATTCCGTGGGTAGAACTTAACCGATACGCGCCTTCGCGCATCGTCACCCGTCGTAACACTGGTGCGAACATTCGCGACAGAGAGCCCCATCTCGGACAGACGCGCATCCGCCTCATGGGATCGAACGATCTTGCTGCGATGGACAGGGCTGTGCTCGCGGTGCTGGCTCACTACGCCTCCGTGATCCGACTTCCCGAAACCTTACCTCAGATGAGGCGGAATTTGGGGAAGGCGAACCGGGCTCCAGGCATGTCGCGTTCCCGCGAAGACAGCAAACAGGAGGGCACTGACAGTGCCGTGTAGGACAGTTGGGCGGTGACAGCTGAGGAGGCCCCGGCGAACAGCCTCTGCGAACTCGTCGCACCGCACAGCACCGCCAGCGATAGGCCGGCACCACGCGGTCGGGCAGGCTGGCCCCCTCGGGCCGCACCAGATGGGCACCAGAAGACGGGGTAACCAGCGGTCAACACCGGCCCACCAGCGAGTGCCACGACCGAGCCATGCCCGGCCATAACCCCTCGTCAGGAGTGGCGCAAACATCAACTGAGCGGTGATTCCCAAGCTCAGAGCGCGGGTTCGATTCCCGTCACCCGCTCCAGCACAAAGCCCCAGGCCAGCGGCCGGGGCTTGTTTATTGTGCGGAACAGGGACAGTTGGCCACCGCGGCCTCAGCGAAGGACCTCACGGGCGCCGCGGTGCCTGGTCTGCCAGCGCCTCTGCGTTGCGCAGCTGTCGAGGCGTGCATCGAATGCTCCGGGCAGGGAGGTGTCTGCCCTCGCCGGCGGGCGAGCCGACGCTGTGGGAGCGGGTACAACGTCCCTAGGGCGCACTCAGCGGCTGCTCAGCGGCTTGCCGTACTTCTGGGCCGTGGATAGGTACGGGAGGCCGAGCGTGCGGGGCGAGAAGGCCGCCGAGCCGCCGGCCGAGCCTCTGGGGAGGAGCCATACGGCGCCCAGGGAAGCGTTCTCGCCAGGCGATCCGACCGTGACATCCGGTACGCCGTCGGCGTTGCCGTCACCCGAGGCGACCGCCGCGCCGAAGGTGTCGCCCGCCTCGGCGACGCCCGGGACGCCGGGCGTGTCCTGGTTCCAGGAGACAGACCGGGCAGTGCCGTTGGCGTCGAGCAGGCCCTGAGCGCCGCCGTGGAGGAGCCAGGCGGCGCCCGCCCCAGCTCTGCTTCCGATGGCCTCACCAGGAGCGCCCGCGACCAGGTCGTCGCATCCGTCGCGGTTGACGTCGGCGACGGCGAGGGCGGCGCCGAAGCGGTCGCCGTCCTCGGGCACGCCCGGGACGCCCGCTGTGTCCTGGTTGAGGGTCTGGGCGCGGCTGCCGAACTGGCCGTCCGCGGGGCTTCCGTAGTGGATGTGGATGCCGCCCCCCTTGGCAAGCCTTTCGGGGCCGCACGGGTCGTCGATGTTCTCGTCGGCGATCTCACGGCATTCGCCGAGCGCCAGGTCGTCGTGGCCGTCACCGTCGAAGTCGCCGGCGGCCAGGGCGGTCACACCGGCGTTGTCCGTGTTCCAGAAGTTGGCCATCGCGGACTGGTCGGCGTCCCACTTCCACAGGCGCACGTGCGACTGCGTGTAGGGGTCGCCCCCGGTCCAGTACGCCACGGCCAGGTCCGCCGTGCCGTCGCTGTCGAAGTCGCCGGTGGCCAGGACGGGGGCGCGGCCGCCCATGTGGTCGGTGACGACGGTGGTGACCATGCTGTCCTCGCCCTGGATCACACGAGCGACGACCTTGTCCGTGCCGCCGATCACGATCTCCTTGTTGTCGTCGCCGGTCATCTCGGCCGCCGCGACCGACTTGCCGTACGCAGCCGACGGCGACGGCCCGGTGAGGACCGTCGACCCCGGTCCCGGCCCGTCCTTCGAGCCGCCTACGACTATGGCCATGCCCGCGTCCGTACCGCGGTCGATGACGTCCTCGCCGGGGACACCGACGAGCAGTTCCGCGATGTCGTCGCCGTTGAGGTCCACCAGGGCCACGGATGCGCCGAAGCGGTCGCCCGCCTCCGGGGTGCCGGGAACCTCGGGAGTGGCCTGGGTGACACGGATGCTTCCGTAGGCGCCGACGCCTTTCGGGCCGCCCCAGACGACATTCACGTACCCGGCCTTGGCCTGTCCGCCGACGGTCCCGTCCGGGACGCCGACGGCGAGGTCCGTGTAGCCGTCGCCGTTGAAGTCGCTCGTGGCGGTACGGGGTGCGGAAGCGGTGGCGCCGGACGAGAACACGAACCCGGCGGTGGCCACAGCGGCGGCTGCGATGGCGCACGTCAGGATGCGGCAGCTGTGTGGCACGGGGACTCCCACTCGGTCGACGGGGTACGGGTCATCTGGTGTGACCGTCGAAGGGCAGAGCTGGTTGTACGGAGTTCACCGGTGGTCGGCGCCGGGTTCACCGTGGGCGGGCGAGGCCCTCGATATTGCGGGCGTCCGAGA
Source organism: Streptomyces sp. NPDC048639 (assembly GCF_043199075.1). Lineage (NCBI taxonomy): Bacteria > Bacillati > Actinomycetota > Actinomycetes > Kitasatosporales > Streptomycetaceae > Streptomyces > Streptomyces sp. NPDC048639. The sequence continues at coordinate 273,774 of NZ_JBICVP010000007.1, forward strand.
CCGCGACGCGGCCATCGCCGGGCTGACCCTGCCCGTGCCGGATCCATGCCCACAACAGGCAGAGAACCCCCGGTCAACACCGATCACGGCCGAGACTCCCCAGGCAGGACTTCAGCAGCCGAATACCCAGCTCAGCAAGCCTGTTGGGCCACAATCACCGCGTCGGACATCGTCCCGAAAGCACCGGCGGCCACGGTGTGGGCCATGCGCATGCGGGTGGCGACCTCGGGATCGTCAGGTTCCGAGAACATCGATGAACTTCTTTGTTGCCTGGACCGCGCCAGGCGTTGCGTGCCCGACGCCTCGCGCTCAAACGAACCCGTGGACTACGTTCAACGCGTTCACATACAAGGGCTTGGGGCGTGGGGGTGGACGGCAGTGCAGCAGGGAGACGCCCAGGGGCGGGGGCCCGTTCTTGGACGGATGGGATGGTGCGTGCTCCTGTACGTGCTCATCCACACCGCAGCCTGGGTGGCTGTCTCGCAGACGGATCGGCGGGAAGACAGCTTCCTGGACAGCATGATGCTGGGGCTGGACGTGCTGCCGATCATCGGTATTCCCACCCTGCTCGTCGCGATTTTCGCGGTATCGGTCCACAAGCGCATGGGCGTGGTCCGGTTCCGTGTGCTGCTTGCCCTCCCGCTGATCCTCTGTGCTTGGCCCCTCCTGTACACCGGCCCTCCCGAAATCGCGTGCCAGGTCATGGCTCAGATCGCATTTGCCGCGCTGATACCTGTGCCGCTCTTCCCCCAGGAGTGGCTCGGTAGGACTGGCGGGTAGGGGCGCCCTTCACCGGGCCGCCGCTGACCTCAGCGGCTGACACCGAAAGCAGCGGCTCCGAGCGCTCTCGTCAGCACCGCGATCAGCAGGCCCCGGCTGCATTCCCTGGCACCGGGGCGTCCGGGACCGACCTGAGCAGGAAGGTAGCCCCGGCGACTGACAGGCTGGATATGCAGCCGTGCATAGCGGTCTGTTGGAAGGCAAGCTGGACGACCGAGTTGGAGAGCGGCCCGAGCTCCTCGAATGAGGCTCTGCGCCGTGGGCCGTCTCAGTTTCCGTCTCATGCAGCGCCGTTCACGGCCATTCAGGCGGGACCCGGAGCCGCCCCCGAAGCGGTGGTCAACCTCCCGCGGCGACCATGTCCAGCGCCGAGTGCTGCGCCGAGGCGTTCGCCACCAGGGTCAACACGGTCTGCCATACGCTCCGGATCACGCGTGGCGCCGGACAGGGGCGACAGCGCCGGCGGCCTGAAGGCGAACAGCGGCAGCGGCAGCGGCAGCGGCAGCGGCAGCGGCAGCGGCACTTGGGAACTCCCCGAGCTGCGCACTCGACTCGACGAGGCCCTCGAGACAGGCGTCCACGAGCAGGGCAGTGCTCGGCACGGTCAGAAGCCATCCGCCTACGCGATCTTCCACAATCTGGTGCCTCAGTGATCCAAAAGAGGTGGAGCCCGCTGGTCTGCCGGGACATAGTGGCGCGCATGGCTTCCCTCGTGCGACACACAACCATCGACTGCGCCGACGCCTACGGCCTCGGCAGCTTCTGGGCCGAGGCCCTCGATTCCCCGCTGGCCGACGACGACTTCCCGGGCGACCCGGAGGCTACGATCGAGTCGCCGGGTAGCACGCTGCTGTTCGTAACGGTCCCCGAGCGCAAGCCCGCCTCCGTCAAGAACCGCGTGCACCTCGATCTGCAGCCGCAGGACCGCACCCGGGACGAAGAGGTCGAGCGGCTACTGGCCCTGGGCGCCACCCTCGTGGCCGACCACCGCCGCGCAGACGGAGGCGGCTGGGCGACGCTGGCCGACCCCGAAGGCAATGAGTTCTGCGTCGAGCGCAGCGCGACCGAGCGCGCAGCCACGGCCTAGCCGATTGCCCTCCCTGAACTCCTTCATCAACGAGATCACCCGGCGACCGTACGAAGTACCAGTGCTGCACCCGTGGATCCGTAGATCCGTAGATCCCTCGTTCCGGTGTCAGCGCGCGCCGTCCCACAATCCGTCGCCGGCTCAGCACGCAACGTCCGGACCTGGTGGTCACCACGGCCGGAGCGCCCCGACCGGCCCATCCGACCAGCGGCAGGGGCAGCCCCACCCCGGCGCTGAGACGCCTGACGGGCGCCTGGCGCCGGTCCGCGGGGAATTGCCCGTGGGCCGTGTCGAGAAGCGGGGTACGGCTCCGACGTCTCCTGGGAAGGTGCCCGGGAAGCCCGGGCCCGTATGGATGTGAGACGCGAGATCTTCGGAGGCGCCGCTATGCAGACATTGACCGTCGATGTGTTCCTCTCGGTCGACGGGTGGGCCAAAGGGACGACATCGCCCGGGTACTTCGGATACTTCGGCCCCGAGTTGGAGGAGTGGATCACCGGGGAGTTGGCGCTGCCGCAACTGGTTGTTCTCGGGCGGCGCACCTACGAGGCGCTTGCGGATGTGCCCGACGAGGCGCGCGATGCGTCCTGGCAGCGGATGGCCGAGCTGAACAAGGTTGTGTTCTCGGGGACATTGGAGACGGCCTCATGGCCGAACACACGTGTCTGCCATGACGACCTCATCACCGAAGTCGGTCGGCTCAAGAGCGAGAGCGATGTTCCCCTCCGCACCATGGGAAGTCTTTCCGTGGCTCGGCAGCTGTGCGGCGCGGGTCTCGTCGACCGACTGAGGCTCATGACGTTTCCCCTGCTCGTAGGGGAAACGGGCCGCGAGCCGTTCTTCGCGGATGTGTCGTCGGCCGATCTGGAGCTGGTCGGCCATCGGGCCCTGGACGGCCGGGTGCTGCTGCTCGAATACCGGCCGACCGGCCACGACATTCCACGGGCCTGAGCGGGACGGACGCGCGAAGGGCGACCGTCGCATCGCATGGGTGCCAGGCCCAAGAGCCTTTGCCGGAGCGGACGTTCGCGTAGGGACATGGACATCGCCCGGCGGGGGCTACCAGTCGCCTCGCCAGATGTTGTCGAAGGCCGCCTGCTCGACGTCCCGCCGTTGCCGTACGGTCTCCAGCTCAAGCAGGGCGTCATTCACCTCGGCGAGGACCTCCTCGACCGAGTCGCGGGCCCCACTCACGCCGTCGTCGGTCTCGCTCACTGCGTCGTCGGTCTCGCTCGCCTCGGCCTCGGGCTGCTCCTCCGCGGCCTCGGGCTTCTCCCCCGCGGCCCCACGCTGCTCCCCTGCGGCCTCGGCCTTCTCCCCTGCGGCCTCGGGCTTCTCCCCCGCGGCCTCGGTCTCCTTCTTCGCGTCGTCGGCCCCGCTCGGCGCGTCCTCGGTCTCGCTCCGCGCGTCTTCGGTGGGCGTGTCCTCGTCGCCGAGCCCGACTGCCGTGGCGAGCGCGGCGAGGACGGGCTCGTGCGATGTCCAGCGGTCCTCCGCCATGCTGCGGTCGGGCGAATCGGCCAGCGTCGTACGGCCGGTCTTCAAGTGCAGCCAGCGGCCGCGTTGCCGCGTGAGTTGCCCGTCCGTCTCCAGTGCGGCCAGATAGACCGATTCCAGGTCGCGGCCTCTGCGCCACAGCCAGTCGCCGACCGACTCGTACGGCGTTTCTCGTACGAGTGAGCCCGCGGCCTGGTCCAGCAGGCGATCCGCCAGGGGCGTGCGCGGGCCGGGCACGATCCGGTCGCCGTCCAGCGTGACCGTCTCGGCGGCCAGGAGGTCGATCAACTCGGCTCCCGCCAGGGCGAGCGAGAGCCTGCCTCGCTCCACGGTGCGACTGGGTGTCACGTCCATGGCGGTGATCATCAAGTCCCGGGATGTGGTCATAGAGCGCTCCACGTCAGCGGCATCGGCACGCGCTGCTGCGACGCCGAATCGTCCGGCTCCTCCGCGCGACGCCCGCCGGGTGGATCGCCCCGCGATCAGCGCACCGGGAGTCGGGTGGAATTCGGGCCGCACGACGCGTACTCCCGCATACGAGCCTACGGAGCGAGGGCGGCGGCTGCACCTCATGCCGTCCCCGGACCGCGTCGCGCCCCCCGCCGACCCCGGTTCGCCCGACCCGGCACGCCATTCCCCATCCGTTTTCCCAGTGGCCGTGACAATGCCGCGTTCCGGGCGCCGCCTCCCGGAGACCGGCCCCACCCGCCCCCCTATGAGACATGTCACGGCCTTACTTATCACTAGTGAAACCTCTGAGAAACCTCAGATCCATTTCCCCGTGACGTGTACCACTGCCAAAATCCCAGGGATGCCGTGACTATGACCCTCGGGCCTCTCTGCCCTCCCCCCGGTCTCACGCGGTGATCACCTTCCTCGCCGTGGAAGGCCGCCGGCCCCCGGCCGGTTTCCGCACATCCCCTCACGAAGGTGAACAGCTCCATGAGTGACCGCACCATGACTGCGGCCGACCAGCCTGCCGCCGGGGCACCGGCAGCGGGCTCCCCCCACGTAGATGCGGGTGACGCCGGCTATCGCAAGGACCTCAAGTCGCGTCACATCAACATGATCGCGATCGGGGGTGCCATCGGTACGGGTCTCTTCCTGGGCGCCGGTGGCCGTATGGCCGACGCCGGTCCCTCACTCTTCATCGCGTACGCACTCTGCGGTGTCTTCGCCTTCTTCGTCGTGCGTGCGCTCGGCGAGCTGGTGCTGCACCGGCCGTCCTCCGGTGCCTTCGTCTCGTACGCCCGCGAGTTCACGGGCGAGAAGGGCGCCTACGCCGCCGGCTGGCTGTACTTCCTCAACTGGTCGACCACCGCCGTCGCCGACATCACCGCGGCCGCCACGTACGCCCACTTCTGGAGCATGTTCAGCGACGTCCCGCAGTGGGTGCTTGCCCTCATCGCGCTCGGCGTGGTCCTCACGGCGAACCTGATCTCGGTGAAGTACTTCGGCGAGATGGAGTTCTGGTTCGCGATCATCAAGGTCGCGGCGCTGGTCGCCTTCATGCTGGTCGGCATCTACCTCGTCGTCACGCAGCACGAGGTCGGCGGCCACACTCCGGGGCTGTCGATCATCTCCGACAACGGCGGCATCTTCCCGAGCGGCGTCATGCCCATGCTGCTGCTGATCCAGGGCGTCGTCTTCGCCTACGCCTCCGTCGAGCTGTGCGGTGTCGCCGCCGGTGAGACCGAGAACCCCCAGAAGATCATGCCGAAGGCGATCAACTCGATCATGTGGCGAGTGGGCCTCTTCTACGTCGGCTCCGTCGTGCTGCTCGCGCTGCTCCTGCCGTACACCGCGTACACCGGCGACCAGAGCCCCTTCGTGACCGTCTTCGACAAGCTCGGCATCCCCGGCGCGGCCGGCGTGATGAACCTGGTCGTGCTCACCGCCGCGCTCTCCAGCCTGAACTCCGGGCTCTACTCCACCGGCCGCATCCTGCGCTCCATGTCGCTCTCCGGCTCCGCGCCGAAGTTCACCGGCGTCATGAACAAGCGCGGTGTGCCCTTCGGCGGCATCCTGCTGACCGCGGCGTTCGGTGTCGGCGGCGTGTTCCTCAACTTCGTCATGCCGGACGACGCCTTCGAGCTGGTCCTGAACTTCGCGTCGATCGGCATCATCGGCACCTGGTCGATGATCATGGTCTGCTCGCTGGCGTTCTGGAACCGCTCCAAGGACGGCCGCGTCACCCGGCCCGACTACCGGCTGCCCTGGGCCCCGTACACCCAGCTGGTCACCCTCTTCTTCCTCGCCTCCGTCCTCGTCCTGATGTGGATGGACGGCGGCATCGGCCGGACGACGGTGAACTCCCTTCCGCTGATCGCGCTCGCGCTGGTCGGTGGCTGGTACCTGGTGCGGAAGCGCGTCAAGCAGATCGACGAGGAGCGTGCGGGGGGCCTGACGGCGGACTCGCCCAGCCCCCGCTGACCTGGGCAACGGCCCGCACGAAGGCCCCCGTGGGATGTCCCGCGGGGGCCTTCGTACGGTCGGCCGCACGGTCGGCGGCCTTCGCGCGCGGCCCGGCTTGCGGAATGCGGACCGGGGCACCGGGGGTTGTCGTGGGGGTGAACGATCCATCCCGGAATGACGCTTTCCCGTCGGCCGAGCAGGAGGCCGCCGAGCACAAGGCCGAGCAGGAGGCCGAGCAGGAGGCCGAGCACGGGACCGTACGCGCGAGGCTGACCGACGACCGCGCCGCCACGAGCGCGCGGATCGAGGCCCTGAGCCGCGAGTTCGACGGCATCGTCGAGGCGAACGCCCTCGTTGCGATCGACGACGAACACGACCCGGAGGGGTCGAGCACCGCGTTCGAGCGGGCCCATGTCGCCTCGCTGCTGGCACAGGCGCGCGAGCACCTGGCCGACCTGGACGAGGCGATGGACCGGCTGGAACAGGGCGACTACGGACGGTGCGAGCAGTGCGGCGAGCCGATCCCCGCGGAACGCCTGGAGGCCCGCCCTGCGGCGAGGACGTGCGTACGCTGCGCCGCGGCCGGCTCCCGCTGACCGCGGCACGGAGGCCGCGCGGGGCCGTCGGCACCGAGACGGCGCGGGATGGCGTTTGGGCATGGGGGCGGAGGCGGTTCCTCCGCGGACACGGTCGAGAATCAGCGCTTGCCATGAGACCCGCGCCCGCGTCGCGAGGACCGCGCCGCACGGCACCGGCAACGCGCGCCTCCGCCCGGTTTCCGCCGGTCGGAGGCGCGCTGTGTCCGGTGCCCGGTGTCCGGTGCCGGGTGTCAGCCCGCCAGGGCCGGGGACTTGGCCGTCGTCCGCCCGCCCGCGGCCGTACCGGACTTCTTCCGTGCACCCGCCGTCGTCGGCAGCGGGAACGGTGCCGGGAGCAGGAGTTCCGCGTTGCGGTCCGCCACTTCGCCGCGGCGGGTCTCGTCGAGCTGGATGTCGTTGACCGCCAGTTCCCGCGCCAGTGAGGCCAGCGCCTTGGGGTTGCTGAGGTCGCCGCCGTTGGACAGCGGCGCGTCGATGTCCAGAACGGTGGTGAAGATGGAGATGGACTCGTTGCCCGACGCGTCCTTGCCCGCCGCCATTTCGATCACGCGGCTCTGGATCGGCCAGTCGATGTGGGCCGCAGCGGACACCTCCCAGAATCCACCCGGCTTGGCGTGGTTCGCGGGGCGGGCATGGGGCTGGATCTCGTTGCGGTGGGTATGGCCGTTGGCCATCAGGACGACATTCGGGAAGCGGAGCAGCAGGGCTTCGACTTCCTCGCCCGAGAGGTGATCGTCCTCGGTGTTCGTCATCGTGCGCAGCGGGTGGTGGCAGAAGACGACGATGAGTTTGTCCTTGACGTCGCGCTGGTTCACGACGTTGCCGTCCTCGTCGAAGTACGTGCTGCTGGATTCCTTGAGGCGTTCCTCGAGCCAGGCGAACTGGTCCTCGTCGATGCCGCCGGCCGCGTTGTTCTGGATGTTGTCCAGCCCGCCGGGGTTCGTGGAGTCCAGGGTGATGTACTGGATCGGGTCGTCGGCTCCGGCCGGTATCGCGTAGTACGCCTTGTCGCTGCCCTCGGTGAAGCCGTGGCCCGTGGGCAGTCCGCTGGTCCTGTGGTGCTCCGCGATGAATTCCCCGGGGCTGAGCAGACGGCGGTTGGGGTCGGCGGTGACATCCTCGTCGTCGATCCCGCTGAATACCGCCTTGATGACGTCGAAGAGATCGATGTCGTCCATCTTGTCGGGCAGATCCGGGCCTTCGGACCACTTCTCCGCGTTGACGGTGTGGTACTTGAGCGAGTGGAAGAACGGCAGATCGGTGTCGGTCGGGATGTTGCCCTGGACCATCACGTCGTGGTTCCCGTACACCGCGTACCAGGGCATGCCCAGTCCTGCGGTACTGAACGGCGTACGGGCCGCTCCCAGCAGGCCCTGGATCTGCGGGAATCCGCGCTCGCTGTACTTGTTGCCGGCCTGCGCGGGTTCTTCGGGGCGCCAGTAGTGCTCGTCCTGGCCGAACACACCGTTCGCGACGCTCTCGTCCTTGTCGGGAGAGCCGGAATTGGCCGCAACCGACCCGCCGCCGTCGAGCAGGTCGATGTACCAACGGGTCTCGTTGAGCTGGGCGTTGTCGACGGAGTCGCCCGTCACCACTGTGAAGGCGAGCGGCAGATCCGTCTTCGGGCCCTTGCCGAGTTCCTTGAGGGAACGGCACATCGCGTCGACGAGGTGCAGCGACAGGAATTCGTGCGCACGGTACGCCGCATCGAAGGGATAGCCGGATTCCGGGTCGTCGTTGTACCGGTCGAGGAATTCGACGCGGGACGGCGACTGGTCGTCGATGATGTGCAGATCACTGAGGTGCCCGAAAGCCACCAGGGGTTTCAGGTCCTCCGCGCGCGAACTGGTGATGTCGGTGCGCAGCGTGTGTCCCTCGCCGTTCGCCTCGACGAGCTTCCGGTAGCCGTTGGCGTCCGGCGGCCCGGGCACCACCGTCCTGGTCAGCGTCGTACCGGCGCCGAAGGCCGACTTCGAAGGTGCCTTTCTGTCGCCGGTGAGAGCGGCCCGGGCCACTTCCCCCGGGCCAATGGCCGCCGCGGCCACTCCGACCGCGGCAAAGGTCAGCATCCTCCGACGTGAAACCGACACGTGGTCACCATTCCTCACTCGATCCGATAGCCGCGGCTACGACGTCGAATCCATCGCCGCCGGGCATGGACTCTGCATGCCCCCCCGCTGTCCCCCGTCGACCGGCATGGCCCCCGCGCGTCTCGCATGGAGATCGCACCCGCGCGAGACGCTTCGCCGTTGCACCCCCTGCATTCACCCGTATCCGGACACACATGGACGGACGCTGACGGACGTGAACTTCCCCGGCACCTCTCGGATCGCGTGGTGCGGTCGCGGCGCCGGGCACGGTCAACGCCCTCCTACGACCGGACATGGATTCTCGAACGGCGAGCGGGTCGCGGACATGAGTAATCGCTACTGCCTTGGCATCGGCGCAGGCCGGCGTGGAGGATGAGATTCCGCGATGTGGTCCCGGCAGCTGAACGCATGCCGCGGTCAAGCCGTACAGAGAACGGCGGCCCGGCCTCCCGAGCCGGTCCGCCGCACCGCCACCGGGCTTCGCACGGAAGCCACCGGGCCTCGCACGGAAGGACCTTCGGGGTGTCCCTCTTCACGCGCTCTCATCAGCGACCGAATGCGGACAAAGCGGCCTCCGGGGAGGGTCATTCGGCGAACGAGCCTCGGGAAGGCGACCTGCCCGGCGGCCCTGGCGGCGGTTCCGAACGCGATTCCGGTGGCGGTTCCGGCGGCGGTTCCGGTGGCGGTTCCGGCGGCTGTTCCGGCGACGACCCGGGAGACAGCTCCGCGGAGGAGATGGCCGACGCCTCTGAAGACGACACGCACATAGCCGACGGGGAAGGCATGTCCGGCGAGGGCGGCGCCGAGCAGGACGCCCCCGCGCCCGCCGACCCCACAGACCCTGCCGACCCCGACGCCGACCCCGACCCCGACGGAGACCCCGACCCCGACATCCCGTCCCCCCGCGGCCTGCACGGCCTGCGCGCCAAGTACCCCGCCCTCGCACGGGTCCTGGCCTGGGGAACCTCCGTCGTCGCCGCCGGCCTCGTGTTCGTCGCCCTCCTCCTGCCGAGCTCGCTCCCGGCCCTCACCCCCGAGGCGTTCCTGCATCTGCCGGTCGAGGCGGTCTGCGGGGCCGCCGTACTGCTCGTCCTGCCGCGGAAGGCGCGGTGGGTGGCGGCGGCGCTGGCCGGGGTCGGCCTCGGTGCGCTGGTCATCGTGAAGCTGCTCGACATGGGCTTCAACGAGACGCTCGGCCGGGGCTTCAACCTCGTACTGGACTGGCCCCTGCTCGACGACGGACTGTCGTTCCTGGAGGACTCGATCGGCGAGTCCAGCGCCACCTGGGTCGTCGTCGGCGCCGTGGTCCTCGTGCTCGCCCTGCTCGTCCTCATGACGCTGTCGGTGCTGCGGCTCGGTGGCCTCATGGCCCGGCACAGCGTCGTCGCGACCCGTACCGTCCTGGCGCTCGGGACGGTGTGGGTCCTCTGTGCCGCGCTCGGGCTGCAGTCGGCCGGCGGCACGTTCGCCACCCGCAGCACGGCCGGGCTGGTGCACGACCGCTACAAGGCGGTGAAGGCGACGCTCAAGGACGAGCGGAAGTTCGCCGAGGAGGCCCGGGTCGACGCCTTCCGCGACGTCCCCGATGACCGGCTGCTGACCGGGCTGCGCGGCAAGGACGTCATGTTCACCTTCATCGAGAGCTACGGGCGCAGCGCGATCGAGAACCCGGAGAGCGCCCAGGGGGTCGGCGAGGAGCTGGCCAAGGGGACCGAGCGGCTGCGCAAGGCCGGCTTCTCCGCACGCAGCGCCTGGCTGACCTCGGCGACGTACGGCGGCAGCAGCTGGCTCGGCCACTCCACCTTCCTCTCGGGCCTGTGGATCGACAACCAGCAGCGCTACCGCACCGTCACGGCCGGCGACCACATGACCCTGACCAGCGCCTTCAAACGCACGGGAGCCTGGCGGACGGTCGGCATCATGCCGGGCGTCACCAAGGACTGGCCGGAGGGGAAGTTCTACGGCCTCGACCACGTCTACGACTCACGCGAACTCGGATACAAGGGCCCGAAGTTCAGTTGGTCGACCATGCCCGACCAGTACACGCTCAAGGCGTTCGAGCGCCTGGAGCACGGCAAGCCCGGCGACAAGCCGCTGATGTCGGAGATCATCCTCACCTCGAGCCACAACCCCTGGGCGCCCCTCCCCCGGACGCTCGGCTGGAACGAGATCGGCGACGGGTCCGTCTACGGCCCCATCGAGAAGGCGGGCAAGGACCCGGTGGAGGTGTGGAAGGACACCTCCAAGGTGCGCCGGGAGTACGGCCGGTCCATCCAGTACTCGGTGCACAACCTGATCTCGTACGTGGAGAAGTACGGCAGCAAGGACACCGTGCTCGTCTTCCTCGGCGACCACCAGCCCGTCCCCAAGGTCAGCGGCGAAAATGCGAACCGGGACGTACCGGTCGCGATCATCGCCCACGACAAGAAGGTGCTGGACCGGATCTCCGGCTGGGGCTGGCATGAGGGCCTCAACCCCGGCGCCGGCAAGGCTCCGGTCTGGAAGATGGACAGCTTCCGCGACCGCTTCCTGACCGCCTACGGCCCACAGCCGGACGCGGCTCCGTCGCCCTCGAAGCGGTAGGCGCCTTCCGGTTCAACGGGCAGCAGGGGCGTGGGCCCGTCCGTGCAGCAGGGGCGCGGGCCCGTCCGTGCAGCAGGGGCGCGGGCCCGCCCGTGCAACGGCGCTGCGCAGGCACGTCCGTGCAGCGGCGCCGGAATGCCGTTCCCTGCCGGCACGTTGGGGGCGGGGCTGCGGGTGGGGACCCGCGCGCGATCCGTCGCCCGCGCGGAGCGGACGCAGGCCCTCTCACCCCCGTGAAGAGGGCCTCCGTCCCAGGCCGCTCCATCGTTGCCAAACGCCGGGACCTCATCAAGAGCGATGTTCTGTACGATCGGTAAGTGGCATTTACCGAACTGGGCGAGATCGAGGCCTTCTTGGCCCTCGCCGAGGATCTGCACTTCGCCAAGGCCGCCGAGCGTCTGGGACTGTCCCGCCCCAGGGTGAGCCAGCTCATCCAGTCGCTGGAGCGGCGCATCGGGGGCCGGCTCTTCGACCGTACGAGCCGCAGGGTGGCGCTCACTCCCACCGGGCACTTCCTGCTCGCGCGCGTCAAACCGAGCTTCGAGGGGCTGCAGCGGTCCATCGAGGAGGCCAGGGCATTCGCGCGCGAACTGCGCATCGGATTCCTCGGCCCGTTCGCAGGCGCGGTGAACACGTCGGTGTCCAACTTCCGCCGTACGCACCCCGAATGGTCGATCAGCATGAGCGAGACCCGCTGGGGCGACTACTTCGGGCCGCTGCGGCGGGCCGAGGTCGACATGCAGGTGACCATCTGGCCGGTGTGCGAACCCGACCTGACGACGGGACCGGTGATCGCCGAGTATCCGCGGGTTCTCGCCGTCGCCGCCGACAGCCCGCTCGCGACGCGGAGTTCGGTCGAGGCGGAGGAGCTGGCCGAGCACACGATGGTCGAGATGCCGTCGGCGGCGCCGAAGGAGATCCGTGAGGGCTTCCTGCCGCGTCTGACGCCCGCCGGGCGGCCGATCCACCGGGGCAGGCTGGTCAAGACCCAGCACGAGATGCTCAGCCGGGTCGCGACGAGCAGCGAGGTCTGTGCGACCTCGACCGCGCTGACGCAGTACTACCGCCACCCCGACGTGGTGTTCGTGCCGCTGGAGGGACTGCCGCCGGCCCGTGCGGTGGTGAGCTGGCGCACGGTCACCGAGAACGCCAAGATCCGGGACTTCGCGGCCTCGCTGCCCTCACTCGCGTCGTGAGGCCTGACCCGTTGCCCTGCGGCCGCCCCCTCAGTACCCAGCCGGGCGCACTATCCCCGTCTCGTAGGCGAACACCGCCGCCTGCGTGCGGTCGCGCAGCCCCAGCTTCACCAGGATCCGGCTGACATGGGTCTTCACGGTCTGTTCCGCGACGACCAGCTGCTCCGCGATCTCCGCGTTCGACAGGCCCTGGGCGATCAGCGCGAGGACTTCGGTCTCGCGCTCGGTCAGTGAGCCCACGCGTTCCCTCTCCGGGGGGCGCGGGGATCCGCTGATCCGGGAGAACTCGGCGATCAGCCGCCGTGTGACACCCGGGGAGAGCAGCGCGTCGCCCGAGGCCACCACCCGTACGGCGTCGGCGAGTTGGTCGGCGGACGCGTCCTTGAGGAGGAAGCCGGAGGCTCCCGCGCGCAGCGCCTCGTAGACGTACTCGTCCAGGTCGAAGGTGGTCAGCACCAGCACCCGGACCTCCGGGAGGTCGGCGGTGATGCGCCGGGTCGCCTCGATGCCGCCGAGTTCGGGCATCCGGATGTCCATCAGCACGACGTCGGGCCGGCTCCGCGTGACCTGGGCGACCGCGTCGAGGCCGTCGACGGCCTGGCCGACGACTTCGATGTCGGGGTGGGTGTTGAGCAGCACCGTGAACCCCTGCCGGACCATCATCTGGTCGTCGGCGATCACCACCCGGATCGTCATGTCCTGGTCTCACCACCGGCCGGCAGGAACGCGGTCACTTCATAGCCTCCGTCGGGTGTGGGACCTGTGGCGAGATCGCCGCCCAGCATTGTCGCCCGCTCCCGCATCCCCAGCAGACCGTGCCCGGCGCCCGGCGACGGCGGAGCGGCGGCGCGCGGCGCGGTGTTGGCGATGCGGACGCGCAACCCGCCGCGGTTATGGGCGAGTTCTATCCCCACGGTCGAACCCGGTGCGTGCCGGATGGCGTTGCTGAGGGCCTCCTGCACGATCCGGTACGCCGACAGCTCCACCCCCGGGGTCAGCGGCCGCGGCTCCCCGCTGGTGTCGCAGCGCACGGTCAGACCGGCTGCCCTGGCGTTCTCGACGAGGGCGCCGAGGCGTTGCAGGGTGGGCAGCGGGGCGTGCGGTGCGGCGCCCCCGGCATCCTGTGCCTCGGACCGCAGGACGCCCAGGACGCGGCGGAGTTCGGTCAGCGCATCCACCGCGTTCTGCCGGATGCCCGCCAGGTTCTCCTTGAGCTCGTCCGACGGGTCGGTGGCCAGGTGCGGGGCCACCTGCGCCTGGATGGAGATGACCGACATGTGGTGGGCGACCACGTCGTGCAGTTCGCGTGCGATGCGGCTGCGCTCCTCCAGTACGGTGCGGCGGGCGCGTTCCTCCTCGGTGAGCACGGCCTGTTGGGCCAGGCTGGACCGCGCCTCACGGCGGCCGCGCAGCGCGGCACCCAGAACGACCGCGACGACGGACACGGCAGCGCCGGGGAACAGCGGGGAGTCGTTCTGGAAGCCGGCCGCGAATCCCCCGAGGGCGAGGCCCAGTCCGAGACTCAGGCCCAGAGCCTCGCCCGCGACCCGGACCGGTACGCGCAGGGCGAGCAGCAGCAGCACGAGGGGATCGGCGAGGAGCCCGGTGTACGCCCAGGGCCACTCGCCCCCGGGCCCGTACACCATGGCGGCCCAGGCGACGACGGAGGCCATGGCCATCGACAGCCACCAGGCCGGGACGGGCCGGGACATCGCGAGCAGGACGGCACCGCCCTTGGCGAGGGCGATCGGCAGGGCGAGTTGCGGTCCCATCCCGAGACCGCCGCCGGCAGTTGAGGCGGCAGTATGGGGATCCCCGAACCTGAGCAAGAGCTCATTGGCGGAGAAGACGAAGGTCAGGACGGCGAGCAGCACCACCAGGACGTGCGGCAGCCGGCGCAGCCACCGCGGCCCGGCCATCGGGGGCAGCGGATCTCGCTCGGCCGTCATGAGATCGGTGCTCAGAGTGCGCAGGGCGTCGAGCAGCCGACTCAGCACATCCGTGGGGGTGTTCACCCGGGCAACCCTAAGCATGGGTGACACCCCCCTTCCGGGGCGCCGGCTTGTCCGGGGCCGACCGGCGCACCACGCGGGACGCGCCCCTGCTCCGCCGGCGGCCTCCCTGCTCGTACGGGTGGAATGCCGCCCAGCACAGAGCCAGCGCCGCCCCGAACACCGGGAGCCACGCCACTCGCGCCACCAGCCAGCCGGCTTCGCCGGGAACGGTGTGCAGTCCGGGCAGCGGTCCCGCGAGCAGCCCGGCGGTGGTGACGGCCATCAGCGCCGTCTGGTGCCAGAGGAAGATCGTCATCGCCGAGAGATTGACCAGGGCGACCGCGGCCCACGCCGCGGGCCTGCGCATCGCGCGCCGCAGCGGGCCGAGCAGCAGCAGGGCCAGCCCGCACTGGGCGACTCCGAAGGCGACGGCGGCGAGGGTGGGCGGGTTGAGGTTGGAGATCTGCGCGCCGGGCACGCCCACCATGGACGCCGGGTAGCCGCACCAGAGGACGAGCCCGGCGGCCGCGGCCGTACCGCCGATGACGAGCAGCCGGCACGCGCGCCCGGTCAGCTCGCCGCGCGCCCAGGCGGCGCCCAGGGTGTACGGGACGAGCCAGCCCGCCACCAGGTTGATCCAGCCGAGCCGGTCCGGTCCTCCGAAGCCGAAACGGATGAGGTCCACATGCAGTACGACGGCCAGCGGCCACAGCGGGTTCAGCCGGGCGACGAGCGGCGTCGCGGCGGTGAGCACGGCGAAGACCAGCAGGAACCACAGCGGGGACAGCACGAGCTTGACCAGGGTGCGGACCGTGTCCAGACCGGTGCCCGCCGCGAGCATCGCGATCACGGCGACCGCCCAGAGGGCGAGGAGGGGCGCGAGGGGCCTGCAGAGCCGGGTGATGCGGGCGCCCAGCCAGGAGCGGTAGGTGACGCCGTGGGCCCGCGCGGCGGCGTGGCTCCTGACGCCGACATGTCCGCCGACCAGGAAGAACACCGCGAGGGTCTGGAACACCCAGGAGACCGGGGCGAGTTGGGGCATGTCCTGCAGCGGGCTCGCTCCGCGCAGCGTGCCGCTGTCGGAGACCAGCGCGGTGACCAGCCAGTGGCCGAGGACGACGCCGAGGACCGCAGCGGCCCGCAAAGCGTCGACGGCCCGGTCCCGGCCCGCGGGGGTCGCGGCGTCGATACGGCGTACGAGCTCACGCACGGGCGTCTCCCGTCACGATGCGGCCGATGCTCGCCAGGGACCGGGAGCCGGGTGCGAGGTAGTCGCTGTGGCCGCCGTCCCCCGCCTCGAAGGGCCGGGCGCCGAAGGCCGGGGCTACCGGGTCCCTGCCGAAGCCGACGGTCGTGCCCAGCAGGCCGACGCTGACGTGCGGCACGCGGGCGATCCAGTCGTCGCCGCCGCGACCCGCCCAGACGCGGGCCCGGGTGCCGAGATCGTCCGCGGTGGAGGCCCCGGTGCCGGGGCTGCCGTAGAGGACGATGTCGCCGACGTCGAGGCCCTCGCCCGCGGCGCGGGCGCAGACGACGGAGCCGTACGAATGGCAGAGCGCGGAGACGTGGGCCCGCGGGTTGTACGCCTTCAACCGGCCGACCAGGCGCGTCAGTCGGGGCGCGGCGTCATCGGCCCGCCCCTGGGTCAGCACCTCGGGGGCGACGGTGCCCGGGGTGTCGTAGCCGAGCCAGGTCACGACGGCGGCCCGGCGCCCGAGGCGGTCGTGGAGGGCGGCCGCCCCTGCGCGGAAGCGCTCGTAGGTGTCGAGGGTGGTGTCGGAGCCGGGGACGAGGACGGCGAGGTGTGCGGCCTTCCTGAGGTCGCCGATCACCTCGACGGCCCGCCCGGCACCGCGCCCGTCGAAGGCGAGGAGACGGCGGCCCGGGTCGGTGAGGGTACGCAGGTGGGCGGCGCGGCGGCGGTCCCCGTGGGCGTCGGCCATGCGCGCGGCGTCGCGGGCATTGGCGCGGTTGGCCGCGTACCGGGAGCCCGGACCGGCGGATGCGGGGAGGGCGGCGGGCTCCGGGGCGGGCACCTCCGGCCGCACCGCCCCCGATACCGGTACGGCCACCGCGGCGGTGACCAGCGCGGCGAGCACGGCTCGACGGAAACGGTTCATGGGCTTCCCTCCCCGGTCGGCGCCGCACGGTCGTGCGGCGTCCTCGGAGAAGGAAGCTATGAAAGGGATGCCCTGGTCGGCGTCACGCTGGAGAGCGGCCTTGCCGCGTAACTCTCAGGTATGACGTGTCGTGGCCGAGCGTGTCGGCGTCGGGTGTCAGCCGCCCCGTAAGGGAGCACGCCTCCGCGACTCCCCCGTGGACGTGGTGGCGTGCTCCCCAACGGGGTGGCTGTGTCGCGCAAGAGGGACGTTAGACGCCGGGCGGGGGTGCGGCGAGGTTCCTTCCGCACAGTGCGGGGGCGGGCGGTTTCAGATCGCACAGTGCCCGTGCCGGGCGGGGCGGCTCAGAGCTCTCCCAGCGCCGTCATCGCCAGCCACAGTTCGTACTTGGCGCTCGGCGCGTGCAGCAGCGAGCGGCCCAGGCTCTCTTCGACCCGGTTCAGCCGCTTGCGGGCGCCGGGCAGCGAGATACCGAGGCCGGCCGCCGTCGCGGGGAGTCTGGCGTCGGCGCGCAGCCAGGCCCGTACGGTGTCGGTGGCCGGGCCGAGCGGGGCGAGCTGGGCGTGGGCCCACGCCTGGGCAGCCGGGGCGTCCAGGAGCGCCCGCAGGTCGGCCTGATGGCCCGAGCCCAGGGGGTGCGCCGCGCGCAGGCGCAGGGCGAGCCAGGCCGCCGACTGGTCGGCCAGGCTGCCGGTGAGGTCGAGCCCCAGCAGCTCTTTGATCAGCCGCATGCGGGCGGCGAGCGTATTGCGGTGGATCTTGAGATGGCGGCCGGCCGCGGTGCCGAAGGCCAGCCAGGAGCCGAGCGTTCCGAGCAGCTCCTCCGCTCCGGGGTCGGCACGCCGTACGGGCTCGTACGCCAGAGCGGGGCCCAGCAACTGCGCGGCCCAGGCGGCCCCTTCGGGCCCGAGCAGCGGCGCGAGGCTGATGTGGCGGCTGAACCGGGCCCGCCCGCCGGGCGCCGTTCGCGCCACCGCCAGCGCATGGAACGCCTGCTCGTAGCCGAGCGCGGTCTCCCGCAGCGCGACCTCGTCGCTCACGCCGATCCGGCACTCGGGCACCTGCTGGACGATGGTCTGCTCCCACGGTCCGGCGGCGGCCGGGACGAGCGCGATGAGGTGGTCGAGGCGGACCGGGCACGGGACGATCCATGCCCGGCCGTCGCCGAGCCGGCCGAGCCGCTCGGCGATCACCTGCCGCCGCCGCTCCGGGCACTCCACGACGTAGACCCGGGTGGGGCTGGGGAGTTGGGGGCCCATCGCGCCCGCGATCCGGTGGGCGGCGGCCACGCTGCCGATCATCAGCAGGTGCAGGACGGCCTCCCTGCTGTACGCCTCCGTCGACTCCATCCGGCGCCATGCCCGTTCGGCCTCCTCGAGCTGCCAGCAGAGCCCGAGGATGCGGGCGGCGTCGGCGAGCAGGGTGCCGTGCCGGTGGCTGTCGCCGCTGTCGAGCGTCAGATACGGCTCGTGGCCCAGCGCCACGACGTGCACGGTGCGCGACCCTCTGCCCGGGACCACCGCCGAGGAGACACCGCGCTGGTGCAACTCCGTGACGGCAGCGCCGACTTCGGACCGCGGCCGGGCGGGCGACGATGCGAGGACGGCCCCGTCGCCCGTCACCAGCGCCACGGCGCCCCCGGTACGCCGGGCCAGCCACCGCAGGACGGCCTGCACCGCGCCCGGCCCGCCCGCATGCTGCATGAGCGCGAGGACGTCCTCGGCGCGCGCTGTGGGAAGCGGAGACTCCCTGGTCACCACGCCGATCCCCGCTGTGCGCCTCTCATGAGGAAACCGTAGTCCTCTCGTCCGCATCAGCGGAATGCCGTTTCCGTGGGTGGTCCCGTGGAGCGGCAGGGCCCGGCCGCTCCACGGTGCCGCGTGCCGTACGGCGGCTACCCCGTCACCCGCCGTACGACGCGGAGCAGATAGCCCTTGCGGTCGAGCGGATCGTGATCCCACCGCTCCCGGGCCGGAACCGGGCCGCTGACCGGCCGGTGACGGTCGAAGGCGCACTCCGCCTCGCCCTCGCCGCGCGTGAGCCCCGGCAGCCGTTGCTCCAGCGCGTGCACGGAGGCCGCCGGAACCTCGCCCTCCAGCACGTACGAGGTTCCGCGGACGACCGGCGCGTAGGGAACGGCTCCCAGCCGCCCCAGCGCGGGAAGCACCGACCCGAACGTGTCCGCGGGGATCTCCAGACGGAAGCGGTGCACCGGCTCGTACACCGTGGTGCCCGCGCGGGACAGCGCGCTCATCAGCACCAGCGGCGTCAGCCGGCGGAAGTCCCCGGCGGTGCTCGACATGCTCTTGTCGAAGACGGCGTGGGCGTGGCTCTGCCGGGGCGCATAGCCGGAATGCGTCATGGTGACGCGGCAGTCGGTGACCTGCCATCCGTGCAGCCCCTGGTGCAGGGTCTCGTGGACCGTTTCCTCGACCGCCCGGAAGAACGCGTAGGGCATCGCCCCGAGTTCGACCCCCAGCCGGAATTCCACACCGGACCCGGCCGGCGCCGGTTCGACACGCAGCCCGACAGTCGCGAGGAACGGATTGACCTCCTTGTCCTTGTCCATGAATTCCACGGCTTCGCCGGTGCCGTCCGGGAGTTCGAGACAGATCGTGGTCGTCGCGCGGAAGGTGACGCCGATCCCGAATTCGTCCGCCAGCGTTGCCTGGATGACCTCCTTCTGCACCTCGCCGTAGAGCGAGAGGGAGATTTCCCGCCGGATGTCGTTCTGACGGAGATTGATCAGCGGGTCCTGCTCGGCGAGTTGGGTGAGCGCCGCGTGCAACGCACCGCGGTCGGACGGGCGGCAGGGCGCGACGACGGTTTCCAGGGTGGGCGGCGCGAAGTGCCGCTGCTGCGCCGACGGCGGGGGTGCGGTGCCGATGGTGTCGCCGACCCGGATGCCGTGCAGCCCCCAGAGCTTGCCGATCCGGCCGGCGGAGACGGGCGCGGTCCGCACGTCCGGACCGCGCTCGAAGAGGCCGACAGCGGTGACTTTGCCTTCGCCGCCCGCCCGTTCGGCGCCGTTGCCTGCCCCGGTACGAGGAGTGTCACCGGCCTCCGCGCGAGGGCTGTCGTCGGTGGCGTCGGTGTGGGTCCCGGCCCCGGAGTGCGTCCCGGCACCGGCGTCGGGGGCGGCACCGGCGTCGGGCGCGGCCGGGGAAGCGCCGATCCGCAGGCGGTCCCGCATCCGCACCGTCCCCGAGAACATCCGTACGTACGCGATCTTCTCGCCGGCCGGGCCCCGTTCGACCTTGAAGACCGTGCCGGACACCGGCCCTTCGGCATCGCCCCCGGCCGCCGGAAGCAACTCCCGGATGCCGGCGGTCAGCGCGTCCACACCCGCACCCGTGATCGCCGACCCGAAGAACACCGGATGCACCCGGGCCCGCCGCGTCTGCGCCGCGAGCTCCGCCCGTAGCCGCTCGTACGAGATCCCGGCCTCGTCGTCGACATAGGCGGCGAGCAGCGCGTCGTCGTGACCGGCGAGCACATCGAGCAGCGCGGACCTGAAGTCCGCGTCGGCGGCACCGTACGGGCGCACTGCGGCCCCACGCGTGCCGAGCCCCGTGACCGCGCCCATCGGGACCATCGCCGGCGCCAGCCTCTCGGACATGGCCCGGACCAGACGACCGGCCTGCGCGCCGCGGCGATCGGTCTTGTTGACGAAGACGAGCGTGGGAATGCGCAGCCGTCGCAGGGTCCGCATCAGCACGCGGGTCTGCGGCTGAACCCCTTCCACGGCGGAGACGACGAGGACGGCGCCGTCGAGGACGCTCAGGACCCGCTCCACCTCGGCGATGAAATCCGGGTGGCCGGGGGTGTCGATCAGATTGACGGTGACATCGTCGACGGCGAAGGACACGACCGCGGATTTGATCGTGATCCCGCGCTGCCGTTCGAGCGACAGGGAATCGGTCTGGGTACTGCCGTCATCGACGCGGCCGATCTCGTCGATGACTCCGGCCGCGTGCAGCAGCCGCTCGGTCAGGCTGGTCTTACCGGCGTCGACATGCGCCAGAATTCCGAGGTTGAGTGAGCGCACCAAGCGTCATGTCCTTCGAGGAAGAGGGGAATTCCTTCGGGGTGGACATGGGTGCGGTCACGGTGACCATCTCCTCGGTCGTTCGGTCGTCGTGGGGCAGTGCAGCAGACCGCCCGAGGGGACGACAACCGAATTTCGGCGGCGGACTGCCGTGGGGCCGGCTTTCGGATCACCCGTGCGGTTCGGCTTTCGGGGCCGGCTTGCCGTTCGCCTTTCGGTTCGGCCGGCCGTTCGCCCTGCCGGTTCGGCTTGTCGTTCGCCCGTCGGTTCGGCTCGGCTCGGCTCGACTTTCGGCCCGGACGTCTGGCCGATCGGCCGATGACGGTCGGCGGGCACGGCCGGGACAGTGGGGTCCCACGGCCGCGCACCCGCACCGCCGCACACCGGAAGGAGCCCGCCCATGAGCACTGCCGCGAAGATCGGTCTGGGTTTCCTCGGCCTGATCATGGCCTGGTTCCTGATCGGCCCCACCGCGGTCGTCCTGATCCAAGCGTGGACGATGCCGGAGATGAGTCCGCAGGAGTTCGACGAGGCGCGCCTCGGCCAGGAACGCTCCGATGCGCAGCGCCGGGTGCGCGAGAGCGACGACGACGCGGCGAAGGCCGTCGAGGGCCGGGAACCCTCCCGCCCGGACGGCTCGGAGTGCACGTACCGGTTCTCCGTCGCGCCGCAGCCCGGCGACGGCAGGCTGGTCTACAGGTTCTGCTTCCAGGACGGCGAGCTGGTGCAGAAGAAGCAGGTCAGGACCGCTTCCGGGGATGCGTAGGAACGTCGGCGCCCTGGCAGCCCGGGGAGCCGTGGATGCCGCGGATGCCGCGGCACCGCGAGGCGTACGGCTTCAGGCGTCGCCGTCCCGGCGGTGCCGGTTCAGCCGCCCAGGGTCCCTGCGGCGCCGGTTCAGCCGCCCGACGTTCCGGCGGTACCGGCCAGTCGCCCAGGTCCCGGCGGTGCCGGTTCAGTCGCCCGACGTTCCGGCGTGCCGGTCAGTCGCCCGGCGTCTCGGCGGTGGCGTCGGCGGGGGTCCGCAGTCGGTCCACCACACCCGCCGCGATGTCGGCGAGGCAGTTGAGCTGGTCGCGCGTGAGCGAGTCGATCAGGATGCGGCGCACACGGGCGACATGCAGCGGGGCCGCCATGCGGATGGCCTTCAGCCCTTCCGGCGTGATGATCGCGAAGGCGCCGCGCGCGTCGGTCGGGCACTCCTCCCGGCGCACCAGCCCGCGCACCTCCATGCGGCGGATCTGGTGCGACAGCCGGCTCTTCTCGTAGTGGGCCTCGGCCGCCAGATCCTGCATGCGCAGCCGGTGCCCCTCGGCCTCGGACAGCGGTACGAGCACCCGGTAGTCGGACATCGAGAGGTCGGCGTCCTGCTTCAATCCGCGATTGACCTCGGTCTCGAGGAGCTGGCTCATGGCGACGTACCCGCGCCATGCGCGGTTCTCCAGGTCGTCCAGCCATCGGGGATCGTTCATGCCCCGAGGATATCCACCGGTCCGCCCCCGCTCCCGGCGGGAGCGGGGGGACGCCGGTCCGTGCGCGCGGATCAGCCGGCGACCTCGCTGATCTCGAAGAGATACCCGTCGGGGTCGCGGAAGAAGGCCCGCACCTCGTAACCCCGGTCCACCGGGGGCGTCAGGAACTCCGCTCCGCGCCCGCGCAGCGTCTCGTACGCCTGCCGGCAGTCGGGTACGCGGAAGATCAGCTCCGAGGCGACCCGTCCCGGGTCGGCGGGCGGCTCGAAGGTCACTCCGGGCTTGTCGTCGGTCGGCCCGCCCCCGGTCACGAGCAGCAGCCAGGTGCCGAGGAGGGTCAGCACACAGGAGTCCCCGCCGTACGCGCGGTACAGGTCGGCCCCGAGCACGTTCTCGTACCACGCGCGTGATCGGTCCATGTCGGAGACGACAAGGAGACGGGTGATCTCCACACCTTCGTTCGGGAACGTCACCGCAAGACCCTTCTCAGTCGTCGTGCCTGTTCGGTAACACTGTCGGCAACACAGCATCCCCAGCATAGTTGACGTGACAACCATGGGCGACCGGAACGCCGTCATCCACGCCCACGCCGCCACGCCCCCGACCCCGACCCCGGAGAGTGCCACCCGTGCCGCCCACCGACGCCCCCGCGATCCGCGTCCTCGTCGCCGACGACGAGCATCTGGTGCGCGCCGGCATTCGCCTCGTCCTGTCCAACGCAGTCGACATCGAGATCGTCGCCGAGGCGGCGGACGGCAGGGAGGCGGTGGAGCTGGCCCGAAGGCACCACGTGGACGTCGCCCTGCTCGACATCAGGATGCCGCGCCTGGACGGTCTCGCCGCCGCCGAGCAGATCGCCGCCGCCGTCCCCCGTACGGCAGTCCTGATGCTCACCACGTTCAGCGACGGCGAGAACGTCTCCCGCGCCCTGCGCGCCGGTGCGGCCGGATTCCTGCTCAAGGACACCCCGCCGACCGAGCTCATCCAGGGCGTGCGCGCCGCGGCCGAGGGCAACGCGATCGTCTCCCCGCAGATCACCCGGCGTCTCCTCGACCAGTACCTGGAGGGCGAGACGGCGCGAACGCAGGCGTGCGAGCGGACCTCCGCGCTGACGGACCGCGAGCGCGCCGTGCTCGCCAGGGTCGGCACCGGGCTGTCCAACGGGGAGATCGCCCAGGAGCTGGTGGTGAGCGAGGGGACGGTCAAGGCGTACGTGAGCCGGATCCTCGCGAAGCTCGGCTGCGAGAACCGCGTGCAGGCGGCCCTCCTCGCCCGCGACGCCGGCATCCGGCCGGAGGGCCGGGACGTACGGCCACCGGAGGGCGATGACGTCCCGACTCCCCGGCGTCAGGACGTACGCGAGCGGGAGCACCAGGACGTACGGGAGCCGGGACCCCCATGACGATCGGCCCTCCCACCCCTGACGATCGGCCGGAGCACCACCGACCATCGGCGGATTCGCCCCCGCCCCCGCGCGGCTAGGTTCGGCGGCATTCACCGGGAGGAGACAACGCATGCGACCGATACGACGGGCCGGGCCGAAGGACGGAACAGCGGCCGCGCTGCGCCGGGCCGGACGGCGCCTCGCGGCCACGCCCCGCAGGACCGTGGCAGGCGAGATCGCGCTCGTTCTCGCCGTCTGCCTTCCCACGTTCCTCATGTATCCGTTCTTCGGCGGCGGGTCGAGGCTGGATGCCACGCTGTGGACGCTGGCCACCGCCGTGGTGATTCCGCTGCGCCGGTGGGCGCCCTCGGTCGCCCTGCTCGCGACGGTGCCCCTCTTCACATTCGAGGCCTCCGGCCTCGCCGCGGTGCTCGTCGCCTTCGACGCCCCGCGCCGCATCAGCTCCGGCCGGAGCGGGACCGGACCGATCCCGCTGCCCGGCCTGATCGCGTTGATCCCCGTGGTGACCGTGCCGGCCACGCTGCTGTACCTGACGGCGCCGGGCGGCATCGGCGGCTTCGGCCTCGCCCAACTCGGCGCCGCCGCCCTGTTCACCGCGCTGTTCCTGGTCTCCTGCGCGCTGACCGGTGCGTTCGTGGGACAGCGGCAGCGGCTGATGCTGGCGATGCGCGAGCGCACCGCCCATCTGGAGCGGGCGAACCGGCTGGCCGACTCCCAGGCACGCCTGCAGGAACGCGCCAGGATCGCCGAGGAGATGCACGACATCCTCGGCCATCAGCTCACGCTCATCTCGCTGTACGCGGGCGGCCTGGAGCTCGCGGTCGCGGGCAAGGCGCCGGAGATGAGCAAGGAGGCCGAGCTGCTGCGGTCCACGGCCCGGAACGCGCTGGAGGAACTCCGCGACATCCTCGGCGTGCTGAGGGCGGATACCGGTCCTTACGAGATGGGGGGCGACGTCGGCACACGGGCTGACATCGAGGAACTCGTCGATGCCTCGCGGCAGGGCGGGATCGACGTGGAGCTGGACTGGCGCGGCCACGACCTCACCGACGCCGAGCTCCGCGTCCGTTGCGCACTGCACCGGGTCGTCCGCGAGGCGCTCACGAACGTGCACAAGCACGCGGCGTCCACCCCGGTCAGGGTCCTTGTGGACGTGGAGGAGGAGTCGGTGAGCGCGGCGGTCCGCAACGGCCCGGAGCCGGAGACCGCAACCGTGCGGCGCCTGCCCGGGACCGGGAGCGGTCTGGTGGGCCTGGAGGAGCGCGTCGGGCTGCTGGGCGGAGGCTTCGCCGCGGGACCCGAACCGGGCGGCGGTTTCTCCGTCGTCGCCGAACTCCCGTCGCGTTCCCGGGCGTTGGACAGCGCCGCCGCGGACGCACCGGCGACCACACCCGCGGCGCCAGGGGCCACGGCTCGCGGCTGACCCGGCCCGGCTTCCCGACCGTCACCGCGAGGTCGACGGTCGGGAAGCCGTGCGGCGGGAAGCCCCGCGCCCCGTTGACTGACGGGAGTCCGGGCCGGCGGGAGTCCGCGCGCCCTGCTGACGGACGAGAGGCCGGGCCGGTGGGAATCGGGGTCCCGCGCCGGTGGGAGTCCGGGCCCCCGCCCGGCGCCCTACGCCCCGTGCCGCCTCACGGCCGTACGCCGAACGGCCCCAGCACGCCGTAGTCGATCCGCAGGGCCTCGAACATCGCGAACGCGTTGTCGTAGGTGAAGACGTCGGCCGCCCCCAGCCGCCCCGTCCACTGCGGCACCACCCGGTCGGTGGCGTGCTGGGTGACGGCGTCGATGTACGTCTTGAAGACCGCCCACGGGTTGTCCGGGTACTGGGCGAAGATCGGCGCCGGGTCCACCGCCTCGATGGCCCGCCGTGCGCTCCCCTCGAGGTCGCGCATGTACTGCCGCTGGATCTCCACGTCGTGACGGGTGCCCAGCCGCGTGAGGTGCCCGCCCACGTACGTCGTGAAGGGGAACTCCAGTGCCTGGTCGTGGGCGTCGATCCAGGCGGGGATGTCCGTGGACATCGCGAGGTTCTTGAACGGGACCCAGCCGGGGAAGACGACGTCGACGAGCATCAGTACACGCTGCCGGGGTGCGTGGATGAAGATGTTGTCGGGGCTGTGGTTGGGGCCCTTGTAGGACAGCTCGAGGGTCTGGTCGCCGACCTGGAGCCGGTAGGAGTCGGAGAAGACCCGGGTGGGCAGCGGCCGGTTGGAGTCGGGGACCTCGCGCAGCAGGCGGCGGGTCCGCTCGTGCGCGATGCGCACGGCGTTGCGGGGGTAGATGCCGGCGGCGCCGATGTGGTCGGCGTGGTGGTGCGAGTAGACGATGTGCGTGATCGGCTCGGAGGTCACCTCGGCTATCGCGCGCAGGATGTTGTGGCCGAGCGTCGGCGGCGCGTCGACGACCACGACGCCCTCGCCGGTGACGAGGAAGATCATCTGGTACGTGCCGTCGGTGATCCAGTACAGCCGGTCCCGGATCTCCTGGACCACATACCCCTTCTCCGGGATCTCGGGCCCGCGGGCGGACGGCGGGACGGGCGCGTACGCGGTCTCGCTCGCCGCGGCCGTCGCGGGACGGGCGAACTGGTCGAGCAGGACGCCCGCGGCGGGCACCGAGGCGGCGAGGGCCGAGTACTTGAGGATCGACCGCCGGTTCGGGGGCAGACCGTCGGGCTCGGGCTGATGGTTGGTCGTCGGCATGGTTCTGTCTCCCTCGACGTGCGCACCGGTTGGGGGTCATGTGCGCGGGCCGGACCGTGAGCGATGACGGCCATGGCGGCCCGCACGTCGTCAATTAGATGACGTATCAACTAAGCCGCGGCCAACCTAGACTCCTCCCGTTGACGTGTCAATCATGTGGCGACTTGTCCCCCGCGAGGGCGGTACTGCCGCCCGGTTCCCGGCCTCGCGTGGCCGGCGGCGACAGGATGGACGGCGCGGTCCCGGCCGGGCACCGGACGCCGCACCCATGACCGTTGTGACCATTGCTACCGCTGCGACCGCCCCGCCAGGAGACGCGCCATGACAGTGTCGGTCGTCCTCTTCACCTCCGACCTGCGACTGCACGACCATCCGCCCCTGCGCGCGGCCCTGTTGTCCGCGGACACCGTGGTGCCGCTGTTCGTCCGGGACGACGGGATCGCGGCCGCCGGCTTCGACGCACCGAACCGCAGGGCCTTCCTCGCGGACTGCCTGGCGGACCTCGACACGGGACTGCGCGACCGCGGCGGCCGGCTCGTCGTACGCTCCGGCGACGTCGTCGACCAGGTCGGCAAGGTCGCCGCGGAGACCGGAGCCCGGGACGTGCACATCGCGGCCGGGGTCAGCGGCTACGCCCAGCGGCGCGAAGTACGGCTGCGGGACGCATTGGAGTCGGAGGGGCGGCTGCTGCACGTCCACGACGCGGTGATCACGGCGCTCGCCCCGGGCTCGGTGACCCCGGCGGACTCGGACCATTTCGCCGTGTTCACCCCGTACTTCCGGCGCTGGTCGCAGGAACTACTGCGCGATCCGCTCGGGGCGCCGCGCGCCGTACGCGTGCCGGACGGCATCCGATCCGACCCCGTACCCTCCCGTGCGGAGGTTTCCGGGACCTCGGCGGCACTGGCCGGCGGAGGGGAGACAGAGGGCCGCCGCCGCCTCGCCGCCTGGAAGCGCTCGAACCTGGCGCACTACGAGGACCGGCACGACGACCTGGCCGCCGACGCGACCTCACGGCTCTCCCCCCATCTGCACTTCGGCACCCTGTCGCCCGCCGAAGTCGTCCACCGGGCACGGAAGGACGGCGGCCCGGGCGCCGAGGCGTTCGTACGCCAGATCTGCTGGCGCGACTTCCACCACCAGGTCCTGGCCGCCCGCCCCGCCGCGTCCCGCGCCGACTACCGCACGCGCCACGACCGCTGGAGGTCCGGGCGGCAGGCCGAGAAGGAGACCGCGGCATGGAAGGAGGGCCGGACCGGCTACCCCATGGTCGACGCGGCGATGCGGCAACTGCGCCACGAGGGCTGGATGCACAACCGCGGACGCCTGCTGGTCGCGAGCTTCCTCACCAAGACGCTGTACGTGGACTGGCGGGTCGGCGCCCGCCACTTCCTGGATCTGCTGGTCGACGGAGACGTCGCCAACAATCAGCTCAACTGGCAGTGGGCGGCCGGGACGGGCACGGACACACGCCCCAACCGGGTCCTCAATCCGGTCGTCCAGGGCAAGCGCTTCGACCCCGACGGGACGTACGTACGCCGCTGGGTGCCCGAGTTGGAGGGAATCCCGGGGAAGGCGGTGCACGAACCGTGGAAGCGGTCCGACCCGGAGCGCGCCTGCTCCGGCTACCCCGAGCCCCTGATCGACCTCGCGGACGGCCTCGCCCGCTTCAGGCGGGCGCGCGGACGGGACTGAACAGAAGGGGACATACCGACCGAGGAGTGGCGCGAAGTGGTCAGGATTCGAGACGACCCCCTGAAATCTTGATGCAAAACCAGGACATAACGCCCATTGAGTAGACTGGCATGTGTTCCATGTGAGAGACCGGGTAGGCGCCCTGCGTCCACTCGACATATGGAGGACGACGTGAACACCACGACATCCGCAGTTCCATCCGACCTGACAGCGGGGAAGCCTGCGCGAGCGAGTGGCGCTGAAGAGACCGGCCTGCCCCTGATCGAGAACCCGTTGAGCGTTGAGCCCAAGGATGCGCGCTCCCTCACCAGGATCTTCCTCGACCGGCTGGCGGTACTCGAAGAAGGCACGCACGAGCACCAATACGCACGTAACACCCTTATCGAGCTGAACCTGTCCCTCGTCCGGTACGCGGCCCGGAGGTTCCGCAACCGGTCCGAGGACATGGAGGACATCGTTCAGGTCGGCACCATCGGCCTCATCAAGGCGATCGACCGGTTCGACCTGACGCGGGAAGTCGAGTTCACCACCTTCGCCGTCCCCTACATCGTCGGCGAGATCAAGCGTTTCTTCCGCGACACGAGCTGGTCGGTCCACGTGCCGCGGCGCCTGCAGGAGCTGCGCATCGACCTGGCGAAGGCCAATGAGAAGTTGTTCCAGCGCCTGAACCGCGCTCCCACGACGACGGAGCTCGCCGAGCACCTGGATCTGAGCGAGGACGAGGTCATCGACGGACTGATGGCCAGCAACGGCTACACGGCCGCATCGCTGGACGCGCCGCTCGACGAGGACAGCGACCAGGCGGGCGGGTCGGTCGCCGACCGCATGGGCGAAATCGACCCGGCCCTGGAGACGGTGGAGAATCTGCACGCGCTCAAGCCGCTGCTGGAGGAGCTCGGCGCGCGGGACCGCAGAATCCTGCAGATGCGCTTCGGCGCGAGCATGACGCAGTCCGAGATCGGTGCCGAACTGGGCGTTTCCCAGATGCACGTCTCCCGCCTGCTGGCCCGGGCCATGGACAAGCTGCGACGGGGTCTGCTCACCGAGCAGTGATCCGGCGAAAGCCCACGGCGTCCCGCGGCGGCCACGACGAACGATGTCGTGGCCGCCGTTCTTCGTCCGCGCCATTCCACGGCGTGGGAGGTACGGCGTCGGCGAGTCGAGGCGTGGGACCGGACCGGCGAGTCGAGCGCGGTCCCAACGATGAGTTGAGCACGGCACGACGGGGGCCCGACCGCCATACCTGGGCTCGTATACCTGCGCCCGAACCTGGGCCCGTACCTGCGCTGCCGGTGCTCCACCCCGCCCGAGGCCGAAGAGCCTGGGCCGGGCCCGAAGAGCCCGGCCCGGCCCGAAGCCCTGGGCCGGGCCCGAGGGCACCGGCTCCTACGCCTGAGGCAGGTCACCGGACCTATGCCTGAGGCCGCCCCGCCGCGGGAAGTCCCAGCACTTCGTCGTGCTCCGTCACCGGCCGGTACACCGTCAGGGCCCGCACCGACTTCCCCAGCACCAGACTGTCCACCGGCCCCTGCGAGACCTCACCGTCGTACGCGAAGTGCGGCGCCGCGGACAGGCCGTCCAGCCGCAGCCGGCGCATCTGCGTGGCGACCAGGACGCGGGAGCTGTGCAGGGTTCCCGTGAGCATCGCCACCAGCAGCCGGGTCCGGGCGAACGGCGTACTGCCGTCCACCGCGCGGATGTCGAGCAGCCCGTCGTCCAGGTGGGGGCGGTAGGTGGGCGCGAACCCGGCCGGGTGGTACACCCCGTTGCCCGCGAACAGCAGCCACAGCCGGCGCGGCTCGCCGTTGACGGCCACATCGATCGGGCCGGTCCTGGCGAGGACCCGCGTCAGCCCGATGGCAAGCGCCGGCCACTTGCCGATCCGGTCCTCCAGCTTCTCCCGGGCCCGTACGAGTTCGGGATAGACCCCGATGCTGAAGGTGTTCAGGAAGACCTGCTCCTCCGCACCGTCCGGCGAGGACGCGCGGGCGAGGTCGACCGAGACCGCGGCCCCTTCCCCGACCGCGTTGGCGACCTCCTCCAGCGACTCGACGCCGAGGTCCGCGGCGAAGTGGTTGAACGTCCCTCCAGGGAAGGCCGCGAGCGGCACTCCGTGGCGTACGGCCGCCCCTGCCGCGGCGTTGAGGGTGCCGTCGCCGCCGCACACCCCGAGTGCCCCGCCGCAACCGGCCGCCCGGCTCGCGGCCTTGTCCAGGAGCGCACCCAGGTCGTCCCCGGGTTCCAGCTCCGTGATCTCGGCCTCCGGCAGCAGGGAGCGCAGCCGTTCGGTCGGCGCGGCCGAGTCGCCCGTACCCAGGGCGACCCCCGACCCGGGGTTGACCACCACGAAGAGTCCGGCCCCGGCGGGGAGGGCCGGGGCCGGCAGGCGCGGCGGTACCGCACCCGCGGGCTTCTCCGGCTTGAGCGGCCACCAGTGGCAGGTCAGCGCCGCGGCGAACCCGCCGATGGCCAGCCCGGCGAGGACGTCACCGAGGCCGCTCGCGCCCGCGCGCAGCCGCGAGGCGGCGATGGCCGCACCCACCGGCGCGGCCCCGAGGCCGTAGCGCGGCGCCTCCAGCGCGGCGCCGACGGCGAACGCGGCGGCCGACGCCGAACGGCCGAAGGGGACCGCGGACGCCCCGTGGCGTCCACTGGAGGGGCGGGTGATCGTCCGCGTGATCGCCGTGGCAATGGCCAGGGACCCGACTCCGCGCAGCGCCGCCCTGCGGGCCGTACGCCCGCCTATGGCGCCGATCGCCGCGGCGGCGCCGGCCCACATCAGGCCCTCGCCCGCACCACCGCCCCAGGAGGGCAACGAGCGGAACTTGCCCATCCGGCGCTGCCGCAACGGCGTTCTCCGCGGGGTGATCCACCCTCCAGGACTGCGTCCGGGGACCTCTCGCCAACGTCTCATGCGGGTCCGCCTACCCCCGTTCCGGCGTTTGAGCATCGGAGCGGGCGGGCCGGCGGGGGGCTCGGGGTGCGGCCGTCGTCCGGTTGCGCGGCAGAGCCGGCCACGGTGTCTCGCCCGGGTCGCCGATCGAGCGGGTTCCAGGGGCTCGTTGTCGAAACACTTGACCGGAGGCAAGCAATCCCACAACGGGTAACGGAGAAGCCGCAGGGCCCCCGAGCGCGGCTGCGGGAACCCGCGGTGTCACCGGCGCTTGCGGGAACCCGCGGTGTCACCGGCGCTTGCCGCGGACGCGGACCCCGGCCCCAGCTCCTGCTGCCCGGTGCTCGTTCCCTGTGCCGCAGACGCGATACGAGAGCGGTGCGACGCTGCGTTCGGGGCGCGGTGGGGCGGTCTGCCTGGTGGGGGCGACGGTCGTTGCCCGGGCGGCGGCGCGGTGGTGGGTGATTGAGCATCGGCGCGGGCGGCGGCATGGCTGGGGCGGGTGTCCGGGATGCGGCCGTTGTGAGGTTGCGCGACAGACCGACCATGGCGCCCAGCCAGGGTCGTCAGTTGAGCCGCCCCTGGGGTCCCCCTGCAGAAACACTTGACCGGAGGCAAGCAGTTCCACAACGAGTACCCGGGCAGGCGCAGGGCCCAAGCGCGCCTGCCGGAACCCCGTCGTGTCACCGGCCCTGCCACGGACACGAACCTCAACCACGCCCCCTGCCACCCCGATGCCCGCTCTTTGCGCCGCAGGCGCGAAACAAGAACGAAGGCCGCAGGGCGGCGGAATTCGGGCCGGGCACGCAGGAACCCCACCGTGTCACCGGTTTCCCTCGGCGGCAGGCGTGTGCCCGTCGGCTCGGGGCAAGCGCAGCGCCAGGCGACCGGCTCAGCGGTCGCACGAACTTGTGGGGTGACATCACAATGCCGCGCACCGGCATTCTCGGCACGATGACATGGAAGGGCCCCGGCACCGCCGGCAAGAACCCACAACGCTCGGGAACGGCCAGGAACAAGGCCCGAGGCAAGCGCGGGAACACGGCCAGGAAGGCCATCTCCGGGGCCGCGAAGAGGGCCAGGAGCGTGGGCTCGGCCACGAAGACCCGCCGTTCCGGCGCGGCGAAGAAGTCGGGCGGCACCGCCGGCAAGCGGTCGACGGCGACACAGCAGCGATCCTGGACAACCGCGCTGTGGCGCACTCTGGCGATGGTCGTCGCGTTCGTCGCGATGGTCGCCTTCGCCGTGGTTCTCGCCCGCCTGACGCTCGCCCCCTCGTCCGCATCCGCGTCTCTGGTGCACAGCAACCTGCACCCCGGCGACTCCATCCGCGCCTACCTGGACCAGCCCGCGCTGCGCGACGCGTTCAAGCAGATCGGGGGCAACATCCTGCTCGGCGTGCCGTTCGGGCTGCTGCTGCCGGTGCTGGTCCCCAAGGCACGGGGCCTCGTACGCGTCGGCGTCGTCACCGTCGCGGTGATGACGATGGTCGAGCTCGTCCAGGGTGCGATCGTCGAGGGCCGCGCCTTCGACATCGACGACGTCATCCTCAACCTCTCGGGCGCTCTGCTGGGATATCTGATCGCCGGCCGCCGCGCCGGCCGTGCGCTCCATCCGCGGCGGCACCACTGGTGGCAGCGGAAGCGCCAGGCCTAGGTGCTGTTCGACGGGCCGTGGCCGTACGCTCCCCAACCGCCCTCCCGCGCCTCCCGCGCCTCGGGTCTGCTTAGCCCCGGTGCGGCCGGGGCAGGTGGGACAACAGGAGGTATCCATCTCATGGAAGTAGTCCTGGATTCCCGGAAGGGAGACATCTCGCAGGCGCGAGAGGTCACGGCCCTCTACGTGGCCCGGTCCTGTCCATGGGCGGATCCGGACGATGTGGTGCTGGTGGTCTCGGAGCTCGTCACCAACGCCGTCAGGCACACCACCGGTTGGTGGCGCCTCCAGATCCGCCAGATGCGCGGGCGCCGCCACGGGCTCGTCGTCGATGTGGACGACGCCAGCGGTGAGGAGCCGACCGTCCGCGCGCCCGACATAACCGGCGCCGGAGGCCACGGATGGCACATCGTCCGCCGCCTCACCACGGGCGTGGAGGTCGTACCGCGGCCGTACGGGAAGACCGTACGCGTGACATGGGCCTCGCTCTCCCGCAACGACAACCGTCGTACGACGCACCGCACGCGCCGTACCTCGCCCGGCATGCTCGGGACCGGCCCGAGCTGCGCCTGAGCGCGCCCCGTCACCAGCCGCGCTTCCCGCGGCATCCCGGCTGCCCGTCCCTCCCTTCGGGACGGGCCGGCCCATTGCGGCGCCCTCGCTGCCCGAGCCCCTCGCTGCCGCGGCTCCTCGCCGCCTGAGCTCGTCGCGCTGTCCCGGCCGAGGCTCGCGCTCGTGACACGGGCCCTCATAACACCGGCCCCGTGACACCAGACCCCGTGGACCCGGCCCGCTGACACCGACCCTCGTGACACCGGGCCGACCGGTGCTACGCTGCGAGTGAAGCATGGAGTGCGCCGCGGGTTCGGCGCCCCTGCCGAGGCTCCCCCACCGGATGCTCCTCGCCCGCCTTCCCGGCCGGCGCACGGTGGCGGCACTCTCGCGAAACATCCTCGCGACGTCGTCTTCTTCTCACAGCAGTTGGCCTCGCGCGATGGCATGCGCCCGACCCGCGCTGCCGCCTCCGGCCGCGCGCGGCTCCGCCGAGGCGACGGTCTCCCGTTCCCGGGCGCCCGTTCCCGGCATCCCGCTCTGCCCGCGGCCCGTCCGCCCCCGCCTCACCTGTGGCGCGCGCGGATCTCTCATCACCCCATCCACAGAAGGACTTTCCATGAGTACGACCACAGAACGCCCCTCCCGGCGGAGCGCGACCCGCGCCCGCGGCACCACCTCGCCGGTCGGTGGCACCGCCACGGCCGACGAGGTACTCGTACCGGTGCAGGGGGTCTTCGACCTCGCCGGACACCACGGGTTCCTCCGCACCGACGGCTACCTGGTAGGCCGCGACGACCTGTACGTGCCGACCGCGCAGGTGCGCGGACTCGGCCTGCGCAAGGGGGACTTCATCGAAGGCGCGGCCCCCGAAACCGATGGGCAGGACGCGCGGCGCGACAAGCGCCGTTACCTGGTCCGCGTCGACCGGGTCAACGGCCGTGAGCCCGGCGACCTCACCGACCGCCCCCGCTTCGCCGACCTCACGCCGCTCCACCCGCAGCAGCGGCTGCGGCTGGAGACCGGGCCCGGCGACCTGACGACCCGGGTCATCGACCTGATCGCGCCGGTCGGCAAGGGCCAGCGCGGGCTCATCGTGGCCCCGCCCAGGACCGGGAAGACGATGCTCCTGCAGAGCCTGGCCCGGGCCGTCGCCCGTAACCACCCCGAGTGCCACCTGATGATGGTGCTGCTCGACGAACGGCCCGAGGAAGTCACGGACATGCGGCGCTCCGTGCGCGGCGAGGTCGTCTCCTCCACCTTCGACCGCCCGGCCGGTGACCACACCGCGCTCGCCGATCTGGCCGTCGAACGGGCCAAGCGCCTGGTGGAACTCGGGCAGGACGTCGTCATCCTGCTCGACTCGCTCACCCGGCTCTGCCGCGCCCACAACAACAGCGCGCCGGGCAACGGCCGGATTCTGACCGGTGGCGTGGACTCGTCCGCGCTGCATGCGCCCAAGCGCCTGTTCGGCGCCGCGCGGAACATCGAGAACGGGGGCTCGCTGACGATCCTGGCCACCGCGCTCGTCGAGACGGGATCCCGCGCCGACGACTACTACTTCGAGGAACTGAAGAGCACCGGCAACATGGAGCTGCGTCTCGACCGGTCCCTCGCCGACAAGCGGATCTTCCCCGCCGTGGCCGTCGACCCCTCGGGCACGCGCCGCGAAGAGATCCTCGTCCCGCCGGACGAGCTGGCCATCGTCCGCAGACTGCGCCGGGCTCTGCACGACCGGGACGCGCACCAGGGCATCGAGCTGTTGCTGGAGAGGATGAAGCGGACCTCCGGCAATGCCGAGTTCCTGCGGGACATCGACCTCACCGTGCCGCGCACCCGCAGGACCGGGTACGGCGACGAACGCCCGTCGGCCGCCTAGTGCCCCTGGGTACTCCGGTCCTCCCGGCGCTCCCGGCGCTCCCGGCGCTCCCGGCGCTCCCGGTCCCCCCGTCCTCCCGTCCTCCCGGCGCTCCTACCGCCCTCGCTCGCCGTGGTCGGCGAGCAGTCGCTCGACGTGGTCGAACCGAGCGTGCAGTGCGCGCAGTTCGGTGCTCAGCTCGTCCTCGCTCTCCCGCGTGTACTGGCGCATCTCCGTGCCCAGCCGGTGAGCGTCCTGCTCGGCCTTGCCGACGAACCAGGTGGCAATGGCCGCCGTGACCATGCCGAACGTCGTGATCCCGGCCAGCATCAGCACCGCGGCGATGACCCGGCCCCAGGCGGTCACCGGGTACAGATCGCCGTACCCCACCGTCGTCGCCGTCTCGATCGACCACCAGACGGCCTTGGGGAAGGAGGTGATGTTGGCGCCCGGGGCGCCCTCCTCGGCGGGGACGACCAGCGCCGAGCCGGCGAGCAGGATGACGACCGTCGCCAGGGACACCCAGAGCGCCGCCCGCACATGGAACTTCCGCCACCAGCGCTTGCCCGTCAACCGGCCCATGAGGATCAGGAGAAACGACTGCTGCACGGGCATCCCCACATCCGACGGGCACGATTGACGTACGACGCTACTGCGGGAGGCGGCACGGATCGGCCTGACACACACGCCCGTTACGGGCACCTTGTCCGCCTTCACTGGTGCCGGTCCGGGTCGTTGGGGCACGGGGCCCGGACCATGGCGCAGGACCCCGCCCCGGTCCCAGGCCTCGGACCCGGCCCCCGAACCCGGCCCTCGTCACCGGGCCGTCTCCGGACGTCGGGCCGTCCTACCCGCGCGGCCCGACGTAGCTGGAGGAGGCCGAGCGGCACAGCCGGGAGATCTGCGGCTCCTCCGAGATCGACGACGAGCGGGAGCAGTCGGCAGCTGCGCGGCGCGCGGACCGTACGGCCCCGGAGCCGGACCGCGATGCCGTGCTGGAGGAGCTCGACCGGTTCGAGAGCGAGGCGCGTACGCGCGGTGTCACGCACACCTCGTTCCTCCGGATCACCGAGGTGCTGGGCGTTCCCGGTCCGGCCCGCCGCGCTGCGGGACCTGCTCATCGGGGCCCGCCCGGAGCAGTACGCGGCTCCGCCGTGGCGGTTGCGCCGGTCGGCCCGACCACCGGCGTCCACAGCCCTTGACACCCGGCGCCCCGGCTGGATTACTGGGCCGCACCCACCCGAACGGTCGGTCGGTAGGGAGCAAGGTGGTGGACCGCATGACGAACTCATCGGCCCGGTCAGGAGCCAGGGCGAGGCTCGGGGCAGCGCCGGACACCGGCGAGCTGGACGCCGCGGAGCGTATGAGCCCGGGCGAACTCCAGGACCTGCAACTCACCCGTCTGCAGGCCACGTTGCGTCATGCGTACGACCATGTGGAGCTGTACCGGCGGAAGTTCGACGAGGCAGGGATCCGGCCCGAGGACTGCCGCACGCTCGCCGACCTCGCCCGCTTCCCGTTCACCACCAAGGCCGATCTGCGGGACACCTACCCCTTCGGCATGTTCGCCGTGCCCGAGACCGAGATCCGGCGCATCCACGCCTCCAGCGGCACCACCGGCCGCCCCACCGTGGTCGGTTACACCGAGGGGGACGTGTCGGTGTGGGCCGACGTGGTGGCCCGGTCCATCCGCGCGGCCGGCGGCCGCCCGGGCCACAAGGTCCACATCAGCTATGGCTACGGCCTGTTCACCGGCGGGCTCGGGGCGCACTACGGCGCCGAGCGCCTCGGCTGTACGGTCATCCCGGCCTCCGGCGGCATGACCGCCCGCCAGGTGCAGATCATCCAGGACTTCAGGCCCGAGATCATCATGGTGACGCCCTCCTACATGCTCACGCTCCTGGACGAGTTCGAGCGCCAGGGCATCGACCCGCGCTCCACCTCCCTGCGCGTCGGCATCTTCGGCGCGGAACCGTGGACCGAGGAGATGCGCTACGAGATCGAGGAGCGGCTGGATCTGCACGCGGTGGACATCTACGGCCTCTCCGAGGTCATCGGCCCCGGTGTCGCGCAGGAGTGCGTGGAGACCAAGGACGGCCTGCACGTGTGGGAGGACCACTTCTTCCCCGAGGTCGTCGACCCGGTGACGGACGAGGTCATGTCCGGGGGCGAGAGGGGCGAACTCCTCTTCACCTCCCTCACCAAGGAGGCCATGCCGGTCATCCGCTACCGCACCCGCGACCTCACGCGGCTGCTGCCCGGCACCGCCAGACCGGCGTTCCGGCGGATCGAGAAGATCACCGGACGCTGCGACGACATGATCATCCTGCGCGGGGTGAACCTCTTCCCCAGCCAGATCGAGGAGATCCTCCTCCGTACACCCGGCGTCGCCCCGCACTTCCAGCTCCATCTGACGCGCCAGGGGCGGATGGACCACATGACCGTACGGGCCGAGGCCCGTCCCGGTGCCACACCCGAGCAGCGGGCCTCGGCGACGGCCGCGATCGTGCAGGGCATCAAGGACGGGATCGGGGTGAGCGTCGAGGTCGCGGTGGTCGAACCGGAGTCGCTGGAACGGTCGGTGGGGAAGATCCGCCGCATCGTCGACGCCCGGGGGGACTGATGCGGGGAGGACTGAGGCCGCGGGGGGACTGACGCGCGAGGGGCATGACCCCTGCGCGCGGAGACCCTGACGCCCCCGGCCCGCCTGCCTACGGCGTGCCGTGCGTTCGGCCCGCTGCGTTCGACGCGCGGTGCGTCGGTGCACGGACTCCGCCCGACGGCCCCCGCGCGCGGAGGCGGTCCGTGCCGAAGCCTCCGCACGCGTGCTCCAACAGGCAGCGACCGGGCGTCGGTTCAGGGCCGCCGGCCGGCCGACCGCCGGACGATGCGCATCGCGGTCGTCGTACGGAGGCACGGTGCCGAGTCGTACGGCGGCGCGGTGCCGAGTCGTACGGCGGCGCGGTGCCGAGTCGTACGGCGGCGGCACGGCTACGACCTCGGAGACCTGACCCTCGCTGCCTGCCGGGCCGCCGGTTTCTAGCCGACCTTCACGGTGGACGGCGGCGAGATGAACGCCGTGCCAGCCTTCGTCCGGGCGTGCCTGGGCATCGCCGTCCCTGCCGACCATGGTGGCCGAGCGCGCGGCCCCTGGACTGCGCACCACCCCGTTCGCCCGGCCCCGCCTACGACGCACCATCGCCCTCGCGCACCGTACGGATGTGGCCCCGCCGCGCGGTGCCGGTCCCTGCGCAGGTGCGGCCGACCGTACTAAGGCCCGTCCGCCCGTCCGCCCGTACGACCGGGTCAGTCGTCCGCCGCTGCGTCCGACTCCGCTTTCCCGACCGCCGACTCCGCGTCGTCGACGAGCTTCTGCATCCGTGACACGTCCGACGGCTCGCCGGCCGGAGCCGTATCACCGCTCGCGGGCGAGGACGGGGCGTCGTCCGCTCCGGACCGCTCGCCCCCGCCGCAGCCGGTGAGGAGCACCGCTGCGGCGGCCAGTGCAGGCAGTACGAGGGCGGCGGCCGTACGGTGCCGACGCGCAAGCGCGCGCATCAACTCCCGCTCCCTTCACTCCCGTTGCCCCCGGCCTTGTCACCGCTCTTGTCACCGCTCTTGTCCCCGTCCGTCCTCTTGCCGTTGTTGTTGGCGGCGCACCACGTCCGGACCTCCTTGAGGTCCTTCCGGCGCTGTTCGAGGGTCGGCACGAGCGAACGCCGGAAGGTGAGCTTGTGGTTGAGGAAGGTCTCGATCTCGCTGTGCCCGGCCTTCTTCGCGTTGGCGACACGCTTCTCCAGCCGGGCGATGGAGCCGCGCCTGGCCTCTCCGGCCCCCAGCCGGTCCAGAGCGCGGTCGAGGCGCTTGTCGATCTTCGGGGCGCGCTTGCACAGCCGCTTGGCGCCGTCGCCCTCGGGTGCGGACCGGTGCGCGCGCTTGCCGTGGTCACCGCCCCCGGATCCCGCCTCCGCGATTCCGGCTCCGGCGATCAGCACGCCGGCAGCGGTCACGGCGGTGACGGCGGTGACGGCGGTGACGGCGGTGACGGCGGTGACGGCGGCGGCAAGTGTCTTCTTCCTCCTGCCGTTCCGCGGCATCTGGCTCAGCGAATGCGTGTTCCGCGACGTACGGGATGTTCCGGGCTCGCCCGGGGTGTTCGGCGTCGTGGGCATGGCGGTCCCTCCGGTCCGGTGGGGTCGGTCGTCCATCGCCCGGAACGCTAGGAACCGTCTTTGTGGAAACCTTGTGGCCGCCCGTCGGGCTGCGGCCGGGCGGCCGTGCCGATCATCCAGTCCCGCCGCAGCGGCAGCGTCGCCTCCGCCGCCGAAGGCCCGTCGCGCAGCGGCAGGCGCACCTCGATACGGGTGCCGGCGCCCGACGGCGGGTCCAGCACCCGTATCCGCCCCCGGTGCAGCGCGATCTGCTGGGCGACCAGGGTGAGTCCGAGACCGGAACCCGGGCTGTCGGGGCGCCGCCGGAACCGCTCGAAGACCGGCCCCCGCGCCTGCGGCGGAATGCCGGGGCCGCGGTCGTCCACGGTCAGTACCGCGACCGGCCCGCCGGGCGTGGCCGGGCCCGGCTGCTCGACCGCCGCGCGCAGGACGGCTTCGACCTCGGCGGGACGGCCGTCCCGGCGGCCGTGCACCAGGGCGTTGGTGAGGAGGTTGTCCACGACGCTGCGCAGTCCGGGCTCCCAGCCGTGCACCAGCACCCCGGGCACACCGTCCACGCCGATCCGCGCCTCGGGATGGCGGCGGCGCAGGTCACCGGCGGAGGCATCGAGCACCTCGGCCAGGTCCAGCGGGCCGAAGGCCTCGGCCTCGACCAGGTCGCCGCGGCCCAGTTCGCGCAGCATGACGAGCAGGCCCAGCAGACGGGCGTGTTCGCGCCGGAGGTCGGTCACCACCTCGTCGCGCTCCTGCGCCTCCAGGCCCGGGTGGTCGGCGAGGATCTCCAGATTGGTCTGCATGCTCATCAGCGGGGTGCGCAGCTCGTGGGACGCCGCGGCCGAGAACGACCGCGCGGTGGCGAGTGCCTCCTCCGTACGTGCCGCCTGCTCGTCGTACCGCTCCAATACGGTCCGGAGCGTGCCCGCCAGGTCGTCGACCTCGCCGACGCCCGTGGGCGCGTGCCGCGGCCGGGCCGCGGAGGAGCGGGGGTCCAGCCCGCTGGTGCGCTGCTGGAGCAGGCGCAGCGGGCGGGCGGCACGGGAGGCCACGGCCCAGGCCAGAAGTCCGGACAGGGGTGCGGCGAGCAGCGCCACGGTGACCACCCGCCTGCGGACGAGGCCGAGTTGGGCCTCGCTCGCGGTGTCGGGGGAGAACAGCCACAGCGTGCCCGCGATGTTCTGCCGCGCCCCGGTCACCTCGACGGACATGACCCGCCAGCCGGCGTCCCCCGCGTGGAGGGTGACGGGTGCGGGGGCGGCCTCGGGCAGGGCCACGGACGGTTCGGGCTGCGGGCCGCCGGACGCGGTGCCCTCGGGGCCGACGAGCCGGATGCCGACGTCGAGCGCGGAGGTGTAGAGGCGGCGCTCGCGGGACTGCAGAGCCGCGGGCGGCCGGTCGTTGGCGGTGGCCCGCAGCAGCCGCCGGGCGTCCTGGGCCACGGCCGCCGCGCGCTCGCGCAGATGCGCGTCCTGCTGTCCATGCAGGTCGTCGGCGACGAGCCGGAGCAGCAGCCAGCCGGACGCCAGCACCAGCAGGGGTACGGCGACGCCCACGGCGAGCGCGATCCGTGTGGAGAGCTTCACCGGGCCTCCCCGCGTCCGGCGGCGGCGTCGCCGCCCGGCCCGTCCGGATCCCCGTCGTCGCGCAGGACGAAGCCGACGCCCCGCACCGTGTGGATGATCCGGGGCCGTCCTCCGGCTTCGAGCTTGCGCCGCAGATAGCTGACGAACGTGTCGACGGCGTCGGTGCGCACCTCGAAGTCGTAGCCCCAGACCCGGTCGAGGAGCTGGTCGCGGGTGAGCACGCTCCCGGCGTTGCGCGCGAGCGCCTCCAGCAGCTCGAACTCGCGGCGGGTGAGGATCAGTTCCACGCCGTCCAGTCGGGCTCGCCGGGCCGCCGGGTCCATGGCCAGGGCGCCGACCCGTACGCCGTCGGTGGTCCGGGGCGGGCGGCGGCGCAGCAGAGCCTGGAGCCGCAGCACCAGCTCCTGGAGCGCGAAGGGCTTGACCAGATAGTCGTCGCCGCCCGCCTGGAGCCCCGCGATCCGGTCGCCGGTCTCGT
Source organism: Streptomyces sp. NPDC048639 (assembly GCF_043199075.1). Taxonomy (NCBI): domain Bacteria; kingdom Bacillati; phylum Actinomycetota; class Actinomycetes; order Kitasatosporales; family Streptomycetaceae; genus Streptomyces; species Streptomyces sp. NPDC048639. The sequence goes on from NZ_JBICVP010000007.1 coordinate 314,649, forward strand.
CCAGCGCCGACAGCATCAGCACCGGTACGTCGTTGCCGTCATCCCGCAGCGCGCGGCACACCTCGATCCCGCTGAGACCGGGCATCGAGATGTCGAGCACGATCACATCGGGGGGCTGGGACCGCACGCTGCCCAGCGCCGCTCGCCCGCCGTCTGCCAGGGCCACCGAGAAGCCGCGCAGCCGCAGCCCGCGCTCCAGCGACCTGCGGATCGCCGCGTCGTCGTCGACCACCAGGACGCGCCCCTGGACCTCGCTCCCGGCCATACGGTCCTCCCTCGCCGGCTGCCCCTCCGGGCGCACCATCGTGCACCACGGGGCCGTGCCCGGGGCAGGGAGGAGCCGGTACGGGTCGGGGCCGGCGGTCAGCTCCTCACGAGTTCGGCCGCACCGAACGAGACGTCGAAGCGGTCGCACCAGATGGAGACGCTGGTGTACTCGTTCAGGTCGGTGCCGGGCGGGATGCGGTAGTTCTGGTCGCCCTTGTTGCCCTTGAGCTCGCCCAGATCCTCGTGCGCGCCGTCGTCGAAGACGTGCCATCCGTCCTCGCCCTTCTTCACCGGGGCGTCGGTGAGCCAGACGTGCAGGGCCGGGCCGTCGCTGGTGTCGAGGTTCTCGAGCCGCAGGAACCGGTCGCCGTCGGCGCCCTCCAGGATCTTCACGGTGCCGCTGGTCCGGTGCTCGTGGCTGATCAGCTCGCCGGTGGCCAGTGTCCTGACGCGCTGCGGGCGGGACGACTCCTCGCCGGGCCGGGGCGCGATCTCCGTGGGCAGATCCTCCTCCACGGTCTGGCTCGTGGCCAGCTTCCACGGCTGGAACCAGTACAGCCCGAATCCCACCCCGGCCGCCCCGAGGAGCAGCACTCCGATGACCACGGGGTTGCGCAGCAGCCGCAGCAGGCGATGCATGAGTCTCTCCAGTCTCCTCCGGGGGCGGTCGAGCCCCTGGGTTCTCCTCTTGTCCGCATCAACGCCGCAGCTGCGCCGCACGGTCCCAGCCGACCGATGACGAACTTCTTACGGATCTCCTTGACTGTGACACCGTGTGAGGGCCTGCACTCGGAGACACCATGTTCACCATCGGAGATTTCGCCCGGCACGGCCGCGTGTCGATCCGGATGCTGCGCCACTACGACGCCATCGGGCTCCTGCGCCCCGCCCGCGTCGACCCTGCCGGCAACTACCGCTTCTACGCGGCCGGCCAGCTCGCGCGACTCAACCGCATCATCGCCCTCAAGGACCTCGGCTTCTCCCTCCAGCAGGTGCAGTCGATCCTCGACGAGGAGGTGAACGCGGGCGAGCTGCGCGGGATGCTGCGGCTGCGGCGCGCGCAGCTCGAGGCGGCGATGGCCGCCGACGCGCTGCGGCTGTCCCAGGTCGAGGCGAGGCTCCGGACGATCGAGAGTGAGGGACACATGCCTGCCGACGACGTCGTCATCAAGCGCATCCCGCCCGTCCGTCTCGCCGAACTGGCGGGCACGGCGGCCAGCTTCGGGCCCGAGGACATCGGCCCGGTCATCCAGCCGCTCTACGAGGAGCTGTGCCGCCGCCTCGAAGCCGCGGGCCTGACACCGGCGGGGCCGAACATCGCGTACTACGAGGACTCACCCGACGGCGGTGACGCGGTCACCGTGCACGCGGGCGTCACGGTCGCGGCGCAGCCGGAGGAGGGCCACGACTTCGCGATCGTGGACCTGCCCGCGATCGAGAGCGCCGCGACGATCGTGCACCGGGGCTCCATGGAGCGGATCATGCCGACGGCACAGACCCTGGCGCGCTGGATCGACGCCAACGGGTACCGCTCCGCCGGGTTTGCCCGCGAGCTCTATCTGAGCTGCGAAGGAGGCCCGGACCACTGGGTGACCGAGCTTCAGGAGCCGGTGGAATCGGTCTGACCGCGTGGCGGATGCGGGCGCGGGTGGCCGTACGGGTACGGGACCCTCCTAGGGGACGGTGCACGCGGCCGCCCGCCCCGGCCTGCACACCCCGCCGATCCGGCCCTGTCCGGCCGCTCATGCCCGGCCGCTCATGCCCGGCCGCACGCCCGGCCGCACACGCACGCCCGTCTACGTCCGCCCGCGCAGCACCAGCGCCCAGGTGAGCGCCCCGAGGGCCCCGGTGTTGAGGACCGCGCGGACGATGTTCCAGCGGACCCATCTCGTCTCGAACCGTTCGCGGACGGCCGCCACGTCGGCGATGCCCTCGGCGTCCCCGGCCGCGTCCAGCTCGTTGTTGAGCGGCACGTTCACCGCGAAGGTGATGACGAGCACCGCCCCGTACAGCACGAGCGCGGCCACGGTCCACGGCAGGGGCTCCCGCCCGTCCCCGGGGATGTGCAGCGCCATGGCGAGGGCCGTCAGCACGAGCGCTCCGCCGAAGGCCAGGGCGAACCAGCCGTTGAGGATCGCGGCGTTGATCTTCTGCATCGCGTCCACGAAGACCCGGTCGCCTGTCCGGCCGAGGCCGGGCATGACGGAGACGGCGAAGGCGTAGAAGAGCCCGGCCATCAGGCCCGTCGCGAGGGTGGCCGCGATCAGCGCGGCGTTCCGGGCGAGTTCCAGCATTGCTACCTCCAGCGCCCGTCCGGGCGGCTCGTCGTGGCCCCTGCCGTTGCCGTGCGGCACGGCATCCGCCGTTCAGTGAAGCGCCGCCGCCCGGGACGATCCATGGCCGAACCGTCCTCGCTCCCCGAACGTCCCTGCGCACCCCGGGGGTTGCTCAGGTGCCGTCGTCCCCCTCCGCCTGCACACGCGGCAGGATCCGGTCCAGCCAGTGCGGCATCCACCACGCGCTCTTCCCGAGCAGCGTCATGACGGCGGGTACGAGCAGCAGGCGGACGATCGTGGCGTCGACGAGCACGCTGACGGCCAGGCCCAGGCCCAGCATCTTCACCACGATGTTGGTGCTGATGATGAACGCCGCGAAGACGCTGACCATGATCAGCGCGGCGCAGGTGATCACTCGCGCGGTGATCTCCAGGGCGTGGGCGACGCTGCCGCGGCTGTCCCCGGTCCGCTCCCACGCCTCGTGGACGCGGGAGAGCAGGAACACCTCGTAGTCCATGCTCAGACCGAAGATGATCGCGAACATCATCATCGGCACATAGCTCTCGATCGGCACCGTGCCGTTGACCCCCAACTCGGGCCCGCCCCAGCCCCATTGGAAGACCGCCACCACGACGCCGTACGAGGCGCCGATCGACAGCAGGTTGAGCACGGCGGCCTTCAGGGCGACCAGGAGTCCGCGGAAGACGATCAGGATGATGATGAAGGCCAGGCCGACGACGACGGCGATGATGAGGGGAAGCCGGTCCGCGATGATGTTGCGGAAGTCGACCTGCGCGGCGGTGGTGCCGGTGACGTAGCCCTTGGCCTCGGTGCCGGAGGCGGCCTTCGGCAGGACGTCGTCGGCGAGGTGGTTGATGAGGTCGGTCGTCGCCTCGTCCTGCGGGCGCTGGTCCGGGATGACGGTGCTGAGCAGCACGTCGCCGTCGCCCGGGGTCTGGAGCGGGGAGAAGCTCGCGCTGCCGGGGACGCCGGTGAGGTTCTTCTGGACGCTGTCGGCGAGCGCGGCGCGATCGGCGTTCGGGACCTTCGACTGGTCGATGACGGCGGTCACCGGGCCGTTGGTGCCGACGCCGAAGCCGTCGGTGATCAGGTCGTAGGCGCGCCGGTCGGTGTAGCTGGTCGGGTCGGCGCCGTCGTCGATGTGCCCGAGCTGGATGGAGAACAGGGGGACGGTGAGGACGGCGAGCACGGCGATTCCGCCGCCCAGGAACCACCAGGGGCGGCGCTCGACGTGCTGTGCGTACCGGTGCCAGGTGCCCTGTGCCTCGGCCGCTCCGGCCCCGGCACCGGCCGTTCCCGTCCCGCGCGTTCCGGCGGTGGCCCCGGGCTTCGCACTCGCCGGGGCACCGGACTCGGCGACGGGCGTCCGTACCGTGAAGCGGTCGATGGCGCGGCCGATCAGACCGAGCAGCGCCGGTACGAGCGTCAGGGCCCCCAGGACGGCGGTGACCACCGTGATCGCCGCGGCCACGCCCAGCTTGCTGATGAAACTGACGCCCGAGACGGACAGCCCGGCCAGCGCGACGATGACCGTGCAGCCCGAGACCACCACCGCGTGCCCGCTGGTGGCCACCGCCCGGCCGGCGCTCACCACCGGATCCTCGCCCTCCATGACCTGCTGGCGGTGGCGGGTCAGCAGGAACAGGGCGTAGTCGATGCCGACGCCGATCCCGATCATCGTCGCCAGCGTCGGCGAGACGGAGGCGAAGGTCCACGCCGCCGCGACCAGGCCGAGGCAGCTCACGCCGACGATCACGCTGAGCAGGGCGGTCAGCAGCGGTACACCGGCGGCGATGAGACTGCCGAACCCGATGACGAGCACCACGACCGCGACGCCGAACCCGATCGCCTCGCTGAGCAGGTCGTTGGCCTTGGGCCGGGCGAGTTCACCGAGGCTGCCCCCGTACTCCACGTCGACATCCGCCTGGCGCAGCGGCTCGACCGCGCCGTCGACGTTGTCCAGGTACGAGGTCCCCAGGGCCTGGGGGTTGGTGTCCCAGCGCACGGTGATGTACGCGATCCTGCCGTCCTTCGACAGCGGCGAGGAGGGCTTGGGGCCGTCGGTGGAAGGCGCGGGCTGCGGCGGCGGCTGCGAGGAGGACGGCAGCGGGTTCTGCACGGCGATGACGTGCGGGAGCTTGGAGAGGTTGTCCACCACCTGGTCGACCTGGCTCCGGTCGTCGGTGAGCGGCTTGGCGGAGTCGTGCAGCACGATCGTGGAGCTCTGCCCGCCCAGTTGGGGAGCGTGCTCGTCCAGGACGTCGACGCCCTCCTGGGACTGGGTCCCGGGCAGGGTGAAGTTGTCGGCGTACGTGCCACCCCAGGTGCTGTTCGCGGCGTGCACTCCCCCCAGCGCGACCAGCCAGAGGACGATGACGAGGTAGTGGTGGCGTGCGCACCACTCGCCGAGTGGCCTGAGCAGCCCCCGCCGGGGCTTGTCCGGCGCCGCGGCGGCGCTGGTGTGTCTGCGCGACGGCATGGGGGTGCTCCCGAGGCTCGGTCATCCGTTTTGTGACGATAAGTCAGCTACGGACGCCCGGTGCGGCGCGACACAGGGGCCCGCGCCCTTCGCCCGGCCGCGCGGGGCCGGGCGAGGCCGCGCGGGGCCGGGCGAGGCCGCGCGGGGCCGGGCGAGGCCGCGCGGGCCGGGCGAGGCCGCGCGGGCCGGGCGAGGCCGCGCGGGCCGGGCGAGGCCGCGCGGGCCGGGCGAGGCCGGGCGAGGCCGGGCGAGGCCCGGACGCAGGGCCGGGCGGGACCGGGGCCCTGGCGAGCCGGAGCCCGGCCCGGGGCGCGGCGGTGGTCCGGCACGACTCAGCAGGGCCGCAGAACGCGGAGGTGGGAGACCTCGTACGACATGGCGGTGACGGAGGCGTCCGGCGCGGGGTGATGCCCGCCCGCGCAGACGGAGAGATTCACGATGAGGTACGCGCTCCAGCCGCGGCCCACGCCCGTACCGTCCGCGAAGACCTGTGATCCGTCGACCCACCAGACGACGGAGTCCGCCCCGAACGAGACCCGCAGGGCGACCCGGGCGCCGGGCCGGATCGCCGGGCCGGCGTGGTAGTGGCCGCCGCCGCGCACATGGTTCGACAGCTCCAGCACATCCGGGTTGTCGGGGTGGTACTCGAAGACGTCGATCTCGTTCCCGCCGTCCCGCCAGGTCCAGATCGCGGGCCAGGCCCCCTGCTCGACCGGCAGCCGGACATGGGCCTCGAGCACGTCACCGGTACGGACGGTGAACTCCTCCGCGCTGCCCTCCGTCGTCAGCAGACCGGTGCTCCAGGTGCCTTCGGGGCGGCGGGTGGCGCGGAAGACGCCGCCGCGGGAGTGGTCCGGGTCGGAGACGAGATGGTCGAGCTTGTTGTCCCCGGCGTTGGTCGGGCCTCCGTCCGGATACGCCCAGGAACGCCCGGCGACCCACTGTTCCTTCGAGCCGAAGTCGGCGGTGAGGACGGTCCGGTGGCCGTGCGGCCGCCCGTGATCGCGGTGCATGGCGCGACCTTAGGCGGGTGCGACAGCGGTCCGGCGAGCGCCGCGCGGGTGGAGCGGCGGGGTGACGGCCACCGGGGGAGGACCATACCCCTGGGTGGTATGTTCGGGAGCCCCGACCCGCGAGGGAGGCGGTCCGGTGCGCGGAGGCGGTACGGCGAAGCGAGCCGGTGTCCTGGGACACCTGCTGCTCGTCGTCGTGCTCGCCTTCTCCGTCTTCACCATGCACACCCTCGGCCATCCGGACGGGCGGTCCGGCGGGCACGAGAACGCCCCGTCCTCGCACGCGGCTGCGGCTGCGGCCGCCACCGGGCCGATGGCGATGGCCGCGCACGGGAGCGGCGAGGCGTACGGCCACCGGGCCGGACGCGACGCGGCGATGGGCGCTCACGACGCCGGACGGACAGCCGGGCAGGCAGCCGGGCTGTCAGCCGAGCAGGCCGGTGCAGGGGCCCGCGAAGGGGCAGCGCATCCCGCCGGGCCGGCGACTCCCGCGGACCCATCGAAGGCGAACGGTCCTGCCGGACACGGCATGGACCCGCTCTCGGTGTGCGTGGCCGTCCTCGGGTCGCTGCTGATCGCCGGCCTCGTCCGTGTGCTGCTCGCCCGCCGGCGTGCGTGGCGTACGACGGTCCCGGCAGCCGCCGCGGCCGCCTCGCCCGCGCCCCGCGCGCCACCTCCTCGCGCACCCCGCCTCGCGGAATTGTCCGTCCTGCGGATCTAGGCCGCCCGGCCACGCGGGCGCGCGGACACGGCATCACATGTCGCGTACCCCGTGCTCGGGTGCCGACCGTCGGTCGGCGCCCCTTCCTCGTCCGTCAACGCCCGGCTTCTGCCTGCCCCATCGGCATGCGCTGCTGCCGGCGTGCCCGGCCGAGCCGCGTCCGCGTACCCCGTCGCACCCTTCATCCGCAGACCGGACCGACACCCATGAGGTGCACCACCATGCAGGCATTCCTTCGCACACCCCGCCGTGCCCGGCGCGGCCGCCTCGCCCTCGCGGGCGCTGCCGCCGCGACGCTTCTGCTCGCCGCGTGCGGCGGCGCCGTGGACGACGCGTCGCACGGCGCCCGGCACGGGGAGCGCCCGTCCGCCGCCCCGGCGACCGGCAAGTCCGCCACCGGGACCGGCGGGTTCAACGACGCCGACGTGGCCTTCGCCCAGCAGATGATCCCGCACCACCGGCAGGCGCTGGAGATGGCGCGACTGGCCGAACGACGCGCCTCCGACCCGGAGATCGGGAAGCTGGCCGGGCGCATCGAGGACGCCCAGGGCCCCGAGATCGCGACCCTGCGGTCCTGGCTCACGGCGTGGGGCAAGCCGCAGTCGCCGGGCGGCGGCAGCGGCGCCGACCGCGGGGACATGGACCACGGAGACATGGACCACGGGGACGGCAGCGGCGCCTCCGGCATGATGGCGGCAGACGAGATGACCCGGCTGGAGAAGGCCGAGGGGGCAGGTTTCGACCGCGAGTTCGCCCGCCTGATGATCCGTCATCACGAGGGCGCCATCACGATGGCAAGGGACGAGCAGCACAACGGCCGCAGCGCGAAGGCCAAGGCCCTTGCCGCCGCCGTCGTCAAGGGCCAGTCGGCCGAGGTCGTACAGCTGAAGCGGCTCCTCGACGGGAGCTGACCCCCCTCGACCGGGGGGGCAGGTCGCTCCCCTGAAGACCGCGTCCCCCGTGAGCTCCTGGAGCTCACGGGGGACGGGTTCGGGGCATTCGGGCCCCGCGGGCTACTTCCGGTTGTAGAGCCGCATGGTGATCGTGCCGAAGACGGTGACGCAGACGGCGCCCCACCCCAGCGACCAGGCGACGTCCGCCGCGGGCCAGTCGCCGGCCATCAATCCCCGTACGGCGGAGGAGAGATGGGTGATCGGGCTGTTGTTCACGAACGCCTGCAGCCAGCCCGGCATGGTCTTCGGTTCGACGAAGATGTTGCTGAGGAAGGTCAGCGGAAAGATCACCATCATGCTGACGCCCATGACCGACTTCTCGGTGCGCAGCATCAACCCGAACATCGTCCAGATCCACGAGAACGCGAACGAGAAGACCAGCAGCAGCGCCACCCCGGCCAGGACGCCGATGACGCCGCCGTCCGGCCGGAAGCCCAGGATCAGGCCGACGCTCAGCATGACGGCGGAGGCGATGGTGTAGCGGAGCATGTCGCCCAGCAGATAGCCGACCATCGCCGAGGGGCGCCAGATCGGCAGGGTGCGGAAGCGGTCGAACACGCCTTTCTCGATATCGGTGTTGACCGAGACACCCGTGTACATCGTGATCATCACGACGCTCATGACCAGGATGCCCGGCAGCAGGAACTGCAGGTACTCGGTGGTCGATCCGGCGAGCGCGCCTCCGAAGAGGTACGTGTACATCAGCACCATCATGATCGGGAAGGCGGTGACGTCGAAGAGCTGCTCGGGGACGTGCTTGATCTTCAGCATGGCCCGCCAGCCGAAGGTGAACGACGTCGACCAGGCGCTCGGCCGCGGCGGCCGGTCCGTCGCCACCAGGACGGCGGCGAGGCTGTCGGCGGTGACGGGCGCAAGCTCTTCGGTCCGGGAGTCCGTGGTCGTCGCGGTGGTCATACTGCTGCCTCTTCCTTGGCGGCGGCCGACGAGCCTGCCGGTGAGTCCTTGGCCGTCCCGGCCGAGGCAGGGCGGTCGGTGAGGGCGAGGAAGACCTCGTCCAGACTGGGCTGCCCCAGCGAGAAGTTGTCGACGGTGATGCCGGCCCGGGCCAGCTCGGAGAGCGCGCGAGCGGCCTGCTCGGCCGCCCCCAGCCCTCCGACGGCCTCCGCGCCCGAGCCACCAGGAGCGCCCGGCGCACCGTTCGCCCCTGCCGCACCGTTCGCCCCTGCCGCACCGTTCGCCACCGCGCCCACGGCACCGACCGCGCCGCCCCCGCCGACCCGGGCCGTCAGCGCGACCGGGTCGGCCTCGAGCTGCACCTGCGCACCGAGGTGCTCCGCGAGCACCCGCTCGGCATCGGGCCGCTGCGCCGGGTCCCGGAGGCGTACGTGCACCGAGCCCGCGCCGACCGAGGCCTTCAGCTCGCCCTTGGTGCCCTCGGCGATGACCTTGCCGTGGTCGATGACGGCGATCCGCGAGGCCAACTGGTCCGCCTCGTCCAGGTACTGGGTGGTCAGCAGAACGGTGGTGCCCTGCGCGACCACGGCACGTACGACGTCCCACACCTGGTTGCGGCTGCGCGGGTCGAGGCCGGTCGTGGGCTCGTCGAGGAAGAGGAGGTCGGGGGTGTTGAGGATGGAGGCGGCGATGTCGATCCGCCGCCGCATGCCGCCCGAGTAGTTCTTGACCTGGCGGCCCGCCGCCTCCGTCAGGCCGAAGGCTTCCAGCAGTTGGGCGGCGCGCGTCCGCGCCGCGGGCTTCCGATGGCCCAGCAGGCGGCCCAGCAGGACCAGGTTCTCCGTGCCGGTCAGGTCCTCGTCGACCGACGCGTACTGCCCGGTCAGGCTCACCCGGCTGCGTACGGCGTCCGGTTCGCGCCGTACGCAGTGGCCGAACACGCGGGCCTCGCCCGCGTCCGGTCTCAGCAGGGTGGCCAGCATCTTGACGGCGGTGGTCTTTCCCGCGCCGTTGGGGCCCAGTACCCCGTACACGGTGCCCGCGGGCACCGCGAGGTCGATTCCGTCGACGGCGCGTGTCTCGCCGAAGGTCTTCACCAGTCCCGCGGTCTCGATCGCGAGCCCGGACGTGCGCTTGCTCATGGCCGTTCCGTCCTTCCACTCCTCCGTTGAACACAGAAGACCCGAGCCGGACCCAAAAGTCATCGCTCGCGACGGGATGCGTCCCGGCGCTTCTCCCGCTGCCGCCGCGCGGAGCCCAGGAGGTAGGGCACGTCGGTGACCATGACGCCCGGCATGAACAGCAGCCGGGCCTTGAGCCGCAGGGCGCTCTGGTTGTGCAGGAACTGTTCCCACCAGTGGCCCAGCACGTACTCCGGGATGAAGACGGTGACCACATCCCGCGGGCTCTCCCTGCGGATCCCGCGCACGTAGGCGAGCACGGGGCGGGAGATCTCGCGGTACGGGGAGTCCAGGACGACCAGCGGTACGCCCATGTCGTGGGCCTCCCACTCGCGCCGCAGCTCCTCGGCCTCCTCGCGGTCGACGCCGACGGTGACCGCCTGCACGCTCTGGGCGTGGATGGACAGCGCGTAGCCCACCGCCCGCAGCGTCGGGGCGTGGACCCGGGAGACGAGGACGATCGCGTGGTTGCGGGCGGGCGGCTCGGGCCCGGCGTCCGGAGCCACGCTCAGCTCCTCGGTCACGTTGTCGTAGTGCCGCCGTACGCCCTTCATGGCGAGGATGAGCAGCGGCATCGCGATCACCACGAGGTAGGCGCCGTGGGTGAACTTGGTGACCACGACGATCACGAGCACGACTGCCGTGAAGGTGGCACCCACCGCGTTGATCGTCTGGGAGTGACGCATACGGCGCCGGGCGGCGCGGTCGGTGGTCGTGGCCAGTTCCTTCTGCCAGTGCCGGACCATGCCGGTCTGGGACAGCGTGAACGAGACGAAGACGCCGACGATGTACAGCTGGATGATCGCGGTGACGCTGGCGTCGAAGGCGACGATCAGGGCGATGGCGGCGAGGGCCAGCAGGATGATGCCGTTGGAGAAGACCAGGCGGTCGCCGCGGTGGTGCAACTGGCGCGGCAGATACCGGTCCTGGGCGAGGATCGAGGCCAGCATCGGGAAGCCGTTGAAGGCCGTGTTGGCGGCGAGGATCAGGATCGCGGCGGTGGCCGCCTGCACGTAGTAGAAGAACACCTCGGCGCCGCCGAAGGACGCCCGGGCGATCTGCGCGAGCGCGGTCGGCTGGGCGGTGCCGGGGGGCAGCCCGAGCTGTGCGGGGTCGGTGGCCACGTGCACGTGGTAGTTCAGGGCCAGGGCGGTGATCCCGACGAACATGGTCACCGAGAGCAGGCCCATGATCGCGAGTGTCGTGGCGGCGTTACGGCTGCGGGGCTTGGCGAACGCGGGCACGCCGTTGCTGATCGCCTCCACGCCCGTCAGGGCCGTACAACCGGAGGCGAACGCGCGCATCGCCAGCAGGACCAGGCCGAGCCCGGCGAACGTCCCCGTCGCGTCCACGGGCAGATCGGCCGACTCGGCGCGGACGGTCTCGCCCGTGGCCAGGCGCACCGCGGCGAAGGCGAACATCAGGTAGATGCCGGCCACGAAGCCGTAGGTGGGGAACGCGAAGGCGCGGCCCGCTCTGCGGATGCCGCGCAGGTTCATCAGGGTCAGCAGCGCCACGAACCCGACCGACAGGCCCACCGCGTGGTCGGCCATGGCGGGCGCGGCCGAGGTGATCGCGGCGACCCCGGCCACGACGGACACCGCGACGGTGAGGACGTAGTCCACGAGCAGCGCGCTGGCGGCCGTCAGCGCGGCGCCCCGCCCGAGGTTCTCGGAGCTGACCACGTAGGCCCCGCCGCCGTTCGGATACGCGTGGCAGGTCTGGCGGTAGGACGCGACGACGACGATCAGCAGCGCCACGATGCCTGCGCCGACGTACCAGGTGAAGTGGAGCAGGGAGAGCCCGCCGAGCGCGAGGATCAGCAGGATCTCCTCCGTCGCGTATGCCACGGAGGAGAGCGGGTCGCTGCAGAAGATCGGCAGGGCCAGCCGCTTGGGCAGCAGGGTCTCGCCCATCCCCGTCGTGGGCAGCGGACGGCCCAGAAGGACCCTTTTGCGAAGGTCGTTCACATCAGGAGATTACGGAGGCCCGCGCCGTTCGGGGCCCGGCGATGGGCCGAATGGCCGAGGCCGGCGGGGCCCTGGCAGGGAGGCCGACGGGCGCGGGCGGCGGTGGGCGGTGGGAGCGGGACGCACAACCGGAGCCGCTGGGGCGGCAGTTGCCATGTCCGTGGCCCGGATCGCGGAAGAGGGTCGCAGGGGCGCTGATCGTTTCATGTCACCGTTTTGAGGATCCCGCCCTCGGCCCGGGCACGGTCCCGTCCACCGCGAACAGGGGCTTCCTCATGGTCGGGCCGGCTCCGCGGACCGCTCCCGGACTGCCCCGCCCGGCCGGCTCCCACGACGGAAGGCCCGATGAGGTTCGGGCCGGACGGTTCGCTGCCGCACCGCTCCGACGCCCGTCCGTGACCGCCTGTCCGTGACTGCCCGTCCGTGACCGCGGGGCCCGGCGACGGGGCCCCGGCCTACGGGGCGGCGCGCGGGTCAGAGCCAGTCGCGGCGTTTGAAGACCTGGTAGAGGCCGACACAGACCGCGGCCATCAGCAGCAGGGCGAAGGGATAGCCGAACACCCAGCTCAGCTCCGGCATGTGCTCGAAGTTCATGCCGTAGATCGTCCCGACGAGGGTCGGCGCGAAGAGAATGGCCGCCCAGGCCGAGATCTTCTTGATCTCCTCGTTCTGCGCATGGCCCGCTTCGGCCAGCAGCTTCATCTCGGCGTTCTGCTGCTGGGTGACCAGCGTGCCGTTGACGACGAGGATGTCGGCGAGCATCTGGCGGAAGCCGTCCACCCGCTCCACGACCGTCGTGGCGTGGTCGGCCACGTCGCGCAGATAGCGCTGCAGTTCCTCGTCCGTCCCGTACTTGGCGAATCCGGCCGAGAGCCCCTGGAGCATCCGGAGCAGGGGCCGGGTGGCGCGCTGGAACTCCACGACCTCCCGGGACAGTTCGTAGATACGGCGGGAGACCCGGGGGTCGCCGCCGAAGACCTCGGTCTCGATCTCGTCGATGTCGTTCTGCAGACCGGCGACCACGGGCGCGTAGCCGTCCACGACGGCGTCCAGGATCGCGTACAGGACCGCCTCGGTGCCCAGGCGCAGCAGATCGGGGTCGGCCTCCATGCGGCGGCGCACCGCGGACAGGTCGGGGGCCTCGCTGTGGCGCACGGTCAGCACGAAGTCGGGGTTGAGGAACACATGCAGCTCGCCGAAGTCGACGTCCTCGGTCTCGTCCCGGTAGCGGGCGGCGCGCAGCACGACGAACAGGGTGTCGCCGTAGCGTTCGAGCTTGGGGCGCTGGTGGGCGACGATCGCGTCCTCCACGGCCAGCTCGTGCAGTCCGAAGACCTCGGCCGCGGCGAGGAGCTGCTCCTCCGCCGGCCGGTACATCCCGATCCAGGCCATGGCGTCGGGCGCGTCGGGCAGCCGCTTGTACGCCTCGGCGAGCGAAGAGGGGGTGCTCACGCGCCGCCCGTCGCGGTACACCGCCGCGTCGACGACGCTGGACTCCGCGGGCGGTACGGGCTCCTCGTCGCGGTGCCGGGGCTCCAGCTCGTGCTCGGGCGCGGGCTCGGGACGGCGGCCGTTGCGGGACTGCGTGGCGCGCTTGTACGGGCGGAGCGCGCGGGAACGCCAGTCGGACATGGCAGACCCCTTTCCGGGCGGGACAAGGGCCGACCGGCAGAGGTGGCGAGCCGGTCAGCGCGGGCAGGGACTGGGAGGCTGGCTACTACTCATGGCGGCCTCACCTCCAGCTGTCCCTGTTGCCCGACCGGGTCGCTGCCAGGGTAGCCCCCCGGGCCGGGTGGCGCGCGCCCCGCACGCGGCGCCCGGCACCGGCAGGGCGCGGGGCCGCCTAGAGGTCGAAGATCTCACCTTCGGGCGGGGGCGGCCCGGACATGGGGTAGGCGAGGACCTTCTCGTCCTGGAGCGTGGCCCGGATCTCCCGGCGCAACTCCGCGGTGTCCTCGTGCCGGTGGACCGAGACCGCGTGCTCGGCGGCGGCGCGGACGACCTCGTCCTCTTCTCCGGAAATGGTGAGCGTGCAGTTCATGACGCTGGGGAATCTGCGGCAGTCGGCGACTTTCCTGACCATCACGACCTCCTCCTGAACCTCCTGGAGACGGCTTCTCCCCTCAGGCTAGACCCGTATGAAACGTGACATATATCCGCTCCCGGCATCGCCCCGTCCCCGCCCGGTTCATGCGGCGTCCGGCCCCATCGACCGCAGGAGCAGCAGCGCGATGTCGTCCGTACGGTGCCGGGCCGCGTGGGCGCGGGCGATGATGACGTCCGCGAGGTCCTCCAGGGGCAGGCCGACGTCGTGCGACAGCTCGTCGGCCAGACCCGACAGCGCCTCGTCCATGTCGATGCCCGGTGTCTCGATCAGCCCGTCGGTGTAGAGCGCGATGGTGGTGCCGGCGGGCATCGGGGTGTCGGCCTGCGGGAAATCACCGCCCCTCTCGATGCCCAGCAGCAGGCCGCCGGGGGCGTCCAGCGGCCGGACCCCGCCCCCGGGCGTGCACATCAGCGGGCGGGGGTGGCCGGCCCGTGCCAGCGCGGCCCGATGGTGGCGCAGGTCCAGGCGGAGGCACGCACAGCTCGCGAAGAGACCGGGGTCGAGGTCGGAGAGCAGGCGGTTGGTGGCCGCGAGGATCCGGCCCGGGTCCGCGTCCGCCGTGGCATAGGCGTGGACGGCCGTACGGATCTGGCCCATCAGCGCGGCCGCCGTGACGTTGTGGCCCTGCACATCGCCGATGACGGCGGCCACGCTGTCCGGTCCGAGGCGGATCAGGTCGTAGAAGTCGCCGCCGATGTCCATGCCCTCCGTGCCGGGCAGATAGCGCGCGGCCGCCGCCAGCCCCGGCACGCTGGGGAGGGCGTGCGGGAGGAGACCGGCCTGCAGCCCGTGGGCGACCGCCACCTTCTTGTCGTAGAGCATCGCGCGCTCCAGCGCCTGGGCGATCAGACCGCCCAGGGAGGTGAGCACGGCGCGCTCCGTGGTGGAGAAGTGGTGCGGCCGGATGTAGCCGAGGACGCAGGTGCCGATGCTCCGGCCGGAGGCGATCATCGGCAGGAACACCCAGGAGGCCATGCCGTCGTGCTGTCCGGAGCGATGCGGGAAGGCCCGGTCGAGCTGCTCCCGTGACTCGTAGAAGCCGGGCTGGCCCGCGGCGAGGGCGCGGGCACCGGCGGTGAAGGAGAACCGGGGGCTGTAGCGGTACCGCGCGATGACCTCGGGCGGATAGCCACGGTGGCCGACCAGGCGCAGTCTCCCCCGGTGCACGGTGAGCATGGCGACGGCCTGGGCACCGTACGCGGGCACGATCTCCTCGGCCACCAGGGCCACCACGTCGTCGACGGTGACCGCCTCGGTCAGGGCCGTCGCCAGGTGCAGCACGTGGTACAGCGCCCCGGTACGGGTGAGCTGCGGCAGGTCGGCCGTCACCTCCGCCCGCGGAGTTCCCGCCGCGGGCACCTCGGCCGGCGTGATGCGGACGCTGATGCCCGAGGCGTCGGGGTAGAGGTCGAAGGCCAGCCACTGGTCGGGCGGGCGCACGCCGGTGTCCGACGTGGGCCGGCCGCTGATCACCGCGGCCCGGTAACGGTCGTAGAGGGGGTCGTGCAGCCAGGGCAGCGCCTCCCAGAGCCGGCGGCCGACCAACCCGTCGACCGGGGTGCCGAGCAGCCGCGCGGCGGTGGGCGTCACCGAGGTGACACGGCCGTGGATGTCCAGCGCGCAGACGCCCTCGGGCAGGCGGGCGGCCATCAGCTCGGTGGCGGAGGGCGTGCCGGGGGCGGGGCTGGGCGGGTTGCGGATGAGCACCTCGCCGCCGTGCCCGGGCGCGCGGAGTTGCCCGGCCGTGGCGGCCCGTTCCATGGCGCGCCCCACCTCGAACGCGAGATGGCCGAGCCCTTCGCGCAGTGCGCCCGGCATGTGGTCCGGCTGGACTCCGGGCCAGAGGACGAACATCGCCCCGTGCACGCCGGGCGCGCCGTCGGCGGAGGCGGGGCGGGGGATGGGAAAGGCGGCGAGCGCGAACTCGTACGGCACGGCGAGGGCGATGCGCGGATAGCTCCGCATCATCACTTCCTCGCTGCAGACCCAGACCGTCTCGCTGCCCCGCACGGCGTCGGCCACGGGGATGGGGGCCGCGAGGCCCACGCGCTCCCACGGGCCGATGAACTCGTGCGGCAGGCCGACCATGACGACGAGCTCCAGCACGCTCTCGGCCCGGTTCAGCAGATAGAGCGCGGCGGCGTGCGCGCCCAGCGCGGAAAGCTCCCGGTGCAGGTCCTCGGCAAGACTCTCCAGGACGTCGTCATCCAGGTCGTCGCCGCCCGATGCGCCGGGAATTCGTCCCGGGCCGGCGGGCGCGAACTCCCCGCCACTCATATGGGGACGATACGCCCCTGATCGCCCGGAGGCACCCTCACGCCCGGTCCGCCCGGGACCCGGTCGGGGTCGCGCGGGACGAACCTGCCGCCCGGCTGCCCGGTCCGCCCTGTCCGCCCTGTCCGCCCTGTCCGCCCTGTCCGCCCGGGTCCCCGTCGGGGTCGCGCGGCGGAAGAGCCGGCAGCAACCCGAGCGTGAGCCATACGTAGGTGTTGGCGCCGAGGAAGGCGCCGAACCCCGTCGAGTCCCAGCGCCACAGCCGGACGACGCTGCTTGCACAGCACCGCGTACAGGCCGGCGCACAGAGCGATAGGACCGCGCCGGCCGCCGCGGAGCGCCGTGTCGGCGAGGACGGCGACGGCGGGGATCAGCCAGTCCAGGTGGTGGACCCGGGTGACGGGACCGACCAGGCAGGCGGTGAGCCCGGTCAGGGCGAAACCCGCCATGTCGTCCCCGTGCGCGGCCGCCGCCCGGGCGCGGTACGCCCAGACCGCCAGCACCGCGAGGACGCACACCAGCCACGCCGTACGGCTGGGGGCCTCCGGCTGGAGGCGGGCCAGGACGCCCTGGAGCGACTGGTTGGAGACATGGGCGAGCGAGCCGACGCGGTCGGTGTTCCACAGGGCTTCGGTCCAGAAGGTCCGGGAGGCGCGCGGGTCGCAAGGTCGGCGATCACGGTGGCGGCCGCGGCGGTTCCGGTGGGCATGGCCGCCTGCCACCGCCTTCCGGTGATCAGCAGATGGCCGATGAACAGGGCGGGCGTCAGCTTGATCGCCGTGGCCGGCCCGGTGCCGATGCCCGTGTACCGGGCGCGCCCGGTGGACAGCAGCCGGGCGTCGGCGAGGACCGGGGCGACCAGCACCAGGTTGACCATTCGGCCGCAGCGGGGCAGGTGGATGGGGGCAGCGGGGCAGGCGGTTCGGGGGCTCGGAGCGATCGCCCGGCGGGATGCGACCGCGCGGCCCGGCTCGTCGTACGGCAGTGCCGGCCGGGTCTCAACCGCCCTGCCGGACACGGTGGTTCGGGCCGGTGTCCGCCGCGTCCCGCACATCTCGCCCTGCACGCGGGCGAGGAGAGAGTGCGGGCCCCGCGCACGACATGCCGGGCACCCGGCAGGCGCGTAGCGTGACAGACGTGGACACCGCAGCCCTCGCCGGTCTGCGTGACAGCTTCGCGGGCAGCGTCCTCACGCCCGGCGACTTCTCGTACGATGACGCCCGCACGATCTTCAACGCCATGATCGGCCTCCGCCCCTCGGTGATCGCCCAGTGCGAGACCCCCGAGGACATAGCCCGGGCCATCCGCTTCGGGCGCGAACAGGACCTGGAGATCTCGGTCCGCGGCGGCGGGCACAGCGTCTCCGGCATGGCCCTCACGGACGGCGGGATCATGATCGATCTGCGCCGGATGCATGCGGCCGTCGTCGATCCCGACGCCCGTACCGTACGGATCGCGGGCGGCGCCACGATGAGCCATCTCGACCGGGCGAGCGAGCCGTTCGGCCTCGCGACGACCGGCGGGCGGGTGTCGACCACCGGGGTCGGCGGCTTCACGCTGGGCGGCGGATCCGGCTGGCTGGACCGCAGGTTCGGGCTCGCCGCCGACAACCTGCTCTCCGTCAGCCTGGTGACCGCGGACGGCAACTGGGTGCGCGCGAGCGACGACGAGAACCCGGAGCTGTTCTGGGCGCTCCACGGCGGCGGCGGCAACTTCGGGGTGGCCACGTCGTTCACGTTCCGCCTGCACCCGCTGCCCGGAGTCACGGCGATGCTCCTGCTGTGGCCGCCGGAGGCGGGGCCCGAAGTGGCCCGCGCCTACCGGGACTTCTTCGAGTCGGCCCCGGACGAGATCGGTGGCGGGCTCATCTACCTGACCGGGCCGGACGAGGAGTGGGTGCCCGGTCATCTGGTGAATCGGCTGGCCTGCGCGGTCCTCGTGGTCTACACGGGCCAGGAGGCGGAGGCGCGGACGGTTGCCGGGCCGCTGCTGAGCCTCGGCCACCAGGGCTCGATGGCCGCCGAGATGCCGTACGCCGAGCTGCAGTGCATGCTCGACGACCCGCCCGGCTACCGCAATTACTGGACCGCGGAGCATCTGAGCCGTCTCCCGGACGAGGCGGTCGACCTCTTCTGCGCACGGGCGCACGACATGATCGTCCCGTCCCCGTCCCAGCACGTCCTGTTCCCGCAGGGCGGAGCAACAGCCCGCGGGAACAAGGGCTACCCGCTCCCCTGGCGGGGCGCGGCATGGGTGGCCCACCCCTTCGGCCTCTGGGAGGACCCGGCCGACGACGCGCGGGGCAAGCAGTGGGCACGCGATGTCAGGACCGACCTCAAGCCCTGGTCCACCGGCGCGGTCTTCCTCAACTTCATCGGGGACGAGGGACGGGAGCGGGTCGTCGCCGGACTCGGCGCGGATCACGTGGACCGCCTGGAGGCGGTGAAGACCCTGTACGACCCGGACAACGTCTTCCACCGCAACCACAACATCAAGCCGCACGCGGCCTAGCCTCGGCACGTGACCTGGCCTCGAGACACGTGACCTGGCCTCGAAGAGCCTGCCCAGCCCGGCCGCCCAGCCCATGAGGCCCTCGAAGAGCGAAGGCATCAAGTCCCGCCACCACAGCGGGCGTTCACTCCCGCGGCGGCATCGCGCCGCCGTCACCGCCGCTCGGGCCGCCGCCCGTCGAGCCGCCCGAGGGGCCGGAACCGGAGGTGGCAGGTGCCGGGGCTCCGGTCGCCCCGCCCTGCAGCCGCTCCAGGTCCGAGGCCCGCACCTGGATGACGACGAGGGCGATCAGCGCGGCCAGGGCGCTCAGCGCGGCGGCGACGATGAACGCGGTGGTCACACCCGCGGTCAGCACCTGGTCGGCCCAGGGTGGTGGCAACTGTCCTGTGCGCTGGAAGAATTGGAGCTGCTCAGGGTTCGCCTCGCGCAGGAACTGCGGTACGACGTCGGTCGCCTCGTTGCGGCTGGCCGTGCCGAAGGCGGTGACCAGGATCGACAGACCGAGCGAACCGCCCACCTGCTGCGTGGCGTTGAGCACGCCGGAAGCGGCGCCCGACTCGTTCGGCGCGACGCCGGAGACCGCCATCAGTGTCAGCGAGACGAACTCCATGCCCATCCCGAAGCCGAAGAGCAGCATGGGCCCGAGGATGCTGCCGAGATACGTGCTGTCGATGTCGGTCAGCGTCAGCCACGCCAGCCCGCCCGCGGCGAAGATCCCGCCGGTCACCATGAACGGCTTGGGTCCGAATCTCGGCAGGAGCTGGGACGCGAGCCCCGCGCCGAGGGCGATGACCGCGCTGACCGGCAGGAAGGCGAGACCCGCTCTCAACGGGCTGAAATCAAGCACGTTCTGCACGAAGAGCGTCAGGAAGAAGAACATCCCGAAGATCGCCGCGGCGAGGCTGAGCATCATCCCGTACGTGCCCGCGCGGTTGCGGTCGCGGAACATCTTCAGCGGCGTGATGGGCTGCCGCGAACTCCGCTCGATGAGCAGGAAGGTGGTCAGGAGCACGACAGCCGCACCGAAGGCGGCCAGAGTCAGGGAATCCCGCCAGCCGTCCTCCGAGGCGCGTATGAACCCGTAGACGAGCGCCACCATGCCCAGCGTGGAGGTGATCGCGCCCAGGAAGTCGAAGTTGCCGGGGCGGCGTTCCGACTCGCGGATGTAGCGGGGTGCGGCGAGGGCGATCAGCACGCCGATCGGCACGTTGACGAAGAAGATCCAGCGCCAGTCGAGCCACTCGACGAGGATGCCGCCCATCAGCAGCCCGATCGCGCCACCGCCTGCCGATACGGCGGCGAAGACCCCGAACGCCCGGTTGCGCTGCGGCCCTTCGCGGAACGTGGTGGTGATCAGCGCAAGCGCGGTGGGGGAGGCGATGGCGCCGCCGACGCCCTGGAGCGAGCGGGCGGCGAGGAGCTGAGGCGCGTTCTGGGCGAGCCCGCCGAGCAGCGAGGCCAGGACGAACAGCAGCACGCCGATCATGAACATCCGTCTGCGGCCGAGGATGTCACCGGATCTTCCGCCGAGCAGCAGCAGGCCGCCGAAGGTCAGGGTGTAGGCGTTGATCACCCACGACAGGTTCTCGGTCGAGAAGTCGAGCGAGGTCTGGATGTGCGGGAGCGCGATGTTCACGATGGTGATGTCGAGCACCACCATGAGCTGGCACGAGGCGATGACGAGTAGGGCTATCCCGCTCCCCGGGCTGCGCTTCGCAGAACGGGCAGTCGCTGAAGGCATCGGCTGAGAACTCGTCATGATGGGCCTGCGCTCACCGCGGCGTTCACCCTGCGCGGCGTTCGTGAACGGTGATGTTCACATTCCGACCCTAAAACCGTCGGTCAGGCGTCACCAGTCGATCTACGAACGGGGCCGCGAACCGGGCGGCCGGGCCGCCGGATTCCCCGTCGCGAGGATCCCGCCGGCCTCACGGCGCACCGCGGTCGCCATCCCTCAAGCGCGGTCGCAGTCCCCTCAAGCGCGGTCGCAGTCCCTCAAAGCGCACTGCCGCGCTCCTCACACGCACCGCCATCGCGCACCCCTCGCGTGTGCCCCGTCCCGCAATCCCCTCGCCCGCGCCCGTCACGCGATCCCCTCAGGGCGTCGCGGACGGTGACACATGAGCACGGTACGGATGCAGACCGCCCAGCCGCGGCAGGTCGACCGTGCGCCACCCACGGGCGTACGGCGGTGCGGCCCGGTCGCCGGCCACCAGCACCACGACCGGTTGCGTACGGGCCGCCGCCGCGAGTCCGGCCCGCGTGATGGACCCGTCGTGCCCGCCCGCCTGGCGGGAGGAGCACCCCGAGCGGTAGGCGATCCGCACCGCCTCCCTCCCGGTCACCATGCACGGCGGCCGTACGCCTTCTCTGCGCAGTTCGGCGGAGATCCGCCCGACGGCCTCCCGCGTCGCGCGACTGCGGTCGACGACCCCGTGCAGCACGGCGTACTGCAGGGAGAGGTGCCCGAAGAGCACGAGTGCGACGGCCGCGGCGGCGACCGGCATGAGCAGCCGGTTCCGCAACCCCGTGACCAGCCAGACCACGCAGACCGCGACCGGCAGCGCCAGCAGCGCGTAGGAGGGAAGCAGGAAGCGCGGAGCGGCGTAGTCGAGCATGAGCAGATACGGGATCGCGAGGGAGACCGCGGTCAGCGTCGGCAGCAGCACCGTGGCCAGGCGCCGGGCGCGAGCCGCGGCAAGCAGCCCGCCCGCGGTGAGCAACGGCAGCAGGAACCACCAGGCCGTGGACGCCGGATGCTGCCACTGCACGTCGCACGGGCGGCACAGGGTCCGGCCCTCCAGCGCCCGCACATGGTGGTCGAAGGCGACATGCCAGCCCATGCCGCCCTGGATCTCGCTCGCCCTCTCCAGTCGCGCGGCGAGACCGCCGTAGCGGACATACGCCTCGACGACCCACTCCGCGCAGCCCGCGGCCGCACCCAGGACGAGCGCCACCAGCAGGGCGGGCCGCCGCCAGTCCCGTACGAACACGGCGGCGGCGGCCAGCGGCAGCGCGAGCCAGAACGCGTCGGAGAACCGCATGAGCGCGGCGAAGGCGACACCGGCGGTGAGGCCGAGGAGCGCGCGGCGGTCGGTGCGGTCCCGGGCGGCCCGCAGGAAGCAGCCGGTGGCGAGCAGCGCGGCGTAGGCCACCCACAGGTTGGGCATGACCTGCGGACCGTAGAAGAGGGTCACCCACAGCGAGGCGAACAGCGCACCGGCGAGCGCGAGCACCGGGGCGGGGATCAGCCGCCGCCACACCCAGAGGGAGAGGAAGAGCCCGGCGCCGGAGAGCACGGCCAGATACACGCGCAGGACACCGGTGGAGGCGGTCAGGATCGTGACGGGGGCGACGAGGAAGGAGATGCCGCGGGCACGGGGCGCGCTGAAGAAGGCGGTCGGTGCGTGCGGGCTGACCTGGCTGACGTACACGGTCTCGTCCCAGCCGAGTCCCTCACCGGGCACCACCAGGACGAGTTGCAGGACGGTGAAGAGGATGGCGACCCCCGCGATCCACGGCAGCGGGCTGCCGAGCGGACCGACGCGTCCCCGGGCCGACCGGGACTGCTGCTGCCGTGCTGCGGGAGCGACTTGTGCTGGCTGCATGCCGCCACGCTCGGGTGCCCGGGTCCCCGCCACCACGCGAGTGGGGGCAGTCGGCCGAACGATTCTCCCCGAACGGGCGGCCCGGCCACGGCCCGGACGAACCGGGACTGCCCGTCCTGCTGATGACGACGGGTTCCGGCGGCGTGCACGCCGTGGTGCCGCTGAACCGGACCGCACCGTTCGACGACGTCCGTGACTTCGCCGCCTCCACGGCCCGTCTGCGGGCGGACCGTCACCCCGGCCGCCTCACCACAGCAGCGCGAGGCCGCCCGAAAGGGGCGGGTCCACCTGGACGTACAGCCGAACACGTACGCGCAGACGGCCGTGGCGCGGTATGCCGTACGTGCCCTGCCCCGGGCGCTCCCGTCGCCATGCCCGTCGCACGCGAGGAAACGGCGACCCCGAACTGTCCGCGCGCCGCTGGACGATGACGACGGCGGGCGAGCGGATGGCCGGCCGCGACCGGTGGTCCCCCGGCGTCGCGCGGCCGGTCGATGCGCGCTGCGGCGCCGCCCGGACCCTATGCGGTGAGCCACGGGTATGCGGTGAGACACGGGTATCCGGTGGGACACGGGAAGCCCGCCCCCCATGAGACGGGCTTCCCGTGGTTCCGTGGTCCGGTTCTCCCCCGGCGGCTGCCGGGCGGGGTCGAACGGCGACGTCGCGGCCGGCGGTCGGACGCCGATGTCGTAGGGCCTGTCGGACGCCGCATCGCGGCGGCCCGTCAGACGCCGACTCGTGGCGGCCCGTCAGACGCCGATGTCGCAGCCGTCCTTGCGCCAGACGCTGACGACCGACGGCCGGACGATCCTGCCGGGCCCGTCGGGCCAGGTGGAGGCGGGCTTCTCAACACTCGCGCCGTCGACCTCGCCCGGATGCTGCACGGAGACCAGCACGCGCCGGTCCTGGATGATCGGCCCGCAGGTCTCCGCGCCCTTGGGGACGGTGAGGAACTGCTTGACCTCACCGCGCCGCGAGCCGGCGGTCGCGACGCCGAACAGACCGTCGTGCGAGCCCAGCGCGTTGCCGTCCGTGGAGATCCACAGGTTGCCGTGCGGGTCGAAGGTGACGTTGTCCGGGCAGGAGATCGGGCTGACCTCGCCCTTGGGGAATCCCGCGAAGTACGTGCCCGGGTCCTCCGGGTCACCGGCGACCAGGAACAGCCGCCAGGCGAAGCGGTCCGCGGACGGGTCGTCGAAGAACTCGGCCAGTTCGAGGATCTGGCCGTGCTTGTTGAGGTTGCGCGGGTTGGCCTCGTCGGCACCCGCCTTGCCCGTCTTGCCGCGGTCGGTGTTGTTGGTGAGGGCGATGTAGACGCGGCCGGTCCGCGGGCTGGGCTCGACGTCCTCGGGGCGGTCCATCTTGGTGGCGCCCGCCTTGTCGGCGGCGAGCCGGGTGAAGACGTAGACCTCGTCCGCGGTCATGCCCTCGACGTGCGAGGTGTTCCCGGTCGCCAGCGGGATCCACTCGCCGCTGCCGTCGAACTCGCCGTCGGCAGGGAGCTTGCCGGTGCCGTCGATCTCGCCGGCCGGGCTGTCGCCGGTGAGCTTGGCGACGTAGAGGGTGCCCTCGTCGAGCAGGGTGAGGTTGTGCTCGCGGGCCGCCCGGCTCGTGCCCTTCATCATCCGCTTCGAGGAGACGAACTTGTAGAAGTAGTCGAAGCGCTCGTCGTCACCCATGTAGACGACGGGGCGGCCGTCGGCGGTGAGGCGGGGCTGCGCGGCCTCGTGCTTGAAGCGGCCGAGCGCGGTGTGCTTGCGCGGGGTCGACTCCGGGTCGTACGGGTCGAGTTCGACGACCCAGCCGAAGCGGTGCGACTCGTTGGGCTCCTTCGCGGCGTCGAAGCGCCGGTCGAACCGCTCCCACTTGCGCTCGGTGGCGCCGGTGGACAGGCCGTACCGCTTGTCGGTGGCGGAGCTGCCGCCCGCGAAGTACTGGTTGAAGTTCTCCTCGCCGTGGAGCGTGGTGCCCCACGGGGTGGTGCCGCCGGCGCAGTTGTTGAGCGTGCCCAGCACCTTGGTGCCGGTCGGGTCGGCCGAGGTCTTGAGCAGGGCGCTGCCCGCGGCGGGTCCGGTGAGCCGGAACGCGCTGGTCGCGGTGAGGCGGCGGTTGAGGCGGTGCCGGGTGACCGCGGTGAGCTTGCCGCTCTTCCGCTCCTCCTGGACGACCACGACGGACAGGCCGTGCGCCGCCCACCCGATCTCCGCCTGCTCGCGCGTGGGGTTCTCGGGGTCGTAGCCCTTGAACATGAGGACTTCGTCCGTGTACTCGTGGTTGGCCACGAGCACCTGGCGGCCCGGCTCGCCGCGCAGCGGCAGCAGGCTCAGGAAGTCGTTGTTGTAGCCGAACTGTCCGGCTTGGGCCTTGGCGGTCTGCTTCTCGGGGTCAAAGGCCGGCGCCCCGCGCAGGATCGGTTCTCCCCAGCGGATGACCACGTTCTGGGCGTAGCCCTCGGGGACGGTGACGGCGTCGGTGGTGTTGGGCTCGACGGAGCCGAAGCGCAGTCCGCGCGCGGCCCTGCCGGTCG
Organism: Streptomyces sp. NPDC048639; assembly: GCF_043199075.1. Lineage (NCBI taxonomy): Bacteria > Bacillati > Actinomycetota > Actinomycetes > Kitasatosporales > Streptomycetaceae > Streptomyces > Streptomyces sp. NPDC048639. The sequence continues at coordinate 339,472 of NZ_JBICVP010000007.1, forward strand.
CCCCCTTGCCCCGACCGGCCGCAGGGGCGGCGCCCGGCGCAGCGGCCTGCGCCTGCGGGGCGCCGTCGACGGCGGCGGCACCGGTCGCGGCGGCCACGGTCACCACGGCACTGGCGCGCAGCACATTGCGGCGTGAGAGCGCACCGGCTATGACATCACCGGCGTACGCGTTGTCGCTGGTGTTCGGGACCTCGTGGAAGCACGCGTCACCGCAGCGGTAGCGGCAGGTCATCGCGGAACGTCCGCCCGGGTGCGAGCTGATCAACGGCAGCAGTCTGCGCACGTCTTCCCCTCCGTTTGGGCTGTCCACCGTGCGCAGCCTGCGCCGACACGATGTCGGAATATGTCCGCGGTGACGCTATGGGCGCATGTGCGCCGGGTGGAGGACTCCAGGTGAACGGAGCATGAATCCCAGGCCGACTGCACAAGTTCCCACGCCCGTACGGTCCTTGAGGAACGGCCCCTCGGCGTCTTACTCCGGGTGGCGGCAGGTGCCCACCACCTCCCTGACGTCCCCGAGATGAGGGACTAGCATCCGGGCCCATGGCCGATGACTTGGTGGTCGATCTGCGCGGCCGCGACCTGGCGGACCTTGACGCCTTCTGGGACGCGGTCGCCGAGCCGTGCGCCCTGCCCGGCTGGTTCGGCAGGAACCTCGACGCGTGGTGGGACACTGTGGAGTCCCGCGGGGTGTCACCGCTGATCGACGCGCACGGCGATCTCGTCGTACGTGCCGAGGCCGCGGGCGTCTTCGAGCCGGGAAACAGGGACGGCGAGAGACTCGTGCGGCTCTTCACGGAGGCCACGCGCGCCCGGCTGGAACTGTCTCAGTAGCCTTACGTGTCCGCGCCGGTCAGGAACGATTCCCCCACCTCGGACATTCATCGCACCGATAGCACCGATACGTGAAGGACCTCTCCCATGGGCATTCGGAGTCTGCTGCGGAATGTATTCGGCCTGTCGCGGGCGGATCGGGACGAACCGACCGTGCCCGAGGCGCGCGTCGCCGAGCCGGAGGCGCGGCCCGACGGGACGGAGGCGGCCACGTCCGGCCCGGCGGACGACACATCCGCCGCCGCGCCGTTCCCCGCCCAGCCCGCCGGGGGCACCACGAAGGCGTCGGCCGGGAAGCCGGAGCCGTCGAAGGACGCGAAGCAGCCGCCGTCGAGGACGCAGAAGGCCGCGAAGGGTGAGGACGCCGAGGCGGATTCCCTGCTCGCCGCGTTCGACGCGGCGGCGGCCAAGCCGGTGCAGAAGCAGGAGCGGGGCCGGACGGAGCCGGAGGACGGCGGCGCCGCGGACGACCGTACGACTCCCTCGTGGGCCGCCGAGGCGACGACGGAGACTGCCGGAGGCGACCGCGCGAAGGCCGACGCGGGCTCGGGCAAGGGCAAGGGCACGGCGGCCGGGGAAGCCGCCGAGGCCGAGGCCGCCCGCACCGTGGACGCCGGAGCGGCGAGCATCTCCGTACCCGCGCAGTCCGCCCCTGAGGGACAGGCGGAGCCGGGGGCGACCGAGGCGGCACGGCCGGAAGCGGCCGTACCTGCGCAGGCCAAGGCGGCGGACGAGGCTCAGTCCACCACGGTCCCGGCCCAGGCGTCGGCGAACGAGCGGGACAAGGAGCAGCGTTCGGAAGCCGCGACGGAGCCGAAGAAGGCGGACTCCGCGCCCGCGGTCGGCATCCCGCAGCAGCCGGAGCGCGACGGGGCGGCGGAGGCCAAGCCGGACTCGGAGTCCCCGGCCGCGGACGGCGATGCGGCGAAGCCCGCCAAGACGGCCAGGACCTCCAAGGCCACCAAGACCGCGAACACCGCCAAGACCGCGAAGAAGCCGGCGACGGCCGCCAGGACCACCGCCGCCAAGAAGGCGGCCGCCACCTCCGGTGACGCCAAGCCCGCCAAGCGCGCCGCCTCCCCCAAGGCCGCCTCCCCCAAGGCCGCCACCGCCAAGTCCACCGCGGCGAAGCCCGCCAAGGCGGCGGCCAAGACCGCGACCGCCGCCAAGACCGCGACCGCGGCGAAGCCCGCGGGCGATCCGGCGAAGGCCGTCGCCCTCGCCGCCGTCGAGAAGTCCGCCCCCGGACTCGCCGGCCTCCACCGTGCGGCGGCCGCCGCACTCGAAGCCCAGAAGGTCACCGGACAGCTGGCGACGGTCTACCTCGTCCTCGACCGGTCCGGCTCCATGCGCCGCTACTACAAGGACGGCACGGTCCAGCGCCTCGCCGAGCAGGCGGTCGCCCTCTCCGCGAACCTCGGCACGGGCACCGTCCCCGTCGTCTTCTTCTCCACCGACGTCGACGGCACCGCCGACGTCTCCCTCGACGCGTACGAGGGCCGGATCGAGGCGCTGCACGCTGACCTCGGCCACATGGGGCGTACGAACTACCACTGCGCCATCGAGGCCGTCCTCGCGCACCGCGAGGAGTCCGGCGCCACCGGCCCGGCGTTCGTGATCTTCCAGACGGACGGCGCCCCGACCTCCAAGGCAGCGGCGGAGAAGGCGCTCTGCGATGCGGCGAAGCTGCCTGTCTTCTGGCAGTTCGTCGGCTTCGGCGACCCGGAGGCGAAGGGCTTCGACTTCCTCCGGAAGCTCGACGACCTCACCGTCCCCGAGCGCCGCCCGGTCGCCAACGCCGCCTACACGGCTGCCGGCGAGGAGCCGCTCGAACTCGCCGACGACCAGCTGTACACACAGCTGCTCGCCGCCTTCCCGGAGTGGCTGAAGCAGACGCGTGAGGCGGGCATCCTGCGCTGACCCGCAACCGCCGCAACCGCGCCGCGAAACACGGCGCTCAGGGGCCGTCCGCGCGCAAAAGGGCGCGCGGGCGGCCCCCTGCCGTCCAGTACGATATTGACAGCCTGTAGATCAAAAACTCACTCCGCGTAACGACTTGGGAGCAGCCGGCAATGGCTCGACACCTCATCACCAGCGCCCTTCCGTACATCAACGGGATCAAGCACCTGGGCAACATGGTGGGGTCCATGCTCCCGGCAGACGTCTACGCCCGCTACCTCCGGCAGCGCGGCCACGACGTCCTCTACATCTGCGCCACCGACGAGCACGGCACCCCCGCCGAGCTGGCCGCCAAGGAAGCCGGGCTGCCCGTCGGCGAGTTCTGCGCCCAGCAGCACGAGCTGCAGAAGTCGATCTACGACGGCTTCGCGCTGGACTTCGACTACTTCGGCCGCAGTTCGTCGCCGGAGAATGTGGAGATCACCCAGCGCATCGCCCGCAGCCTCATGGAGCACGGCTTCATCGAGGAGCGCTCGATCCGCCAGGTCTTCTCCGTCACGGACGACCGCTTCCTCCCCGACCGCTACATCGTGGGCACCTGCCCGCACTGCGGCTACGACAAGGCGCGCGGCGACCAGTGCGAGAACTGCACCCGCGTCCTGGACCCGACGGACCTGATCGACGCCCGCTCCGCCGTCAGCGGCAGCAGCGACCTCGAAGTCCGCGAGACCAAGCACCTCTTCCTGCTGCAGTCGAAGCTGCAGCCCGAGGTCGAGGCGTGGCTGGAGAGCAACGGCAGCAAGGACTGGCCGACGCTCGCCTCCTCCATCGCCCACAAGTGGCTGACGGAGGGCCTCAACGACCGGGCGATCACCCGCGACCTGGACTGGGGCGTGCCCGTCCCTGCCGACACCTGGCCCGAGCTCGCCGCCGAGGGCAAGGTCTTCTACGTCTGGTTCGACGCCCCCATCGAGTACATCGGCGCGACGAAGGAGTGGGCGGACGCCGACCCGGCCGGCCGCGACTGGGAGTCGTGGTGGTACGACGCGAAGGACGTCCGCTACACCGAGTTCATGGCGAAGGACAACGTCCCGTTCCACACGGTGATGTTCCCGGCGATGCTTCTGGGCACCCGCGAGCCGTGGAAGAAGGTCGACTACGTCAAGGCCTTCAACTGGCTGAACTACTACGGCGGGAAGTTCTCCACGTCCCAGAAGCGCGGCATCTTCACGGACGCGGCGCTCGAGCTGCTGCCCGCCGACTACTGGCGCTACTTCCTGATGGCCAACGCCCCGGAGTCGGACGACACCTCCTTCTCCTGGGAGTTGTTCTCCTCCGTGGTCAACAAGGACCTCGCGGACACCCTGGGCAACTTCGTCAACCGCGTTCTGTCCTTCTCCCGCAAGCGCTTCGGCGACAACGTCCCGGAGGGCAAGGAGGCCGGGGAGGCGGAGGCCCGCCTGGGCGAGGAGATCGCGCGCCTGCTGGGCGAGTACGAAGCCCACATGGAGTCCCTCCAGTTCCGCAAGGCGGCGGCCTCGCTGCGCGCCCTGTGGAGCGCGGGCAACGCGTATCTGGAGGAGAAGGCGCCCTGGCTGGAGATCAAGACCGACCAGGACGCGGCCGCGCTCACCCTGCGTACGGCGATGAACCTGATCCATCTCTACGCGGTGGTGTCCGAGCCGTTCATCCCGGCCTCCGCCAAGGCCATGCGGTCGGCCTTCGCGCTGGAGGGCGACACCAAGCCGTGGGTGACGGCCGAGGAGGCCAAGGCGCTGTCCTCCGTCCCGGCCGGGACGGCCTTCACCGTTCCGCCGGTGCTCTTCGCGAAGATCACCGAGGACGACCTGGAGACCTACCGGGACCGCTTCGGCGGCGAGGAGACTCCGGAGGACTGATCCGGCCCCCGTACCGGATCGCTCAGGCGTACCGGATCCTCAGGACCACGCGCCCGGGCCGCCCCACCGGCGGCCCGGGCGCCGCTGTTCCCCGGAGCATCCCTCAGAAGCGACCGGCCGCGACGAAGAGGCACAGCGCCAGGATCACCAGGTTCGCCGCGACGTTCTTCGCCTCCGCCGAGCCGCGCCCGGCCGTGCGATCGGCTCGCAGCAGCGAGCCGTGGCTCGTCACGGCGCCGATCATGACGACCGAGAGGCCCACGGCGGCGACCGGGGTGAGCACCGGGGCGATGCCGGTCGCCCACGGCAGGATCAGCCCGGCGACGGCGAGCAGTTCGCACACCGCGGTCGTCCGGATCACGGCGAGCGGGAACGGTGCGACACCGGTCTGGCCCGAGGCGATCAGACGGTCCTTCGGCCAGCGGGACTTGAGCGTCCCGGAGACCAGGAAGACGACGGCGAGCACGGCTTGCGCGGTCCACAACGCGGCGTTCATGGCTGCTTCTCCCCTGATCCCCTGATCCGCTGATCCGCTGATCCCTGCCGATCCGCTGACGGCGGGGCTTCCCGGGGGAGACGGCACAGGCGCCCCGAATGTGACACGGGCGGCCGTCCCCCCCGGGGGGGGGGGGGACGACCGCCCGCGACCGAGCTGTCCGCGTTACTTCGTGGGCTTGTACGGGGTCGGCTTCGCCGGACCCTTGTAGAGGCTGAGGTGGAGCTCCTTCAGCCGGGCGTCGTCGACCTCGCTCGGCGCGCCCATCAGCAGGTCCTGCGCGTTGCCGTTCAGCGGGAACGCGATCGTCTCGCGGATGTTGGGCTCGTCCGCCAGCAGCATCACGATGCGGTCCACGCCAGGGGCGATGCCGCCGTGCGGCGGGGCGCCGAAGTGGAAGGCGCGCAGCATGCCGCCGAACTCCCGCTCCACGTCCTCCTTCGGGTACCCGGCGATGCGGAAGGCCTCGTACATGACCTCCGGCTCGTGGTTCCGGATCGCGCCGGAGGACAGCTCGACGCCGTTGCAGACGATGTCGTACTGCCAGGCCAGGATGTCCAGCGGGTCCTTGGTCTCGAGCGCCTCGAGACCGCCCTGCGGCATGGAGAACGGGTTGTGGGAGAACTCGATCTGCCCGGTGTCCTCGTTCCGCTCGAACATCGGGAAGTCGACGATCCAGCAGAAGCGGAAGACGTTCTCCTCGAACTGCCCGGTCCTGCGGGCGGCCTCGACCCGGACCGCGCCCATGATCTTGGAGACCTCGTCGAACACGCCGGCGCCGAAGAAGACTGCGGTACCCGGCTTGCCGTCGACCTCCGCGACGAGCTTCTCGGCGTCGTCCTCGGTGAGGAACTTGGCGATCGGACCGGCAAGCTTGCCGTCCTCGCCGATCCGGACCCAGGCCAGGCCCTGCGCGCCCTGCTGGACCGCGAACTCGCCCATCTGGTCGAAGAACTTCCGCGGCTGGTCACCGGTGTCCGGCACGGCCAGGGCTCGTACGTGCTTGCCCGCGAAGGCCTTGAAGCCGCTGTCGGCGAAGATGTGGGAGACGTCGACGAGTTCGAGCGGGGAGCGCAGGTCGGGCTTGTCCGAGCCGTACTTCAGCATCGCCTCGCGGAACGGGATCCGCAGGAACGGCGACGTGACGTGGCGGTCGCGACCGAACTCCTCGAAGAGCTCGGTCATGACCTTCTCGATGACCTGGAAGACGTCCTCCTGCTCGACGAAGCTCATCTCCACGTCGAGCTGGTAGAACTCGCCGGGCGAGCGGTCGGCGCGGGCGTCCTCGTCGCGGAAGCAGGGCGCGATCTGGAAGTAGCGGTCGAAGCCCGAGATCATCAGCAGCTGCTTGAACTGCTGCGGGGCCTGCGGCAGCGCGTAGAACTTGCCCGCGTGGATCCGCGAGGGGACCAGGAAGTCACGGGCGCCCTCGGGGGACGTCGCCGAGAGGATCGGGGTCGCCAGCTCGTTGAAGCCCTGCGCGGTCATCTTCTGCCGGATCGCGGAGATCACCGCGGAGCGCAGCATGATGTTGCGGTGCATGCGCTCGCGGCGCAGGTCGAGGAAGCGGTACTCCAGGCGCCGCTCCTCGTTCACCCCGTCCTCGGGGTAGACGGTGAAGGGCAGCGGTTCGGCCGTGCCGAGCACCTCGACGTCGCCCACCTCGACCTCGATCTCGCCGGTGGGCAGTTCGGGGTTGACGTTCTCGGCGCCGCGGGCGAGGACGCTGCCGTCGACCCGGAGCACGGTCTCCTTGGGGAGATGGCTCAGCTTCTCGTTGACGGGGCTGTCGGGGCGTACGACGAGCTGGACCAGGCCGTAGTGGTCGCGAAGATCGATGAAGAGGATGCCGCCCAGGTTCCGGCGATTGTGCAGCCAGCCGCTCAGCCGGACGTCGGCGCCGACGTCGGTGGCACGGAGCTCGCCGCAGGTGTGTGACCGGTACCGATGCATCGTTCATCCAAGTCGTCTGGTCGGGGTCGGTTGCCCTGGAGAAGCACCCATCAGGGACTCGTGCAAGGGTACCGGGAGCGCCGGGGCGCCCCGGCTGACGTCCGGCCGGTCGTCAAAGCCGAGGAATCCACCATAATGTGGTGCAATGCGCACCGAGGACGTCCTGTCGGCCATCGCTACCGGCCTCTGGCGCTGGAACAGCGCGTCGGGGGAGGTCTCCCTGGATGCCGAGGCCGCCCGGCTGCTCGGTCTCCCCGCGGTGCCCGTACGCCTCACCGAGTCCGCCGTCCGCTCCCGCTTCCACCCGGTGGACTGGTTGGAGATCCAGGGCGTGATCAGCCTGTCACTGGCCGAGGGCACCCTCGCCGAGGCCCGGCTGCGGATCATGTCGGACGACGGCAAGGTCCGGCGGATCGTCCGCAGCCGCTCCCGCCAGTACCTGCGCGGCGACGGCTACGAGCTGGTCGGCACCCTCCAGGAGGTCCCCGAGCCGCAGCCCGGGACCGCCTCCTCGGCCCCGCACAGCAGGGTCACCGGCGACTGGCGGCGCTCCCGCGAGGCCTTCCTGCTCGACGCCGGCCGCGCCCTGGCCGAGGCCCGCTCCACCGCCGAGGTGCTGCGGGTGGCCGCCACCCTCTCGATGCCCGGCTTCACGCCCGACGGGCTGGCCGTCTTCGGCGTCGAGGGAGACCGGCTGAAAATCATCGGTTACCACGGCTACCAGCAGGGGGACGAGGGCCCGTTCCTGCACATGTCCGTGGACACCGAGTACCCGGCGGCCGAGGTCGTACGGAACGGCCGGGCGATCTATCTGCCCAGCCCCGAGGACTACGCCAAGCGCTTCCCCTCCACCTGGCCGCTCGCCCGCCGCTTCCACCGCAAGTCCTGGGCCTTCCTCCCGCTCATCGTGGGCGGGCGCACGATGGGCGCCTGGATGGCGGCCTTCAGCTACCCGGTGGCCTTCACACCCGACGAGCGCTCGGTCCTCACCACGGTGGCCCGGATGCTCGCCCAGGCCCTCTCCCGCGCCGGCGTCCAGGAGACGGAGCGCGAACTGGCCACCGGCCTGCAGCGCAGCATGATGCCGACCGTCCAGCCGGACATCCCCGGGATGAGCGTGGCGGCACGCTACGTGCCGACGGGCGGCGGGCTCCAGGTCGGCGGTGACTGGTACGACATGATCCCGCTGCCGTCCGGCCGCATAGCCCTCGTCATCGGGGATGTCCAGGGGCACGACGTACGGGCCGCCGGCCTGATGGGCCAGCTCCGGATCGCCCTGCGCGCCTACGCGGCCGAGGGGCACCATCCCGACGCCGTGCTGTCCCGGGCATCCCGCTTCCTCGCCGGGCTGGCCGAACAGTGGCCGGACGGCGAGGACGGAGAGGGCACCGGAGGCGGGGCGGGTGCCGGCGGGGAGGGGCGCTTCGCCACCTGCCTGTACATCGAGGTGGACCCGGAGACCGGCACGCTGGACATCGCGCGGGCCGGGCACCCCGACATCGCCACCCGGATGAGCGACGGGACCATGCTCGTGCGTCCGACCGCGGGCGGGCTGCCGCTGGGCATCGAGCCGGAGGGCGACTATCCGACGACCCGGCTGACCCTGGAGCCCGGCGAGCTGATGCTGGTCTGCACCGACGGCCTGATCGAGACCGGCGGCCACGACATGGAGACCGGCTGGCAGCGGCTGCGCGAGACCATCGAGAACCACGAGGGCAGCATGGAGTCGCTCGCCGACGGGCTCGTCCAGGCCGTGCACGGCCCGTCCTCGCACCACAGCACCGGCCCGCTCGCCGACCGCCGCGAGGACGACATCGCGGTGCTGCTGCTCCGCCGGGACCCGATCGCCTTCGGCTGCGACCCGGTCGAGGGGAGTGCACCGCGGCCCCTCCGCCGTACGGTGCTGAGCGTGCCGCAGACCGAGCCCCAGCAGGTCGCGGTCGTACGCGGGCAGCTGCGGGAGCTGATGCACGACTGGGGCGACTCCGAGCAGGTGGACGCCGCGGTCCTGATGATCTCGGAGATGGCGAGCAATGTGCTCCTGCACACCGACGGCGACGCGCTGATCATCGCCGAGATCGTGGGCCGGCGGGGGGAGCGGCGCCTCCGCGTCGATGTGGCCGACCCCAGCGACGAACTGCCGCACCTCAGGCGCCCCGGTGAGATGGCCTCGTCCGGGCGCGGCCTGGTGCTGATGGAGATGCTCGCCGAGTCCTGGGGCGTCGACCCCCGCGGCGAGGGCAAGTGCACCTGGTTCGAGCTCTACGAGCCGGGCTCCGCGGAGGAGGCGTTCGAGGGCGCGGAACCGGCGGCGTAGCGGGCGCGCAGCTCGGAGATCACCCCGAAGCCGGCCGCGGACAGCGGCACCGCCAGGAGCATCCCGAGGATCCCCGCGAGGCCCGCGCCCGCGGTGATCGCGATCATCACCATCGCCGGGTGCATCTGGACCGTACGGCTCTGGATCACCGGCTGCAGCACATGCCCTTCGAGCATCTGCACGGCCAGCACCACACCCAGGACCCACAGCGCGATGACCAGCCCCCGGTCGGCCAGGGCCACCAGGATGGCGACACTGCCGGAGATGAACGCGCCCAGGTACGGGATGTACGCGCCGACGAACACCAGCGCCCCCAGCCCCAGCGCGCCCGGGACCCGCAGGATCAGCAGCCCGACGGTGATGCAGACGGCGTCGATCAGCGCGATGAACGTCGTACCGCGCATGAAGCCCTCGACGGCCCGGAACGCCCGCCGCGCCACGGCGACGATCTCCGTGCCGGCACCCCGCGGGGCTGTCGCCTTCAGCAGCTCGGCCGCCTTGTGCCCGTCGCGCAGGAAGAAGAACGTCAGGAACAGCGCCAGGACGGCGTCGGCCACCAGGTGCCCGACGAAGCTGACCCCGCTGAGCAGCCCGGATGCGGCCGTGCTGCCGTACTTCCCGGCCAGCCCCTTGGCGTTGGAGGCGAAGTCGTCGAGGGAGTCACCGGCGATGTCGAAGTGCCGGGAGAGATCCTGGGCGGCGTTCTTCAGCGAGTTGATGATGTGGTCGCCGCTCTCGATCAGGGCGCTGGCGACGATGTATCCGGCACCCCCGACGACACAGACGAGCACGGCGCAGGTGAGCAGCGCCGCCGGCGAGGCCTTCAGCCCCAGCTTGAGCAGCCGGCGGTGCAGCGGCTGGAGCAGTGCGGTGCCGAGCATCGCGAGGAGGACGGGGGTGACGGCGGCCCTGAGTTCGACACAGAGCCAGATGAAGGTGGCGGCGACGCCGGAGACGAGCAGGACGACCACGCACCAGGCCGCTGCGCGGCGGGCGCCGCGGGGAAGCAGTGCGGAGGTGCGGTCCTCGCCTGCGGGGGTGCGGTCCTGGCTCACCGCCCCAGCGGACCACGCCCCCGCGCCCGCGGCGCGCGGAGTGCCCCCGCCGCGCGCGCAATGTCCCTCCGGGGGGTGGTGTTGCCGCGCACCGCACCCCGGCGCGGGGGGCGCCCGGCCGCGGGGGCGCCCGGCCCACGAGGACGCCCGGCCGCGGGCCCGCTACGCGCCCGCGGGGATGCTGCCGAGGCGGCCCGCCTGGAAGTCCTCGAAGGCCTGGGCCAGTTCCGCGTGCGTATTCATCACGAACGGCCCGTACTGCATCATCGGCTCCCGGATCGGCAGCCCGCCCAGCAGCACCACCTCGAAGTTCGGGCTACGCGATTCCTGGGCCTCGTCCGCGCGGATCGTCAGGGTCTCCCCGTGGCCGAAGACGACGGCCTGCCCCATGCGGAAAGGCCGCCCCTCCGCGCCTGCGGTGCCGCGTCCGGACAGGCCGTAGGCGAGGGCGTTGAACTCCGGCCGCCAGGGCAGCGTCAGTTCGGCCCCGGGGCTGACGGAGGCGTGGATCATCGTGATCGGTGTGTGCGTGACGCCCGGCCCGCGGTGGCCGTCGATGTCACCGGCGATCAGCCGCAGCAGCGTCCCGCCGTCCGCCGAGGCGAGCAGTTTCACCTGGCCGCCCGCGATGTCCTGGTAGCGCGGCGGGATCATCTTGTCCTTGCGCGGCAGGTTCACCCAGAGCTGGAGTCCGTGGAAGAGCCCGCCGCTCGTCACGAGCGACTCCGGCGGCGCCTCGATGTGCAGCAGCCCGGAACCCGCGGTCATCCACTGGGTGTCGCCGCCGTTGATGGTGCCGCCACCGCCGTGCGAGTCCTGGTGCACGAACGTGCCGTCGATGAGGTACGTGACGGTCTCGAAGCCCCGGTGCGGATGCCACGGGGTCCCCTTCGGCTCACCGGGCGCGTACTCGACCTCGCCCATCTGATCCATCATGACGAACGGGTCGAGGTGCCGGTGGTCGATCCCGGCGAAGGCCCGGCGCACGGGGAAGCCCTCGCCCTCGAAGCCGCTCGGCGCCGTCGAGACGGCGAGCACGGAGCGCGGTTCGGACTCGGCCGCGGCCGATACGCGCGGCAGGTTCAGCGGGTTCTCGGCAGTCACAGCGGGCATGGCCGTCCTCCTGGGGTCTCACCGTCCAATTTAGTTGAACAGTGAACATCCAGCAATCTGCCGCCATTCCCGGAGGGGCTCCCTGGACGGACTTCCCCGAGTGACGGCCGACGCCCGAGGGCCGCGCCCGCACGGCGAAGCCCCCACCGCCACAGCGGCAGGGGCCAGGTCACAGGCCGGAGACCGTACGGCCGGCCCAGGAGGCTCAGCCGTACATGCGCCGCATCGCGAAGTCGACCATCTGCTCCACGGCCTTCGCGTCGAAGACCATCCGGTGGTCGCCCTCCATGTCGAGCACGAAGCCGTACCCCGTCGGCAGGAGGTCCAGCACCTCGGCGCCCGTGATCACGAAGTACTTCGACTCCTTGCCCGCGTAGCGCCGGAGCTCCTTGAGCGAGGTGAACATCGGGATCACCGGCTGCTGGGTGTTGTGCAGCGCCAGAAACCCCGGCCCCTCGCCCCGCGGGCAGTAGATCTTGGACGTCGAGAAGATCTGCTGGAAGTCCTCGGCCGACATCGAGCCCGTGGTGAAGGCGCGCACGGCGTCGGCCAGCGAGGGCGGCGACGGCTCGGGGTAGAGCGGCTGTTCGCCGTAGCCGCCGGGCGCCTGCTGCTGAGGGCCGGGCGGCGGCGCGGCGTACTGCTGCCCCGCGCTGGCGGTCTGGTCGTAGCCGTACATGCCCGCAAGAGTACTGAGTCACATTGAGCGGGTGAGGACTTGCTTCTTATTACTGGCCGGTAGCATCATGGGAAGCACCAACTGATACGCAGTACGTGTGACGAGGACCAAGCCTCCCGATCCCTAACGGAGCCGTCGCCATGGGGCACTACAAGTCGAATCTCCGCGACATCGAGTTCAACCTCTTCGAGGTGCTCGGCCGCGACGCCGTCTACGGCACCGGCCCGTTCGAGGAGATGGATGTCGAGACCGCCAAGAGCGTCCTTTCCGAGATAGCCCGTCTCGCCGAGAACGAGCTGTCCGACTCCTACGCCGACGCGGACCGCAACCCGCCGGTCTTCGACCCCGAGACCAACACCGCGCCCGTCCCCGACACCTTCAAGAAGAGCTACCAGGCGTACATGGACGCCGAGTGGTGGCGTCTGGGCATCCCGGAGGAGCTGGGCGGCACCACGACCCCGCGCTCGCTGCTGTGGGGCTTCGCCGAGACCATCCTCGGCTCGAACCCGGCCGTGTGGATGTACGCCTCCGGGCCCGCCTTCGCCGGCGTCCTCTTCGACGAGGGCACCGAGCAGCAGCGCCACATCGCCAAGCTCGCCGTCGAGAAGCAGTGGGGCTCGACGATGGTGCTGACCGAGCCGGACGCCGGCTCGGACGTGGGCGCCGGCCGCACCAAGGCGGTCCAGCAGGAGGACGGCTCCTGGCACATCGAGGGCGTGAAGCGCTTCATCACCTCGGGCGAGCACGACATGTCCGAGAACATCATTCACTACGTCCTGGCCCGCCCCGAGGGCGCAGGCCCCGGCACCAAGGGCCTCTCCCTCTTCCTCGTCCCGAAGTACGAGTTCGACTTCGAGACCGGTGAGCTGGGCGAGCGCAACGGCGTCTACGCCACCAACGTCGAGCACAAGATGGGCCTCAAGGCCTCGAACACGTGCGAGCTGACCTTCGGCGACCGCCACCCGGCCAAGGGCTGGCTCATCGGCGAGAAGCACGACGGCATCCGCCAGATGTTCATGATCATCGAGTTCGCGCGGATGATGGTCGGCACGAAGGCCATCGCCACCCTCTCGACCGGCTACCTCAACGCCCTGGAGTACGCCAAGGAGCGTGTGCAGGGCCCGGACCTGGCCGCCTTCACCGACAAGACGGCGCCGCGCGTCAGCATCACGCACCACCCCGACGTGCGCCGCTCGCTGATGACGCAGAAGGCGTACGCGGAGGGCATGCGCGCCCTCGTCCTCTACACGGCCAGCGTCCAGGACGAGATCATCGTCAAGGAGGCCGCGGGCGAGGACACCTCCGCCGCCACCGCCCTCAACGACCTGCTCCTGCCGATCGTGAAGGGCTACGGCTCGGAGAAGTCCTACGAGCAGCTCGCCCAGTCGCTGCAGATCTTCGGCGGCTCCGGCTATCTGCAGGAATACCCGATCGAGCAGTACATCCGGGACGCCAAGATCGACACCCTCTACGAGGGCACCACCGCCATCCAGGGCCAGGACTACTTCTTCCGGAAGATCGTCCGCAACCAGGGCCAGGCGCTGACCTCCCTCTCCGAGGAGATCAAGAAGTTCCTGGCCGACACCCCCGGCGGCGACGACCTGGCCGAGGCCCGCGAGGAGCTCGCGGCGGCGGCCGTCGACCTGGAGGCGATCGTCGGCGCGATGCTGACCGACCTCGCCGCCACGGAGAAGGACGTCAAGTCCATCTACAAGGTGGGGCTCAACACCACCCGCCTGCTGATGGCCTCCGGTGACGTGGTGGTCGGCTATCTGCTCCTCAAGGGCGCCGCGATCGCGAACGACAAGCTCGCCTCCGCCACCCCCAAGGACAAGTCCTTCTACGAGGGCAAGGTCGCGGCGGCGAAGTTCTTCGCCCGCAACGTCCTGACCGGTGTCGGGGTGCAGCGCCGTCTGGCCGAGACCATCGACCAGTCCCTGATGGAGCTGGACGAGGCCTCCTTCTGATCCGCTCCTCGAGCTGATCCGCCCGACCGCCGCCGCGGTCGCCGCGGTCCGCGCACCCCATGCGCCGGGGCCCCTGCCCTCCGTTCACCGGACGGGCAGGGGCCCCGGCGCGTTCCGCTCCTATGCTGGTCACGGAGGCAGTCCCGCTCGCCCGGCGCGAGAAGGGAGCCGCACATGACCGACCGCACCGCCGGCACCCGGCGGGCGAAGGACCGGACCAGGGACGCCGTCGCCCGGGAGTCCTGGGCCGAGGCGTACGACCTGCTGGCCGGCCTCGACCCCGCCCGGCTCGGCCCCGACGACCTCGCGGCGCTCGCAGACGCGGCCTGGTGGACCAGCCGCGTCGAGGAGTCCGTCGCCGCCCGCCTCAAGGCGTACTCCGGCTATGCCGCGGCGCACGACGACCGGCGGGCCGGCCTCAGCGCCTGGCTGCTGTTCTACGAGTACCGGCTCGCGGGCCGGGATGCCGCGTCGGCCGGGTGGCTTCGACGGGCCCGGCAGCATCTGGACGGTGAGCCGGAGTGCGCAGAGCAGTGCTACCTCGTCTGGACCGAGGCGGAGGAGGCCGCGCGCCGCGGCGCGTACGAGGAGGCCATGGCGTGCGCGGGGCGGATGGCCGGTATCGCGCGGCGCTGCGGCAGCGAGGACATGCTCGCCATGAGCCGGCAGGCGCAGGCCGGGGTGCTGCTGGCCAGGGGGCGCGTCGCCGACGGGCTCGCGCAGCTCGACGACGCGATGTGCTCGGTCATGGCCGGGGAGCTCAGCTCGTTCTTCACCGGCTGGATCTACTGCCTCGGACTGCAGCACTGCATGGCGGCCGTGGATCTCGAACGGGCCGTGGAGTGGACCGAGGCTGCGATGGAGTGGTGCGCGGCGATGCCGCGGGAGAACGCCTTCCGGGGGCTGTGCCGGGTGCACCGCGCCGAAGTTCTCGAACTCCGCGGCGCCTGGCCGGAGGCCGCCACGGAAGCAGCCCTGACCTGCGACGACCTCCTCCCCCACCTGCCGCCGGTCGCCGCCGAGGCCCTCTATCTGGCCGGGGAGATCGAGCGGCGCCGCGGAGACCCGGCCGCGGCCGAGGCGGCGTACGGCAGGGCGCACGAGCTGGGCCGCGACCCGCAGCCCGGTCTCGCCCTGCTCCGCCTGGCCCAGGGCAAGGCGGAATCCGCCGCGGCCGCCCTGCGGATCGCCCTGGCCGACGAGAGCCACGACCGCATGAGCAGGAGCCGCCTGCTGTCCGCCGAGGTCGAGCTCTCCCTCGCCCTCGGACAGCGCGACCGGGCCGAGGCGGCGGCCGGCGAGCTGGACGCCCTCGCCCGTGACTGGCAGGAGCGGCGCCGGTCCGGGACCACGGTCCTGCACGCGGCCGCCGCGGGGGCGGGTGGCGCGCTCGCGTACGCCGACCATGACCTGGAACACGCGTTGCCGCTTCTGCACCGGGCACTGGACCTGTGGATGCGGCTGGGCGTTCCGTACGAGGCGGCGCAGGTCCGTATGACACTGGGCGCCGCGGACCGGGAATCGGGGAACACCGAAGGCGCCCGGCTCGAACTGCGCGCCGCCCGGGCGGCGTTCGAGCGGCTCGGCGCGGCGCCCGATGCCCGCCGGGCAGCCGCCCTGCTCGGCGACGACCGCGCTCCGCTCCCCGGCCACCTCACGGAACGGGAGGCCGAGGTACTGCGCCTGGTCGCGGCGGGGCGCACCAACCGGTCCATCGCCGGCGAGCTGGTGATCAGCGAACACACCGTGGCCCGCCACCTCAACAACATCTTCGCGAAGCTGGACGTGTCCTCGCGCGCGGCCGCCACCGCCTACGCCTGCACGCACGGCCTGGCCTGACGGTCCCGTCCGAAGGCAGCCCGACCGGCGACGGCCTTCCCCGGCCCGGCGGGACCCGGGGCGCATCGCGCCGGGCGACCGTGGCGCCCGGGTGCTCGCCTCACCCCACCGTCGTGGATGGTCCGGATGCCCGGCACCCACCCCTGGCGCGGGAGCGATCGCGCAGTTCGTCACGCAGCAGAACGCGCCCCCAGCCATCCGCCCATGGCTGCGGGCGCGCATTCACGCGTTCATGTGTTCACGTGTTCAGGACGAGAAGCCGGGACAGTACGGGGCAGCCGCCACGCCGTCCGATGCGGTGGCAGGCCCCAGGCACCCTCGCGGGTCGCCCGTCAGCCCAGGGGGGCTCCGAAGAAGGCGTCCTTGAAGGGCGCGGCGAGGTCCTTGGCGCCGAAGGCGTAGGCGGACGTTGCCGTGAGGCCCGTCGAGGTGCCGCGCAGCAGCCAGGTCGCGCCGTTCTCGCCGTTCTCGGCGGTGGAGCCGGCGGCGAGGTCGCGGTGGCCATTGCCGTCGACGTCCAGGAGCGCGGTGCTGATGCCGAACCGGTCGTTCTCCTCGGCGGCTCCGGGAACACCGGATGTGTCCTGGTGGAAGACCTGGGCTCCGGCACCGGTGACACCGGAGGCGCTGCCGTGGAGGAGGGCGATCGAGCCGGCGTCGGCGGTGCGGCCGACGTCCTCGCCCGGGATGCCGAGCGCGATGTCGGCGTAACCGTCGCCCGTGACGTCCTCGACCGAGACCGAGGCGCCGAGCTCGTCCCGGTCCTCCTGGTGGCCGGGGAAGCCGGCCAGGTCCTGGTCGAAGTACTCCACATTCTCGTCGGACAGGCCGGAGGCCGAGCCCCACGCGACCCATGCCTCGTCCACGCCGCCGACCACGTCGTCGTAGCCGTCGCCGTTCACATCCCCCACACCGGTGCCGACCTCGCCCGTGGTGTCTCCGTTCGCCCGTTCGTAGGTGAAGCCCGAACTGCCGCCGTAGAGCACGCGGTTGCCCCACTCGCCGTCGCCGACGTAGCTCTGCTGGACGATGTCGTCCTTGCCGTCGCCATTGATGTCGCCGACCTGGCCGGACCGGATCGGGCCGGTGATCGAGTCGGGGCCGTCCTCGCAGCCGCTCTTGGTTGCGCACGAGGGGTCGTGCTCCTCATGGCCCCACCACTGGGACTTGTCCACGATGTTCTGGACGGCGGCCGGTTTCCCGGCACGGGATATGGGGCCCTTCCACAGGGTGGCCGGAGCCCCCTCGGGGTAGTCGCTGCTGGAGTACTGGCCGGTGAACAGGGCGAGGTCGACGGTGTCGTCGCCGTCGAAGTCACCGATCTGCGGCGCGCCCCCGTACCCCGCGATGTCCGTCCCGCCGGTCAGACCGGAGGCGGATCCCCAGAGGATGACCGAGCCCGCCTTGCCGCCCGCGATCACGAGGTCGCTGAAGCCGTCCTTGTCCAGATCCCCCTTGGTGAAGGTGGTTCCGAAGTACTGTTCGGCGGTCGCCGAGCCGGGTACACCGCCGGTGTCGCGGCTGATGATCTTCTTGTGGGAGGGGGAGAGCCCGTCGGCCGAGCCGTACATGACGGCCACATAGCCCGCGTTCGCCTTGTCCGACACGGCGGCGTCCGGGGCGCCGACGACCAGGTCCGCGTAACCGTCACCGTTGAAGTCGTCCTGGGCGTCCGCCGACCCTGTCGCGGCCTGGGCCGATGCACCGGTGAGAGCCCAGGCGCCCGCTCCTCCGGCAAGCAGGGCCGCCGCGGCGAGGGACGCGGTCAGCCGCGCGGAACGAGTTCTGCGTCGTTCTCGGGACATACGTTGAAGCCCTTCGAATCGGTCCGGTGCGGCACGAATACGCCGCATTCACGGAGTGCGACTCGAAAGGGGCATTACCCGTTGTACGTCCGGTTGTGAGGGATTGGTGACCATGGGGTGATGGCAGCGCGCGCCACAGCCGCCCCTCCCTCCACGTGCGTACGCGGTGGGCGCGACGCTCGCGGAGAAGCGCGGCGACCGGCCGCATGGGTCGTTCTGCCCATGCGGCGCCCCTGCGGAATGGGCCGTCCCGGCGATGAGGACGCCCGCCCGGCGCGTCTACAACGGGTGCTGTCAGCGTTCCTCCGACGCCCCGGAAAGCCGGTGCCCGCCATGACCGCCCTCACCACCCCGCTGGAAGACGCGCTGCTGGAACGCCTCCGCGGCGCCGTCCGCGGCGACATCATCGAGCCCGGCCACCCCGCCTACGACGAGGCCCGGCAGGTCTACAACGCCATGTACGACAAGCACCCGGCGGTCATCGTCCGGGCCGCCGACGCCGAAGACGCCATCGCGGTCGTGGACTTCGCCCGCGAGCAGGACCTGCTGCTCGCCGTGCGCGGCGGCAACCACAGCTTCTCGGGGCTGGGAAGCTGCGACGGCGGTGTCGTCCTGGATCTCGGCCGCATGCGGGGCATCCGGGTCGACCCCGAGGCCCGTACGGCGCTCGTCCAGGGCGGCTGCACCTGGGCGGACGTCAATCACGCCGCCCATGCCTTCGGGCTGGCCACCACGGGTGGTGTCGTGTCCAGTACCGGCGTCGGCGGCCTGACCACGGGCGGGGGCATGGGCCATCTCGCCCGCCGCTGCGGCCTGGCGTGCGACAACGTGCTCGCGGCGGATCTGGTCACCGCGGACGGACGGTTCCTCACCTGCGACGAGGAACGGCACCCGGATCTGTTCTGGGCCGTGCGCGGTGGCGGCGGCAACGTCGGGGTGGTCACCGCCTTCACCTACCGGCTGCACCCGGTGGGCGACGTCCTCGGCGGTCCGGTCTTCTATCCGCTCGACGCCGATGTGATGCGCGGATACCGGGAGTTGATCGCCGGCAGCGACGAGAACTTCAGCGCCCTGCTGGTCATCACCCTCGGACCGCCGGTGCCCTTCCTGCCCGAGCGCTGGCACGGCAGGCCGGTGTGCGGACTGGTCGTCTGCTGGACCGGACCGCCCGAGGACGACCGGCGGATCCGTGCCCGCCTGGAGGACGTCGGCCCGGTGCTCGGCAGTGCCGTCGACCGCGTGCCGTACCCGGTGATCAACACCCTCTTCGACGAGATGCTGCCCGCGGGCCTCCATCACTACGGGAAGGGGCACTTCAGCCGTGATCTGAGCGACCCGGCCATCGATGTGCACCTGTCCTACGGCGCCATGACACCGAGCCTGCAGAGCGCGACGGTGTTCTTCCCGATCGACGGCGCCTGCCACCGCATCGGGCCGGAGGAGACCGCGTTCGCCTACCGGGACGCCGCCTTCTCCACCGCCCTCTCGCCCGCCCTGACGACCCGTGCCGCCTGCGAGTCCGCCGCCGGGTGGGTGCGCGCCTACTCCGCCGCGCTCGCCCCGCACTGCCTTCGGGGCGGCTATGTGAACTTCATGGACCACGACGACGACAGCCGCGTCCGAGCCAACTACCGGCAGAACTACGACCACTTGGCGGAGATCAAGCGCCGCCACGACCCCGGCAACCTGTTCCGCCTGAACCACAACATCGCGCCATGACGTCCCGGTGTGGCCAACTGCCGTGCCACCGGGCCCTGCTCACTCCATGACGTCGCGCCGCCCCGCGACGTCATGACAAGTACCGCGTACGGGCGGCTCTCCCGTCACCGGGCCGGTCGACCGGACCGTCCCCGGCGGCCGTTACGGCGTGACGGCGAACTCCTTCAGGATCGCCTGCGCCAGTTCCTGGTCCCCTTCGGTCTTCACCTGCTCGGACACGGCCTCCAGCCTCACGCGGCCGCAGGCCAGCAGCATGTACGTCTCCCAGTCCAGGGTCAGCGTGGCCGCCGGGCCCAGCGACGGGCTGCCGTTGACGGAGGCGTTGCCCTCGGCGTCCAGCCGGACCGTCCGCATGAATTCCAGCGGACCGTGCACGTCGAAGACCACAGCCGTGTTGAGCGGCGCACCCGCGTCCTTGGCCACGACCTCGGGCAGCGCGTCCACGAGGTAGTCGCGGGCGACGACCGCGCCCGGCGAGTCGAGGTTGCCGGGCTTGCGCAGCGCACGGCGCAGATCCTGCTCGTGGACCCAGACCTCGAACGCCCGCCAGCGCAGGGCCTCTTCGAGGGTCTGCTCGACACCCAGCGGCCCGCGGACCTTCGTCCCGGGGTCACGCGTCTCGTTACGGAGCTGCCGGGAGCGGCGGATGATCGTGTACTCAAGCTCGGAGGTCATCTCCGGCGCGGTGTGGCACCGCCGTACGTCGACCGGCACCTCGGTGTAGCGGGTCAGCTCGGACGTGACGTGGTACAGGTCGCGGGGCAGGGTGTGGATCGGACGCGGATCGCCGAGCATCTCGCAGTCCACCCCGATGACATGGGAGACCACGTCGCGCACCGACCAGCCGGGGCAGGAGGTGGCGTGGTTCCACTCGCCCTCGACGAGCGGGGAGACCAGCTCGGATATGGCTTCGATGGAGTGAGTCCAGGCGTCGATGTAGGGCTGAAGAGTGGGATGGACGGTCACGGGACCCCTCGGGCGGTTGGGCGCGGGCTGGGTACTCGAGCCACTGCTCTGCAGTTAAGTTACGCTGCGCACGGGCACCCCGGCAGTGCTTTCGCCACTGATCGTAGGCCCCGTCGACCCACTGAATCGAACACCGGATGCCGAGGGTAGTGGTACTGTGCGCGCCTCGTTGCTCCAGATCGACGTGAATCCCCAGGAGTCGGTCGCGGAACGCCGTGACCGCGTCGCCGCGCTGGTCCGCGACCAGGCCGGTTCCGACCTCGTGGTGCTGCCCGAGCTGTGGACGGTCGGCGCCTTCGCGTACGAGACTTTCGACTCCGAAGCCGAGTCGGCCGCCGACGGTCCGACCGCCGAAGCGATGGCGTCGGCGGCGGCGGATGCGGGGGTCTGGCTCCACGCCGGTTCGGTCGTCGAGCGGGCCCCGGACGGCACCCTCTACAACACCTCGCTCGTCTTCGGCCCCGACGGCACCTTGCACGGCACCTACCGCAAGATCCACCGGTTCGGCTTCGACCAGGGCGAGGCCGTGATGATGGGCGGCGGGCAGGAACTCGTCACCGTCGAACTCCCGGACGCCGTCGCGGGTCTGGCCATCTGCTACGACCTCCGCTTCCCCGAGATGTTCCGGCAGCTCACCGACGCCGGTGCCACGCTGCTCGTCCTCCCCGCCGGCTGGCCCGCCCGCCGCCGCGGCCACTGGACCCTGCTGAGCCGGGCCCGCGCGATCGAGAACCAGGCGTACGTCCTGGCCTGCTGCTCCGCGGGCACCAACGGCGGTGTCGAGCAGGCCGGGCACAGCCAGGTCGTCGACCCGTGGGGCGAGGTGCTGGCCGAGGCGGGCGAGGAGGAGCAGGTCCTGACCGTGGATCTGGATCCGGGGAAGGTCGCGGCGACCCGCGAGCAGTTCCCGGTGCTGCGCGACCGCGTACTCGGCCTGGACCTGCCGAAGCGCGCCTGACGCCACCGATGCCGCGCCTGATGCGCCGCCGCCCATGCCTGCGCCCATACCTGCGCCCGCGCCCGCGCCTGATGGTCCGGGTGCACCGGATACGGGCGGTTCCGTACGGGGCGGCCACCGGTCAGCCCGGCTGCGACTCGGGTACGGGCGCGAACACGCTCCCCGTGGCCGCCTTCGCCGGGCGCCGTCCGGCCATCCGGCAGCCCACACAGTCCGGGTGCCCGCCCCTGGCCGAGAGGTCACGGACCCGCCAGTCCCATTGGTCCATGGGCCGGGGCCCCGTCGGCTTGCCCCAGCCGGCCAGGTGCAGGAACCAGGTCACCAGAGCGGCCGCGCCCGCGATCCCCAGCCCCGCCAGGACGACGGGGAGCGAGGCGGCGCAGACGCCGGCGCCCGAGACGGTCAGCCCTGTGAGCGCGATGCCCGTCCCGGTCCAGCCGGCGACCGTGTGCCCGAGATCGACATCACCGTGGACGCTCATGGCCTCTCCTCCTGTCCGTTGGTCCCTGCGCGCGTATCCGTCGGACACCACGCGCGGCAGTAAGCTCGGAGAGCGCGAATTCATCTCACGAACTAAGTAACTTAGATGCTAAGGAGAATCG
Source organism: Streptomyces sp. NPDC048639 (assembly GCF_043199075.1). Lineage (NCBI taxonomy): Bacteria > Bacillati > Actinomycetota > Actinomycetes > Kitasatosporales > Streptomycetaceae > Streptomyces > Streptomyces sp. NPDC048639. The sequence continues at coordinate 361,572 of NZ_JBICVP010000007.1, forward strand.
GCGTGGAGGGCAAGCCCCGCCCTGCGGCCACGGCCGCCGAGGCCCTGCACCGGATGGATCAGTACGTGGCCCTCGGCATCGTCGGGCAGCACCACATCGCCCAGAAGCTGGGGGTGAGCGTCACGGACCTGACCTGCCTCGGCTTCATCCTGGAGGCCGGCGACCAGCCGCTCACCGCGGGCGACCTCGCCGAGCGCGCCAACGTCACCACCGGCGCCATCACCGGCGTACTCAACCGCCTCGAACGCGCCGGCTACGCCCGCCGCGCACCCGACCCCTCCGACCGCCGCCGTGTCCGGGTGGTCGCCGACGCGGACGCGCTCGCGCCCGTGATCACGCTGTACCAGCCGTTCTACGAGCGGCTCGACGCGCTGTTCGCCGACTACACGCCCGACGAAATCGCCGTGCTGACCGACTGGTTCACCCGGGCCGCCGGGGAGGCGCGCGCCCATCTCGCACAGGTACGGGAGACCACGGCCGACTGACCGTGCGGGCGCGCCCTCACGGGACTCGCTCACCGGGCGGGACTCAGTCGTCGAGTCCGCGCTCCCGCTCCGCCAGCCGGATCACGCACACGGCCACGGCGATGATCAGCGCCGGGTCCGCTTCCTCCCGTACGACGTCCACGGCGTAGGTGTCCCGCACCCGGAGCCACCGGCGGGAGATGTGCGCCATCAGCTCGCCCTCGTACTCGACGGCGAACTCCCGGTCCAGGATCCGGCCGCTCACATCCAGCACGGTGCCGTCCACCAGCTCGACGCGGTAGTGGTTCCGGATCAGGGAGAGGCGCTTCCTCCGGATGACCGCGAGCCGGCCGTCCCCGCGCTCGATCTGCATGGCGTCGCGCAGACTCACCATCTTCTTCCTGATGGTGACCAGTACGTTCCCTTGCGGGTCCTTCAGCTCGAAGGTCTCCCGCAGTCGCAGCGCCTTCCCGTCGACGAGGAAGACCTTGCGGCCCTGCTCGTCCTCGATCCAGTAGTCCTCGCCGATCCCGAAGATCCGGTCGCGCACCAGGTATTTCATGGCAGACCCCTTCCCGCTGCGCCGGGCGGTGCCCACCGGAATAACCCGTACGCCCGCTGTGGTTGGCTGGATTCATGTCTTCTCGCGCACGCGTCCGCGCCCCCGAGCTGACGGGGAAGGGCGGCTGGCTCAACACGGGCGGAATCGATCTCACCCTCGCCGAACTGCGAGGACGCATCGTCATCCTGGATTTCTGGACGTTCTGCTGTGTGAACTGCCTGCATGTCCTGGACGAGCTGCGGGAGCTGGAGGAGAAGCATCGCGACACCGTCGTGATCATCGGCGTCCACTCGCCGAAGTTCGTGCACGAGGCCGAGCACCGGGCCGTCGTCGACGCCGTCGAGCGCTATGAGGTGCACCACCCCGTCCTGGACGACCCCGAGCTGGCGACCTGGAAGCAGTACGCGATCCGGGCCTGGCCGACACTCGTCGTCATCGACCCCGAGGGGTACGTGGTCGCCCAGCACGCGGGCGAGGGCCACGCCCATGCCATCGCCCGGCTCGTCGAGGAGCTGGAGTCCGTCCACGCCGCCAAGGGCACGCTCCGGCGCGGCGACGGGCCGTACAGGGCGCCCGAACCGGAGCCGACCGAGCTGCGCTTCCCCGGCAAGGCGCTGCTGCTGCCCGGCGGCGGGTTCCTCGTCTCCGACACCACACGCCACCGACTCGTGGAGCTGGCGGCCGACGGCGAGAGCGTGGTCCGGCGGATCGGCGCCGGGGAGCGCGGACTCGCGGACGGCGGCCCGGAACAGGCGCGGTTCAGCGAGCCGCAGGGCCTGGCGCTGCTGCCCGACGGCTCGGTCGCGGTGGCCGACACCGTGAACCACGCCCTGCGCCGCTACGACCCCGCCACCGGCGAGGTGACCACCCTCGCGGGCACCGGGCTGCAGTGGTGGCAGGGGTCTCCGACGTCGGGTCCGGCGCGCGAGGTGAGCCTGTCCTCGCCGTGGGACGTGGCGTGGTTCGCGGACCGGCTGTGGATCGCGATGGCCGGGGTCCACCAGCTCTGGACGTACGACCCGGTGGCCGGGACGGTCGAGGCGGTTGCCGGGACGACCAACGAGGGGCTCGTCGACGGCCCGGCGGCCGAGGCCTGGTTCGCCCAGCCCTCGGGGCTCGCCGCCACCGAGGAGGGGCTCTGGGTCGCGGACTCCGAGACGTCCGCCGTCCGCCGGGTCGAGCCCGACGGCTCGGGCGGCTTCGCGGTCGTCACGGCTGTGGGCACCGGTCTCTTCGACTTCGGGCACCGGGACGGCCCGGCCGGCCAGGCTCTGCTGCAGCATCCGCTGGGGGTGACCGCGCTGCCCGACGGCTCGGTGGCCGTCAGCGACACGTACAACCACGCCCTGCGCCGCTATGATCCGGCGACCGGTGAGGTCAGCACGCTGGCCACCGATCTGCGGGAGCCCTCCGGCGCCGTGCTCGTGGACGGCGACATCGTGGTGGTCGAGTCGGCGCGCCACCGGCTGACCCGGCTGCGCCTGCCGGAGGAGGCCCTACGGGTCGATGCCGTGGCCCACCGCACCCAGCGTGCCGCGACCGATGTCGCCCCGGGGACGCTCCGTCTCGACGTGGTGTTCGAGGCGCCGACCGGGCAGAAGCTGGATGAGCGGTACGGCCCGTCGACCCGGCTGATCGTGAGCGCCTCGCCGCCGGAACTCCTGATGGAGGGCGCCGGAACGGGTACCGATCTGGCGCGGGATCTCGTCCTCGCCGATGGTGTCGCGGAGGGCGTTCTGCATGTCTCCGCGCTGGCCGCGTCCTGTGACGACGATCCGGCCAATGAGTTCCCTGCCTGCCATATGCACCAGCAGGACTGGGGTGTTCCGGTCCGGGTGACCGATTCGGGTGTGGACCGGCTGGCGCTGGTGCTGGCAGGGCTGGACGCCTGAGCCCGGCGGCTGGCCGGCCGAGTCCAGCGGCCGAGCGCCGGCGCCCCGTCCGGGACGGCGGCCACGAGCCGGGTCCGGGCCGTCCGCCGCCCGAAGCGCCGTGTCACATGAGGCGGTTGCGTTCGTCCACCTCGACGACCGGGGCGCCGGGGCCGGGCGGCTGGACCCTCCGGCGCTTGAGGATGCTCACGTAGGCAGCGAGGCCGATGAAGCCGACGACCATCATGATGAGGCCGGCCAGGTCGACGTTGACTCCCGCCATCTCCCAGTCCGTTGCGAACGTGATGATGGCCCCCACCGCGATCAGGGCGATGCACCCACCGATACCCATACTGTCCGCCTCTCACTACGACTTGACTGTTCCGGGCTGGACTCTCTTCGGGTACCCGGGCGCGGAACAGCCATGCTTCAGCGGGGTGTTGGGAGGGGTGAACGACGACGGCCGGCCCCCGGAGGGGCCGGCGAGTCGTACGGTGCGACCGGATCAGAAGGAGATGGCGTCCTTCATGTCGGTGAGCCAGTAGGTCACCTTCGCGCTGTCGTCGACGTGCGCCTTGCCGCCGGGCGCCTCCACGATCATGGGCGAGTCGGAGGTCGGGGAGCCCTCGCTGTCGGCGAGACCGACCGTGAAGTTCTCCGTCTCGCGGCCCTCGCCACCCGAACCGTCGGCGGCGGAGAGGAGCACTCCGGCGTACGCGGACTGGCCCGGGTCGAGGGTGGCGACGGCCTGCGGCTTGCTCTCCTCGACCGGCTGCAGGGTGGACTGGGCGCCCTCCTCGCCGACGAACGGGTAGTAGTGCAGGTTGCAGGCGGAGTCCGAGTTGTTGGTCGCGACCAGAACCATGTGGTTGATCGGGCTCTTGACCGCCTCCGCCTCCACCTGGATGGTCTCGGGCGAGCAGCTCCTGGTCACGGCGTCGGTCTTGGTGCTCGTGCCCGAACCGTTCGCCGCCTCGTCCTTGCCCTCGGACCCGCTGGTCCTGGCCTCGTTGCCCTGGGACTTCTGCCCCGCGCTCTGCTCGGTCGAGCTCTTCTGCGTGTCGCCCGAGGACCGGACGCCCCCGGCGTCGTTGTTGCAGGCGGTCAGCGACAGGGCCGCGGCGGCGGTCAGGCAGGCGGCGGCAACGCGCAGGGACCGGTTGCTGCGGAGGGTGCGAAGAGTGCTCGACATGTCGGATCTCCCGTTTCGAAGGTGTCGTTCGGTGACGGGAGAAACTCTGCCCGGGGCCGTTGCCGTGTCACTAACCTCCGCCTAACGCTCCGTTGACGCCGGCGGGGAACCACCCTCACCTGCTTCTTTGTCGCGCGCGAAGAGCTGCACCAAGGTGCTGATGACGTACCGGTCGGTGGCCGCCTCGTCGACCAGATGCATCTCGGCGAGCCGGTCCAGGCCGTCCCTGGCGCGTTCGGGGTCGGATCCGGCGAGCGCGGCCATCGCGAGGGCGTCCACCTCGCGGCCCGTTCCCATGGCCAGCTGGCTGAGCAGCCGGGCGTCGTCCGCGGAGAGGCGGGCCACGGAGTTGCGCAGTGCGGCGGCGATCCCGGTGTCCTCGGCGGAGAGCAGCGACAGCCGCCGCCGTTCATCGCCCAGTGCGGCGGCCAGCCGGGCGAGACGCCAGCGCGGCCGTGCCGTGAGCTGGGCGGCGGCGGCGCGCAGTGCGAGGGGGAGCCCTTCGCAGAGGGCGACCAACGCCCGTGCGGCGTCGGGCTCTTCGGCGACCCGGTCGTGGCCGAGCATCGTGCCGAGCAGGGCCACGCCCTCGTCGGTGCCGAGGACCTGCACGGGTACGGGCCGGGCGACGTCGGTGACCACCAGTCCGTCGAGCCGGCTGCGGCTGGTGACGATCGTCGCGCAGCCCGGGCCGCCGGGCAGCAACGGCCGTACCTGAGCGGAGCTGCGCGCGTTGTCGAGGACGACGAGGACGCGGCGGCGGGCGACGAGGGAGCGGTAGAGCGCGGAGGCGGCATCGGCCGAGGGCGGGATCTGCTCGGGCGGGGTTCCGAGGCCGAGCAGGAACTCCCGCAGTACGGCGGTGGGTGTGGCCTCGGCGCCTTCCCCGAAGCCTCCGAGGTCGGCGAAGAGTTGTCCGTCGGGGAACGCGGAGGCGTACCGGTGGGACCACTGCACCGCGCATGCGGTCTTGCCCACTCCGGCCGGGCCCGTGACGACAGCGATCGGGCTCTCCCCGCTCCCCGTGTCGGTGAGCCACCGCGTCAGTTCCGCGAGTTGGGTCTCCCGGCCGAGGAAGCGGGCGGGAGGGCGGGGCAGGAAGCGCGGGGCCGTGGAGCGGTCGGGGGCGCCGCCGGTGCTGCCCGTGCCTCGGGTGCCGCCGGTGCTGCCCGTGTCTACGGTGCTGTCGGTGCCGCCCGGGCCGCCGGTCGTGCCGCTGCCCGGTGAACGGCCCTGTGCGGCGGGCGCGTGGCCCTGCTGGCGAGGGATCGACGGCTGCTGCGCACGCTCCGGCGCGGGCTGTACCCGTGGATCCACCGGCCCGGAGGGCTGCTGCCGCGCCGGCGGCTGCGTACGCGCGGGCGGCTGCGTCGCCACGGCCTCGGCGCGCAGGATCTCCTCGTAGGCCCGGGTGAGCCGTTCCCCGGGGTCCACGCCCAGCTCCTCGCCCAGCAACTGCCGTGTCCGGTGGAACCAGTTGATCGCGTCCGACTGGCGGCCGCCCCGGTACAGGGCCTGCATCAGCGCGGCGACGAGCCCTTCGCGCAGAGGGTTCGCGGCCGCCTCCGCGTAGAGGATCGCAGCGGCGTGGTCGTGCTCGCCCAGCGCGCCGTGCGCCGTCGCTAGGGCGCCGACGGCCGCCAGCCGCCGTTCCTCCAAGGCGTGGGCGGCGGCGGCGAACTGCGCCCCGGAGACCGTGCCCGACAGCGCCGGCCCGCGCCACAGGCCGAGCGCCTCGCGCAGCAGGGACACCGCGTCCTGCGGGGCGGACTCCGGCCGGGCGAGTGCCATCAGTCCGCTGAACCGGTGGGCGTCGATCAGCTCTTCGGGCAGCCGCAGCAGATAGGACGAGCCGCGCGTGACGAGTTCGACGCCGTACGCCTCCGCTCCCCCTTCGGCCAACATCTGGCGCAGACGCGAGACATGGCCCTGGACGACGGTACGGGCGTGGGCGGGCGGCTCGTCCTCCCACAGCGAGCTCATGAACTGCTCGATCGTCACGGTGATGTTGGGCTGGAGCAGCAGCAGTGCGAGGACGCTCCGCCGTTTCGCGGGGCCCAGCACCAGTTCGCCTGCTCCGGTCGCGACACCGACCGGGCCGAGCAGCGAGAATTCCAACTCAGTCCTCCAGAAATGCTGACAGGGCGTTCGCCAGCAGATACGGGTCCTCGGCTCCACACAGTTCACGAGCCGAGTGCATGGAGAGGATGGCGACGCCGATGTCGACCGTGGCGATGCCGTGGCGGGCGGCGGTGATGGGCCCGATCGTGGTGCCGCAGGGCATGGCGTTGTTGGAGACGAACGCCTGCCAGGGCACACCGGCCCGTTCGCAGGCGGCGACGAAGACGGCCCGGCCGGTGCCGTCCGTCGCATAGCGCTGGTTGACGTTGACCTTGAGGATGGGGCCGCCGTTGGGCCTTGGGTGATGGCCGGGCTCATGACGCTCGGCGTAGTTGGGGTGCACGGCGTGGCCGGTGTCGGAGGAGAGGCAGACCGTCCCGGCGAAGGCCCGCGCCTTCTCCTCGTAGCCGCCGCCGCGGGCGAAGACCGACCGCTCCAGGACATTGCCGAGCAGCGGGCCGTCGGCCCCGGTGTCGGACTGGCTGCCGTTCTCCTCGTGGTCGAACGCGGCGAGGACGGGGATGTGGTTCAGGGGCGCGCCGGAGGTCGCGGCGGCGGCGAGCGCGGCCGTACCGGCGTGCACGGACAGGAGGTTGTCCATCCGCGGCCCGGCGAGGAGTTCGCGGTCGCGGCCGAGGTACGCGGACGGCTCCACGCTGTGCACCATCAGGTCCCAGCCGGCGACCTCCTCGGCGAGAACGCCCGCCTCCTCGGCGACGAAGCGGACGAGATCCCCCTCCTCCACCTTCCCCAGGCCCCAGATGGGCGTCATGTGCCGCTGCTTGTCGAGCTTGAGGCCGTCGGCGTTGACGGAGCGGTCGAGGTGGACGGCGAGCTGCGGTACGCGCAGCAGCGGCCGGTCCACGGACACGAGGACCTGCGCCCCGCCGCGCAGTGTGAGGCGGCCGGAGATGCCGAGGTCGCGGTCGAGCCAGGTGTTGAGCAGCGTCCCGCCGTAGATCTCGACGGCGATCTGGCGCCAGCCGTGCGCGCCGGTGTCGGGGATCGGCTTGACCCGCAGGTTGGGGGAGTCGGTGTGCGCGCCGACGATCCGGTAGGGCGTCTCGGGGCCCGCGCCCTCCGGCACGTACCAGGCGATGATCGCGCCCCCGCGCAGCACATACTTCCCGCCGGCCGCGGCGTCCCACGCGGCGGTCTCCTCGACCTTCCTGAAGCCTGCCTTCTCCAGCCGTTCCGCGGCGTTGGCCACGGCGTGGTAGGGCGAGGGGCTCCGGTCGAGGAAGCCGGTGAGGTCGTCGGTGTGGCCGCGGTCGAAGCGGGGCTGGGGGCTCATGCCGACAGCATAGATACGAGGCGCCCCGGGGTCTCAGGGGCGCGAGCACCGGCGTGCGCGCCCCGCGCACGGGAACACATCCGCACACGACAGCGCTCGGCAGCGCTCGGCAGCGCTCCGCAGCCGCCTCGTGCCTCACCGTCGCGAATGGTCCGCCCCGGCCGGGCGGCGTAGCATCCGCGCATGCGACCGGCCAAGTACAGCGACGAGGACCTCGAGCAGCACTCCCTGGGCCGGCGGGTGTCCGACGACGGCCAGCGGTCGGGCTTCGAGCACGACGTGGACCGGATCCTGTACTCGACACAGTGGCGGGCACTGGCCGGCAAGAGCCAGGTCGTGGCGAGCGGCGAGCTCGGCGCGTACCACACCCGCCTGACCCACTCGATGAAGGTCGCCCAGCTCGGGCGGCGCATGGCCGAGCGGCTGGAGCGGCAGTACGGCGGCCCGAACCCGGCCCTGGTCGAGGCCGCCTGCATGGCGCACGACATCGGCCACCCGCCGTTCGGGCACGCGGGCGAGACCGCGCTGCGGCGGACGATGGACGAACTGCGGTTCGCCGACGGGGTGCTGGACAGTTTCGAGGGCAACGCGCAGACGCTGCGCGTCCTGACCTTCCTCGCCGCGCACAAGTACCCCGGCCACCGCGGACTGCACCTCACCCGCGCCTGCCTGGACGCGTCGACGAAGTACCCGTGGGAGCGCGCGCCGCTCGACCAGGACCCGGCACGGCACCTGAAGTGGGGCGTCTACGTGGCGGACCGGGAGGCCTTCGCCTGGGTGCGCGCCGGCCGCACCGGCAACGCGGTGCCGGTCGAGGAGCAGGTGATGGACTGGGCCGACGACGTCACGTACGCCTGCCACGACGTGGAGGACTTCTACCGCACGGGCCTCATCCCGCTCGCCGCGCTGTTCCCGCCGCCGGGCACCGCGGGCGGCGAGACGGAACGCGAGACACGGCGCTTCCTGGACTACGTCGAGCACAAACGGGCGCGGGAGGGCGCGGAGTTCGACCGCGCGGCGGCGCGCGAGCTGATGGCGGACATCGGCAAGCGGCTGGCCGTTGCGGCTCCGTACAGCGGCAGCCACGAGGACGCGGTGGCGGTCAACCGGCGTACGGCGGACCTCATCGCGTACTTCACCCGCGGCATCGAGCTGGAGGTCGGCGGCACCGCGGCGATCCGGTACGGCGCGCGCCTGGTCATCCCGGCGGAGCGGCGCGCGGCCTGCGACCTCCTCAAGGAGCTGGTCTGGGCGTACGTCATCGACCGCCCGGCCCTGGCCACACAGCAGCACGGCAAACGGCGCATCGTCGGTGAACTCCTGCGCTGGAGCCACGAGTCACCGGAACTGCTCCCGCCCGACCGCGCGGAGGAGCTCCAGCTCCACGGGGACCCGCTGCGGGCGGCGGCCGACCATGTCGCCTCGCTCACCGAGGACCACGCCATCGCCCTGCACCAGCGGCTGTCGGGGGCGGGGCTGGGGTCGGTGAACGACAACGTGTGGCCCTGAGGCCGGGGCCGAAGTCCGGGCGGCCGAAGTCCGGGGGCCGAAGTCCGGGCGGCCGAAGTCCTGTTGCGGCCGAAGTCCTGTTGCGCCCGGAGTCCGGTGCGCCCCGGCAACTGAACCGGATACGCATCACTCGCAGGTCAGCGGGACCGGTCACACATGACGGCCGGTGCGGGAGCGCGCTCCTGAACGAATCCGCAGTGCCGGTGGAAGAAGTACGCCTTGCCCACAGCCTGGAAGAAGTTGGCGAGCGCCAGCGCCGTCCACAGGGCAACAAGGCCTCCCGTCGCGGCGATCGGTGCGGCGACAGCGGCCAGGACGCCGTAGCAGACGAAGGTCGCCACGAAGCTCGGCACCGTGCGCTTGAGGCCGATGAGGCCGAATCCGACGACCGCCTGCAGCGCGTCGGTGACGACCACGGCCAGCACCAGCGGCAGCAGGTCCGTGATCCGCGGCCGCATGTCGGCATCCCCGGTGAACAGCGGCACGACCCACGGAGCGAGGACGATCGTCAATGTCGCGATGAAACCGACGACGGCCAGCGCCAGCCACGTCCCGGCCCGAACGCTGCGACGGATCCTGCCGGCGTCTCGCTTGTCCGCGTGGTCGGAGACCAGGGGGACGGTGGCCTGACCGACCGCCACGGCCGCCGTGAAGATGAGGTTGACCAGCGAGATCCCGACGCTGTGCACCGCGGCGCTCTCCGTCCCGATCCTGGCCGCGGCGAAGGTCAGGACGCCCAGGACCGCGAACTTGACGAGTACGGTTCCGGCGAGCGGAATCCCCACGGTGCCCAACGTCCGGATCTGCTTGGCGTCCGGCCTGCCCGGGTGGAGCGGGCGGCCGGTCAGCACGGTGGAGCGTCGGAGCATCACGTGGTTGAAGGTGCTGCTGATCACGCTGGAGGCGAGCATGGCGATGCCGGCCCCGGTCAGGCCGTGACTCGGCAGTGGGCCCGGACCTCCCACCAGCAGGACGGACAGCGTGACGGACGCCGCGGTACCGAACAGTCCGGCCCGCATCACCAGTTCGGAGCGGCCGAGTGCGACCAGGACCGACGTGGACGACGAGCCGACCGCGATGGCGAGCACACTGCTCGCCAGCAGATAGGGGAAGATCCCCAGCTCGTCGAGTGTGGTGCGGGGGACCCCGGCCGCCCGGCCGATCAGGGGAACCGACGCGACCGCCGCGGCAGCGACCATACCGACGGTGGTCGCAAGCCACATTCCGCCGCGCACCACGGCCAGGAGCCGGTCGGGGTCCTCCTTGGCCGGCGTGACGAACGGCATCACGCCGCGCAGCGCACCCGCCACCGTGGCGGTGGCCGGGCTGAAGACGGCGATGGTGACGGCGAAGGCCGCGAGCGTGGCCGTGGCGTGGTTTCCGAGCAGCGCGGTGTCGACCAGAGCACCGGCCGATGCGGCGATCATCGTCAGATACAGCGGCAGTGCAGCCCCCGCAATGTCGATCCACGTACTGCGCTCGGCCTGTCCCGTCCGCTTGTCGATCACGGATTCGATCCTCACATGCGGGATCCGGCAGGTCATGGGTACCGCGAACTCCCGGGCCGGGAGACCGTTGTCGGCCTGGCTCGCGGCCGAGTGCACAAGGCGTCAGAGGCCCAGGGTGCCTCCAGCGGATTCCATCGGCGCCGGTGACACCCACCATCCGGGCACGACGTCCTGCTCCGGTTCGCAGAAGCCGTACGCCCGCATGCCCCGGACTCCCGCATGCCCCGTAATCCCGCACGCCCGGCCCCCGTTGAGACCTACGCGGGAACGTGGACGGTCTCCACGCGGCTCGCCACCACGCGTTCGCGCTCGCGCCGGTGCGCCCGCCCGCGCAGGCGCAGGATCTGGGCGAGACCGAACGCCTCCAGGACGAAGACGGACGCAAAGGCGACCGGGTAGCGGTCGCCGGTCAGATCGAGCAGGACGCCGATCGCCAGGAGCGTGACCATGGAGGCCGTGAATCCGCCCATGTTGACGATCCCGGAGGCGGTGCCCAAGCGCTCGGGCGGATTGGCCGGACGGGCGAAGTCGAAGCCGATCATCGAGGCCGGCCCGCAGCCGCCCAGCACCGCGCAGAGAGTGACCAGCAGCCAGTGCGGGGCATGTTCGCCGGGCCAGCACAGCGCCGCGCCCCAGGTGAGTGCCGTCGCCCCGACCGTACCGAGGGCCAGGGGCATACGGGCCCGGTGGTGGCGGGAGATGACCTGGCCGTAGACGAGCCCGATGACCATGTTGGACAGGACGACCAGGGTGAGGAGTTCACCGGCCGCGGCCCGGGAGAGCCCCTGCGCCTCGACCAGGAACGGCATGCCCCACAGCAGCAGGAAGACCATCGCCGGGAACTGGGTGGTGAAGTGCACCCACATCCCCAGCCGCGTGCCGGGCTCGCGCCAGGCCGCCGTGATCTGCCGCCGTACGAAGCCGGGGGTGTGGTGGCGGGGCGAGGGCTCCGGTGCGTGGCCCTCGGGGCGGTCCTTGAGGAAGAGCAGCACAAGCGTGAGGACGACCGCACCGCCCAGGGCGGAACCGGCGAACGTCGCGGTCCAGCCGATGTCGTGGAGAAGGCGGGAGAGGACGAGCGTGGAGATCAGATTGCCCGCCATGCCGAAGAGGGCGGCGATCTGCGCGATCAACGGCCCCCGGCGGGTGGGGAACCAGCGCGAGCCGAGCCGCAGCACGCTGATGAACGTCATCGCGTCGCCGCAGCCGAGGAGGGCCCGCGAGCCGAGGGCGGCGGCGTAGGTGTGGGAGAGCGCGAAACCGAGCTGGCCGGCGGTGAAGAGGACGATTCCGAGCGTCAGGACCTTCTTGGTGCCCAGCCGGTCCACGAGCAGGCCGACCGGGATCTGCATGCCCGCGTAGACCAGGAGTTGGAGGATGGAGAAGGTCGACAGGGCCGAGGCGTTGATGCCGAAGCGGTCGGCCGCGTCGAGGCCGGCGACACCGAGGCTCGTACGGTACGTGATGGCGACGAAGTAGACGGCGACACCGAGGCCCCAGACGGCGACGGCCCGGCGCCCGCCGGGTGGATCACCGGGCAGACGTATGGCCGCGGTCACCTCTGGTCACCCCACCGGTCGTCGCCCCGTACGAGGAGACGGACGCGGCTCACATGCTGGTGCACGGCCTCGGCGGCCGCGTCGGCGTCGCCGGTGCGCAGGGCCTGGAGGATCTCGGCGTGCTCGGCGATGTTCTTGGCGATCCGGTCCGGGTGCGCGTGCATGACGGCGACGCCCATCCGGAGCTGGCGGTCGCGGAGTTGGTCGTAGAGGCGGTCGAGGATCTGATTGCCCGCACTGCGGACGATCTCCGCGTGGAAGCAGCGGTCCGCCACGGCCACGGCGGACAGATCGCCCTCGGCCGCGCACCGCCGCTGCTCATCCAGCAGCTCCTCCAGGCGCGCGATCAGGCGCGGGTTCGCGGGCGCGGCCTTGCGGGCTGCGTGCTCCTCGACGAGGAGGCGGGTCTCGACGACATCGCCGATCTCCTGTGCGGAGACCGGCAGAACGAGCGCGCCCTTCTTGGGATAGAGCTTGATCAGCCCCTCCGCCTGAAGCCTCAGCAGCGCCTCGCGCACGGGTGTACGGGAGACCCCGACGGCCTCGGCGAGGCCGCCCTCGGTGAGCAGCGTCCCGCCTTCGTAACGGCGGTCGAGCACGGCCTGTTTGACGTGGTCGTAGACGCGGTCGGCGGCGGGGGGCTGCTTGGCGGGAGCGGCGGCGGAAGCCATGCGCACATCTTAGATACAACAGGTATGCGTCAGCATCGGCCGTCCGCGATACGGACGGGGATCCCTGGCGCCCACTTGTCCACAGGGCGTAACACATCGCCCACGCAGGGGTGTTGCTCAACTATCCTGATCGGGCGCGGCGGTGCTGCCGACCGCCGCCGCGACACGGGGGGACGTGAGGTGGGACATGGCCGAGAGCGGCACGCGGAGCGCGGACGACGACACGAGCGACGCCGCTCCTGACACGGACGAGGAGACGAGCGCCACGCGCGGTGCGGACGACGGCGCGGCCGGCTCCGCCCCGGAGCCCGCGGCCGACCCCCCGGCCGACCCCCCGGCCGCCCCATCGCCCGGCGATGGGGACCGGTCGAATCCGGCCCCCGGCGACCGGCCCTCCGCGTTACGCGCGCTGCGGCAGTGGCACTCCGGGCTGGGCACCTCCAACAGGCTCGCCCTGTACGGCCTGGTGTGCGCCGTGCTCGCCTATGTCACCCCGATCGGCCAGGCCGTGTACGACAGGGTGTCCCCGGAGAGTGCCATGGCCTTTCTCGTGGAACAGGCGGATTCGCCATGCTTCGCGGACTACATCCTCACGCCCGGCAATGAGCGCCTTCGCGGGGTCATGTGGTCCGCCGACCAGCGGCAGTTCCCCCGCTGGCAGAAGGAAGGGAAGGCCGTTCACGCGAACCGGCTCCAGGTCGGCGTGAACGCGCGCGGCAACGGAGAGAAGGCCGTGGCGATCCGCGACATCTCGATCTCGGTGGTGAGCCGGGGCAAGCCCGTGCGCGGCGCGTACTTCGAGGGCGGCAAATGCGGCGCGGACGGCCGGGACCTCCCCGAGTACCTCGTCGTCGACCTCGACACCCTCCCGCTGAAACAGGACGTCCCCGTCACGTACCTGCAGCACAGCGAACTGCAGAAGGACGCCCGCAAGACGGCGAAGGCACTGGGCGATCCCATCACCTTGCCGCACGACATCACCCAGGACGGCGTCTACTCCTTCTTCCTCACCGGCAGGACCAAGCGCTTCGACTGCGAGTGGGTCGCCACCATCACCTGGTGGGACGGGGAGAAGGAGCACAAGGACCGCATCGACAACGACGGCCGCCCGTTCCGCGTCTCCGCGAGCGCGACATGACGGGCGAGCGGGAGGCGGACGAGCAGAGGGCGGACGAGCAGCCTTCGGACGGTCAGCGGGCGAGCGGGGAGCGCTCGGACGGCCAACAGGCGGACGGGGAACGCTCGGACGGCCAACAGGCGGACGGGGAGCGCTCGGACGGCCAACAGGCGGACGAGGAGCCGAGGGACGGGCCGCGAACAGGAACGCCGACAGGATCACGGACGACCGGGGCACGCCTGCTGACGCCGGTGCTCCGCAAGCCGTTGCTTCGGGGCCGCTTCGTGCGCGCCGCGCTGTGCGGCATGCTCCTCGCCGAGGCCGTCGCGGTCCTGCCCGGACAGATCCGCTGGGCCGACGGGCTCGGCAGCACCACCGCCATCGCCGACTATCCGGGCGCACCGGCGGCACTGCGCCTGATCACCGTGTCGCCCACGCTGCTCTACAGCGAACGCACCGGGCTCGACGCCGCCGTCCACGAGACGCTCTGGGCCGTGCTGTTCCTCGGGCTGCTGCTGAGGACGGCACGGGCGGTCGCGCGGCGTACCGCCCACCCCTCCGTACGGTCGCTCCCCTTCTGCCTCGCGCTCATCACCTTCGCGCCGCTCGCCCATCTTCTGGCCCTCATCCTGCTCCGGCTTCCGCGGCTGGCCTTCGAACCCCACCGCCGCGCCGGCGACATGCTGGAAGTTCTCATCGACGCCCAGAAGGCCTCCGCCCATGTGATGTTCCTGGCCGCCGTGGGGAGTTGCGCGGCGATCATCGCCGCTCTCGCCGCGGTCCGCCCGGATGCACCGGCGGCCCAGGGCACCGGGCAACAGCTCCGGCAGATACTCGGCCCCGGCCACACCGTGTGGCGCCGGATCGGCGTCACCCTGCTGTTGACCTGCTGTGCCCTGCCGCTGCCGAAACTGCTCGGCTCCGGCTTCGGGGAGGCGTTGTACGAACTGTCCGCCCGCGCTCTCTGTGCCGGCGTCCCCGAGGCCGGCGGGGGCGACGGAATCGCCGCCTGCGCCGACTCTCTCGCCCTGCAGATGACCGGATCGCTGCCGGAGAACGCCGGGGGCCGGATCTCCCCGGTGCTGTTCGGGTACGCCACCGTCTACGCCCTGCTGGGGTTCGCCTGCTGCTTCGCCGCCCTCACCCTCGCGTTCCGCGTCCTGCCGGGCATGGGGCGCGGCCCGGCCGCCACGTTCCTCACCACCTGCGCCGCGTATGCGACCGGCGCTGTCGCCTACGGCGCACTGCTGGACCAGGCTCTCCTCCTGGGAGCCGGGGAACCCTCCGACATCGGGCAACTCCTCGTACCGCCAAGTGCGTTGGCGCACACTCTTCTGGCCGCGCCGCTCGTCGGCGCGCTGTTCGCCCTGGGCTCCTGGGCGAACGGGCGCCGCGGGAAGGGCCGGAGCGGCACGAACAGGAGCACGAGCAGGAGCACGAACAGGAGCAGCGGAAACGCATGACCGTACGCAACGGCGCGGGCCCGGACGCGGAAGTCCGCGTCCGGGCCCGCGCCCGTACTCCTGGTTCGCCTTACACCCAGGTCATCAGCCGCTTGGGCTGCTCCAGGACCGCGGCGATGTCCGCGAGAACCTTGGAGCCCAGCTCTCCGTCGACCAGACGGTGGTCGAAGGAGAGCGCCAGCGTGGTGACCTGGCGGGGCTTGACCTTGCCCTTGTGGACCCAGGGCTGGAGCTTGACCGCGCCGAAGGCCAGGATCGCCGACTCCCCGGGGTTGAGGATCGGAGTGCCGGTGTCGACGCCGAAGACGCCGACGTTGGTGATCGTGACCGTGCCGCCCTGCATCGCCGCGGGGGACGTCTTGCCCTCGCGGGCGGTGGACACCAAATCGCCCAGAGAAGAGGCGAGTTCGGGCAGGGTCTGGGCGTGCGCGTCCTTGATGTTGGGGACGATCAGGCCGCGCGGGGTGGCCGCGGCGATGCCCAGGTTCACGTAGTGCTTCCGCACGATCTCCTGGTTGGCCTCGTCCCAGGCCGCGTTGACCTCCGGGTTGCGGCGGATCGCCACCAGGAACGCCTTGGCGACCAGCAGCAGCGGGTTGACCCGCAGACCCGCCATGTCCGGGTCCTGCTTCAGCTCCTGGACGAGCTTCATCGTGCGGGTCACGTCCACGGTGACGAACTCCGTGACGTGCGGCGCGGTGAAGGCGCTGGAGACCATCGCCTGCGCGGTCGCCTTCCGCACGCCCTTGACCGGCACACGGGTCTCGCGCTCCCCGGCAGCGACGGCGGGCGCCGGGGCCGCGGCCGCGGTGGCCTGCACCGCGGTGGCCTGGCCGGCCGCAGACGCGGCCGGTGCGGAGTCCGTCGCGGCCATGGCCGAGGCGGCCGCCGCGTGGACGTCGTCCCGCGTGACGATCCCGTCCGGACCTGTCGGCGTGACGGCCGCCAGATCCACGCCGAGGTCCTTGGCGAGCTTGCGGACCGGCGGCTTGGCGAGCGGGCGTCCGCCCGGCACGGCCGGCGCGCTGGTCCCGGCCGTCCGTGCCCCCTGCGGGGACGCGGTCGCGGCGCCGGCGTGACCGTTCATCTCGGCCTGCAGGGCCGCGGCCGCACCGTTCTGGCCCGGTACGGCAGGAGCCTGGCCCGGCTGCTGCTTCCGCGGACGGCGCTTGGTCGACGAGGCGGCGACGCCATAGCCGACCAGGACCGGCTGGCGGCCCTCCGGCTCGTCACCGCCCTCCGAACGCGCCGGGGTGGGGGCCGGTCCCGACTCGGCCGCCTCGCGAGTGGCCTCCTCGGTCTTCGGCAGCTCGAACGCGGCGTCACCGGCCGCCGGTGCGGCCGAGCCGCCGCCGGGCGCGGTGTCCACGGAGATGATCACCGTGCCCACGTCGACCGTCGTCCCCTCGGGGAAGCGCAGTTCGTGCACGGTCCCGTCGAACGGGATGGGCAGTTCGACGGCGGCCTTGGCGGTCTCGACCTCGCAGACCACCTGCCCGTCGGTCACGGTGTCGCCCGGCTGGACGTACCACTTGAGGATTTCGGCTTCCGTCAGTCCCTCGCCGACGTCCGGCATGCGGAACTCACGGATGGGCGTGCCCCCGGAAGGATTCCGGGGGAGCGTCGTCTCGGTCATCGTCACGATCTCCTCGGCCCTCAGTACGCCAGCGCGCGGTCGACGGAGTCCAGCACCCGGTCGAGCCCCGGCAGGTATTCGTCCTCGAGCCTGGCAGGCGGGTACGGCGCGTGCATACCGCCGACCCGCAGCACGGGTGCCTCCAGATGGTAGAAGCACCGCTCGGTGATACGGGCCGCGATCTCCGCACCCGTCCCCAGGAACACCGGCGCCTCGTGGACGACGACGAGCCTGCGGGTCTTCTCCACCGACCGCTGGACGGTGTCGAAGTCGACGGGGGACATCGAGCGCAGGTCGACGACCTCCAGCGACTTGCCCTCCTCGGCCGCGGCGGCGGCCGCCTCCAGGCACACCTTCACCATCGGACCGTACGCGGCCAGGGTCAGGTCGGTGCCCTCGCGCGCGACGCGGGCGGCGTGAAGCGGGCCGGGGATCGCGGAGGTGTCGACCTCCGCCTTGTCCCAGTAGCGGCGCTTGGGCTCGAAGTAGATGACGGGGTCGTCGGACTCGATGGCCTGCTGCATCATCCAGTAGGCGTCGGCCGAATTGGACGGCGAGACGACCTTGAGCCCGGGGACGTGCGCGAACAGCGCCTCGGGCGACTCGCTGTGGTGCTCGACGGCGCCGATGCCACCGCCGTAGGGGATGCGGATGACGACCGGCATCTTGATCTTGCCCAGCGCACGGGCGTGCATCTTGGCGAGCTGCGTGACGATCTGGTCGTACGCGGGGAAGACGAAGCCGTCGAACTGGATCTCGGCGACGGGGCGGTAGCCGCGGAGCGCGAGGCCGATCGCGGTGCCGATGATGCCGGACTCGGCGAGCGGGGTGTCGATGACCCGCTCCTCGCCGAAGTCCTTCTGCAGACCGTCCGTGACGCGGAAGACGCCGCCGAGCTTGCCGACGTCCTCACCCATGACGAGGACCTTGGGGTCGGCCTCCATGGCCGTGCGCAGCGACGCGTTGATCGCCTTCGCCATCGCGAGTTTCTCGGCAGCCATGTCAGTTCCCCTCCGCGTCCGCGAACGAAGCCTGGTACGCGGCGAACTGCGCGCGCTCCTCATCGACGAGTGCGTGCCCGTCGGCGTAGACGTGCTCGAACATCGCCATCGAGTCGGGGTCGGGCATGGCGCGTACGGCCTCGCGCACGCGCTTGGCGAGCACGTCGCTCTCCTTCTCCAGCTCCGCGAAGAAGGCTTCGTCGGCGGCGCCCTCCTTCTCCAGGTGGGCCCGCAGCCGCAGGATCGGGTCCTTGGCCTCCCAGGCTGCCCGCTCCTCGTCGAGGCGGTAGCGGGTGGGGTCGTCGGAGGTGGTGTGGGCGCCCATGCGATAGGTGAACGCCTCGACGAGCGTGGGGCCCTCGCCGCTGCGCGCCCGCTCCAGGGCGGCGCGGGTGACGGCAAGGCAGGCCAGCACGTCGTTGCCGTCGACGCGGACGCCGGGGAAGCCGTAGCCCTGGGCGCGCTGGTAGAGGGGGACGCGGGTCTGCTTCTCGGTGGGCTCGGAGATCGCCCACTGGTTGTTCTGGCAGAAGAAGACGACGGGGGCGTTGTAGACCGCGGAGAAGGTGAACGCCTCGGCGACGTCGCCCTGGCTGGACGCGCCGTCGCCGAAGTAGGCGATGACGGCGGAGTCCGCGCCGTCCTTGGCCACGCCCATCGCGTAACCGGTCGCATGAAGCGTCTGCGAGCCGATCACGATCGTGTAGAGGTGGAAGTTGTTGGTGTTGGGGTCCCAGCCGCCGTGGTTGACGCCGCGGAACATGCCGAGCAGGTTCGTCGGGTCGACCCCGCGGCACCAGGCGACGCCGTGCTCGCGGTAGGTCGGGAAGACGTAGTCGTCGTCGCGCAGCGCGCGGCCCGAGCCGATCTGCGCGGCCTCCTGGCCGAGCAGCGAGGCCCACAGGCCCAGCTCGCCCTGACGCTGGAGCGCAGTGGCCTCGGCGTCGAAACGACGGGTCAGCACCATGTCCCGGTACAGAGCGCGCAGCTCCTCCTGGGACAGATCGATCGAGTAGTCGGGGTGCTCGACCCGCTCGCCTTCCGGCGTCAGCAGCTGTACGAGCTCGGGGCGGGCGTCGGCCGGCGGCTTCTTGGCGCCGGTGCGCTTGCCGCTGCTGCGACGCGGTTTCCGCGCGGCAGTGCTCTCCACGGTCACGGTTGTGCTCCTCCGTCTGTCCGGCCCCCGGGATCCGCCGGCGGCCAGTTAGGGCTCACCCGCTTCGAACGGCGCACGGGGTATGTGCGGCGCGGCCGAACCGGGCGTGACAGGTGCCCCGGACGTGGCCTGCAAGAGGCACGTTACCGAGTGCGCCACATCTCCGCGAAACCCCTCTGACCTGCGTTTTTGCTTGGATATCCAAGTAAATTGAGAGGAGTGCGGGAACAGCACTGGTCACAGCCCTGCGGGCTGCCGGGACAACCGCACGGTATCCCGGAGAACTGGGGCACGGGAAGAGTCGATGTGTGAGACTGACCCCGTGGCCGAAGGCGGAGAAACCAGGGTATTCCTGGTCGACGACCACGAGGTGGTACGACGCGGCGTGCGGGAACTGCTGTCCGTCGAGAAGGACCTCGCGGTGGTGGGAGAGGCCGGTTCCGCGGCCGAGGCCCTGGCCCGCATCCCCGCCGCCCGGCCGGACGTGGCAGTGCTGGACGTGCGCCTTCCGGACGGCAGCGGCGTCGAGGTCTGCCGCGAGATCCGTTCCCTGGATCCGTCCGTCGCCTGCCTGATGCTCACCTCGTACGCCGATGACGAGGCCCTCTTCGACGCGATCCTCGCGGGGGCGTCGGGCTATGTGCTCAAGGCGATCGGCGGCAAGGAGCTGCTCGCGGCCGTACACGACGTGGCGGCCGGGAAATCCCTGCTCGACCCGGTGGCCACCACCCGCGTCCTGGAGCGGCTGCGCGAAGGGCGCGGCACGGGCACCGGGACGGACGGGGCGCTCGGCCGGCTCACCGGGCAGGAGCGGAAGGTCCTGGAGCTGATCGCGGAGGGGCTGACCAACCGGGCCATCGGCGAGCGCCTTCACCTCGCCGAGAAGACGATCAAGAACTATGTCTCCAGCCTCCTCGCGAAACTCGGCATGGAGCGCCGTTCACAGGCCGCCGCGTACGCCGCCCGGCTGCAGGCGGAAAAACACTGAACCGGACCAGCCGTCCGCCCGCTCCCCCGCATCCGCACCGGGCCGCCGCCCACCCCTGACTCCCCCGCACCCACATCCCTGTGTGCCGGTCCGGGCACACTGCGTGACGAAGTGATCTAACATCTGGCGCGTGCCGCGCACATATGACACAACCGTCCCGCTCCGCGCGCTGCTCCGCCGGTACGAGGGCACCGGCGAGCCCCTGTCCTGCGCGCGTGTGGCCCAGGGCCTGCTCAATCGCGGCTACCAACTGGCCACCACCCGCGGCCGGTACTTCCTCAAGCACCACCTCGACGGGGACAGCAAGGCCATCGCCCACCAGCACGGCGCCATCACCCGGCTGGGCGCCCTCGGACTCCCGGTCGTCCCGCCTCTGGCCGACGCGGACGGCCGTACGGTCACGGTGATCGGCGACGCGTGCTACACCCTCCACCCCTGGATCGACGGCCGGCACCGCGACGGCGCCGAGCTGACCTGTGCACAGTCCCGCCGTCTCGGGGCACTGCTGGGACTGGTGCACACCTGCCTGGAGCGGGTGATGCAGCAGTCACCGGTCCCGGAGGCCGAGGCCCGGGTGGAGAGCGCCGACCCCACGGACACCTTCGAGGTGATCGAGGAACTGCTCGGCCTGGCGCGCGCCAACCGCCCCCGCGACAGCTTCGACGAACTCGCCGAGCACCGGCTCGTCGAACGCCGCTCCCTGCTCGAACGCCATGCCCACCAGCGCCCGGAGGCCGGCGCGGAGCCGGCCACCGGCTGGGTGCACGGCGACTTCCACCCGCTGAACCTGCTCTACCGGGGCGCCGAACCCGCCGCGATCCTCGACTGGGACCGGCTGGGCATCCAGCCCCGTGCGGAGGAGGCGGTACGCGCCGCGGTGATCTTCTTCGTACGGCCGCGGGGCACGCTGGAGCTGAGCAAGGTGCGCCCGTACGCCCGCGCGTACCGGACCGCGACCGGCGCGAGCCCCGCCGAGCTGGCGGCGGCCGTCCACCGGGTGTGGTGGGAGCGGCTGAACGACTTCTGGATGCTGCGCTGGCGCTACCAGTTGCTGGACCGGCGGGCCGATCCGCAGTTCCCGGCGGCCGCGGCGCTGTCGGTGTGGTGGACGCGCGAATACGAGGCGGTCCGCGACGCGTTCACGGGCTAGGCGCGCGTTCATCCCTGTCCGGGACGGCAGGGGCGGAAGCCCTGCGCGGTACGGTCAGTTCCCGCCGACCGGGTCCGGCAGGCTCGGGTCGGCCGAGGGCTCGCCATTGCCCCCGTCGTCCGAGCCACCGGGGTCGGGCGACTCGCTCGTGTCGTCACCGCTCCCGCTCGACGTGCCGTCCGAGGGCTCGTCGGTCGGCTCGTCGGTCGGCGACTGCGACGGCGACTGCGACGGCGTCTGGCTCGGCTGCTGCGAGGGCTCCTGGGACGGGGTGTACGAGTCCTGGCCGCCGATGTCGTCCGCCGGGTCGGTGCCCTCGGTCGCGCCCTCGTCCTCCGACTGCGACGGCTTGTTCTCCGTCTTCTCCGGGGCCGTGGTCGAGGGGTTGCCCGACTTGTTCCCGTCGGACTCCGTGCCCGCCCGGTCCAGCGCGTAGGCCGCACCGAGGATGATCGCGATCACGGCGAGCGCGGCGAACAGCCACATCTTGCCGCGGCCGCCCTTGCCCTTCCCGCCGCCCGGGCGGCGGCCGTCGAAGCCGCCGTCGTCGGGCCGGGCACCGGGCAGCATCGGGCCGCCCGCTCCGATCTGCGTGGTGCCCGTCCGGAACGCCGGGGGAGTGTCGCCGTGGCTGGGGTGCGGCAGCACGCTCGTGCCCGCCATGCCCATGGCCGGGGTGTTGGCACCGGTGTGCGCGACCGGCCCGGTGTCCCATACGCCGGTGTGGCCGCCCCGCTCCTGCAGCATCTGCAGCGCGTACTGCACCAGGCCGCGCATCTCCTCGGCGCTCTGGAAGCGGTCGTCCGGGTCCTTGGCGAGTGACCGCATGACCAGACCGTCGAGCTCCGGCGGCACGGCGTCGGCAGCCTCGGACGGGGGCACCGGGTCGTCCTGGACGTGCTGGTAGACGACCGAGAGCGGGGTCTCGCCGGTGAACGGCGGCCGCTGGGCGAGGAGTTCGTAGAGCAGGCAGCCCGTGGCGTAGAGGTCCGAGCGGTGGTCGACCGCCTTGCCGAGGGCCTGCTCGGGGGAGAGGTACTGGGGGGTGCCCATGACCATGCCGGTCTGCGTCATCGTCGACTGCGCGCCGTGCAGCGCACGGGCGATGCCGAAGTCCATGACCTTGACGGCCCCGGTATTGGTGATGATGACGTTCGCCGGCTTGATGTCCCGGTGCACGATGCCGTGGTGGTGGCTGTAGGACAGCGCCTCCAGCACACCGGAGACGATGATCAGCGCCTGGTCGGGCGGCGGTGCCTCGGCGTTGAGGAGCAGATCGCGGATCGTGCGGCCCTCGACGAGCTCCATCACGATGTACGGCACGATGCGCGGACCCACGACGTCCTCGCCGGAGTCGTAGACCGCCACCACCGCATGGTGGTTGAGGCCCGCGACCGACTGGGCCTCGCGCGTGAAGCGCGCCTTGGAGACCGGATCCTCGGCAAGATCGGAACGAAGCAGTTTCACTGCAACCGTTCGGCCCAGACGTACATCTTCCGCAGCGAAGACCTCTGCCATACCGCCGCGGCCGAGGCGATGCGTGAGACGGTAGCGGCCGTCGCCGACCAGCCCGCCGGCTCCCCACGCCTCCGGCGCTTCGGGGGTGCCCCCGCCGGTGGCATCGGGTTCGGACGGGCCCTGGGCGCGCTGCGTCTGTGCCATCAGTCCTCGCCGTCGTTTCTGTCCGCGACTGTCCGTGCGGTACTACGTCTTCCCTGAAGCACGCTACAGGGTCCGGGCCCGGCTCCGGATCGTGATGGACCGGCCATCCAACCTCCGGGGGGCGCCCCGATGCAAATCACGCCGCGGCTCGTAACCATTGAGAGACGCTTCTTGCGCATCCGGTCACGGAACGGGCATGCGGCTTGACGTGTACCGGCCCTCGGGCAGACTTGGCCGGGAATCACGGTTACGGAACGACAGCAACGGGCCGCAGCGCGAGGCCGTCGTGCCACGGGGGGAGCAGACCACATGAGCCAGGACGGCGCGCAAGGCCGTTACGAGGGCCGTTCCGTCGGTGGCGGCCGCTACCAGCTGCGCGACCTGCTCGGCGCCGGTGGCATGGCATCGGTCCACCTGTCCTACGACTCCGTCCTGGACCGGCAAGTGGCCATCAAGACGCTCCACACCGAGCTGGGCCGGGAGCCGTCCTTCCGCGAGCGGTTCCGCCGCGAGGCCCAGTCCGTGGCCAAGCTCTCGCACACCAACATCGTCTCCGTCTTCGACACCGGCGAGGACGAGATCGAGGGGGCCCTTGTCCCCTACATCGTCATGGAGTACATCGAGGGCCAGCCGCTCCGCTCGGCCCTGGACGCCGACATCGCGCAGTACGGCGCCATGCCGGCCGAGAAGGCCCTCAAGATCACCGCGGACGTCCTGGCGGCGCTCGAGGTCAGCCACGAGATGGGCCTGGTCCACCGCGACATCAAGCCGGGCAACGTGATGATGACCAAGCGCAACGTGGTCAAGGTCATGGACTTCGGCATCGCGCGCGCCATGCAGTCCGGCGTCACCTCCATGACGCAGACCGGCATGGTCGTGGGCACCCCGCAGTACCTCTCGCCCGAGCAGGCCCTCGGCCGCGGCGTGGACGCCCGGTCCGACCTCTACTCGGTGGGCATCATGCTCTTCGAGCTGCTCACCGGACGCCTGCCCTTCGACGCCGACTCACCCCTGGCCATCGCGTACGCGCATGTGCAGGAGGACCCGCCCGTCCCCTCCTCCATCAACCGGTCGGTCCCCCCGGCGGTCGACGCGCTCGTGGCGCGGGCCCTCAAGAAGAACCCCAACGAGCGCTTCCCGACGGCCGAGGCGATGCGCGACGAATGCGCACGGGTCGCCGGGAGCGGGCAGACCGGGGCGACGCCCAACGTCGTCGGCGACGGGTCCTCGGCCAACAGCGGAGCGGGGGTCGGAGCCGCCGTCTTCCCGACCGTGGACCAGGGGGCGCCACCCCCGCCGAACGTCCACACGCCCTACGCCGCACCGCAGCAGCCGGGTCAGATGGGCGGCTTCGGTCCGTCCACGCCTCCCCCGCCGCAGCACGCGATGCAGCAGCACGGTTACGCGACGCCGGGCCCGCACACCCCGGCCCCCTCGCCGTACAACAGCGGCCTGCAGACCCCGCCGCCGTACACGATCACCCCGCCGCCCCAGGGGGCGCCCCCGCGCGGCAAGAGCAATACGCCGGTGGTCGTGGGTGCGGTCCTCGCGGCACTGCTGGTGGCGGGCGGCCTGGTCAGCCTGCTCCTCATGAACAACCGTGACGGCGGCGAGCCCGAGGCCAACCCCAAGGAGACGTCCCGGACGACGCAGGGCGCGGACGGCGGCAGCGACCCGCGCGGCTCCGACACCGAACCCGATCCCGACTCGGATGACGAGGACAAGGGCGAGGACTTCAACCCGGGCGACAGGACCAAGACCATCGACCGCGAGAAGTGCACCGAGCCGAACGAGTACTGGGACGACGACAGCAAGGTCTCGGCCCCGCAGCTCCAGTACTACGACCTCACGTCCGTGAAGCAGTGCTTGAACGCGGCGGGTTGGAAGTACAGCGTGGAGTACGAGAACGAGAACACCTGGGGCAAGGACATCGTGATCCGGCAAACCCCGCTGACGGGCGACCCGTTCGACCCCGAGGACAACGACGACAAGTTCGTGCTGACGGTCTCGACGGGCAAGGCCTCCTGACCGGTCGCCGCAGGGACGCAGCACACAAAGCAGTACGGAATAGCAGTACGGCGAGGGGCCCGGCGCGCGGAGTGCGCGCCGGGCCCCTTCGTCGTCCTTGCGCCCCGCCGGGTCCGCCACGGGCGGCGGCCTCCGCCACCGCGGGCACGGGCCTCCGGCGGTCCTTCTCGGGGGGTCACGGCTCTACAGGTACGGACCCGAGCGAGCGCCTCCCTGATGCGGCTCGTCGTCGCCCTCGGGGCCCATCACGCCCGGGGGCAGCGCCCGGCGCATCTGCTCGAGCTGGGCCCTCGCCGCCATCTGCTGCGCGAAGAGTGCCGTCTGAATGCCGTGGAACAGCCCTTCGAGCCATCCGACGAGCTGGGCCTGCGCGATCCGCAGCTCGGCCTCGGTCGGAACCACGTCTTCGGTGAAGGGCAGGGACAGCCGCTCGAGCTCCTCCACGAGCTCCGGCGCGAGGCCGTCCTCCAACTCCTTCACGGAGCTGTGGTGGATCTCCTTCAGACGCACCCGGCTCGCCTCGTCGAGAGGCGCCGCCCGGACCTCCTCGAGCAGCTGCTTGATCATGCTGCCGATGCGCATGACCTTCGCGGGCTGTTCGACCATGTCCGTCAAGGGAACCTCGCGGGACTCCTCGCCGCCCTCTCCGCCTCCGGAGCCGGCGCTGCCGAGAGGCATTCCGTCCGCCCCGACGACCAGGACGTGCGGGCTCTCCTGCGACCGTTCATTCCTCGGCATCTCCATGCCGCCATTCTCTCTCACACGCGCCTGAACACGGTTCCGCCCCCGGAAACGGCCGATCCACCGCCCGGACGTGCACGGAATCCCGACTCCCGCACGCCGGGACGCGGTGCCTGGGGCTGGGAACGGGGCGCTGGGGAGTTGGAGGACGGGCGGAAGTCTCGGCGCAGGCGAAGGGCGGACGCCGGGGGCCGGACCCCGGCCTGGGGGCGGGTGGGACCTCAGTGCCGGGGAGGAACGGGACATAAACGGGGGGGGCGGGACTCCGGCGGCGCCGGGAGGACCTCAGCGCTGCCGCAGCCGGATGCCGATGTACGCGAGGCCGAGGCCCATCAGCGCCAGCCCCGTACCGATCGGCAGCACGCGCAGCATGCGCCCGGTGGGATGCGCCGACTGCTCTCCGCGCTCGTCGGCGACGGCGGTGCCGCTGCCGGGCGTCTCGTCGGACGACGGGTCGACGGGCGGCACAGCGACGTCGGTCCACTCGGATTCCGGTTCCGGGGCCTCCGGTTCGTACGGCAGTGGGGGCCGCCACGCGCCCGGCAGCTCGCTGTCGTCGTCGGGCGGGGGCTCGTCGGGCCCCGGGGTCGCGTCCGGCGGGCGCGGAGCATCGGACGGGGGGCGGGGAACGCGGGTGGGGGCATCGGACGGTGCTCCCGAGGGGACACCCGCGCCGGGCGGGGCATCGGGGTCGCGGGGTTCACGGGGTGCGTCCGGCTCTCCGTCGCCGGGCCGGGAAGGCCGGGACGGCTCGCCGGGGTCGGTGGGGGAGACGGCTTCGGGGGCGCGCCCCGGCTTCTCCCGGCCCTGACCTGCGCGACGCCCGGCGTACGGCCCGCTCCGGTCGTCATCCGCCCTGGTCACACGGGGCGGGGAGTCCCGGGACGAGCCGGGCAGAAGGAGGGGGGCGCCGGAAGGGCCCGTCGAGTGAATCCGCGGGAGCTGGGCGGCGACGGCGCCGGTTCCGCGGCCCGTGAGGAACGACGTCTGATCGCGGGCGAACACGGTGGGGGACGAGAGCATCGCGGCCCCCACCAGGAGCCCTATGGCGAGTCGCGAGCGCAGCGCTGAGGCCACGGCAGTGACCCCCTCCCGTACCGAGCGGTCAGGGTGACCATCCGATGCAGTGTTCAGAGTCACATGTCGGATGAAATCCGGCATCTCGGACGGGAGTCGGGGTCGAGGTCGAAGGGGTCGGGGTTGGGGGTTGAGGTCGGGTCGGGGTCGGGGCCGGGACGGCGGGAGTGCGACATCGGGCCATCCCGCGCATAAGGCCGTGCCCACGGCGTCGACCCGTGCCCACGGCGCCGGACCCCGGCTGCGCGTCAGACCGTGAGCAGGATCTTCCCGACATGGACGCTGCTCTCCAGCACCCGGTGCGCCTCGGCCGCGTCCCGCATCGGGACCGTACGGTCCACCACCGGCTTCACCCTCCCGGTTGCGAACTGCGGCCAGACGTGCTCGCGCACCGCCGCCACGATCGCCGCCTTCTCCGGCAGCGGCCGCCCGCGCAGCGAGGTGGCGGTCACCGCGCCGCGCTTCGCCAGCAGCGCGCCCAGGTCCAGTTCGCCCTTGCGACCTCCCTGCAGCCCGATGACGGCGATCCGGCCGTTCACGGCGAGCGCCTTCACGTTCTGCCCGAGGTACTTCGCCCCGATGATGTCGAGGACGACGTCCGCCCCGGCGCCGTCCGTGGCGTTGCGGATCTCCTGGACGAAGTCCTGCTCGCGATAGTCGATGAGGATGTCCGCACCCAACTCGCGGCAGCGCTCGAGCTTCTCCGGACCGCCCGCCGTCACCGCGACCTTGGCGCCCACGGCCTTCGCGAGCTGGATCGCCATCGTGCCGATGCCGCTTGCGCCGCCGTGCACCAGCAGCGTCTCGCCCGGCCGGAGATGGGCGACCATGAACACGTTGGACCACACCGTGCACGCCGCTTCCGGCAGCGCGGCAGCCGAGACCGGGTCCACGCCCTCCGGCACCGGCAGCAACTGGCCGGCGGGAACCACGACTTTCTCCGCATAGCCGCC
The DNA here is from genome assembly GCF_043199075.1 of Streptomyces sp. NPDC048639. Taxonomy (NCBI): domain Bacteria; kingdom Bacillati; phylum Actinomycetota; class Actinomycetes; order Kitasatosporales; family Streptomycetaceae; genus Streptomyces; species Streptomyces sp. NPDC048639. The sequence goes on from NZ_JBICVP010000007.1 coordinate 389,295, forward strand.
GCCCGAGAGCAGTGCGCACACCTCGTCGCCGACGGACCAGCCGGATACGTGCGGGCCGAGGGCGGCGATCCGGCCGGAACACTCCAGGCCGGGATACGGGGACGAACCGGGCGGCGGGTCGTAGAAACCCTGGCGCTGGAGCACGTCGGCGCGGTTGACGGCACTCGCCGCGACCTCGACGAGGACCTCGCCCTCGCCGGGTACGGGATCCGGGACCTCGGCCCACACCAGGGCCTCGGGTCCTCCGGGTTCGGGAATGGTGATCGCGTGCATAGGCATGGCCGCGAGGCTACTCCGCCTGCCCGGCCGAGCCCCGCGGCCGTACCGCGGCCGCACAGGGGCCGTTACAGGGGCCGTTACAGGGGCCGTTACAGGGGCCGTACCGGAATCGTGCTGGGCCACGACGGGCGGGGCGCGCGACTACTCCGGGTGCCGTTCCGTGCCGTTGCCCGCCGGATTGGCGCGGATGACGGCGATGAGACGGTCGGTGGCCTGGAGCGGGCTGGCCTTCGGATCGTCGAAGCCGAGAAGCCGGTGCCCGCGCAGGACGGAGACGACGAGGTCGTCCACCTCCCGTACGGAGCGGCCGACTTCGGCCTTCACCACAGGGCGTTCGATCACGTCCAGTCCGCTGCCCTGGTGGATCAGATCCTCCAGCACGACGACGGAGCTGGGGCTGACGACGGACAGGCCGAGGAGGCGGCCGGCGGCGCTGGAGCTGGTGATCACGGCATCGGCACCGGACTGGCGCAGCAGCGGGGCGTTCTCCTCCTCACGCACCGCGGCGACGATCTTCGCGCCGCGATTGAGCTGACGGGCGGTCAGCGTCACCAGCACGGCGGTGTCGTCCCGCTGCGTGGCGATGATGACCTTGCCGGCGCGTTGCGCCTCCGCACGCTTGAGGACCTCGCTGCGGGTGCCGTCGCCGACGACGCCCACGAAACCCTCAGCGCTGGCCGCGTCGATGACCTTCTGACTCGGGTCGACGACGACGACCCTCTCCTTGGACAGCCCCTTGGCCATCAAGGTCAGCACGGCGGAGCGGCCCTTGGTGCCGAAGCCGACGACGACGGTGTGATCGCGCAAGGCGGACCTCCAGCGGTTCAGTCGCCACTGCTCGCGGGTTCGCTCGGTGAGGACCTCGAGTGTGGTTCCGACCAGGATGATCAGGAAAAGGACGCGCAGGGGCGTGATGAGCAGAACGTTGACGAGCCGTGCGCCCTCGCCGTACGGGACGATGTCGCCGTAACCGGTGGTGGAGAGCGTGACGGTCGCGTAGTAGAGGCAGTCGAGGAGGTCGACGCTGTTGTCGGCATTGTCGTGGTACTCGTCGCGCTCGGCGTACACGATGAACACCGTCGTCAGCAGGACCACGAGGGCCATCAGCAGTCGGCGGGCGACCTGGTGGAGCGGTCCGACGACCGAACGGCGGGGAAGCTGGACGCGTCCGGTGGTCTCCGGGGACCTGGCGGCGGCGTCCTGGCTGGGCAACTTCATCGGGCTGGGCCTCCGTCGCGCGGTCCAGGGGCGGGGGCGGGTCCGGGGCCGGTTCCCTGACCAGGTCCGTGGCCGGGTCCGTGGGTCCCGCTGTCGGCCGTCGCGGGGCTGATCGGACCGGCGGACAAAGGGTGTTCGGCGGACCACGGGAGGTCGAGGAACGCGACCGCGTCCCCCGGCTCCGCGCCGCCGGGCGGGATGACGGCCAGCCCGTCGGCGTTCGCGATCCCCCGGAGCATGGCCGGTCCGGTGAAGTGCAGCGGTACGGCGCGCCCGGCCCGGAGGGCGACGGGCACGAGCCGGGTGTCGTACGGATGTCCGTGCACGGCTTGAGTGACGCCGACGGTGGTGGTGTTGGTTGCGACGGTCGCCGGGTGGGGCGGGGGAGGCGGCTGGAACGGCGAGCGGGGTGCGCCGACCGCCGTTCCGATTCCCTCGGCTGCGGCCCCGGTTGCCGTGCCCGACGTGTTCCGTCCCGCGAGCGTCCGCAGGAGCGGTTCGGCGAGCGTCAGCAGCCCCGAGACGGCGGCGAGCGGGTTGCCGGGGAGACCGACGAGATGCCGTCCGGGCGCGAGCCTGGCGAGCAGCATGGGATGGCCCGGCCGTACGGCGACCCCGTCGACGAGCAGGTCGGCCCCCGCACGGCGCAGGATCGGGTGCACGTGATCGACAGGTCCGGCCGCGGTGCCGCCTGTGGTGACGACGACATCGGCGGTGGAGGCGGTGACCGCCCGGTGCAGCACGTCGGCCTCGTCGCGCAGGTGGCGGATCCCGGTCACCTCGGCGCCGAGCGCGCCGAGCCACGGGCCGAGCATCGGCCCGAGCGCGTCGCGGATCCGGCCGTCGCGCGGCAGACCCGCGTCGAGCAACTCGTCGCCGAGGACGAGGATTTCCACTCGCGGGCGCGGGAACGTCCGCGCCTCGTCATAGCCCGCGGCGGCCGCGAGGCCGAGGACGGCGGGGGTGATGACCGACCCGGCGGGCATCAGCCCGTCCCCGCTGCGGCACTCCTGCCCGCGGGGGCGGATGTCCTGCCCGGGCGCGACGGGCCCGCGGCCGGGGAGTACGTGGAGCCAGGCGTCATACGGGCGTTGGTGCCCGGCCGCGAGCGCCTCGCTGTGCGGGATCTCGCCCTGTGGGGTCTCGGAGCGCGGGTTCTCGGGGCGACGGGTCTCGGGGCGCGGGTCGGGGGAGCTCGGGTCGCCGGAGCTCAGGTCGGCGGAGCTCAGGTCGGCGGAGCTCAGGTCGGCGGAGCTCAGGTCCGGGGTGCTCGCGTCCGGGACGCTCGGGTCGGGGGAACCGGAGCGGCTCCCGGACGCACGGTGCGGGGTCCGCACCTCCCCGTGCTCGCTGCGCAGCACAGCCGTCGTACCGGCCGGGACGCGGGCGCCGGTCGCGATACGGACGGCATGGCCGTCGGGCAGCGGCGCGGGTCCGTCGTGCCCGGCGAGGATGCCGAGCCCCGGGTCCCCCGGGTCCGTCGGGTGCGCGGGGCCCGCCGGGTGGTCGGGGTCCGCTGGGTGGTCGGGGTCAGTGGTCCCGGTGCCCCCGGGGATCCGCCAGGGCCCCGGCCCGGCAACGGCCCATCCGTCCATGGCGGACGTGTCGAACGGCGGCAGATCGGTCAGGGCCACCAACGGCTCGGCCAGGACGTGGCCCAGCGCGTCGCCCAGCCGCCTTACGAGCGCGGGCAGCGGACCGGCCGCCGCCTGTGCGGCGATGTCCCTCGCCTCGTGCCAGGTCGTGGCCCGGTGGACATGACCGGAACCCTTGCCGGACGACGGCGCTGCGCGGGCGCGCCCCGAGCCGGAGAGCCGCTGCTCCACTGCTTCGTGGTCGTAGACGTCGAACGAGGGATCGTCATCCGAAGTACCGCTCCGGTCGGGCCCGTTGGCCCCATCGGATGCCCGGGATCCGCCCGCCCGGCCGGTGGCACGGTGCGGTGACGGCGAGTCGGTGGCGCCGGCAAGGCGCGTCCCCGATCGGGCGCCGGATGCGCTTCCGGTGGAGGCGGGACCGGTTGTGCGGCGGGCGTGAACGCCCGGAACGGCCGCGGTGGACGGGCCGCGGTGTCGTTCGTTGGCGATGGCCAGCGCGTCGTCGACCTCGAGAGCGTCGTCGACCTCGATCGTGTCGTCGGCGCCGAAGGGGTCGTCGGCGCCGGGCCCGCCCTCCGTCCCGGGGGTATCGCCGGTGCCGGAAGCGCCACCGGCTCGTGGCGCGCCACCGGCCGCGGCTGTCCCGTCGTGCACGGCGGAAGCCGGCCTGTCGTGCACGGCGGAGGCGATGTCGTCCCGGCGAACGGCGCGGCCGCGGCCGCGCGGACGGCCGTCGAAGGCCGGTCGCTCCACGTCCGCGAACAGGTCGCGGTCCCCGCCCGGTTCCGTCATCCCGTCGTCTTCTCCGGACCGCCGGCCGGTCCGTCGCCTGCCTCCTCGGCCCAGCGCGCGGCCAGCGCCGCGGCCTTGCGGGCGGCGGCGGCCACCTCGTCGGGGCTGCCACCGGCCCGGGCCGCCGCGTAGCCCACCAGGAAGGTGGTGAGCGGCGCCGCGGGCCTGGCCACGCCGTGCGCGGCATCGCGCGCGAGATCCAGAAGGAGACCGGTGTCGACATCCAGCTCGATGCCGAGGTCGGCCTTGACTGCGGCAATCCATTCGTCCAGCACGTTTCCATGCTCCCTGATACGGGCCCTGGCCGCGGCGACGTCCTCCCAGGTGTCGCAGTCGAAGGAGGCGGCGGCGTCGTGGCCGGGCAGGCGGTGAAGGGTGAGTTCGGAGGTGAGCAGGCGGAGGGGGAGATGGGCGAGGCTGCCGTGTTCGGCGGCGAGAAGGGCGAGTTCACGGCACAGGGGCTCGGTGCGGTATGCGGCGACGAGCGGCTGGTCGCGCCCGTCGGCATCGACGAGGACGACTCCTTCGACCGGTCGCCCATCGTGTCCTTCGGCCGGTCCCCCGTCGTGCGCGCCGCTCCCCCTGCCCGTGGCGCCCCGGCTCCCCGCGCCGTCCTGGCTCCGCGCACTGCCCGCGCCGTCCTGGCTCCGCGCACTGCCGGGGCCGCCCGCACTGGCAGGACTGCCGGGGCCGCCCGCACTACCGGGGCTGCCGGTACGGCCTGCCCCCTCACCCGGGCCTGCCCCCTCAAGCGGTGCGACGGCAGATGCATCGGCCCCGGTGCGCACGGGGCGGTCGAGTTCCGCGAGCAGTACCCGGACCGTGTCCGCCGAGAGGAACGGCAGATCGGCGGAGAGCGCGAGCACGACCGGTGCGGTCACCTGCCGGAGCCCCGCGTCGAGTGCGGCCAGCGGTCCGGCACCCGGCGGTTCCTCACGGGCCCAGCGCACGGCTCGTACGGTCGGCCGCCGGGAGCCGACCACGACCGTGACGGCCGCGTCCGCGCATGCGCCCAGCACCCGGTCCAGGAGCGGGCGCCCGCCGACGCTCAGGCCGGGCTTGTCGGCGCCGCCCAGCCGTTTGGCGGCGCCCCCGGCCAGCACCACGGCGTCGTACGCATGCGCAGTCATGCCCCTGAGTATGGCCGGGATGATCCGGAGGCAGTCCCGGGGGTGCCGGAGGTTTCCCGGGAGAACGCCGGTGCCCCCCGGCGCCTCCCGGTCATCCCGGGTGAACTCGGGTCACACCGTGCGCAGCAGCACCGCCGGCTGCTCGACGCAGTCGGCGACGTAGCGCAGGAAGCCTCCGGCCGTGCCGCCGTCGCACACCCGGTGATCGAAGGTGAACGACAGCTGGACGACCCGTCGCACCGCCAACTCGCCCTGGTGCACCCACGGCTTGGGCACGATCCGGCCGACGCCGAGCATCGCCGCCTCGGGGTGGTTGACGATCGGTGTGGAGCCGTCGACGCCGAACACGCCGTAGTTGTTGAGCGTGAACGTGCCGCCGGTCAGATCGCCGGGCGTGAGAGTGCCCGTCCTCGCGGCCTCGGTCAGCCGGGCGAACTCCTCGGTCAGCTCCACCGCACTACGGGCATGGGCGTCGCGTACGACCGGCACGACCAGGCCGCGCTCGGTCTGCGCCGCGAACCCGAGGTGCACGGCGGGCAGCCGTACGATCTCGCGCGCCTCGGTGTCGACCGTGGAGTTCAGCTCGGGGTAGCGCTCGAGCGCGGCGGTGCAGATGCGGGCCAGCAGCGCGAGCAGCGACACCTTGGTTCCGCCGGAGGCGTTCATCGCCGCCCGGGCTGCCATCAGTTCGGTGGCGTCGGCGTCGACCCAGCACGTCGCGTCGGGGATCTCCCGCCGGCTCCTGGCGAGCTTGTCGGCGACAGCGCCCCGCACCCCGCGCAGCGGGATGCGCTCCGCGCCCACGGCTCCCGCGAGTCCGCGAGCCTGCCGTTCCGCGGAGGGCGCGGAGGGGAGGGAACCGGCCCCGGTCGTCCCCTCGGAGGCGTACGGGGCGGCCACCGCGTCGGCGGCCGCGGCCATCTCACGGGCTGCCTGCTCGACATCGGCGCGAAGGATCAGGCCCTCGGGCCCGGATCCCCTCACAGCCTGCAGGTCGATGCCGTGTTCGCGCGCGATCCGCCGTACGAGCGGCGAGATGACGGCGACGGGCCCGCCCGCGGGCTGCTGCACGCCGCCCGTGTCCCCGTTTCGCCGGTCCTCACCGGGGTCGACGGGGCGGGTGGTCGCGGAAGCCTGCGCCGAGGCCCGCGGCGCGGTCGTGGGACCACGGCCCGCGGATGCGCTCGCCGCTGACGCGCCGCCCGGGGCATGGCCGGCCGCGGGGCCGGAGAACCCGCCCGACGGGCGGACGCGGCGGCGCCGTGCGGCGGGTGCGCCCGTGCCGTAGCCGACGAGGACGTTCCCCGACGTCTCCTCGGCAGGGGCGTCGTTCGCCGCGGGGGCCGCGGGCTCGATGTCCTGCGCGGCCCCCGCGGAGTCCGCTCCCACTGCGACGGTCAACAGCGGGGCCCCGACGGGCAGTTCCTTCCCTTCCTCACCGAAGCGCGCGGTGACCACGCCCCCGTAGGGACACGGCACCTCCACCGCCGCCTTGGCCGTCTCGACCTCCACGACCGGCTGGTCGACAGCCACCACATCGCCCACCTGCACCAGCCAGCGGACGATCTCGGCCTCGGTCAGCCCCTCTCCGAGGTCCGGCAGCAGGAACTCCCGCACCACAGCCATCAGCGCGCGCCTCCCGCCTCGGTCCAGTCGGCCTCCCACTGGAGCCGCGCCACCGCGTCGAGGATGCGGTCCACACCGGGCAGATGGTGCCTCTCCAGCATCGGCGGCGGGTACGGGATGTCGAACCCGGCGACGCGCAGCACGGGAGCCTCCAGATGGTGGAAACACCGCTCCGTCACCCGGGCGGCGATCTCCCCTCCGGGGCCGCCGAAGCCGGTGGACTCGTGCACCACGACCGCCCGGCCCGTCCTGCGGACGGACTCGCAGACGGTGGCGTCGTCGAACGGCACGAGGCTCCGCAGGTCCAGCACTTCGAGGTCCCAGCCCTCGGCCTGCGCCGCCTCCGCGGCCTCCAGGCACACGGGCACCGAGGGCCCGTACGTGATGAGCGTGGCGCTGCGGCCGGTGCGGCGGACCACGGCCTGCCCGATGGGCGCCACCTCCTCCGGCTCCTCGGGCGACCAGTCGGCCTTGGACCAGTAGAGCCGCTTGGGCTCGAGGAAGATCACAGGGTCGTCGGAGGCGATCGAGGCGCGCAGCAGTCCGTAGGCGTCGGCGACCGTCGCCGGGGCGACGACATGGAGGCCGGGCGTCGCCATGTAGTACGCCTCGGAGGAGTCGCTGTGGTGCTCGACGCCGCCGATGCCGCCGCCGTAGGGCACGCGGACGGTGATGGGCAGCGGCATCGCGCCCCTGGTGCGGTTGCGCATCCGCGAGACATGGCTGATGAGCTGCTCGAACGCGGGATAGGCGAAGGCGTCGAACTGCATCTCGACGACGGGCCGCAGCCCGTACATCGCCATGCCGACGGCGCTCCCGAGGATTCCGGCCTCCGCCAGGGGGGTGTCCGTGCAGCGGTCCTCGCCGAACTCCTTGGTCAGGCCGTCAGTGATCCGGAAGACGCCGCCGAGGGCGCCGACGTCCTCGCCGAGGATGTGCACGGACGGGTCCTCGGCCATGGAGTCGCGCAGCGCCCGGCCGAGGGCCTGCGCCATGGTGGCGGGCTTGCGCACGGGGGCGGCCTGCCCCGCGGTCGCTGGTGCGGTGGTCACTGCCCGGCCTTCCCTTCACCCTCGTCGTGCTCGTCGTGCGCCGCGTCCAGTTCGGCACGGAGCTGCTCCGCCTGCTCGCGGAGCTGGGCCGTCCGCTCGGCGTAGACGTGCGAGAACAGGTCCATCGGGTCCAGCACCGGGTCCTCGTTCATCCGCTCCCGCAGGTCGGCGGCCATCTTCTCGGCGGAGTCGCGCGCGGACTCGACAGTGGCGTCGTCCAGCAGCCCACGGGCGCGCATCTCGCGCTCCAGAAGGGCTATCGGGTCGTGCCGGCGCCACTCCTCGACCTCGGAGTCGGTGCGGTAGCGAGTGGCGTCGTCGGCGTTGGTGTGCGCCTCGATCCGGTAGGTGACGGCCTCCACCAGCGTCGGGCCTCCGCCGCTGCGCGCCCGGCGCACCGCCTCGCCGAGCACCTGGTGGACCGCCACCGCGTCATTGCCGTCGACGAGCCGGCCCGGCATGCCGTACCCGACCGCCTTGTGGGCGAGGGAGGGGGCCGCCGTCTGCTTGGCCAGCGGCACGGAGATCGCGAAGCCGTTGTTCTGGACGAGGAAGACGACGGGCGCCTGCCACACGGCGGCGAAGTTCAGCGCCTCGTGGAAGTCGCCCTCGCTGGTGCCGCCGTCGCCGACCAAGGCGAGCGCGACGACGTCGTCACCCTTGAGGCGGGCGGCGTGGGCGAGGCCGACGGCGTGCGGGAGCTGGGTGGCCAGCGGCGTGGACAGCGGGGCGACCCGGTGCTCACGGGGGTCGTAGCCGGTGTGCCAGTCACCGCGCAGCAGGGTGAGCGCCTGTACGGGGTCCAGGCCGCGCGCCACAGCGGCGAGCGTGTCCCGGTAGCTGGGGAAGAGCCAGTCCTGGTCGTCGAGGACGAGCGCCGCGGCGACCTCGCACGCCTCCTGGCCCGTGCTCGACGGGTAGACCGCCAACCGTCCCTGCCGTGTGAGCGCCGTCGCCTGCGTGTTGTACCTCCGGCCGCGCACCAGCTCGGCGTACAGCCGCCGGAGCAGCGCGGGGTCGGCGTCCCGTGCGGCGGGGGTCCCCAGCATGCGGTACGGCTCCGCGTCCGGCAGCAGCGGCGCGGGGTCGACCCGGGGCCGCCAGGAGGGCGGCGGGGCGGGGTGGTACGACCCCGGCTGTTCGAGGACCGTCATATCGAGCACCTCCTGGAGATCCCATGCCGGTGGGACGGGACGGGCAGGCTTCCGGTGGACGCGGTGTGGTGGGCGTCTCACCTACCGATTGTTCGGTCGTCGGCACATTTTGGCTACAGGCGGACCCAGCCTGTGGACAAACGGTTCTCCACAGCCTGAGATGAAGACAGGACGTCCATATCGGGGAGGCAGAGCGGGATGACAGCTGAACGGATGGCCGAAGAACGCAGGGTTCCACCGGCACGCCCCCTCGATGCGATCGACCGCACGATCCTCGCCATGCTGCGTACGGACGGACGCGCGTCGATACGCTCCGTGGCCGAACGCGTCCATGTCTCGCGCGCCAACGCCTACGCCCGCATCAACCGCCTGATCGAGGACGGCGTGATCCGCGGCTTCGGCGCCAGGGTCGACCAGGAACGCGCAGGTCAGGGCGCATCCGCCTACATCACTCTCAAGATCGTGCAGAACTCCTGGCGCACCGTGCGCGAGCAGCTCCAGGCACTGCCGGGAGCCGCCCACATCGCCCTGGTCAGCGGCGACTTCGACGTCCTGTTGCTGGTCCATACCGAGGACAACCGGGCGCTGCGCGAGCTGGTGCTCACGCGCATCCAGTCGATACCGGAGGTGCTGAGCACGCGCACGCTCCTGGTGTTCGAGGAGACGGATCTCTGGCCGGAGGAGTGAACCGCCGGCAGCGATGAGTTCCGCCCCGCCGCGCCGTCTATCTCTCCGAAGACCCCGAGCACACACCAGCACGCGCCGCGCGGCGAGAACTCGCGGCGAGGAGAGAGGCCACTATGTCCACGAAGATCTTCGTCAACCTGCCGGTGAAGGACCTCCCCAGGTCGAAGGACTTCTTCACCAAGATCGGCTTCTCGTTCAACCCGCAGTTCGAGGACGAGAACGCGGCCTGCATGGTCATCACCGACGACATCTACGCGATGCTGCTCGTCGAGCCCTTCTTCAAGACCTGGATCGGCAAGAAGGAGATCGCCGACGCCACGACCACTTCGGAGGCCCTGGTGGCCCTGAGCTTCGACAGCAGGGAGCAGGTCGACGAGCTGGTCACCAAGGCGCTGGCCTCGGGCGGCCAGGAGATCGGCGAGGTCAACGACCAGGGCTTCATGTACGGGCGCAGCTTCCAGGACCTGGACGGGCACATCTGGGAGGGCATCTTCATGGACATGAGCGCGATGCCGGCCGAGGCCTGAGCGCCCCGACGGCCGAACGGGCACCACCCGAAAGCCGCCCCCTCGCCGCAAGTGCTGCGCACCGCCCGTACGTCGGGGCGGTGCGCGGTGCCTTCCCGGGGCGCTTGTGCTCCATCGAGGGCGCCTCAGGTGCATACGCCGCGCCTCAGGGGTACGCGCGGCGTCTTGAGGAGGGCGCCCCGTCTTGAGGAGGTGCGCCCGCCTCGCTGTCGCCCGGCGCCTCAGGAGGTGCGCAGGCCCGCGAAGGCCATCCGGACGACCGCCTCCGCGACCTCGTCCCCGTCCTCGTCCTGGTGCCCCTCGTGGCCGGCCTGCGGCCGGTACCACTCCACGATCGAGTTGATCATTCCGAAGAGCAGCCGGGTCGCGAGCCGTACGTCGACGTCGCTCCGCAGGTCCCCGTCCGCCGCCGCCCGCTTGAGCAGTTCGGCCACCTGCTGGTCGAACTCGCGCCGTCGCTCCATCGCCCATCGCTCGGTGTCGGTGTTGCCGCGCACACGCAGCAGCAGCGTCACGTAGGGCAGTTCCGTCATCAGCACCTCGGCCGTCCGCCGCGTCACGTGCTGGAGCCGGTCGATGGCACGGCCCTGCTTGGCAGCGGGCTCCTCGAGGATCCCGAACAGCCCGTCCAGAGCGCGCGATATCGCGAGCCGGAGCAGCTCTTCCTTGCCGCGGACGTGGTGGTAGATGGACGACTTGGAGATCCCGGCGGCGCGGGAGAGGTGCTCCATCGACGTGCCGTCGTAGCCACGCTCGTTGAAGACCTCGACGGCGACCGCGAGCAGCGATTCGGGCGTGTACGTATCACGCTTGGCCATGGTCATGAGGTGAGCAGCTCCCGTTCGGCGGCCGCACGGCGGCGGATCATCTGGGACGGGGCGTAGCGGCTGCCGGAGTACGCGCTCTGCAGGTTCTCCAGCACCATCCGCACCCACCCGGGCCCGAGGTCGTCCCCCCACTGGAGCGGGCCACGGGGGTAGTTCACACCGAGCCGCATGGCGGTGTCGACGTCCTGCGGGCCCGCCACCCCGCGCGCGACGGCGTCGGCGGCGAAGTCCACGAGCATGGCGACCGTACGGGCGACGACCATGCCGGGGACGTCGTCGATCACGCTGACCTGCTTGCCCAGGGACTGGAAGAGCCCCACGGCCGCTTGCAGGGATTCGGGCGGGGCGGTGTCCGCGGAGGCGAGGGCGATGCGGCCGGCGGTGCGGTAGTCCAGTGCCAGATCGAACCGGATGCCGCCGTCATGACCGGTTGCGAGGCATCCGTCGGTGAGCGCCAGCGGGGTCCCGCCGGGCAGCTCGATGAAGCCTCCGGAGCGACGGGGCGCGGGGTCTCGGGTGACGTCGATGCCCGCCTCGGCGATCAGCTCCGGCAGCACACGCGCGGGTCCCAGGTCGCCGCGGATCACGACCGCGTCCGGGGCCTTGCAGGGCTCGGCGGTGTGCGGCGCCGGCTTCTCCTCGCCCTCGCCGTAGCCGAACCAGCCCCGGCCCGACTTGCGCCCGTGCAGGCCCGCCTGGACCAGCCGGCGCTGGGCCATGGACGGCGTGAACTTGGGGTCCCCGGAGAAGGCTTCCCAGACCGAGCGGGTGACGGCCTCGTTCACGTCCTGGCCGATGAGGTCGGTCAGTTCGAAGGGGCCCATCCGGAAGCCGCCGCTCTCGCGCAGCACCGCGTCCAGGGTGGCGGGGTCGGCGGCCCGCTCCTCATGGAGCCGGAAGGCCTCGGCGTAGAAGGGCCGGGCGACGCGGTTGACGATGAAGCCGGGGGTGTCGGAGCACCGGACCGGGGTCTTGCCCCACGCGGCCGCGGTCTCGTACGCGCGCGTGGCCGCGGCTTCGTCCGTGGCGAACCCGCTCACCACCTCCACCAGCGGGAGGAGCGGCGCGGGATTGAAGAAGTGGAGCCCCACGACGCGACCGGGGTGACGGAGGGCGCCCGCTATCTCGGTGACGGACAGCGAGGAGGTGTTGGTGGCGAGGAGGCAGTCGTCGGCGACGACCGTCTCCAGTGCCGTGAAGAGCTGCTGCTTGGCCGCGACGTCCTCGAGGATCGCCTCGACGACGAGCCGGGCCTCGGCCAGGCCCGCGACGTCCCCGACCGGATCGAGCCGGCCGCGGGCGGAATCCCGCTCCACGGGCGTGAGCCTGCCCTTCTCCACGAGCCGGTCCAGGCGAGCCATGATCGCGTCGACCGCGGTCGACGCGCGCCCGGGAGCCACGTCGTAGAGCCGCACGGGGTGCCCGGCGACGAGCGCGACCTGGGCGATTCCCTGCCCCATCGTCCCTGTGCCGACGACGCCTACGGTTCCGGTGCGGTCGATTGGCGTCATGGCCGAGATCCTCTCGTATGCGTTGTCCACAACCCCGACAGGCCCCCTTGTACCGACCGATCGTTCGGTTACTCTAACCCTGTTGCCCTTTTCCAGCCCAGCTCAACGAGGAGTTGGTCAGTCATGGCCGCCGATCTCACCGCTGTCACGCTGATCGAGAAGCACCGTCCGACACTCGACCAGGCGCTCGAGGCGATTCGGACGCGTGCCTATTGGTCTCCCCACCCGGAGCACCCGAAGGCGTACGGCGAATCCGCGCCCGGGGACGGCCAGGCCGCCTTCGAGGCGTTGCGCGGCAAGCGGCTCGGTCTCGACCAGCCCGGCACCGACGGCTGGGTCGGGGACGAGGTGTCGCCCTACGGCCCCGAGCTGGGCGTGGAGTATCCGCACCCGGACGTCGACGTACTGCTCCCCGCGATGCGTGCGGCGATGCCCTCGTGGCGCGACGCGGGCCCCGAGGTGCGGGCGATGGTGTGCCTGGAGATCCTTTCGCGGATCAACGCGCGCACCCATGAGTTCGCCCACGCCGTCATGCACACCAGCGGCCAGGCGTTCATGATGGCGTTCCAGGCGGGCGGGCCCCACGCCCAGGACCGCGGCCTGGAGGCGGTGGCCTACGCGTATGTGGAGCAGGTCCGCACCCCGGACGCGGCGGACTGGTCCAAGCCCCAGGGCAAGCGGGACCCGATCAACCTCAGCAAGCAGTTCACCGCCGTGCCGCGCGGCATCTCGCTGCTGATCGGCTGCAACACCTTCCCGACCTGGAACGGCTACCCGGGCCTGTTCGCCTCTCTGGCGACCGGGAACGCGGTGCTGGTCAAGCCGCACCCCCGCGCGGTCCTGCCGCTGGCGCTGACCGTCGCCGTCGCCCGCGAGGTGCTGGCGGAGGCGGGCTTCGACCCCAACCTGGTCGCGCTGGCCACCGAGCGGTCCGGTGAGGGCCTGGCCAAGACGCTGGCCGTGCGGCCGGAGATCAAGATCATCGACTACACCGGCTCGACCGCCTTCGGCGACTGGCTGGAGGCCAACGCCCGCCAGGCGCAGGTCTACACCGAGAAGGCCGGTGTCAACACGGTCGTCATCGACTCCACCGACGACTACAAGGGCATGCTGGGCAACCTCGCCTTCTCGCTCTCGCTCTACAGCGGCCAGATGTGCACGACCCCGCAGAACCTGCTGATCCCGCGCGAGGGCATCGGCACCGACGCGGGCCACAAGTCGTACGACGAGGTCGTCACCGACCTGGCGGGCGCGGTGCAGGGCCTCCTCGGCGACGACGCCCGCGCCAACGCGCTGCTGGGCGCGATCGTCAACCCGCAGGTGCGGGAGCGCATCGAGTCGGCCGGAGGCATCGGCGAGGTCGCGCTGGCGTCGCGCACCGTGCAGAACCCGGAATTCCCCGAGGCCACCGTCCGTACGCCGGTGATCGTCAAGCTGGACGGCGCCAAGCCCGACGACGAGGCGGCCTACCTCTCCGAGTGCTTCGGCCCGGTGTCCTTCGCGGTGGCCATGGACTCGGCGAGCGACGCGGTGGAGCTGCTGCGCCGCACCGTCCGGGAGAAGGGCGCCATGACCGTCGGTGCGTACACGACGTCGTCCGAGGTCGAGCAGCAGGTCGAGCAGGCCTGTCTGGAGGAGTGCGCCCAGCTCTCGCTGAACCTCACCGGCGGGGTGTACGTGAACCAGACCGCCGCCTTCTCGGACTTCCACGGCTCGGGCGGCAACCCGGCGGCGAACTCGGCGCTGTGCGACGGGGCCTTCGTGGCCAACCGCTTCCGCACGGTCGAGGTGCGGCGCCCGGCCTGACGCTCCCTGGGGACTCCTCGGCTCCGCGGCCGGGGAGTCCCGCTCGGAGTCCTACGGGGACTCGAGGGGGGATTCGGCGCAGGCCTCGGGAGGGGATGCGACCGGGGACTCGATGCGGGCGTGACGGCTGATCCAGGCGTGCATCGCGATGGCGGCCGCCGCGCCGGCGTTGATCGAACGGGTCGATCCGAACTGGGCGATCGAGCACACCATGGCGGCGTGCTTCCTGGCCTCTTCTGTCAGCCCCGGACCCTCCTGCCCGAACAGCAGGACGCAGCGGCGCGGCAGTTCGGTGGTCTCCAGGGGCACGGCCCCGGGGAGGTTGTCGATCCCGATGACGGGCAGACCCTCGGCGGCCGCCCAGGTGGTCAGTTCGGCCGTGTCCGGGTGGTGGCGCACATGCTGGTACCGGTCGGTGACCATGGCGCCCCGCCGGTTCCAGCGCCGCCGCCCCACGATGTGGATCTCCTTCGCCAGAAAGGCGTTGGCGGTGCGGACGACCGAGCCGATGTTGAAGTCGTGCTCCCAGTTCTCCACGGCCACATGGAAGTCGTGGCGGCGGGTGTCGAGATCGCTGACGATCGCCTCGCGCTTCCAGTAGCGGTAGCAGTCGACGACGTTGCGGCGGTCGCCGTGCTCGAGCAGGTCGGGGTCGTAGTGGTCGCCCTCGGGCCACGGCAGGGGGTGGGGGCCGACGCCGATCTCCGCCGGGGTGTAGCCGTCGTCGTACTGAGCGACCACGGCCTTCTCGTCACCGGCACCGTCCGGACCGCTCGGACGGGACGGGCCGCTCGGACGGGACGGGCCGCTCGGGCCGACGGCACTGTTCACACCGCTCATGCTGCTCACCCGACGAGGGTACGGTCGGGCGCCGGTGCATCGCCGCCCACCGTTGCCCGGTCGCGCGCGAAGGGCCGGATGTCCCGGAGCCGAGCCGCCCAGCCGCCCAGCAGGAGCAGGAAGCCCGTCGGCAGGAAGACCGCGTCCGCGGCGATCATCGCCAGGGAGAAGAAGGGCAGCCCCAGGGCGACCGCGAAGGCCGCGTGTTCGAGCATCATCACCGCGAGCAGCACATTCTTGACCCGGCGGTTCATCAGTGTGAAGGGGAACGCCACTTGCACGATCACCGTGCCGTAGGTGATGACCATCACCAGGACACCGCTGCTGCTCATCAGCTCGGAGACGGCCGGCCAGGGCGAGAAGTAGTCGAGATTGACCGGATAGTAGGCCGCGGTGCCGTCCTGCCAGCGCGAGCCCTGGATCTTGTACCAGCCGGCGGTCGCGTAGATCAGGCAGACCTCGGCGATGATCACCATCAGGGCGCCGTTGTGCGCCAGGTTGGCGATGACGTCCAGGACCGTACGTGCCTCCCGCAGGGCGGGCGACCCGTCCGGTGCGTACCGGCGGACCGTCCACCACAGGGCGTGGACGAACCACAGTCCCCAGAAGATCAGCGCCCATCCCCAGCTCACGAGATCCAGCACGGTGATCCCGGCGAGTGCCAGGCCGGTGAGGGCCCACAGGGCGATGCCGGCCACGTCCCGTCCGGGCTCGTCCGCCTCCGCTCCCCTGCGCCGCCGGCGGCGCTCGTCCAGGGACCACACCTGGCCACACCGGGTGAGGACGAGGTAGATCGCCATGAGGTGGATGACGTTGTCGCCGCCGTCGCCCATGAAGATGCTGCGGTTCTGCACCGACAGGACCCCGACCATGAAGAGCACGGACATGGTGCGGGTCCGCCAGCCGAGCAGCAGCAGGGCGCTCGCGACGACGGAGAAGAGATAGACGCACTCGAACCACAGGCGCCCGTCGGACCACATGAGCGCGGTGAACGCGTGGTTCCCGCTGATCATCTGGCGGGCCAGCGTCCAGCTCCACGGCCCGTCGGGCCCGTACATCTCGTGCCGGTGCGGCCACTCGCGGACCAGGAAGAACAGCCAGGTGAAGGAGAAGCCGATCCGGATCACGGCCGTCTGGTACGGCCCGAGCGCGCTGCCGGTGACCTGCGCGATGCCGCGGGCCAGCCGGCGCTCTGCGCGGCGCACGGGGGAGTCGGGGGAGGTCGGCATCACGGGCTGTCGGCTCCCTCGGGGAGGTCCGCCGCGGTGACCGTCCACCACGGGAAGACGCGGTGCACGGTCCGGGTGTCGATCTTCTCGTCGCTCCAGGGGGGCGGTGCGACGGGGGTGGTGGCGGAGCGGACCTGCACCCGCTCGAAGCGGCCACCCTTCGCCTCAGAGTCGAGGCGGTCCAGGACGATGCGGCGTATGTACTGCTCGGAGAGCTGGCCGCGCAGCCCGTTGGGCCGGTTCTTGGCGTCGTGCGAGCCGACGAAGAAGTCCCAGGCGCGGCGCAGCTCGTTCTGCTGCGTATGGCTCGGCAGGAGGTGGTGGCGTATCGCGTCGCCGTCCTGGGCGGACAGATCGGTCCAGTCGGTGGTGAAGATCTGGTCGTCCGCCGTCCGGACCTCGGCGCGAGCCTGAACGGCGATGTTCTGCTGGAGTGGATTGGGAGCGAAGAGCTTCCAGTTCTGCTCGAACTCCGGATAGACGTACGCGTCGATCGCCGAGCCGTGCCGCTTGGTGATCGTGTTGGACGGGGCGACGTGCAGGAAGACCATCAGGATGTGCGTGGCGGCGGCGACAGCGACCACGGCGAGCGCCACCGCGATCACTATTCGCGAGGGCAGCGAGAGCGCCGCGACACCTCCTGGTGCCGCCGTCCCGTCGTCGTCCCGCTCCATGCCGTCCTCCCACATCCCCGGACCTCCGGGGAACGGTACTCAGCGAGCCCCACCCGGCACAGCGCTCATGGAGTTATCCACAGCCTTGACACCCTACGATGCGCCACCGCACCATTGAACCGAACGATCGGTCGGTTGGTCGGTGGAACGGATGCCGGACCGCCTGCCGGACAGGTGGAGCGATTCCCGGACCGGCTGCGGGAAGGGCCGCCCGGCCTGCTGTGGAAACGGAAGTCGGGCTCGTCGATGGAGAGGGGCACCTCGTGACAACGGTGGTCGAGTCCGGGAGCGCAGGTGCTCACGAAACCGCCTTCGACGCCGCGGTGGCGGCCGAGGAGCGAATCGAGCCGCGCGACTGGATGCCGGACGCGTACCGCGCGACGCTGGTGCGGCAGATAGCCCAGCACGCCCACTCCGAGATCATCGGCATGCAGCCCGAGGCCAACTGGATCACGCGCGCCCCCTCGCTGCGGCGCAAGGCGATCCTCATGGCCAAGGTGCAGGACGAGGCGGGCCACGGGCTGTATCTGTACAGCGCCGCGGAAACTTTGGGCACGAGCCGGCAGGAGCTGCTGGACAAGCTGCACGCAGGCCGCCAGAAGTACTCCTCGATCTTCAACTACCCGACGCTGACCTGGGCCGACGTCGGCGCCATCGGCTGGCTCGTGGACGGTGCCGCGATCACCAACCAGGTGCCGCTGTGTCGCTGCTCGTACGGGCCCTACGCCCGCGCGATGGTCCGGATCTGCAAGGAGGAGTCCTTCCACCAGCGCCAGGGCTTCGAACTGCTGCTCACCCTCAGCCGCGGCACGGAAGCGCAGCACGCGATGGCGCAGGACGCCGTGGACCGGTGGTGGTGGCCGTCGCTGATGATGTTCGGCCCGCCCGACGACGAGTCCTCGCACTCGGCCCAGTCCATGGCCTGGAACATCAAGCGGCACTCCAACGACGAGCTGCGGCAGCGCTTCGTCGACATCTGCGTCCCGCAGGCCGAGGCGCTCGGCCTCACGCTCCCCGACCCGGACCTGAGGTGGAACGAGGAGCGGGGTCAGCACGACTTCGGGGCGATCGACTGGGACGAGTTCCGCGAGGTGCTCCGGGGCAACGGCCCCTGCAACGAACAGCGGATCACCCAGCGCCGGCAGGCGCACGAGGACGGCGCATGGGTGCGCGAGGCGGCGGCGGCCTACGCCGCCAAGCACGGGGAGGGGAAGGCATGAGCGGGACGAACGGGACGGCCGACTGGCCGCTGTGGGAGGTGTTCGTGCGCAGCCGCCGCGGTCTGTCGCACACCCATGCCGGGAGCCTCCACGCACCGGATGCCGAAATGGCACTGCGGAACGCCCGTGACCTCTACACCCGGAGGTCCGAGGGCGTCTCCATCTGGGTGGTCCCGTCGTCGGCGATCACCGCGTCCTCCCCCGACGAGAAGGATCCCTTCTTCGAGCCCGCGGGCGACAAGCCCTACCGGCACCCGACCTTCTACGACATCCCGGAAGGGGTGAAGCACCTGTGACCGCCGCACTCGCCCTGGGCGACGACGCCCTGGTGCTCTCGCACCGGCTGGGGGAGTGGGCCGGGCACGCGCCGCAGCTCGAGGAGGACGTGGCGCTCGCCAACATCGCCCTGGACCTCCTGGGCCAGGCCCGGGTGCTCCTGTCCATGGCGGGCGACGAGGACGAACTGGCCTACCTCCGCGAGGAGCGCGCGTTCCGCAACGTCCAGCTCGTCGAGCAGCCGAACGGCGACTTCGCGCACACCATCGCCCGCCAGTTGTACTTCTCGGTCTACCAGGAGCTGCTGTACCGGCAACTGGCGGAGGGGGACGGCCCGTTCGCGCCGCTCGCGCGGAAGGCCGTCAAGGAGGTCGCGTACCACCGCGACCACGCCGAGCACTGGACGCTGCGGCTGGGCGACGGCACCGAGGAGAGCCACACACGTATGCAGCGCGGGCTGGACGCGCTGTGGCGGTTCACCGGCGAGCTCTTCGAGCCCGTCGAGGGAGTGGACGCCGATCGGGAGTCGATGCTCCACGACTGGCTGGCGTCCGTGACGTCCGTGGTCGAGCGCGCCACTCTGACCCTGCCCAGCGGGCCGCAGACCGGGGCGTGGACCGCGGGCGCGGGCCGTGAGGGCCTGCACACCGAGTCGTTCGGGCGGATGCTCGCCGAGATGCAGCACCTCCACCGCAGCCACCCAGGAGCATCGTGGTGACCGGCCGCACCGGGACCGGTGACACCTTGGCGCGCGATGCGGCGCCGGGTGATGCCATGGCGCGCGATGCAGGGCCGGGCGACACCGCGGGCCCGACCGTCCTCGAGGAGAAGCTCCGTCAACTGGCCGGCTCGGTACCCGACCCCGAGCTGCCCATGATCACGCTCGAGGAGCTGGGTGTACTGCGCGGACTGCAGATCCTCGGCCCCGGCCGGGTGGAGGTCGAGCTGACCCCGACCTACACCGGCTGCCCGGCGATCGAGTCCATGTCGGCCGACATCGAACGGTTGCTGCACGACCACGGCATCCCGGAGGTCACGGTCCGTACGGTCCTCTCCCCTCCCTGGACCACCGACGCGATCAGCGCCGAAGGGCGCCGCAAGCTCGAGGAGTCCGGCATCGCGCCGCCGCGCCCCACCGGTGACCGCGGGCCGGTGATGGTGGAACTCGCGGTGCGCTGCCCGCAGTGCGGGTCGACCGACACCACGGTGCTCAGCCGCTTCTCCTCGACCGCGTGCAAGGCGCTGCGCCGCTGCGAGTCGTGCCGCGAACCGTTCGACCACTTCAAGGAGTTGTAGATGGCCCGCCCCGCGACCGAGATGGATCGCTCCGCCCGCCACGGCGCGTTCCATCCGCTGAGGGTGGCGGCGGTGGACCGGCTGACCGACGACTCGGTCGCCGTCACGTTCGCGGTCCCGCCCGAACTGCGCGAGACCTACCGCTTCACACCGGGGCAGCATCTCGCGCTGCGCCGGGCCGGAGGCGGTGCGGAGATCCGTCGCACCTACTCCATCTGCGGGCCGGCACAGGACCGGGACGGTCCGCAGACGCTGCGGGTGGGCGTACGGCTCGTCGAGGGCGGCGAGTTCTCGACGTTCGCGCTCAAGGAACTGGCCGTGGGCCACATTGTCGATGTCATGGCACCGGCGGGGCGGTTCGTCCTGGAGCCGGGGCCGGGGCGCTACGTGGGCGTGGTCGGCGGCAGCGGCATCACACCGGTTCTGTCGATCGTCTCGACCCTGCTGGCACGCGAACCGGAGGCCCGTTTCTGTCTGATCCGCAGTGACCGCACGGTCGCCTCGACGATGTTCCTCGAAGAAGTGGCGGACCTCAAGGACCGTTATCCCGACCGCTTTCAGCTCGTCAGCGTGCTCTCCCGCGAGGAGCAGCAGGCGGGACTGCCGTCGGGACGGCTGGATCAGGAGCGCCTCACCGGGCTGATCCGCACACTGCTGCCGATCGAGGCGGTCGACGGCTGGTATCTGTGCGGGCCCTACGGGTTGGTGCAGGGCGCCGAGCGCGCGCTGCACGCTCTCGGCGTACCACGCAAGCGGGTTCACCAGGAGATCTTCCATGTGGACGAGGGTGCGTCCGCCGCGCCCGCCCGTGCGGCGGCTCCGTCGCACGCCGCCGTGACGGCGACACTGGACGGCCGCTCCGGAAGCTGGCCCGTGCAGGACGGCGAATCCCTGCTGGAGGCGGTGCTGCGCAACCGCGCCGACGCGCCCTATGCCTGCAAGGGCGGAGTGTGCGGGACGTGCCGTGCGTTCCTGGTCTCGGGCGAGGTGCGCATGGACCGGAACTTCGCCTTGGAGGCGGAGGAGGTGGAAGCGGGCTATGTGCTGGCCTGCCAGTCCCACCCCGCCACCGAGCAGGTGGAGCTGGACTTCGACCGCTGACCCGGGCTCCGCCGGCGGCTTGGCGAGGCGGAGTGAGCAGTCCGACGAGTCCCGGTGAGCGCGCCCGGCGCCAGGGAGAGCCGTACGGATACGACCGGAGTCGGCGACACCATTCCCTATTCCTGCAACCTGTTCTACCTTGACGCCTCGTCAGAAGTGAGTGCCGGGCGTGCGGGAGGACGGGCAGTGGACTTCACCTTCACCGAGGAACAGCAGGCGGCCGTCGAGGCGGCGAAGGCGGTCTTCTCCGGAGTCGCTCCGGACGGTGTGCCGAGCCCGGCAATGACCCCGGGTGCGGTCGCGGACGACTTCGACCGGTCACTGTGGCAGACCCTTGCCCGGTCCGACCTGCTGAGCCTCGTACTCGACCCGCGTCATGGCGGAGCCGGGCTGGACCCCATCGCGCTCTGCCTCGTGCTGCGCGAGTCGGCGCGGGTCCTGGCCCGCGTCCCGCTGCTGGAGACGAGTGCGGCAGCACTCGCACTGCGGCGGTACGCCCCTACGGAACTCTGCGACGACGTGCTCCCGCGGGTGGGCCGGGGCGAACTCGTGCTGACCGTCGCCTCCAACGGCCGCACCGGACACGACGGCGCCGAACTCGCCGTCGACGCAACCCCGCACGGCGAGCAGGGGGAGGAAGGCCCGCACGGCGGCTGGACCCTGGACGGGATGCAGACAGCCGTGCCCTGGGCACAGTCAGCGGACCTCCTGGTGATACCCGCCCGCACCGGCGACGGTCGCACCGTACTCGCACTCGTCTCCCGCCTGCACGACGGGATCACGCTGGCCGACCAGATCTCCACCAGCGGCGAGCGCTACGCCGAGGTCCGACTGGACGGCGTACGGCTGACGGGACGCGACGTGCTCACCGCCGAGGGCACCTGGGAGTGGTTGTACGACCTCCTCGCCACAGGGACCTGCGCCCTCGCGCTCGGCCTCGGGGAAGCCGTGCTCGGCATGACCGGCGAATACACCAGCAAGCGCGAACAGTTCGGGCATCCGGTGGCCACGTTCCAGGCAGTCGCCGTCCAGGCGGCCGACCGGTACATCGACCTGCGGGCGATGGAGGCCACGCTCTGGCAGGCAGCCTGGCGGCTGACCGTGCAGGAGACCACCACCGTCGCCACGCGTGCGCTCCCGGCCGGCGCGGATGTCGCCGTCGCCAAGATCTGGGCCTCGGAGGGGGTACGCCGCGTGGTGCAGACCGCGCAGCATCTGCACGGCGGCTTCGGGGCGGACATCGACTACCCGCTGCACCGCTACCACGCGTGGGCCAAGCAACTCGAACTGTCCCTCGGCCCGGCGGCCGCTCATGAGGAGGCCCTCGGCGACCTGCTCGCCGCCCACCCCCTCGGCTGACGTTCTGTTCGGCTGACGTTCTGCTCAGCGGGCGCTCTGTTCGGCGGACGCTCTGCTCAGCGGACGCCTTGCTCGGGCTTTCCGCCCGCCGACCCGTCGCTCGCTCGGTAGTCGCGAACCGCGGCCACGATCAGGCAGCCGGCCCGGGGAGGAACGGGGGGAGCCGGACGCGCCGCAGGTAGTCCCGGAGATCCGGGAGGCGCGTGCACGGAGACACCCGAGCAGACGGGGAGGCTGGACGGAAGGCGGGGAGGGCGTCAACGAAGCCCCGGACAGCAGATCCGAGCAACCGCGAGCGCTCCGGGGCGACCGGGGCGGATCGGGCGATCAGACCGATCAGAGCGATCAGAGCGATCAGAGCGATCAGAGAACGAACGCCTGGTCGCCGCTGTCGGCGACCAGCGGGCGCCCGGCGGCCTCCCAGGCGAGCATGCCGCCGTCCACGTTCACCGCGTCGATGCCCTGCGCGAGCAGATACTGAGCCACCTGCGCCGACCGGCCGCCGACCCTGCACACCACGTGCACCCGGCGGTCGTCGGCGGCAGCCTCGGTCAACTCCCCGAACCGCGCTACAAGTTCGCTCATCGGCAGATGCAGCGCCCCTTCGGCATGGCCGGCCGCCCACTCGTCGTCCTCCCGGACGTCCAGCAGGAGACCGTCGGACGGAACCGTCGCGGCGTCCACCGTCGGGAGCTGGGCGAAGTGCATGGTCAGCCTCTCAGTCGCATCATCGAGCGGTCCTCATCGGGGACCGTCCCCGTCCGGACCTCGGGATCCCTGCGGTCCGGCAGCAACCGGCCGCCCGTCCTCCGAACGCTACCCAACCAGCGATGCCAGGTGGGCCTCACGCTCGGCGACCTGTGCCAAGAGCTGTTCGGCGATCTCCTCGAGCAAGCGGTCCGGATCGTCGGGCGCCATCTTGAGCATCGCTCCGATCGCGCTCGCTTCCAGCTCGGCGGCGACCCCGGCCAGCATTTCCTTGCGCTCGGCCAGCCACTCCAGCCGGGCGTACAGCTCCTCGCTCCGGCTCAGCGGGCTCTCCTCGCGCGGCGGCCCGGCCGCCCACTCCTCGGCCAGGGCACGGAGCGCCTGCTCGTCCCCGAGGCCGTACGCCTCGTTGACCCGCACGATGAACGCGCTGCGGCGCCCCTGCTCCGCCTCTTCCCGGGCCAGGTCCGGATGCGCCTGGCGTACGAGTTCGCGGTAGATCCGGCGTGCCTCCTCGCTCGGGCGGACGCGCTGCGGCGGCCGCACCGGGCGCTCGTTGAGCATGGCCGTCGCTTCGGGTGACATGCCCTCCGAGTCCATCCAGCCGTGGAAGAGCTCCTCCACACGCGGCATCGGCAGCACGAGGCCGCGCGCCTCCTTCGCCTTGCGGATGTCCTCGGGATCGCCGGTCCGGGCGGCGACCGCCTCGGCGATCTGCGCGTCCAGCTCGTCGAGTCGCGAGTACATCGGTCCGAGGCGCTGGTGATGGAGCCGCGAGAAGTTCTCCACCTCGACCCGGAAGGTCTCCACGGCGATCTCGAACTCGATCAGGGCCTGCTCGGCAGCGCGGACGGCCTTCTCCAGGCGGGCTTCCGGCCGCGCGCCGTCCGGGGACTCCGTCCGCTCGGCCTCTGCCTGCTGGGCTCCGACCTGCTCGGATCCCGGGTTCGTTTCGGCTTCCGGATTCGTCACCCGGCCAGCCTACGGGCACTACGGCACACTCCTGCGCCCGACCGCCGCATCATCCGGAAACGAGCCTTCCGCCCGAGCAAGCCGCTGCGCCCGGAGCAAGCCCTTGAGCAGGGGCGGACCCAAGGCCATTCCGGCCCCGGGCCCGCCCCGTTCAGCCCGTCCCTGGGAACGACCCCGCTGACACCCGGAACGGGCCGTCCCGCCCCAGCTCGCCGTCCCGGCCTCAGACCCCGAGCTCGGCCGCTATCCGGCCGCTGCGCACCGCGGCGACGAGCTCACCGTGATCCGCTTCCGTCCGGTCCGCGTAGGCCACCGCGAAGTCCGCCATCGCCTCGTCGAGCCTGTCCGCCTTGCCGCAGTAGCCAGCGATCAGCCGCGGATCCGCGCTGTGCGAGTGCCCACGCGCGAGGAGCGCGCCGGTCATGCGTCCGTAGTCGTCGATCTGGTCGGCGGCCAGCTCGGTGGGGTCGACACTGCCCTTGCGGTTCCGGAACTGCCGCACCTGGTACGGGCGGCCCTCGACACTGGTCCAGCCCAGCAGGATGTCACTCACCACCTGCATGACCTTCTGTCCCATCACGACCCGGCGGCCTTCGTGCGGGACCTCCGGAGCGTCGAAGCCCGCTTTCGCCAGATGGGGCAGCAGGGCCGAGGCCCGGCTCTCCTTCACCTGGAGCACGAGCGGCTCGCCCCGGTGGTCCAGCAGCAGCACCACGTACGACCGCAGGCCCACGCTGCCCGTGCCGACCACCCGGAAAGCGACGTCCTGGACGTCGTACCGCCCGAGCAGCGGCAGTCGGTCCTCGTGGATCGTCTCCAGATAGCCCGCGAGGGCCTTGGCGACCGAGGCGGCCTCGGCGTCGGGCACCCTGCGGAGTACCGGCGGAGCGTCCGTGAAGCGTCGCCGCGGGATGCCGCTCCCCTCCCCCTCGTCGTCGAGCACCGGCTCGGTCGCCTTGGCCGCGAACCGACCGCTGGTGTTGCGCCGGGCCTTCTCCGCGACGCGCTCCAGCGCGCCGACCAGGTCGTGCGCATCCGTGTGCGAGACGAGTTCCTCGTCCGCGATCGCGTTCCACGCCTCCATCACGGGGAGCTTCGCCAGCAGCCGCATCGTGCGCCGGTACGCGCCCACCGCGTCATAGGCGGCGTGGCGGCAGGCGTCCTCGTCGGCCCCGGCCTCACGGCCCGCCAGTACGAGCGATGCCGCGAGCCGCTTCAGATCCCACTCCCACGGGCCGTGCACCGTCTCGTCGAAGTCGTTGATGTCGATGACGAGACTGCCGAGGGCGTCGCCGTAGAGCCCGAAGTTGGCGGCGTGGGCGTCCCCGCAGATCTGCGCGCCGATTCCCGTGACCGGCGTGCCCGCGAGGTCGTACGCCATCAGCCCGGCCGCGCCCCGGTAGAAGGCGAAGGGCGACTCGGCCATCCGGCCCACCCGTATCGGTGTGAGCTCCGGCAGCCTGCCGGTGTTGGACTCCTCGACCGCCGTCACCGCATCCGGACGGCCCGCGTCCTGCGGAAGCTCCGCATGCTCCGAACGGTGAACCCGCTCCCGCAGCGCCTTGCCCCGCTGCTTCGGCGCGAGCGGGTCCTCGGACCACCGTGCGAAACCCGGAACCCACGGAACCCGTTCGTCAGCCGCCACCGGCCTGCCTTCCATCACCATTGCCCAGCCTCCCCCGCAGCTCCCGACTACGACTGGCCATGACCGTACCCCTGGGCCGGAACGGCTGCATGCCCTGTGGACAACTCCCGCGAAGCGCCGCTCCACCTGCACGAAATCGGCGCACACGGACCACGCACGCGGCACGCACGCCGCACGCACGCGGCATGCAACAAGCCCCGCTTCAGCGGTGAGCCGGCGCACCCCTTCAGCGGTGAGCCGGCGCTCCGGCGCCGGGCCCCCGGCGGCACCCCCGGCGGCACCCCCGCCGTCCGCTCCCAGCCGTCCGCTCCCCGCGTGCGGCCTCGGTGGGGGCCCAGGTTCCAGGACTATCCCCGGAAGCTCTCCGGGCACGAACCCGCGTCCGGGAGGTACTGCTCGGCCCAGCGGCCGAGTTCCTTGAGCGCGGGTTCCAGCGCCCGCCCCGCCTCGGTCAGCCGGTAGGCGACCCGCAGCGGCGGCCCCTCGTCCACCTCGCGCACCACGAGCCTCGCGGCACCCAGCTCGCTCAGCCGGTCGGAGAGCATCCGCTCGCTGATACCCGGGACCGCCCTCCTCAGCTCGGCGAAGTGCACCGCCCGCTGCATGAGCACGGACACGATCGGCCCGGTCCAGCGCTTTCCGAGCAGCCCGAAGACCCGGGTGATGCCCGCATCGACTTCCCTGCACTCCCGCTCGTCGCGTCCCCCGCAACCGTCCACGCCACCGTCCATGCCCTCAGAATACTGCGTCGACCTCTGCTGCTGCAGAAAAGTAAGTGACTGTGCTAATAATAGCTGCGTACGGAATTTCAATCACGTTTTCCGCAGCCGGAGGTCCACCATGCCCACGCTCCTTCACCTCGACTCGTCGGCCTTCCCCCAGGGCGGCTCCGCCTCGCGCGATGTCTCGGCCACCTTCCGCACGGCCTGGGAGGAACAGCACCCCCAGGGCAAGGTCATCTACCGCGATCTCGCCGTCGACCCGCTGCCCCATCTGGACGCCGCCGGGATCTCCGCGGCGTTCACCGACCCCGCCGAACACAGCCCCGAGCAGCGGGCGGCCTTCGCCCTGCGCACCGCCCTCGCCGAGGAGCTGGAGGAGGCCGACGCCGTCCTCATCGGTTCGCCGATGTACAACTTCACGATCCCGTCGAGCCTGAAGGCGTGGCTGGACCAGGTGATCGTGATGGGCCGGACCGCCGGTGACGCCCCGTCCGCCGCGGGCACGCCCGTCACCGTGGTCGCCAGCCGGGGCGGCGCGTACGGTCCCGGAACCCCGCGCGAGGGCTTCGAGTTCGTGCAGACCTACCTGGAGAAGGCGCTGAACGGCATGCTCGGCCTCGAGGTCGACTTCATCGTTCCGGAGCTGACCCTGGCCCGGTCGAACCCCGCGATGGCGGACCTGATCGACCTTTCCGACGCCTCGCGGACCAAGGCGCACTCGGACGCGGCGGAGAAGGCCAAGGCCCTGGCCGCCCGCCTGGCCGCCTGAACCGGAGGACACCAGGAGACTCCGGGAATCAGGTGGCTCCAGCACCAGGAAGCTCCGGGGACCGGGTGGCTCTCCAGCACCGGGAAGCTCCGGGGACCGGGTGGCTCCGGCACCGGGAAGCTCCTGAGGACACAGCGGCAGGCACCCGCAGCGCCTGCGCGGTCCGCCCCCGGAGACCCCCGAGAACCGGCCCGGTGACGCCGGGCCCGGGACTACCCCCCGAGCCCGGCGTCCCGCGCCAGCAGCGCCGCCTGTACCCGGTTCTCGCACCCGAGCTTCGCCAGGATCCGGCTGACGTACGTCTTGACCGTCGCCTCGCTCATCCGGATCCGCTCTCCCGCGTCCGCGTTGGACAGCCCCTCGCCCAGCAGCGCCAGCACTTCGAGCTCCCGCGCGGTCAGCGCCTCCAGGCGTCGCCGCGCCTCCTCGCCCCGCTTCACGGCTCGCCCCGAGGCGAGCGAGTCCACCACGTGCCGCGTGGCCCCGGGCGAGAGGTACGCGTCCCCACCCGCCGCCGCGCGTACCGCACTGATCAGTTCGGCCGGTGCCGAGTCCTTGAGCAGGAAGCCGGCGCCGCCACTGCTCAGCGCTCGCAGCACGTTCTCGCGCTCGCCGAACGTCGTGAGCACGAGCGCGCGGACGCCGGGGGCGACCCGGCTCAGCTCCGCGAGCGCCGAGAGCCCGTCCATCACCGGCATCTGGATGTCGAGGAGGGCCACGTCGACCGTGTGGGCGCGTGCCAGTTCGAGCGCTTCCCGGCCGTTCGCCGCCTCCGCGACCACGTCGATGTCGTCGGCCGAGGTGAGGATCATCCTGATGCCCGCGCGAATGAGCGGTTCGTCATCCGCGACGAGGACCCGGATCACTGCTCTCCACCCGTGATCACTGCTCTCCACCCGTTTCCATCCGTCGGAGGCGCGCCGCTCCTGACGGGATCTGCTCGCCGATCATCTAGATCTTGGCCACGTACGACCGTTTCTGGATCAGCTTTCCGTCCCGGAAGCAGAAGCGGAAGACCGGTTCGGTGTTCGGGTCGTCCGAGACCTCGGTCGACATCATGGTCAGGCAGGTCGCGCCCTTGGGGCGGGCGGGGCCCTGGTTGCCCAGACCGCCGGTCAGCAGCGCGCTGCCCTCGGGAAGCTTGTCCCGTACCTCGGCCTCCGGCTCGCCGGCTTTGATCGAACGGTAGAGCTCCGGTTCGATCATGCCGTTGCCGGCCTCCTCCATCACGGCGACCGTCCCCCACACCGCCAGCGCGCCCAGGGCCACGGCGATGAACGCGAGGATCCCGCAGCCGAGCGCCACGGCCCTGTAGCTCCGGTGCACCGGCATGCCCGCCGTCCCGTCGAGGAACGTCCCCACCGGGTACGGGTCGCCCCCGCTCTGGATCGACCCGCCCTCGGGCCAGAAGTCGACATCACCGTCACCGTGCCGGGTGACGTCGGACGGGCCCGTGCCGCGATCGGCCGCGCCCGCGGCCCCGCCGCCCCCCTGCGACGCCGCATCCGGCAGAACCGCACCCGACGCGCCTCCCCGACCGCGGCCGCCACCACCGTCTGGCCCGTACGGCAGGACACCGGCGACCCGGAAACCGCCGTCCGGTGTCGGTCCGGCGTGCACCATGCCGCCGATCAGCCGGGCCCGTTCGCTCAGCCCTACGAGACCCTGGCCGCCTCCCACCGGCACACCGTTCCGAAGGCCGCCCGCACCGGCCACGGGGACCGGCACCGCTCCGTTGGCCACCTCCACCACCAGGGAGTCCGGCTCGTACCGCAGCGCGACCGTGATGCGTGATCCCGAGGCGTACTTGTGCGCGTTCGTCAGGCCCTCCTGCGCTATCCGGTACGCCGCGTGGTCGGCCGCCGGCGCCAACGCCCGCGGCTCGCCCGACACCTGGAGCCCCACCTCGGCACCCGCCGCACGCGAGGACTCGACCAGCCCCTCGATGCCCGAGGCGGCCCGGGACGCGGGCTGCGCACCCTCCACAGGAGGAGGCGCCTCCGTACCGTCCCTGAGGATGCCGACCACCTCGCGCAGTTCGTGCATCGCGGCCACCGACGCACCGCGCAGCACCCCCACCGCCTCGCGCTGCCGGTCGGTCAGCTCGGGGTCCACCTCCAGCGCGCCGGTGTGCACGGCGATCAGCGCGAGTTGGTGGCCGAGGCTGTCGTGCATGTCCTGCGCGATCCGCTGCCGCTCGCGCATACGGGCCTGCCCGGCGATCATCGCCCGCTCGCGGAGGAGCTGGGCGTTGTGCTGCTGGAGCGTGTGCAGCAGCCTGCGGCGCTGCCGCCAGTAGCGGCTCGCCAGACCCGGCACGATCGTCGTGGCCAGGAAGATGACGGTCGAGAAGATCGCCGTCGCCACGGGCGGGAGATAGTCGGACTCGGAGTACACGCTGATCGCCACGTGCAGCACCAGGGCCGCGCTGAACGCGCCGATCGCCCGTCCGCGCGCGGCGATTCCCCGCCCCGCCGACCAGCCCGAGGCGATCAGCAGCGGCATGAACCCGCTGAGCAGGCCCGATGCCGCGCCGGTGAGCACCAGCACGCTCGCCGGCAGGATGCGGCGCAGCGGCGACAGCAGGCTCACGGTCAGCGCGGTCGCCGTGAGTTGCAGGGGACCGCCGCCCTCGAGGGCCTCCAGTGCTGCCGCGAACAGCCCCAGGACCAGGGCCAGGACGATTTCCCCGAAGATCCGCCGTGCCGGCCACTCCGCCCCTACGACCAGGCGGTTCCAGACGCCACGCACCTTCTCGCTCCCGTTCACGCCGCACACGGTAGGCAGGACTCGCCCTTCTGCACACTCCCCTTCGTCGCACCTGGATGCGACGAAAGTCGCGCGAGGACGGGGGAGGAGCCTCCGCGGACGCCAGTGGACCGCCTCGCGGAGCCCCCGGACGTACGAGCACGGGCGGTGTCGTCGCGCTCTCCTCGGCCGGCCGGGAAGCGCGCCGCGTACTCCGCGAACGCAACCCGGCGCGGGAGGCAGGGCTCCGGAGCCGCTGACCCTCGTCCGGCCGCTCGGGATCCTCGGGCCGCTCCCCCGCGGGCACCCGGCTCGTGGTGGCGGTGCCGTGCGGCGCGGTGAACAGTGCGGGTCATCGGTGGTCCAGTGCGGTTGATCGGGGTGAACGAGGTGCCGGCGAGGCCGGGTGGCCCCGCCCCGTCGAGGAGCAGTCGGCCCCGCTGTCCGTCAGGGACGCGGTCCGGTCCGTGGACGAGGCGGTGTCCTCCACAGGGCCGGAGGCCGAGGCGCATGGCTCGACCCAGTAGAACTCCCCCGCCTCGTCGTAGGCGCACAGCAGTCCGGTACTGCCGGGTGCCGGCGTCCGGCCGCTGCCGCTGCGGCGGACCGGCACGATCGCCGCGGACCCGTCCTCGGCGACGACCTCCGCGGCGACGACCCCGGTCCGGCCGGAGTCGGTATCCATCCTGCCGGGTCGGATGGTGCAGGTGAGCCCGACGAAGTCCCGCCGGGACAGCGCCGGTTCGCCGGGGAGGAACCTGGCCAGAGGCCGTACGAGGGCACGCGTGAGGCACCAGGAGAGGAAGAGAGACGCGAAGAGCAGGGCGAACTGGAGCAGATGGAACACCGAGCCCTGCGGGTTCTCCCGGCCCAGGAGCACCGAGCCGGAGAGGCTGAGGAACCAGCCGAGGACGATCAGCAGGGAGGCGGAGACCGAGACCGGCACTCCCTCCAGGCCGAGCGCGGCGGCGTCGAGGTCGGTGTCGAAGTCGTTCCGGTCGGCGAATCCGAGCAGGACCAGCAGCCAGAACCCGATGACCACGACGAGTGCCGAGGTGAACGGCACCGTGGGGAAGCCGACGGCGGTCTCCAGGATCTCGGTCATCGTCTTCCCCCCTTCGTACCCACACTCATCGCAGCGGTCGGTGCTCCCAGGGGCGGCACTGGCAACAGGTTCTTTCCGGCGCCCGGCAGCCGGTTTTCCGTCCCGCCCCCTATGCCGCATAGTGGCAGCGCGAAGACCCGGCCCGCATTGCCGTCGACCGGCAGTCTTTACGTATCCTTGATGCCGGTGGCCGCCGCCGTGGGCGGCATGGCCGGGCACTGTCAGGGCGTCAAGGGCGCGTCGGAAAGGGGGGTCCATGGCGGACCGGTCGATACCCGAGGACCATTTGACCGGCTATGCCGAAATCCTGATGGCCGCTTGCGCCACGGGCCGCAGGCTGAGCCGCGACGAACTGGAGGCCCTGCGCAGTCAGGGAGAGCGTGCGGCCGAGGCGGGCATGGGACTGCGGGCACTGGTCCGGGCTCATCTCAGCGCCGCTCGGTCGGTCGGCACCGGCCTCACGCCCGCTGCCGCCGAGCACGTACTCGCCGCGGTCGAGCAGGCGGTGGACGCCTTCGCGGAGGGCCACGAGCGGGCGCAGCGCCTGGCGGTGCGTCAGGAGGAAGCGGCGCGGCGCGAGTTCATCGACGATCTGCTGTACGGGCGCAGCGACCTCGGACGGCTCGCCGAGCGGGCCGAACGCTTCGGACTCCTCCTCTCCCATGCCCACACGGTCGCCGCCGCCCAGGGCACAGAGCCGTTCGACGACGGCTCACCCCTCACCCGCAGGATC
Source organism: Streptomyces sp. NPDC048639 (assembly GCF_043199075.1). Lineage (NCBI taxonomy): Bacteria > Bacillati > Actinomycetota > Actinomycetes > Kitasatosporales > Streptomycetaceae > Streptomyces > Streptomyces sp. NPDC048639. The sequence goes on from NZ_JBICVP010000007.1 coordinate 420,899, forward strand.
GAGTCCTCGCTCTTCGCCCGGTTCGGTGACCGCCGCATCCTGCTCACCACGAAGGACGACCGGTTGATCTGCATCGCGCCGGCCGACGAGTCCGATGTCCTCACCTTCTTCGCCAAGCAGGCGTACGCGGCAGCGGAAGGCTGCCGGGTCGCCATCGGCCGCGCCCATGCCGGCGCCGGCGGTGTCGTCCACTCCTACGAAGAGGCGCTGAACGCCCTCGACCTGGCCCACCGCATGGGCTTCGACGGCCCGGTGCTCCACGCCGCGGACCTCCTGGTCTACCCCGTGCTCACACGGGACCGGCAGGCCATGGCCGACCTAGTGCGCAGCGTCCTCGGCCCGCTCAAGCAGGCTCGCGGCGGACCGCAGCCCCTGCTCGACACCCTCACGGTCTACTTCGACACGGGCTGCGTGGCAGCGGAGGCGGCACGGCAACTCACCCTGAGCGTACGGGCGATGACCTACCGGCTCGACCGCATCCGCCGGCTGACGGGCGCCGATCCGGGCGACCCCGTGCACCGGTACACCCTTCAGACTGCGGTCATCGGCGCACGGCTGCTGGACTGGCCCGCGCAGGAGCTCTGAGGCGGGCCGCGACGGTCCGAAAGGCCCCGCACATGTCCGCCGCCCCGCGTCGGCGCTCCCGCATGCCTCGGCCTCCTGCCTTCTGCCCGAGCGCAACGCGGTGGCCGAGGCACTGCGCCGGGCGTGGCCCACGGCCTGGCGGCGGCAAGGCGGCGGTCGGCGCCTTCGCCGGTACGCACTGTGCGGCGCGCTTCGCCCGGGCCCGCCTGCGTTCCGGACCCGGCATGGGCGGACATCCTCGCCGTCACCGTGCCGACCGGGATCGGTTTGCCCGTCGTCCTGCTCATGAGCGATTCCGGCGCGAAGCCGTCCGACCACGGACAGGATCCATGCGACCCAGCCGGGCACCACGCTTTGGTCCTCGTCGGTGAGCGCCGTTGAAGACCCGCGCCCTCGGTCCTAGGCTGGAGAGCACCTGCAGCATCTTCGTATGCGGTGGGAGGCGGTATCTGTGGCTCAGCCTCCAGACCTCGGAATCGCCCCGCTGCCCTGGACCGGCGACGACAAGGCGCTGACGCTCCACCTGAGCGGGGAACTCAGCGTGTGGACGATGCAGACGCTGCGTGACGAGGTCATCTACCGCTGCCGGAACGGTAACCGGCGCCTCCGGCTCGACCTGACCGGTGTGAGCGCATGCGAGGTGCCGACCCTGTACAGCATCATCGGTCTCATGCACGGGATGCGGGCGGCCCGGGGGTATCTGTGTCTGACCGCGCTCAGCGACTCCGTCATGCAGGCCATGGCACGCAGTGGGCTCGACCCCATGGTGCTCCTGTGGGACCTGTTCAAGGACAGCGGTCAGGCGCGCGCATGACATCACGAGCGGCGCCGCGCCTTCCGGCCCCGCTGCTCACCGCACGGCACCGCATCGCACGCACCACATCGCACGCACCGCACCACACCGCACCGCGCCGACTTCCGTAGTGTGCCGCGGTGTTCGGCGTACTCCACGGGCCCGGCCCTCCCCGCGTCACGTACGGCCCGGGGCCCGGCCGATGCGCACCTCCGCGGTCTCGGTGACCTGATCGATCTCCGAGACGCGCACCGTGACCTTCATCGTCCATGTGCCGGGCAGGGGAAGCCGCAGCTCTTCCGCTCCCCAATACCCGTGCCGGTCGGCGAGTTCGGCGTCGATGGGGCCGATGTCGTGCTCGCGCAGCGTGAAGGTGACACGGAGCTCGGGGACGATGGCCAGGCTGCCGTCGCGGCCGAAGACCACTGCCTGCACGGTGTTCGCACCGACCTGCCCCGGCTCCAGCACGACCTGCACGCTGCCCCGCACCCGTCCCTTCGCCGTATCCACGCCGAAGGGGACCAGCGTCCGGCTGACCGTACGGTCGGGGGTCCTGGTGGAGGCGGATGTCTCCGCGACGGCCCGCCCCGGCTGGGTACCGGTGAGCACGGCGGTGAAAGCCAGCACGACGAGACCGATGACGACTTCTGCCAGGACCGAGCGGCGCAGGCGCCTGAAGGGCTCGTCGTGGCCGGAGTGCCCCGGACCCGTTCCCTGGGAGGTCGCCCGGGGCGGCCCGGAGACGTGAGTGGTCGTCGGTACGGCGGGCGCTCGGCCGTGCTCGGCGGCGAGCGCCCCGGCGCCCACCGGCTCCGGCGTCCGTTCCGTGTCGTGTTCCGCGTCGGCGGACACCGCCTCCGCCGCGGGAAGCGCGCCCAACCGGGCGGTCCACCGGCGCGAGCGTGCGGCCGCGAGCAGCAGGAGCAGTACGGCGTACACCTTGAGGGTCAGCAGCTTGCCGTACGAGGTGGTGAGGAGGGCGTCCCACGAACCGACTTGGCGCCAGGACTGGTAGACGCCGGTGAGCACGAGCACCACGACGGAGCCGAAGGCGATCCGGGAGAACCGGGTCACGACCGCTGCCGACGGACACCGACCGGAAGGGGCGCGGAACAGGGCGGTGAGCAGGCCGGCCAGCCCGCCCAGCCAGACCGCCATGGCGAGCAGGTGCAGGACGGCGGAGACCATCGCCGCGGGGACCTGGATGCCCGCCGAGGCATGCTCGGCAGCGGCCCAGGTCACAGCCAGGCCGCCGGCCAGCAGCCCGCCCGCGGCGAGAAACCCCCCTCTGCGGAGGCGGTCCGCCTGTGCCCCCTTCGCGCCCTTCCCGTCGTCGGTGACCGTGGCCCGGGGTATGCGCCCGGTGGCCACCAGGGCGAGGAAGACACCGGCCAGGGCCACCAGCAGAAGCCGCACGGCCAGGGCGATACCGGGCCGCGTGCCCAACGTCCCGCCCAGCGCCGGGAGATCGAGCATCCCGCCGGGTCCGGTCCCCGACTCGTAGGGTCCGCGGAGCAGCAGCAGGACCACGGTCGACAGCAGCAGCGCGGACCAGGCGACGGCCACGATCCTGCGCAGCGCGCGGAGACGCGCGCCGGGGAGCCAGCAGCCGAGAACGAACACCGCCACTCCTACGACGAGGGCCAGGCTGCCGTAGGCGACATACCGGCCGATGCCGTAGAGCACGCTCGTCGCGGTGTTCTCCGGCGGCGGCTCCCGCACGGCGTCCGTGGCGGACGGCTTGCCGATGGAGAAGGTGAACGCCCCCGAGATCGGATGGCTGTCCGCGGAGACCACGCGCCAGGCCACGGTGAAGGTGCCCCGGGGAAGATCGCTCCGCAGCTTCACGCGGACCGTGCCGGACGCACCGCCGACATGCTCCGCCACGGTGCGGTTCACCCGCCGGTTGTCGGGATCGAGCACCCGCACGGAGTCGTCGGAGAGCGTGACCCCTTCGGTGAACCGGAGCGTGACCACGCCTGGTGCCCGTTTCAGGACTGCGCCGTCCTGAGGGTCGGTGGCGCGCAGCGCGGCATGCGCGGACGCAGTGCCGGCGCCGCCGAGGAGACTTCCGAACACCGCGCCGAACAGCAGGACAAGCGTCGCCGCTCTCCTGGCCCAGCGCGGCATCACGTTCATCGGCGAGCTCCCTGAGGCAGCGTCGGAAAGACAGGACAGCCAGGAGTACGAACGGCTGCCCTCCACCGCTCACCGTCCCCGACCGCCACCCCGTGCCACACCCGCTGGAACGATGTCCGTGCGACCGCATGACGACGGAAGGCGGCATGAGAATCCCCGTACGCTGCACCGACGAGGCGTCCGGCGGCGGGAGTTCAGGAGCGGCGGACGCGCAGATGCCGGGGATGCCGACTACGCCCGGCGCCGCCGGCCATCGCTTCGACCACAGCCGGGTTCACCGCCGCGGCGGCTGCGGAGCGGGCAGGACCTCTGCAGATGATGGGAGATCGTCGGCCGGTGGGGAGATCGTCGGCCGCGACAGCTCGAAGCCCGGCGTCATCCCGCAGACACGGACCCCACCGCCCGTACGTGAGGCGATCACCGACAGCAGCCGCAGCCGTACCGGGCCGCCAGGGCCTTGGCCATCTTCGCCGGGCCGACGGCCCGCCCGGCCTTGAAAGAGTGGCGCGGATGCCGGCCCCTCGGATGTCCCTGGCGTCGTGGACCGGCGACCGCTGAATCACCGGGCGCCGAACGGGAGGTGGACGCCGCGGGAACTTCCTGGACGCCTGCCCCCACCGGCCATCGGGCACCAGACGACCGGCTACGCCACAGCCGTCACAGCACCACCACCCCAAGAAGCGGGCCTCGGCCGTGAGATGGCTCACCGCCGGGTGCCCTGCCACGTACGGGCTTCGCCACCGGAGCGGGGAGATCTGCGCCACAACGCGAGAAGCGGGTCCCACCAGGACTTCCGTCCTTGGTGACGACCCGCTTCGTCGGTACCTCATGGTGCGCGAGGGGGGAGTTGAACCCCCACGCCCTTTCGGGCACTGGAACCTGAATCCAGCGCGTCTGCCTATTCCGCCACCCGCGCATGGGTGTTGCCGTCAGGCTTTCTCACATTCCCCGGACCGATTCGCCCGGGTCCCGTGGGACCGCCTTCCGACATCCAGAAGGTTAGCACGCTGTCGGGGGTGGATTCACACGCCTATTCCCAGGCCTCATGGGGCGCGTATGCGCAGGCCCCGTGGGGCGCGTGCGCGTGGTGCAGCGCGCCCCACGGGGCCGTGCACCGTCACGGTTGCGGGACACTGTTCCGGGGATGGCCTCTACCATCCGGTGTGGCCCACCAGGATCAGACCTGTGAGGGGCGACACTCGACTGCGGGGGCATGAAGTGGAACCACTCGTGTTTGCCGCTCGTGGATACGATCAGTAAGCAGTACCAGGACGATTTCGACGAGCGCAGCAGGGAAGGAGGTGCCCGGTGGGAGTACTGAAGCGCTTCGAGCAGCGACTCGAGGGTCTCGTGAACGGCACCTTCGCCAAGGTGTTCAAGTCCGAGGTGCAGCCCGTCGAGATCGCGGGAGCACTCCAGCGGGAGTGCGACAACAACGCGACCATCTGGAACCGCGACCGGACCGTGGTCCCCAACGACTTCATCGTCGAGCTGAGCACACCCGACCACGAGCGCCTGAGCCCGTACTCGGGACAGCTCGGCGACGAGCTGTCCAGCATGGTGCGTGACTACGCGAAACAGCAGCGCTACACCTTCATGGGCCCGATCAAGGTGCACCTGGAGAAGGCGGACGACCTCGACACCGGCCTGTACCGCGTACGCAGCCGCACCCTCGCATCGAGCGAGTCCCAGGGTCCGCAGGGTCAGCAGAGCCGGCGCCCGGCCGCCGCCGCCCCGCACGGCGGCCGCCCCGCGCAGCCCGCCGGCGCCCCGCCGATGCCCTCCTCGCCCCCGGCTGGTGGACGGTCCGGCGCTGCCGCACCCGTGACGCGGCTGCCCGGTGCGGGCCCCATGCCGGGCTCGCAGACCCGCCGCTGGATCGAGATCAACGGCACACGCCACCAGATCGTCCGGCCCACCCTGGTGCTCGGCCGCAGCACCGAGGCCGACGTACGGATCGACGACCCCGGTGTCTCCCGCCGACACTGCGAGATCCGGACGGGAACGCCCTCCACGATCCAGGATCTGGGTTCCACCAACGGCATCGTGGTGGACGGGCAGCACACGACCCGCGCTACGCTCCGCGACGGCTCGCGGATCGTCGTGGGCAGCACCACCATCGTTTTCCGGCAAGCCGAAGGGTGAAGCGGGGGCAATGTCAGAGCTGACCCTGACGGTCATGCGGCTGGGCTTTCTCGCCGTACTGTGGCTGTTCGTCATCGTGGCCGTACAGGTCATCCGCAGCGACCTGTTCGGCACGCGCGTCACCCAGCGCGCAGCCCGGCGCGCGGAGGGCCAGGCCCGGCCTTCCGGCGGGCGGCAGCAGCAACAGCAGCCGCCGCCGCAGCGTGCCGCGTCCAGCGGTCGCAGCGGGGGCCGCCAGCGCCGGGGGGCGCCGACCAAGCTCGTGGTCTCCGAAGGCAGCCTCACCGGCACCACGGTGGCCCTCCAGGGGCAGACCATCTCTCTCGGCCGCGCACACGACTCGACGATCGTGCTGGACGACGACTACGCGTCCAGCAGGCATGCCAGGATCTACCCGGATCGTGACGGCCAATGGATCGTGGAGGATCTCGGGTCGACCAATGGCACGTATCTCGACAGGACCCGACTCACCACCCCGACCCCGGTTCCGCTGGGCGCGCCGATTCGCATCGGCAAGACCGTTATCGAGCTGCGGAAGTAGTACGAGAATGAGCGAGCGGAGCGAGCGGGCCCCGGCCGCGTCGGCATCCCTGCCGGCGGGCGGCGCGGCAGACGTGAGCGCGCTCCCGACCGGAGGGTGGGCACCGTGCGGATGTACCCCGAGCCGACCGGCGAGGTGCGCATGAGTCTGTCACTGCGCTTCGCGGCCGGATCGCACAAAGGCATGATCCGCGAGGGCAACGAGGACTCCGGCTACGCCGGCCCCCGCCTCCTCGCCATCGCCGACGGCATGGGCGGCCAGGCCGCCGGCGAGGTCGCGAGTTCCGAGGTGATCTCCACCCTCGTCCAGCTCGACGACGATGTGCCCGGCTCGGACATCCTCACCTCCCTCGGTACGGCCGTGCAGCGCGCCAACGACCAGTTGCGCGTCATGGTCGACGAGGACCCTCAGCTCGAGGGCATGGGCACCACGCTCACGGCCCTCCTCTGGACCGGCCGGCGCCTCGGCCTGGTCCACGTCGGCGACTCCCGCGCGTACCTCCTGCGTGACGGCGTCCTCACCCAGATCACGCAGGACCACACCTGGGTGCAGCGGCTGGTGGACGAGGGCCGGATCACCGAGGAGGAGGCCACCACCCACCCGCAGCGCTCGCTGCTGATGCGGGCGCTCGGCAGCGGCGAGCACGTCGAGCCCGATCTCTCCATCCGCGAGGTCCGGGCCGGTGACCGCTACCTCATCTGCTCCGACGGCCTCTCCGGAGTCGTGAGCCACCAGACACTCGAGGACACCCTCGCCAGCTACCAGGGCCCGCACGAGACCGTGCAGGAGCTCATCCAGCTCGCGCTGCGCGGCGGTGGTCCCGACAACATCACCTGCATCGTCGCGGACGTCCTGGACGTCGACGACAGCGACACCCTCGCCGGACAGCTCAACGACACCCCGGTCGTCGTCGGCGCGGTCGCGGAGAACCCGCACCACCTCAACGACAACGGCGCCATGGAGACCCCCGCCGGGCGCGCGGCGGGCCTCGGGCGCGGCGTACCGCAGCAGAGCCCCGGCGCTTCCGCGGGCGGCGGCTTCGGCCCGCCCGGCAGCGGCGATCCTGGCATCTCGGGCCTCGGCGACGGCGGCTACGGCGCGTACACCGACGAGGACTTCATCAAGCCCGGCCGCCGCGGCAAGTGGCTGAAGCGGAGCCTGATCATCACGCTCGCCCTGGGCCTCCTCGGCGCGGCCGGCTACGGCGGCCACCGCTGGACGCAGACCCAGTACTACGTCGGCGCCAAGGGCAAGCACCTCGCGCTCTACCAGGGCATCAGCCAGGATCTGGCCTGGATCAGCCTCAACGAGGTACACAAGGACCACCCCGAGATCGAACTCAAGTACCTCCCCGTCTACCAGCGGAAGCAGGTCGAGGAGACGATCGCGGTCGGCAGCCTCGGCCAGGCCGAGGACAAGGTCGCCGATCTCGGCAAGCAGGCCGGAGCCTGCAAGAAGCGCTCCGAGCAGGTACAGGCCGCCGAGGAACAGGCCGCCAAGAAGCGGGCCGAGGAGCAGGACGCCAAGAAGCGTGCCGAGGACCAGCAGGCCACGGCCGGCCGACAGCAAGGTGAGGCGGGCGGCACCCAGGGCGGTACGCCCGTCACCCGCGCCGAGACCCCGAGCACGAGCGCCAGTGGAACTCCGACACCCGGCCCCACGCTGTCGGAGGAAGAGAAACAACTGGCCAAGCAGTGCGATAGCACCCAGTAGAAGCAGGGGGCCATCCGAGCCATGAGCAGTAGCAACACGACCACCATCAGCTCCGTGGGAGCGCCGAGCAGGCGGAACACCGAACTCGCCCTGCTCGTCTTCGCCGTGCTGATCCCCGTCTTCGCCTACGCCAACGTCGGCCTGGCCAAGGGCGGCAGCCTCCCCACGGGCATGCTGGGCTACGGGCTCGGCCTCGGTCTCCTCGCGGGCGTCGCGCACCTGATGGTGCGCAAGTTCGCCCCGTACGCGGATCCGCTGATGCTGCCCGTGGCGACGCTGCTCAACGGCCTCGGGCTGGTGCTGATCTGGCGCCTGGACCAGGAGCGGTCGATCACCACCGAGGTGCTGGGCGGACCCAAGGCGCCGGGCCAGCTCATGTGGTCCACCCTCGGCATCGCGCTGTTCCTCGGCGTGCTGGTCTTCCTCAAGGACCACCGTGTGCTGCAGCGTTACACCTACATCTCGATGGCCGCGGCGCTTGTCCTGCTCGCCCTGCCGATGTTCTTCCCCGCCGTCAACGGCGCCAAGATCTGGATCGTCATCCCGGGCGTCGGGTCCATCCAGCCCGGTGAATTCGCGAAGATCATCATCACCGTTTTCTTCGCCGGATACCTGATGGTCAAGCGGGACGCCCTCGCTCTCGCCAGCCGCCGCTTCATGGGCATGTACCTCCCCCGCGGCCGTGACCTCGGGCCGATCCTCGTGATCTGGGCGATCAGCCTGATGATCCTGGTCTTCGAGACCGACCTCGGTACCTCGCTGCTGTTCTTCGGCCTCTTCGTCGTCATGCTGTACGTCGCCACCGAGCGGACGAGCTGGATCGTCTTCGGTCTGCTGCTCTCCGCCGGCGGCGCGGTCTTCGTGGCCTCCTTCAACAGCCACGTCGGGGACCGTGTCGAGAACTGGCTCAACCCCCTGGCGACCCTCGACGGCGCCGTGACCGAGACCGCGCAGGTGATGTACTCCTTCGGCTCGGGCGGAATCCTCGGCTCGGGCCTCGGCCAGGGCTTCTCCCGGCTCATCGGCGGTCTCGGCGCGAAGAGCGACTACATCCTCGCGACGGTCGGCGAGGAAATGGGCCTGACCGGGATGATGGCGATCATCGTCCTCTACGGACTCCTCATCGAGCGCGGTATCCGGACCGCACTGGCCGCCCGTGACCCCTTCGGCAAGCTGCTGGCCGTCGGCCTCTCCGGCGCTTTCGCGCTGCAGGTCTTCGTCGTCGCGGGCGGCGTGACCGGGCTGATCCCGCTGACCGGTATGACGATGCCGTTCCTCGCGCAGGGCGGTTCGTCCGTCGTCGCCAACTGGGCGCTCGTCGCCATCCTGTTGCGCATCAGCGACACCGCGCGGCGCCCGGCACCCGCCCCGGCCCCCTCCACCGACGCCGAGATGACCCAGGTGGTCCGACCGTGAACAAGCCCCTCCGCCGGGTCGCGATCTTCTGCGGCCTGCTCGTCCTCGCCCTGCTGATCCGCGTCAACTGGGTTCAGTTCGTCCAGGCCGACGAGCTCAAGGAAGACGAGCACAACCGCCGCGTCGACATTGCCCGGTACAGCCAGCCGCGGGGCAACATCATCGTCGACGGCGACCCGATCACCGGTTCCAAGGAGACGGACTCCGGCGACTTCAAGTACAAGCGCACGTACAAGGACGGCCCCATGTGGGCCCCGGTCACCGGCTACGCCTCGCAGGTCTACGACGCCAACTTCCTGGAGAAGCTGAACGACGGCATACTCACCGGCGACGACGACCGGCTCTTCTTCAACCGCACCATCGACATGCTCACCGGCAAGGAGAAGACGGGCGGCGACGTCGTCACCACCCTCAACTCCAAGGCGCAGAAGGCCGCTTACTCGGGTCTCAAGGGCCGTAAGGGCGCTGTCGCCGCGATCAACCCGGAGACCGGCGCGATCCTCGCCCTGGCCAGTGCGCCCAGCTACGACCCGTCGAAGATCGCCGGCATGACCACGAAGGACGGGGAGAACTACAAGAATCTCCTCGCCGACAAGGACAAGCCGATGACGAACCGGGCGCTGCGCGAGACGTACCCGCCCGGCTCGACCTTCAAGGTGGTCACCGCCGCCGCGGCCCTGGAGAGCGGGCTCTACACGGACATCGACGAGCCGACGAAGTCGCCGCTTCCGTACAAGCTGCCGCTCAGCTCCACCATTCTGAAGAACGAGGGCAACATCCCCTGCGAGGACGCCACGCTGCGGGACGCCCTCAAGGTGTCCTGCAACACCGTCTTCGCCAAGATCGGTGACGACGTGGGCCGGGACAAGATGGTCGAGGAGGCCGAGAAGTTCGGCTTCAACGAAGAGCTCTTCACCCCGACCCGCTCCAACGCCAGCGTCTACGACACCAAGATGGACCGGCCGGGCAACGCCCTCTCCTCCATCGGGCAGTTCAACACCGCGACCACTCCGCTCCAGATGGCCATGGTCGCCTCGGCGGTCGCCAACGACGGCGAGCTGATGAAGCCGTACATGGTGGAGCAGCTCCGGGCGCCGAACCTCAACGTGGTCGAGCAGCACAAGCCCGACCCGATGAGCCGGCCGCTCAAGCCGGAGAACGCCCAGAAGCTCCAGGAGATGATGGAGACCGTCGTCGAGGACGGCACCGGCACCAGGGCCCAGATCCCCGGTGTCACCGTGGGTGGCAAGACGGGTACGGCCCAGCACGGCGTGGACAACAGTGAGCTGCCTTACGCGTGGTTCATCTCATACGCGAAGACCGACAGCGGAACCCCGGTCGCCGTCGCCGTTGTCGTCGAGGACGGAAGCGCCAACCGCGACGACATCTCCGGCGGCGGCCTGGCCGCCCCGATCGCCAAGAACGTCATGGAGGCGGTCATCAACAGCGAGAAGTGAGCCCGGTCACACTCCTGGCCGGAACTGCCCATCGGACAGTACCGGTCTCGTATCAGGTGAGAAGAGCTCGCCGGGTCCACTGCGGCGTGCCGGGTACGGTATGCCGGAGCAGCACACCGCCGGACCCCACCGGTGCGTGGGAATGACGGAAGAGGGCTGGAGAAGCTATGGAAGAGCCGCGTCGCCTCGGCGGCCGGTACGAGCTGGGCTCGGTGCTCGGGCGCGGTGGCATGGCCGAGGTGTACCTCGCGCATGACACGCGTCTCGGTCGCACCGTCGCTGTGAAGACGCTCCGGGCGGACCTCGCCCGCGACCCGTCGTTCCAGGCCCGGTTCCGCCGGGAGGCCCAGTCGGCCGCCTCGCTCAACCACCCGTCGATCGTCGCTGTCTACGACACCGGCGAGGACTACGTCGACAACGTCTCCATTCCGTACATCGTGATGGAGTACGTGGACGGTTCCACCCTGCGTGAGCTGCTGCACTCCGGGAGAAAGCTGCTGCCCGAGCGGTCCCTGGAGATGACCACCGGCATCCTTCAGGCCCTGGAGTACTCCCACCGGGCCGGGATCGTGCACCGCGACATCAAGCCGGCGAACGTCATGCTGACGCGCACCGGCCAGGTCAAGGTCATGGACTTCGGTATCGCCCGCGCCATGGGCGACTCCGGGATGACCATGACCCAGACCGCCGCGGTGATCGGCACGGCCCAGTACCTCTCGCCCGAGCAGGCCAAGGGCGAGCAGGTGGACGCCCGCTCCGACCTGTACTCCACGGGCTGTCTGCTGTACGAGCTGCTGACGGTGCGGCCGCCCTTCGTGGGCGACTCCCCGGTCGCGGTCGCGTACCAGCACGTCCGGGAGGACCCGCAGGCGCCGAGCGTGTACGACCCCGAGATCTCCCCGGCAATGGACGCGATCGTCCTCAAGGCGCTGGTGAAGGACCCGGAGTACCGCTACCAGTCCGCCGACGAGATGCGCGCCGACATCGACGCCGCCCTCGACGGACGGCAGCCGGTGGCGGCCACGGCCGCGCTGGGTGCCGTCGGCTACGGCGCGTACGGCGAGGACCAGCCGACGACGGCCCTGCGCGCGCAGGACCCCGGTGGCCAGACCTCCATGCTCCCGCCCATGCGCGACGACGACGGCGGTTTCGGCTACGACGAGCGGCCCGGGGGGCGCCGGGGCGGCCCGCAAAAGAAGAGCAACACATCGACCGTCCTTCTGGTCGTCGCGGGCATACTGGTCCTGGTCGGCGCGATCTTCATCGGCAAGGAGCTGTTCGGCGGTGCCGGCGCCGCCGGTGACGTCGATGTCCCGAACTTCGTCGGTGACACGCTGAAGGACGCCAAGCAGCAGGCCGACAGTGGCGGCTTCGTCGTCAAGGACGACGGCAGCCCCATCCCCTGCGAGGACCAGAAGAAGAACCAGATCACCAAGCAGGACCCGGCCGCGGGCACCAAGATCGCCAAGGACGACACGGTCACGGTCACGCTCTGCTCGGGCCCCGAGCAGATCGCCGTCCCCAACGTCGAGGGCGCGACCCTCGACGAGGCCACGGACGAGCTGGTCAACAAGGGCTTCGACAGCAGCAAGATCCGCACGAAGGAAGTCGAGTCCGAGCGCACCCCCGGCATCGTCATCGAGCAGACGCCGAACGCCGGCACCAAGAAGCCCAAGACCGCCACGATCACCCTCACCGTCGCCAAGGAGAAGGAGACGGCGAACGTCCCCGACGTCACCAACACTCCGTTCGATCAGGCGAAGACACAGCTCGAGCAGCTCGGGTTCAAGGTCGAGAAGGAAGAGACGGAGAACGGCGACGTCGCCGCCGGCACGGTCGTCGCTCAGGACCCGGCGGGGAACACGCCGGCCGACAAGGGCGCGACCATCACCCTGACCGTCGCCAAGGCTGCCGAGCAGGCGCAGGTCCCGCAGTTGCAGGGCCAGAAGCTCAAGGACGCCAAGAAGCTGATCGAGGAGGCCGGGCTCACCGTCGGCCAGATCTCCGGTCCGCAGGACGACCAGGCGACGGTGCTCGTGTCCACCCCCGGTGCCGGCCAGCAGGTGCCCAGCGGCACGGCCGTGAACCTCACCACAGCGGGTGGGAACGGTAACGGCGGTGACGACGGCGGATTCTTCGGCGGCCAGCAGGGCGAAGCCACCAAGCCCTGACGTCCGGCGCCCGTCCCCGTCCCCGTACGGTACGGCGAAGGCCCCGGCCCCACTGGAGAGTGGGGGCGGGGCCTTCGCCGTTGGCGTTTCCGGGGGAGGCGGTCGGCGTGGCCGGGCGGGCCGCATGGGTGCCATGTCCGGGGGCGGGACCCCAGGGCGGCCGGGTTCCAGGACCCGGGTTCCAGGGGTATCGAAAGCGGCCGCAATTCCGGGCGGATCGAGGAGGCCTACGCCCGGGCTGTATCGGGACGACCCGGTACCGGCGGGTGCCGGCGTTCCGGCCGTATCGATTCCGTCCGCTTGTCCGGCAATACCGGGAGGGCCCGGCGCTCGCGCGTATCGAGAGCGCTAGCGCAGTTCCTCGGGCGGCGTGCGGTCCGCGTCGACCTTCTCCGTGCGCTCCAGCTCGGCCCAGACGATGTACCGGTACTTCGAGGTGTAGACCGGCGTGCAGGTCGTGAGTGTGAGGTAGCGGCCGGGCTTCTTCCTGCCCGATTCCTTCGGGGTGGCGTCGAGGACGTCGACGTTGTACTTCGAGGTCTGGGGCAGCGTCCCGTAGACCTTGTAGACGTACCAGGTCTCACGGGTCTCGACGACGACCGCGTCGCCCTTTTCGATCTTGTCGATGTTGTGGAACTTCGCGCCGTGCCCGTCGCGGTGCGCGGCGAGCGCGAAGTTGCCCTTCTTCTCCCAGGGCATGGCGGCCTTCACGGGCTTGGTGTAGTACCCGGCCACACCGTGGTTGAGCTCCTTGGCGTCCGTCCCCTTGGTGACCAGCACCTCGCCGTTGCTCATCGCGGGGACGTGCAGAAAGCCGATGCCGTCCTTGGTGTCCAGCTCGCCGGGCCCGCCCGCCCACCGGTCGCGCACCTCGTTGCCCTTCGCCGCGGCGTCACGGTCCGCGAGGACGTTCGTCCACCACAGCGAGTAGACGACGAAGAGGCCGAGGACCAGGCCCGTGGTGATGAGGAGCTCGCCGAAGACGCTGACGAGGACCGCGATCCGGCTCCCCCCGCGGGATCGGCGCTGCGGTGGATGCGCCTCGGTGTCCTGTGCATGCTGGGTCGCTGCCACCGCGTCGTGCTCCATTTCGATGTTCTCGATGTTCTGTGTGCCGGTGTCGTGGGTCGACTCGGGCTAGCCGCCTGCCAGTTCGGCGGGCTTGCCCTCGCTGCGCGGTCGCTCGTCGACCATCTTCCCCCACACGATCATTCGATACGTGCTGGTGAACTCGGGGGTGCAGGTCGTCAGGGTGAGGTAGCGGCCGGGCTTGGTGAATCCGGATCCCTGGGGTACCGGATCGATCACGGACACGTTCGAGGGCGGCGTCTGGGGCAGGATGCCCGCCATCTCGTAGGTGTAGTAGGCGTTCTTGACCTCGATGATGATCTCGTCGCCCGGCTCGAGCTTGTTGATGTAGCGGAACGGCTCGCCGTGGGTGTTGCGGTGTCCCGCGACCGCGAAATTGCCCTTCTTCTCCCAGGGCATCGCGGTCTTCGCGTAGTGGCCGGCCATACCGCGGTCCAGGACCTCGTTCTTGTCGATGCCCTCGGCGATCGGAACCTTCACGTCGAGCTTGGGGATGTACAGGATCGCAAAGCCCTGTCCGGGTTCGAAGGCCCCCGCGCTCTCGGCGCCGCCGCCTCCGTTGTCCCATCCCCGCTGCAGGTTGTCCGCGGCGCCGCCGGCCTGCGCGTGCGCGAGGACGTTCGTGTACCAGAGCTGGTACGCCACGAACAGCAGCATCAGCACGCCGATCGAGATGAACAGCTCACCGACCAGGCGGCTCGCGATCACACTGGGCGGATCCTTGCGTGCCTTCGCCTGCCGCCGGGCCTCCATACGGGAGGTGGGGGCCGGGGCATCCTCGGCGGCGCGGCGGCCACGGGCCCGGTGCCCGCCATTCCGCTTCCCCTGGGCCGCGGCCGCCCTGCGGCGTTCCGCGCGGCCGCCGACGGGCGGTGGTGTGCCAGTCCCACCGCTCCCGGGGGCGTCGGGGACGCGCAGCGCGACGGTCTCCTCGTCGGTGCGCGGCAGGCGCGACGTGGCCCCGCCGCCCCGCGTACGGGATTGCGGGGTGGACACGGTCGGCATCACAGCGGTGGCGCCGTCGGCGTCGTCCTGTCCTGAGGCGGGCCGCTGCGCGGCTTCCCGGACCGCCTGGCGGGCTGCTTGCCGGATGGCCGCGATCCGCTGGGAGGTGGCGCCCTGCGAAGTCGCCTCGTAGTCCCCGGAGTTCGCGTACTCCCCGGAGTTCCCGGAGTTCCCGGAGTTCCCGGAGTTCCCGTAGTCCCCGGAGTTCCCGTAGTCCCCGGAGTCCCCGTAGTCCCCGGAGTTCCCGGAGTTCCCGTACGCCTCCCGGGGCGCATGAGTCTCCGCGGGCCCCCGCGCCTCCCGACCCTCACGCCCGTCGTACGTCCCGTAGGGCTCACCACCCCCGTACGCGTACGGGTCGTGGCCCGGACCCCGCCAGGCGTCCTGCTCCGCGTCCCGCCAGTCGTCCTGCCGGGCGCCGTATGTCAGCGAGGCGGCCTCGCCGCGCGGAGAGGCGTGCTCGCCGCCGTACGGCTCGTATCCGTCCTCATAGCTGTGCGGGGGCGGTGGCGCGGTCTCGCCGCGGCCCTGCGGGGGGACCCACGGGAAGCTGCCCTGCCCGCTCCGCACCTCCGATATGTCCCTGGCCTCTGCCTGCCCGGGCAGGGGGTCGTTCAGCGGGTCGTCGAGCCGGTCGACAGCCGCCTCGAACGCGTCCGCTCCGCCGTACGGCTCTCCGTACGGCGACGCGGAGTCGCGCTCGGGGCGGAGCGCGGTCACGCGCCGGCCCTGCCGACCACCGGCGCAAGCCCATCGGATCGTTCCACCGCGCCCCTGTCCCCGCATGCCACCAGCCAGTTGGCGAGCATGCGGTGGCCCCATTCCGTGAGGACAGACTCGGGGTGGAACTGCACGCCCTCGACCGGGAGATCACGGTGG
This sequence comes from Streptomyces sp. NPDC048639, assembly GCF_043199075.1. Taxonomy (NCBI): domain Bacteria; kingdom Bacillati; phylum Actinomycetota; class Actinomycetes; order Kitasatosporales; family Streptomycetaceae; genus Streptomyces; species Streptomyces sp. NPDC048639. The sequence goes on from NZ_JBICVP010000007.1 coordinate 436,832, forward strand.
CGCAGCCCCATCGCGACGCCGCTCTCCGTCCAGGCGGTGATCTCCAACTCGTCCGGAACGGTGCCGCGTTCAAGGGCGAGGGAGTGGTAGCGGGTCGCGGTGAAGGGCGACGGCAGGCCCTGGAAGACGCCCGCGCCCTCGTGCGTCACCTCGGAGGTCTTGCCGTGCAGCAGCTCCGGCGCCCGGTCGACCACACCGCCGTACGCGACCGCCATCGACTGCATGCCCAGACAGACCCCGAAGACCGGCACTCCGGTCTCCGCGCAGTGCCGCACCATGTCGACGCAGACCCCGGCCTGCTCGGGGGTCCCGGGTCCGGGGGAGAGCAGCACGCCGTCGAACCCGTCCTGTGCGTGGGCGAGTTCGACCTCGTCGTTGCGTCGTACCTCACACTCGGCCCCGAGCTGGTACAGGTACTGGACCAGGTTGAAGACGAAGCTGTCGTAGTTGTCGACGACCAGGATGCGTGCGGTGCTCATCGGACTGCGCGGCCTCCGTTGTCGACCGTCACGTCATTGAACGGGAGCAGCGGCTCCGCCCACGGGAAGACGTACTGGAACAGCACATAGACGATCGCCAGCACGAGCACGAGCGAGATCATCGCCCGCACCCACGTGTTGCCCGGCAGGTGCCGCCAGATCCACCCGTACATGCTGTCCCTACTTGCCGATGACGGACTCGATTCCAGCACCAGAGTAAAGGTCTGCGGGGGTGCCCGGTGGCTCAGCTGCGCAATGCGTCCGGCTTGCCCTGATCGACGGGGCGGGTCGAGTCGAGATGAGCCCAGGCGATGAGGCGGTGGCTGTGGCCCCACTCGGGCTCGCAGGTGGTCAGGGTGAGATAGCGCCCGGGGCCGCCGTAGGGACTCCTCTCCGGCACCGGGTCGATGACCGCGGTGTCGCTCGGCAGGGTGCGGTACGGCTTGCGGTCGATGCGGTACGTGAACCACGTCGTGCCGTCGTTCAGCACGACGGCATCCCCTGGGCGCAGCTTCGGAAAGTCCTTGAACGGGTCGCCATAGGTGCGGCGATGGCCGGCGACCGCGAAGTTTCCGCGTTCCCCGGGGCGGGCGGTACGGGCGTAGTGGCCGAGGCCCTTCTTGAGCGTGCCGGCGGCGGTGCCCTCCAGTACGGGCTTGGCCCAGCCGGAGCCGAAGCGGGGAATGTGCATGACGGCGAACGACTCGCCGTCCTCGTACGGTTCCTTGGCGGATGCGGATCCGCCCTCGCCCTCGGCCGGTTTCGCGTCGGGCGCGGGGGCCTGCGACCACTGTTCCTGGAGTCGGTCGATCTCGCTCGCCATGGCGCGGTCGGCCTCCACGCCCGTCCAGAAGAGGACGTGGACGACGAAGAGCACGATCACGGTGCCCACTGTGACGGACAGTTCGCTGAACGTCCTGATGACCAGTCGCACCGCACGTGCCGTCCGCACCGACACCGGCCGCCCCTCCCGGGTCCCCTGGGTCGCGCTGCTTCACGTATCCGCCGTGCCCGGTGCACGGGGCCGTCGTGCTCCTTCGCGGTTCCTGCTACGGGTTGACGGGCTTCGCGTAGCGAAGATCCACTGTGCCGGAGTAGCCGCGAAGAGTCACCGCCTTGTGCGTGTCGACTTTCCAGCCGAGGCCGTACGCGTTGACGTACTGCATGTAGTTCTGGATCGTCGGCGAGTCCGAGAGGGTCTGCTCGAGGCGGTCGACGTCACCGACGGCGGTGACCTTGTACGGCGGCGAGTAGACGCGGCCCTGGAGGATCAGGGTGTTGCCGACGCAGCGCACCGCGCTGGTCGAGATCAGCCGCTGGTCCATGACCCGGATGCCCTTCGCGCCGCCCTGCCACAGGGCGTTGACGACGGCCTGGAGATCCTGCTGGTGGATCACGAGGTCGTTGGGCTGCGGCTCGGGGACGCCGGGGATACGGGCGGTGGCGCCGGGGGGCGCGTCGGTGAGGGTGACCGTGACGCCGGCGCCACGCAGCCTGGTGGTGCCCGCCTCCTCCTCGAGGGCCTTGAGCTTGGCCTCCTCGGCCGCGCTGCTGCCGCTGTCGCGCTGGGCGAGGCGGTCGACCTGGGAACGGGAGGCGGCGGCTTCCCGCTCGAGTTCGTGGTTCTTTCGGCTGCGCTCCTGAATGAGATCGGAGAGCTTCAGCATCGAGTCGTCGGTGCGCAGATTCGTGCCTTGCGCAGCATGGAAACTCATCCAGAAGATGAGCCCGGCGAGGGCGAAAACACCGGCCGTCAGCAGACGCACCGGACGCAGCCGACGACGCCGTGCGGGCCGGTCGGCGGGGGTGTCCGCAGAATTGCTCACCGTACCCTTATCTCCTTCGACGCCGCGGAAGCACTACGCTAACTGACGCCCCTGGGAGGCAAGTGCCCCCCATCGCCTACCGTCTCTGGTGACGGAAACCGAGCATCTCTGCGCGGTCACGCAGCGCATCGACAGGAGAACCCCCTCGTGCCGAAGTCACGGATCCGCAAGAAGGACGATTCCACGCCCCCGCCCGCGAAGCAGCAGAGCATCAACCTGTCCAGCGGCCGAAGCTGGGTGGCACCGCTGATGCTGGCCATGTTCCTGATCGGACTGGCCTGGATCGTCGTCTTCTACGTGACCACTGGCGACATGCCGATCAGTGCACTCGGCAACTGGAACATCGTGGTCGGCTTCGGCTTCATCGCAGCGGGGTTCGTGGTCTCCACGCAGTGGAAGTAGGGGGCCCTGCCTCCGGGGCCGGGAGCGGCTGGTTCACGGGCCGGCTCCCGGGCCGTTCCGGCGACCCGTTCTTCTCCGGCGGCTTCTTCTCCGGTGGCCTCTCCTCGGGGCGCCCGGCAGGCCTACCCGTCCGTCTCTCTTGCTCCTCACCAGCACGTCCCGTGGCCCCTGCCCGGCCCGTTCCGGCGTCCCTGCCGGAGGCCGGTCAGGGGCCCCGGCGCAAGCCCTGCCCCAAGGTTGCCCACAGAGTTATCCACAGGCGTTTCCACATGGGGAAAAGGTCAGACGATCTGTGGATAACCCTCGGGGCGTTGACGCCGGTGTGACAGGTGGTACGTCCTACGAGGTACCTCCACCCCTTGATTTTGCTGGGAAAACGCAGGTCAGTGCGATAGCGGACACACGTTCCCCACAGCATGCACAAGATCGGACACCCGCTGTGGACAACTGAGGGTGAGGTTCCGCCTCCGGCTCGCTTTCCGGTCCGCAGCATGCTTCCTGTGCGCGAACGTTTGCGGGCAGGGGGCGCCGCAGCGACGGCGCTGGGAAGGGGCCGGACACGGCGGGGAACGGGCGTACGAGGGTGCCTGCGGTTCGCACCAGACAACGCGCCGTCCCGCGTTCCGACCGCTGGGAGGGACGGGATGAGGGAAGGCGTCCGCGCGGCCGTACAGCGCCCTCGGCGAGGAGCCGTATCGCGGCCTGAAGCCGTGTCCCCGCCGGGATTCGAAGGGCGGCGAGGAACCGAAGGCCCACAGAGAGCCGAAGGCGGGCAGGGAGCCGAAGGCGGGCAGCGGGCGGAAGGCGGCCCGCTACGGCTCAGCCCGTGAGTTGGAGCGTCCGCACCCACACCGCGGCGACGATCGCCAGCAGCGCCACCGCACACGTCGCTCTCTGGACCAGCGCCCGGTGCTCGCGCGGCGCGTGCACCATCCCGTACGCCACCGCCGCGCCCACGACGAGGCCGCCGATGTGGGCCTGCCAGGCGATGTTGGCCCAAGTGAAGGTGAAGACCAGGTTGAGCGCCAGGAGGATGATCACGGGGCGCATGTCGTAGTTCATCCGCCGCATCAGCACAGCCGTCGCCCCGAGCAGGCCGAACACCGCACCGGAGGCTCCCAGCGACGGCTGGTTCTGAGCCGCCAGGAGATACGAGAGCGCGCTGCCCCCCAGCCCGGAGATCAGGTAGAGCGCCAGGAACCGGACCCGGCCGAGCGCCGCCTCCAGCGGCGGGCCCAGCCACCACAGCGACAGCATGTTGAAGGCGATGTGCATCACCTGCTGGTGCAGGAACATCGCGGTCAGCAGCCGGTACCACTGCCCTTCGGCGACGCCCACCAGCTCGACGCTCCCCGGGTCGAAGGCCCGTCCGACGAGGTCGAGCTGGCCGACCAGCCGGTCCCCGGACGCGAGCACCGCCAGCCAGACCGCGGCATTGAGGCCGATGAGGATCTTGGTGACCAGGTTCGGGTTCTGGGTGACCGCCCCGCCGGCGATGGTGCGGGGGCGTGTGGCACGCGCCGACTTGCCCGTGTCCGAACCGCCGCGTACACACTCCGGGCAGTGGAAGCCGACCGACGCGCTGACCATGCACTCCGGGCAGATCGGCCGCTCACAGCGCGTGCACGTGATACCCGTGGGACGGTCGGGGTGGCGGTAGCAGCCCGGCGTACCGCCCGCGGCCGCGGGAGTCTCCGGGCTTCCTGGCGCCTGATCCATCGGTCCTCGTCTCCGTCCGGGCTCATGCGGCGGTGTCCGCGCAATGCTCTTACGGCGGGTGGTGCGCGCGCGACCCCCTCACCGCGGTACGCGCGGGGTCATCACGGCGCGCACGATGCTCACGCGACGGCTCGCGCACCGCATCGGCGGTACCAACGGAACCGCACCGCTGTGCCCGCCTCCCCGGGGCGCGCAATACACCGCCCCGCCCGTCATACGCACGGGCGGGGCGGGAGGTTCCCGTTCCGGGTCAGCCTTCGCGGGTCTCCACGACGACCGACTCGATGACCACGTCCTGGAGCGGACGGTCGGTGCGCGGGTTGGTGGAGGAGGCGGCGATGGCGTCCACGACCTGCTGGCTCTTCGGGTCCGTGACCTCACCGAAGATGGTGTGCTTTCCGGTCAGCCAGGCCGTGGGGGCGACCGTGATGAAGAACTGCGAGCCGTTGGTGCCCGGGCCGGCGTTGGCCATGGCGAGCAGGTACGGCTTGTTGAACGCGACGTCCGGGTGGAACTCGTCGGCGAACTCGTAACCGGGACCACCGGTGCCGTTCCCCAGCGGGTCGCCGCCCTGGACCATGAAGCCGCTGATCACCCGGTGGAAGACCGTGCCGTCGTACAGCCTGTCCTGGGACCGCTTGCCGGTCGCGGGGTGTGTCCACTCGCGAGCGCCCTCGGCGAGCTCGACGAAGTTCTTGACCGTCTTCGGCGCATGGTTCGGCAGCAGCCGGACCTCGATGTCGCCTTGGTTGGTCTTCAGGGTGGCGTAGAGCTGCTCAGCCACGATCTGCCTTCCGTAGTTTTCACTGACCATCACCGATCCTCGCACGGACGACGTCGCGACGAGTAGCCGACCAACCGGCGTGCCCGTCCACGGGGGCGTGGCAGCGTCCACAGATCCTCCTGCGGGACGGTAGTTGATCTCCTTTCGGGGAACGTGACCCAGATGCCCCTCCACGAATGCCGACCTCAACGCAAAGGGGCATGATCTCTTATCGGGTGGAAAGGCGAAAAACGTACACCACCGAGGAGGAGGAAATTCCGTGACCCGCAATCACAGCGTGCGCGCCGCGACCGGCACCGCCAAGGACAGCGTGCTGCACGCCGCGGAGGTGGTGGCGCCATACGCCGGTACGGCGAGGGACCAGGCCGCGCACTATGCGCAAGAGGCCCGCGTACGGCTGGCGCCCAAGGTGGCCCAGGCGGCGCAGCAAGCCCGTAGCACCGCACTCGAGCAGTACGACGCCCATCTCCAGCCCCGGCTGCAGCACGGCATGAAGCAGGCACGCGGAGCGCTGCCCCCCAAGGTCGACGCTGCCGCGCACCGCACCGCAAAGCGAGCCCGCAAGGCCGCCCGTCAGGCCTCGGACTATGCCGGGCCCAGGATCGGGCAGGCAGTGGCAGCCACCGAGCCCGTGCGCGAGGAGGCGGTGACGCGCAGCGCCGCGGCACTCGCCGCCCTGCGCAACCATGTGACCGCCGCGGACATCGAGAGGCTGGCGCGCAAGCGCCGCCGCCGCGCCCAAGGCGGCCGGGTCGCCAAACGTTTCCTGGTCCTGGGAGCTCTGGCAGGTGGGGCCATCGCCGTGTGGAAGTGGTGGGACAAGCAGGCCAACCCCGACTGGCTCGTCGAGCCTCCGGCCGCCACCGAGCTCGGCGACCGGCAGCTCCAGTCCGTCGACGGCAGCGATGCTCTGGACCCCGAGGTGCAGGCGAAGCAGGCCGAGGCGGAGGGCAAGCGCGGCGACCAGCGCTGAAGTCCGGCCGCCCGGGCCTTTGAGTCGACACCCTCGCCGGACCGGGCTCCGTCACGCGAGAACCCACAGAGTCCCTACAGGCATGCATCCGTCAGGCATGCATCCGTGACGCCATGGCTCCCGCAACGGCACGGATCCCATGGCTGAACGCCTTGCAAAAGAGCGCCCCCTCACCGCGTTTCCGCTGGTGAGGGGGCGCTCTGTGCTGTGGAGCCTAGGGGAGTCGAACCCCTGACATCTGCCATGCAAAGACAGCGCTCTACCAACTGAGCTAAGGCCCCGAGGGTGGTGGATACAGCCGTCCGAACCGCGTCCGTCCGACTGCCGCAGACAAGAGTACCGGGTCTCCCGGAAGATCTCGCAAAGGATAAGGGGCTCCCCGACTGCAATCACGCTCCGTAGGATGTCGCGCGAGGTTCGCAGCAGCGAAGGGGAGTCGCCATGGATGCCGCACAGCAAGAAGCCACCGCCAGAGCCCGTGAGCTGCAACGCAGCTGGTACGGCGAGCCCCTGGGAGCCCTCTTCCGGCGGCTCATCGACGACCTCGGGCTCAACCAGGCGCGGCTCGCCGCTGTGCTGGGGCTCTCCGCCCCGATGCTCTCGCAGCTCATGAGCGGGCAGCGCGCGAAAATCGGAAACCCCGCTGTGGTGCAGCGCGTTCAGGCCCTCCAGGAGCTGGCGAGCCAGGTCGCCGACGGCAGCGTGAGCGCAGCAGAGGCGGCCAACCGCATGGAGGAGATCAAGAAGACCTCCGGCGGTTCCGTGCTGAGCACGGGCTCGCAGCACACGCCGAGCTCCGGGGCGCCGACCGTGCGCCGGGTGGTCCGCGAGATCCAGTCGCTGCTGCGGTCCGTCGCCGCCGCCGGCGACATCATCGAAGCCGCGGACACCCTCGCCGTCACCCAGCCGGAACTGGCAGAGTTCCTCCGGGTGTACGGGGCCGGGCGGACCGCGGAGGCGATCGCCCACTACGAAGCGCACCAGGGCTGAACAACGAGGGCGATACTGGCAACAAAGGGGCGGGCACGGGGCAATGGGTGAGATCTTCGCTGGTCGGTACGAGCTGATCGACCCGATCGGGCGGGGTGGGGTGGGGGCAGTCTGGCGCTCCTGGGACCACCGGCGGCGGCGCTACGTCGCGGCCAAGGTCCTCCAGCAGAGCGACGCGCACACCCTCCTCCGCTTCGTCCGCGAGCAGGCGCTGCGGATCGACCACCCCCATGTGCTGGCTCCGGCGAGCTGGGCCGCCGACGACGACAAAGTCCTCTTCACCATGGACCTGGTGGGAGGCGGATCCCTCGCCCACCTCATCGGGGACTACGGCCCGCTGCCTCCCCGCTTCGTGTGCACGCTGCTCGACCAGCTCCTCTCCGGCCTCACCGCCGTGCACGCCGAGGGCGTGGTCCACCGGGACATCAAGCCGGCCAACATCCTTCTCGAAGCGACCGGGACCGGCCGTCCGCACCTGCGGCTCTCCGACTTCGGCATCTCCATGCGCAAGGGCGAGCCACGGCTCACCGAGACCAACTACGTGGTGGGGACGCCCGGTTACTTCGCGCCCGAGCAAATGATGGGCGCCGAGCCGGACTTCCCGGCCGACCTCTTCGCCGTCGGTCTTGTCGCGCTGTATCTGCTGACGGGCAACAAGCCGGACTCCCAGGCGCTGGTCGAGCACTTCGTCTCGCACGGCGTGCCAGGCGCGCCCGAGGGCGTCCCCGAGCCGTTGTGGCAGGTGCTGGCAGGACTGCTGCAGCCGGATCCGCAGGCCCGCTTCCGTACGGCCACGGGGGCACGCAAGGCGATCACCGCGGCCGCGGAGATGCTTCCGGACACCACGATCGAGGAGGAAGTGGTCGAGGTCTTCGACCACTTGGGCCCGCTGCCGGCCGGTTTCGGCCACGAAGGACCCGATGCGGGCGGTCCGGGTCGCCCGGGAGCGACGGGTCCGGGCCGCGCGCAAGCGGGCGGGCAGGCAGGTCCCGGGACCGGAGGGGCGTCCGCGCCGTCGATGTCCGACACCGGCAGCTTCCACCTCCCTCCGCCCACGGGGCAGCGGAACGACCTTCCCGAGCAGCCGCACACCCCACCGACACCCACGCCGACCCCGATGCCCGGTTCGGGGCCCCTGGGCGCCCGACCTCCGGCACACACTCCTTCTTCCGCGCATGCGTCCGTCCCCTTCCCCTCGGCGCCGCCGGACATGGCGCAGGCCCCGACCGCAGCGGTTCACCACGATCACGCTCCTACTCGTCCATACACCGCTCACGGCTCGCAGGTTCCCGTCGCTCCAGCCGCCTCAGCCACTCCCGCTACCGCCCCCGTCGTCCCTCATGTCGCCGCCGGTGTCGGAGTCGGTGCCGGTGCCGCACCGAACGCAACCGCTCCGCAACGCCGACCGGGACCGCCCCCGAAGGTGGCGATCCCGGTGCTGGTCCTCGCGTTGGTGTGCTTCGCGGTCGGCATCTGGGCCCTGACCGTGAGCTGACTCACCAGCCGGGCGGCTGCCCGTACCGGGGGTCGTGCGGCGCTCCGGCCGACGGCCCTCCCGCATGAGGCTGCCCCGCCTGCGGCCCTCCCGCGTGGTGCTGCTGTGGCGGCGCGGGTGACGGATGCGGCAGAGCGGCCCCCTGCGGGAACCCGGTGCTCTGGACCGGCCCGCCCCCATACTGCGGACCGGCGGCCGCAGGAGCCGCCGCAGCACGCCGCCGTGCCACGAGCATCCATATGCCGAGCCCCGCCAGCAACACCGTGCCTGTGCCTATTCCCACCGCCGCGACGATGGTGAGGGTGTCGCTCTTCGCGCTCTCCGCCGCGGTCTGGCCCTTCTCCGCGGCCTCCCGGTCATCGTCCGTGAGACCGAACCCCGCGGCCATGGCGTCCCCGTCGTACCGAGGTCCGGGCTTCGCTTCGCCATCGATGTTCAGCCGCAGAATGAGCGGCACGCCACCCTTGGTGAACTTCCCGACGTCCCGGTGGAGACTCACCGCCAGGTAGTACCACCCCGCGACCTGCATCCCGTTCACATCGGTCGTGGTGGTGAAGCGGTTGGCGTACGTGACGGGTGCCGTCGGACCAGTCGTGACGGACTTCTGCTCTCCGTCGTAGGACATGGAGTCGTTGTCCACCCGGCCTCGCGCGGTGTTGTAGAGCTCGTACGTCAGCCCGGCGCTCGCGTAGCCGCTGTCCTGGGTCATCGAGCCGTTGGCGAGTTCCAGGCTCCCCGAGAGCTGTTGCCCCCAGTCGAGAGGAACCCGGTAGAAGCGGGTCTCACCCGGCTGCAACCGGTCCTTCCACACCCCCTCGTCGAGCGCCGGGGCGTCGTTGAAGCCGGTTCCGCCCTTGCGGTTCTGCGCCTGATCCGTGGGCGGGGTGGGGGAAGCGGAGGGCCAACTCGTCGGAGCTTCCGTTGAACCGGCGCTCTTCAGACCCGGTTCCGACATGGAGCGGATCTCCAGCGGCCACTTCTCCGGATCGGACGTCGGATCACTGGTCCGCTCGACGACGAAGTAATAGGCTCCCGCCTCCTGGCAGTTGCCGTTTTCTTTCATCTTCCGGGTGGCATAGGCGGCGATGGGCCGGGCCTGTTCCCCCGAGCCGAAGTTCGCGTCGCCGCTGCCGCACTCGGTGTTGTCGGTGGACTGAAGACTGACCTTGATCCCGTCGCCGTACTTGACCGAACCACCCAGCTTCGGCAGAGCCACGGCCGAGACGAACGCACCCGACTTCGCGTCCAACGTGACGCTGTAGTAGAGCTTTTCGCCCGGCCCGATGCTGTCCTTGTAGAACCCGGGCCTGATCGGCGGCGCGTCCGCGCTGCTCTCGGTGCCCGCGATCTTCTTCGCCTCGTCCGCTGTCCGGTACGGCGCCGGATCACCCGAATCGCCCGGCGCCGCCAGGGCCTGCCCCGGCATCAACCCCACCGCGCACAGCGCCGCCGTCGCGGCGAGGCCCGCCCGGGCCTTGCTGCGCTGCTTCATCACGCGCCACCCCTCGTCATCGGATCAACCGGACCGCGCCTGCGTCGTACGAGCAGAAGCACCGCGATCGACACCACCGCGGCGCCTCCCGCCACTGCGGCGATCACAGCGCCGGACCATCCTGCCCCGGCCGGTGCCGCGCTGTCTCCGTGCGCAGCGCCTTCGCCCCTTTCCTCCCCACTCCTGTGAAGGACGGGGGCCTTGTGCTGAGGACCGGCGAGTTCGTCACCCACGACATCCACGCGGAGTACGACGCCGATCGCCGCGTTCTTGGCGATCTTCGTCGCTTCGGGGCCGAGGGAGACGGCGACGTAGTAGTCGCCCGCCGAGCGGACCGGGACGGCCGCCGGGGCCGACTCCCAGCGGTTCGTCCAGGAGACGGGCACGGTGCCGTGCTCGACGGACATGGGCTCGCCGTCATAGATCCTCTGCGCGGTGAACTCTCCGCCCGGCGTGACCGGTGTGCGGCCGGGCGCGAAGACCGCGGTGTCGACGAAGGAGCTCGCGCCTCCGCTGCCGTCGAGGGTTGGCTCATTGGCGAAGTCCGCCGAGTAGCGCAGTTGTTGGCCCCACCCGACGTGGATCTTGTAGAAGCGGGTCTGGGCGGGGAGCAGCCGGTCGCGCCAGACGCCGCGCTCGAGGGGGCTTGCGTCGTTGAAGCCCGTGCCGCCGGTGACGTTGTCCGGTGTCCCCGTGGGCGGAACGGCATCCTTGCCGGCCTTTCCGTACTGGGTCTGGGACTGGGCGGGGACCATGCCCTTCTTCAGCGGCCGTTCGGTGCCGTAGCGCAGTTCGACCGGCCAGCGGGCCTGGTCGGAACCGGAGCTGCTCGAGCGGTGTACAGAAAGCAGATAGCGACCGGAGTCGTCGCAGAACTCATCGCCTTCGGCGGAGGGGACGCGGCTGACGGCAGTGGTGAGCGTCATCGCCCCTTCGTCCTGGGCGAAGCGGGCGTTCTCACTGCCACAGAAGGAGGTGTACTCATTGCTGGACGTGAGCTTGAGCTCGATCCCGTCGCCGTACGCGACCTTGACGCCGGGCTGGGGGACGGCCGTGACGGCCATGTCGGCGGTCGACGTGGCATCCAGATCGGCGGCGTACCACAGGGTCTCGCCGGGACCGATGGTGTCCACATACTGCCCCGGTGCGATGCCCGTCGCCTCGCTCGCCCGTGAACCTCCCTCGATCCGCTTGCCCTTGAAGCGGAAGCCGTCGGCCGAGAGCCGTGACGCTCGCTGGAGCTGACGGGCGAGTGCGTCGGCATCGGGCGCGTCGTAGTACGAGCCGTGGCCTGCTTCGGCTATGCACTCGAGCTCGTCGCGGGCCTTTCCGCGGACCTGGAAGCCGATGGTGTCGATCCGCAGATCGACGCCATTGCCGCCCAACTGCTCGGCGACATCGCAGGGCCGGGGTGCGCCGCAGTTGTCCTCACCATCCGAGATCAGCAGGATCGTGCGGCGCCCAAGGGACTTGTTCGGGGGCTCCGGCAGATCGGCCGCCGCCTTCCGGAGGGACAGGCCGATCGGGGTATCGCCCTTGGGCGTCACGTCCGCGACGGCCTGTTTGATGCCGGTCCGGTCCAGCGGAGCGACGCGCCTGGCGAGCCGAGTGTCGTCGCAACCCTTGGGCTTGTCGGCGCCGTACACCCGCAGCCCGGTCGGGTGTCCGTCGGGCAGAGAGTCCACGACTGTCCCAACTGCCTTGCGGGCGGAGGCGATACGCGTGCTGCCCGAGCCGTCGTCCTCCTTCATCGAACCCGAGGAGTCGAGCACCATGAGCAAGCTGTTCTGCCCGTCCGCCCGTGCCTGCGCGCTCTCACGGACGCTGTGCGCCCCCGTCGGGGCCGCTCCTGCCGGCAGCGGGCCCATGGCCAGGGCCAACAGTGCACCCCCCACCAACGCCCGAGCCGTCCGGCGATGCCGTCGTGCCATCTCCTGCGTCCCCCTCACACACCACCGTGATCACCTTTGCTCATGCAAGGTATTCGTTTGCTCTGGCAAACTCAAGAGGGATGGCTGTCACGGTCCAGCAACAGCACTAGGGACCCGAATCTCTAGGGAAGCCGAGCCGTACGAGGCCGAACCGTGCGGGGCGGAATCACGCGAGGCCGGAAGCGAACGGGGCGAAACCATGCAGGACGGAACCATGCGGTGCCGGAGCGAACGGGTCGGCGGGGACCGGGTCGGCAAAAAGCGGGGCCGAACAGCACGAAGCCCCGGCCGCATCGCAGCCGGGGCCTGTCAGGACTGTTGGTGGGTCACACACCCGAACCTGCGGGCACGGAGTCGGTCGCCTCCGTCCACAGGTCCTGCTCGGCGCGATCCGCCTGGATCTGGCGGTACACCAGGAGCCCGCCAATGGCGGCCAGTGCGACCAGGAGAAGCTTCTTCACCGCGCGACCTCGTCTTTCTTTGACGTAGGGGACCTCTGCCGCCCGACTATACACACCGGCCGATACCGATCGGTGACCTGTGCCGGGCCCAACTTCCTCACGCCGCACACGAAAACGGACCCGGTGGAGAATCTCCATCCGGGTCCGATCACACAGTGGGGCTAACAGGACTTGAACCTGTGGCCTCTTCCTTATCAGGGAAGCGCTCTAACCGTCTGAGCTATAGCCCCGCGCTGCACCGAAAGATTAGCGCACGTCGGGCGCAGTCCCAAAATCGGTTCCAGGGCTGCGCTACTCGTCCTCGGCGAGCGTCAGCTCGACGCCGCCGACGAATCCCGCCGAGAGGTTGTAGATGAATGCGCCGAGCGTGGCGAGCGCGGTCGCCAGCACCACATCGATCACCGCGATGATGGACGTGAACATGAGCACACGCGGCAGCGACAGGAAGGACTGCAGGTCGAATCCGCCGCCCTCGTCGGATCCGGTCGCGTCGCTGATCGTCCCGCCGACCGTGGTGAAGACGCCCATGGCATCCATGACCAGCCACAGCACGCCCACTGCCACGATGGTGCAAATCCCCAGGGCGATGGACAGCAGGAAGCTGACCTTCATCACCGACCACGGATCGGCCTTCGCGACCCGCAGCCGCGCCTTACGGGTGCGCGGTGTCGTACGCACCCCGGTGCGCGGGCGCCGTACCGCCTGTCCCGACGCGGCGCCCGGGGGCGACGGGTACGCCTGCGGCGGGTGGTACGGCTGCGCACCGGCCTGGGGGTGCTGGACGTGCTGAGGCTGCGGTTGCGACTGGCCGGGACCGGCGGCCGCGCCACGGGCACCCTCCGTCACGGTCGTGGACCCCAAGGGCGGCTGCCCCTCAGGTCTCCGACCGCCCGCTCCGGCGCCCGTGGCTCCACTCACGTTCTACTCCTCGTGCTCGTCGGCCGGGGACTCGACGTCCTCGGCCGCCTCCGACGCGGCACTCTCGGCTGCATCGGCCAGTTCCTCGACCTCTTCAGCCTCGCGACCTGCCTCGGCGTTCCTGGCGATCCCGACGACCGCATCGCGCTTGCCCAGGTTGATCAGTTGGACACCCATGGTGTCACGGCCGGTCTCCCTGACCTCGTTGACCCGCGTACGGATCACGCCACCGCT